>NZ_SKFB01000003.1:0-394570 GCF_004344885.1 Lysobacter sp. N42
GGCTATAGTTCGATGCTTATCCTGTAAGTGCCCACACAGATTGCTTGGCTTGATATATTGTTAAAGAACGTTGCTTCTGCTCGAAGCGAGGTGCGCATTCTACACACCCATTTTTTTATGTCAACTCATTGATGAAAACTTTTTTCATTTTTCTATGTTTGAGCTAACCATTTGCACCTGTTAAGTAAATGTTACCTTCTACTTTTGGGTGCTTTAATCTGAAATTTGGATAAAGCCGCTAATTAGTAGCTTTTAACAATCCTTAATTTTCCAGATAACTCTTCAATCGCTTGCTATTTCTAGCTTTGCTCCCGAAGAAGTGGGGCGCATTATATCGATCAATTTACAATTCACAAGGGCTTTTTTAAGGTTTTTGTCGATTTAAATGTCGAATGGATGATTTTCCACCAGGTTGGTGGAAATAAGCACACTATAAATGCTTAGAGCCAAGCGTTAGAATATAAGCACACATTATTATTGAGAGGATCAGGAATGAATACTGGCCGATCTTACAAAGGTATTAAGCCAACCTTAGGCAACAATGTTTATATAGACGAGTCTTCAGTTATTGTAGGTGACATTCAGATAGGCGACGACAGTAGTATATGGCCATTGGTAGCTGCGCGCGGAGACGTGAACTATATTCGCATTGGTACCCGAACAAATGTACAAGACGGATGCATTCTTCACGTCACCCGAACTAGCAATAGTAATGAAGAGGGCTTTCCATTGATTATTGGTGACGACGTTACGCTTGGTCACCAAGTAATGCTACACGGTTGTCGCCTTGGCAATCGCATCTTAGTTGGCATGTCTGCAGTAATTATGGACAACGCTGTCGTAGAAGATGACGTGATTATAGGCGCAGGCTCTTTAGTTCCGCCGGGTAAAACATTAGAGAGTGGATTCTTATATGTAGGCAGCCCAGTGAAAAAGGCGAGAGCACTCACCAAAGAAGAGCTCGCATTTTTACCGAAGTCTGCAGAGAACTACGTAGAACTTAAAAACGATTATTTAAACGAGCCTTCCTAATAAACATAGAAGCTCGTATTAATGAAAGTTGCGCGAACGAATGTGCGCAGCAGGAAGCCGGTCGGTGTAGTCTCGCATACGACCGGCGATAACATGAATAACATCCCCGTGAATTTCTAGAATTCCTCTCACTAACAATAAACGTGCATGTAACCACTCTTGCCGCTGCTCCCTAGCTCTGTCTTGCCAAAGCACCACATTAATATTCCCAGTGTCGTCTTCTAAAGTAATGAAAGTTACTCCTTTACTTGTGCCTGGTCTTTGTCTTCCTGTAACTAATCCTAATGCAGTAATAATTTGACCATGCCGAAGTTGAGGCAGTTCATTAGCTTTTCTATGTTTGGGTAAACTATCTTTGCCTTTTAAGTATTGGCGGAGTAATGCGACGGGGTGCGCTCCTAAGGTTAACCCCATAGAGTTATAATCTTCTTTCATTGACTCTATGGGATGCGGAGCAGGTAAATTTATTTGCGCCTTTTCATCTAAAGATTCGAGCAACGGCAATTGCTCGCCTAACTCAGTAAGCTCCCAACGACTTTGGTAACGATGATTCGCTAAAACAGAAAATGCATCTGCACTTGCTAACGCTTCAATACTTCCTTGTTGTATTTGGATACGCTGTATTTCACGCATACAAGAAAACCCAGCACTCGGACGACTCGCAAGCAGTAATTCTATGTCTTGGTACCGTACGCCTTTTACCAGTCGAAAACCTAGTCTAATTTCTGGTCCGCGACTGCCATGGTGTAATGCATGGTCCCAACCACTTTGGTTAATGCATACCGGGTGAATAACAACGCCATGCCTTTTAGCGTCTTGAATAAGCTGAGAAGGAGAATAGAAACCCATAGGCAAACTATTGAGTAGCCCTACGTAGAATGCGGCAGGGTAATGATACTTCAACCAAGCAGAAGCATACGCAAGAATAGCGAAACTAGCTGCATGAGACTCGGGAAAGCCATATTCACCAAAACCCAGAATTTGTGCGTACAAGCGCTCAGCAAATGACTCGGGGTAACCTCGCGCAAGCATGCCTTTAACTAATTTATACCGAAAAGGCTCTAGTTGACCGTGACTTTTCCAGCTTGCCATTGCTCGCCGTAATTGATCAGCCTCGCCACCTGAAAAACCAGCAGCAACCATAGCCAGCTTAATCACTTGCTCTTGAAAAATGGGAACACCTAGCGTTCTTCTTAATACATCAGCAACTTCATCGCTTGGATACTCGATAGGCTCTAGCCCATCTCGACGTCTTAAATAAGGATGAACCATGTCTCCTTGAATAGGTCCGGGGCGAACAATGGCGACTTGAATAACAAGATCGTAGAACGTTGCCGGCTTTAAACGTGGCAGCATACTCATTTGCGCGCGCGACTCTATTTGAAATACACCAATAGAGTCTGCTTTTTGTAGCATTCCATAAACTTGCTTATCTTCTTGTGGAATAGAAGCAAGATCATAGGAGTCACCATAAAACTCAGGTAACGAAGACAGCCCTTTACGTAAGGCCGTTAACATTCCTAAAGCCAAAACATCTACTTTTAACAAGCACAAACTTTCTAAGTCGTCCTTGTCCCACTGAATTACAGTTCGCTCTGGCATAGAAGCATTTTCGACCGGCACTAACTCGGACAGCGGACCTGATGAAATAATAAAGCCGCCTACATGCTGAGATAAATGCCTAGGTGTACCTAATAGCATGGAGACAAGTTTCACTAACATAGAGCCGCGAGGATGTTTTTCAATGCCTAATGCCATTAACTGCTGCGCCCAACCTTCCTGGCTATCTCGACGATCAAGCCTAGCAAGCAGTTCTGCCAACATACCCTCTGAAAAGCCTAGAGCTTTGCCGACATCTCGAATAGCACTACGCAAACGATAAGTAATCACCGTAGCGGCAAGCGCCGCCCGTTCTCTACCATACTTCTGGTAAATATATTGAATCACTTCTTCACGACGCTCGTGCTCAAAGTCTACGTCGATATCTGGTGGTTCATTACGTTCTTTAGAAATAAACCGTTCGAATAATAGGTCAGACTGAGCAGGGTTTACCGCAGTAATACCTAGGCAATAACACACCGAGGAGTTTGCTGCCGAACCACGGCCTTGATGCAAAATTCCTTGGGCTCTCGCGAAGCTTACAATGTCGTGAATCGTTAAAAAGAAATGTGCGTAACCAAGTTCTCGTACCAACTTTAATTCGTACTCAATTTGCTTTCGCACTTTACTAGGCAAGCCTTCAGGGTAACGATCCTTTGCTCCTTGCAAAGTTAACTTACGTAGCCATTGGTCTGGAGTGTAATCTGGCGGTACTACTTCACTGGGATACTCGTAACGTAAACTCCCCAAGTCGAAGCTACATAAATCAGCAACATTTAACGTTTCTTTTATGTACTCAGGCGCATATAAAGACTTAATGTCACCTAACGTTCGTAACGTACGTTCTGCATTTCTCTCTGCTTTTGTACCTAACTCATCAATTTTGCATCCTTCACGAATAGCCGACATAACTTCGTGAAGCGGTACACTACTAGAATGATGAAACAAAGCACCGGAACAGCTGACTAAAGGACATTTATATTGCTGACTTATGGTTATTAATTCTTTGTGCCGCTTAATATCGCTTTCTGCAAGACTTCGTAAATAACCTATCCACAACCTACCCTGGAACGCTGTAGACATTTTCTGCATAAAATGATGAGCACGAGTGTCTAGTTCAGAGGGAGGAAGCCAAATACATAAGCAACAAGATAAGGGCACTTGTAGTAGCCATTCAGGTATAAATTGATAACTTCCCTTTTCCGCTGCTCTACGACATTTTGTAATGAAGGCACTCAATTGCGCATAGCCTTCTCTGTTTTGACAGAGTAAAACCCAGCGCCCTAAGCTTTGTGTTCTAAACTCACTTCCTATGATCACTTTAATAGAACTATGTTTGGCCGCTTGCCAAGCCTTAACGGCGCCAGCTACTGAACACTCATCAGTAATGGCTAACGCTTGATAACCTAGGCTCTCAGCTTGCTTCACAAGTTGTTCTGGCGAAGAAGCACCCCGCAAAAAAGAGTAGTGGGACAAACAGTAAAGCTCTGCATAACTCATTAGCTAAACCATCCTTGCAACCACCAGCAGCTTTGACGGTAACAATAAAACACCCAGCCAAGCCGACCACTTAAGTGGCGCGCTTGATAATAATCTCGCGTACTTTCTTCGCCCGTTTGCCACCAGCTCGTTCTTATACGCTCGGGTCCTAAACCCAGCTGCCATTCATGAATATCAATTCGCTGGGCATGTAGGCATAACCAAGCAGGGCGACGAATAACCTCTTCTCGATCATGCGAAGGTTGTATGGGCTGCCCAGCTAACCGTCTCTGCCAACTCAGTTCTGGTAACCAATAATGCTGTGTTTGTATGGCATAAACCCGCTCGGTTCCCATACGAAGCTGCAACTGATTTAAAAGCTGATGCAAAGGAACTGACGTTGAAGTGTGCTGATTCCATAGATCGGCCATTACAGCTTCATGGTTTTTCCAACCCTTCGCATGAACACTTAATTCAACAACGGGCGCTTTCAACACTTCATGCTCTGCTTTTAACTGACATAACGACAAAAATTCATCTGTAGTAACACAGCCATGTGGAGCACTCACGACCAGTTCTTGTTTCGGCTGCTCTCTGAAATATAAATGAATAACTAACTTTGTAGCCGCTTTACCTCGACCTTGTAAAAAGCGTTCTAATTCTCGAAAAACGCGTTTCAATGAAAACTGTAAGCCTTGCCAACTTTCAGCTTCTGAAGGCAAAACAATACGCTGATAAAAACTATGGGGTGGTTGGTAGGGTGCTAAACGCATGCGATGGTGCCCTTCCAGTTGTGCCAATAAAAGCACAATGTCTTGCCCCAACTTTCTACCTATTTCCTTTCGAGGAATAGCTTTTAAGTCTTCTAACGTATGTAAACCGAAGCGTACTAATTTCTCGATTTGCTTATGCTCGCAGGGCAACTGCTCAATCAGAATTTCATCTATATGAGACGCTTCAAACCTTGCTAATAAACGTGCGGCGGCAGGTGACACATGCACACCTTGTTTTACATGAACGGCAAATGGATGTAGCTGAACATGTAAAGCTTTTTGCCAAGCTGCTGCGTTAGGGTATACACGACGCATAGGCTGCAAGTTCAGCCATAAGCCATCGGGCGGGTCGAGATAAATATCAGAAAAGCCTTGGTAGATGTGTGTCGCTAACTGCCGTAACTGCTGGTTCTGCTCTAACTCTTTCCATGGGTAGGCTGCCATATCTTCAGCTAACAACCATGCTCGCGCTAACGGAGTACCGCTGTATACGCCACACTCCCGCGCTTTCGTATTACTTTGAACGACAGCTTGTTTGCGGTCTTGAGGGTCATATAGAACCGTAGCTCTACTTTCTAAAGCAGGTGTTAGAGCTTGCAAACGATCAAGCTGCAACTGAGGAAAATAAAGATACAACCAATGCATAGGTTCACTACTAAGCCGTAGCTCGCAACCAGTGAAGAGGTTTATGTAGCTCTACCTGCACAGGCCAACCTTGTGCGCGTTTTATGACTTCGATATTACGACAGTCGGTAGACAAGCGCAGGCGTGTAGTGAAAGGCCTAGCCTCTTCTGGTTGTATGTCGCTGATGACAAAAGCAATAGCACCACTGTTTTGCACCGCAAGGTGAAGCCTGCGGCACGCCGGCTGGCTTAAACTTGAGCTCCATAAAATAACCATTCCCGCTGAGCCGGAACGCAATATATGCTCCGCAGACCATAAAGCGTCTGCTTCGGTTTGCGGCGTCAGTACAATGTGCTGACTTTGTGGGTCTACGTAGCGAGCTAACCCAGAAGCGCAGGGCAGAGCGGGCGGAGCAATCCAAAATACTGGACGTTTTTGCGCGCCACTCCATGCTAATGCATTTTTAAGTAACACCACCTCTCCCGAAAAAGGTTGTTTCACCTGTATTTCATGCAGCTTTTGCCATTGCCACCCGCCGTGTAGCTTGTCGTCGAGCTCGCCGACCCCCGTAGCAATATTGTGCCCGCCGCTATTTTCTGCCGAACCTTGCTGAACACGACCTTGCCACACGTCTCCGCGTGACATAAGGCGGTTAAGAGAAACACTATTTACAGCCATAAACCTCACCAATAACTGTATATTTATACAGTATATTCTAGAGGTATTTTGTGGATGATCAAGAGAATTCGCACGGCGAATTGAGAAGCGGTATGATATGCAGGTTTTTTACTAGCTAAGGCATTGAAAGCATGCTTCGTTTTTTACCCGGGCCAATCAAAGTTATTATTAATTTCACATGGGCAGCACTAGCAACCGCGATTATTGGGCTGCTTATTATTGTTGTAGGAATATTCAAGTTACTACTGCCTATTCCCCCTATAAAAAGGCTCACCAGTAGTATTGCCAACGGTTTGTTCCGACTTTGGGCTTATTCGGTTTCAGGGCTTTTCAGCCTGACACATAAAACCGAATGGGTTATTGAAGGCGACTTACCCGACAATAGAAATGGTTGGTACATGATTCTTTGCAACCATTTAAGCTGGGTCGACATTCCTTTACTTATGCATTTGTCTCGCAAGCAGCTGCCTATGCCGCGCTTCTTCTTGAAGCAAGAGTTATTCTGGGTGCCGGTTATTGGTTTGGGCTGCTGGGTTTTAGACATGCCATTTATGAAACGCTACAGCCGCGAACAAATTGCGAAAAAGCCTGAGCTAAAAGGCAAAGATATAGAAACCACGCGAGAAAAATGTGAGAAGTTTAGAGACATTCCCACAACCATCATCAACTTCTGTGAGGGTACTCGACTTACCCCTGAAAAGCACAAGCGCAAGCAAAGTGAATTTCAAAACTTGCTCCCGCCAAAGGCTGGTGGAACGTCTTTCACTTTGCAAGCCATGGGTGAGCAATTTCAAGAGATCTTAGATGTAACGGTGGTATACCCAGGCATTCAACCGGGCGAGTCGGTGGTTTACCCATTGCTTTCAGGTAAGTTAAAGAAAATCTATGTGCATATCGATCGCATTCCGGTAACACCAGACTTACGCGGTGACTACTTTAACGACGAAGCATTTAGAGGTCACTTTCAAGCTTGGCTAAACGAACGCTGGAAAAAGAAAGACCAGCGTATTAGTCAGTACCGTTCTGATCACGAGTAATTCCGTTCTCGCCTAACAACTGCCCAAGTTCACGCACGTCGCGTCCACTTGGGCTTTGGAATACGCGCAAACCAAACTCAGGAAGAATAGCGAGCAAATGGTCGAAAATATCCGACTGAATACCTTCATATTTTGCCCATTCCGTGGTGTTGGTAAAAGCATAAACCTGTAACGGCAAGCCTTCAGAAGTAGGGCTTAATTGCCGCACCATAACCAACATATCCTGATGAATACCTTGGTGGCTCTGCAAGTAACGACGAACATAAGCTCGGAACGTACCAATATTCGTAATTCGGCGAGTATTTACTGGCTCTTTGCCCGCTTCTTTCAGTTCAGCGTTCCAGGCATCAATTTCTTGCTGCTTTTCTGCCATATAATCATGTAGCAAACGAAAGCGTTGTAAACCCTTTTTCTCATCGGCGGATAAGAACCCAATACTTTGCTGGTCGAGCAGGATATTGCGCATAATGCGGCGCCCACCCGACTCTTGCATGCCTCTCCAATTCTTAAAGCCGTCAGTAATAAAACGTCGGGTTGGAATAGAACAAATGGTGCGGTCCCAGTTTTGAACCTTCACCGTATGCAATGCAATATCGATGACTTCGCCGTCGGCACTTAAGTGCGGCATTTCCACCCAATCGCCCACACGAATGATGTCGTTCGAGGAAATTTGCATACTTGCCACAAGTGACAGCAACGTGTCCTGGAACACAAGCAGCAATACTGCTGCCATTGCGCCTAAACCAGAAAGCAATATAAGCGGCGAGCGATCAATAAGTGTGGCGATCATTAAAATAGCGGCAATCACATACACTGCTATTTTAAAAACCTGGATATAACCTTTTATAGGTTTGCGGGCGGCGTCGTATTTACGCTCATAAACAAGATTCGCCAATGTAAGCGAGCCGTTAATCGCAAGCGCTATGGTTAATACAATAAAAGCGTTAACCACGTTATGCACCACGGTGATCACGACCTCCGGCATTTGCGGAACGCGGTGAACACCAAAATACAGCACAAGTGCCGGTATAATATTCGCCAAACGAGCAATGATGGTCGACTTCATTACTCGCTTGTCTTCTTCTAATTGCAGCGCATCCAAGCCTTTTACAATAACTCGAATTAAAGCGTGTTTAACCACGAAGTTACTCACCGCGGCAACAGTGAGTAACACAAAAATTCCAAAGGTCAGTTCAAGATTCGGGTGCTCGGCAATTTTCGCGTAAAAAGACTGCCAAGCTTCCGTTAATCCTTCCATTGAATGCGCTCCAGGGGTCGCTTATTGGTCTTTATTCAGCAAGAAGCGAGCAAGTTCCATGTAGTCGTTGAAGAAATTCGTGCTATCGCGGAAACCTTGCTGAATCATGCGGTATTTACCATTCACAACGAATGTTGGCGTGCTACGAATATTGAAGTCGCGTGATGCGCTGCGCATACGGTTTCCTAAGCTACGCGCCGCAAAGCTCCCATAAGCTTGCTCGAACTGAGGCCCTGCAATGCCCATTTGCTCAAAGATACCTTTCACATCTTCAAATGTATTACTTTGATTACGGTTTACGAAATGCTCGTGGAAAATACGTTGCTTATATTCGCTTGCAACGTCTAGCATTTCCGCAACAGCCCAAGCACGAACAATAACTTCACCCATGTCGCGCGGAGCAATAAAGTCTACTTGGTAAGCTTTGTATGCTTCTGGGAATTCACTCGCCAACTGTCTGCTGAACGGTTGGAACTGATAACAAGCACCACAGTAAACAGAGAAAAAGTCGATGATTTCCGGTTCACTGGTCGCTTCGTCTGAAATGACTTCGTAATGCACGCCTTCTTCAAAGTCCATCGCAAACGCAGGAATGCTTAACATGCTAAGTACCGCAGCGGCGGCCAATAAAAACTTCTTCATAAACGTTTATTCCATTAGTTTTTCAAAAAATCGGAGGCATTATGCCCACACACACATTAAGGCTGCAAGCGCAGAGGCGGTTCTTGCATATTCGCCAACTGCTCTTTTAATGCGAGAATTTGCTGCTCCCAATAACGAGCTTCGGCAAACCACGCAAAAGAGAACGTAAATGCAGGGTCTCCCCAGCGCTTTGCTAACCAGGCCATATATTGAATGATTCTAAAACTGCGCAAAGGTTCAATTAATCTTAATTGAGAAGCGTCAAAAGATGTAAATTCTTCGTAAGCCGACACCAAAGTGTCCAGTTGCAAAGTCTGTTGCTGCCGGTCGCCGCTAAGCATCATCCACAAGTCTTGAATTGCAGGACCTTGCCTTGCGTCGTCAAAGTCGACAAAGGTTAAACCATCGTCGCGAACCAACAAGTTTCCCACGTGGCAGTCGCCATGAAGTCGAATGGTGTCGTAACGCTCCCACTCAATCTCCAGTAACTGCTTCACTACTGGCTGTAAAATGGCTTCAAAAGCGGTACGCAAACTATCGGGCATTAAGGGGCAAGCTAAAAGCGTCTCTTGAATATCTTTCAGAATAGCTTTATCGATTAAAGTGGGGCGTTGCTGAAATTGTTTTACTTTTGCCACTTGGTGCATGCGCCCCAACTGTCTTCCAAGCTCGTCTAAATGATCAAGGTTGTCACTTTCGAGGGCTCTACCGCCAACACTTGGAAATACCGAAAACCGATAGCCCTGATACTCAAATAAGGAAACACCATTTTCTCGAATGGGCTGCACCACAGGGATGTCGACGTCATGTAGTTCACTTAAAAAGTCGTGCTCTTCTTGAATTTGTGCATTGCTCCAACGCGCAGGGCGGTAAAACTTCACCACGTAACGCTGCCCGCCGTCGTTCAAGAATTGGTAAACCCGGTTTTCGTAGCTATTAAGTGCCAGTAACCCCGAGCTAGGGTAGTAACCTACCGACTCCAAGGCATCCAGAATCAGCTCTGGGCTGAGCGAAGAAAAAGTAAAGTCACTCATGGGTTACCGATAAATAAAGTTCGATTCAACGGTCATATTCACGCGTTCTTCGTTTATCGACTGCACAGTGAAGGTCACTTCTTTCATGGGCGTATCAAGAAAATAGGGGTCTATGGCCAAACTAATCGGTATGGTTTCCGTACTTCCGCCCTCTAACGTAATTTCTGTTGGCCCGTGCCATTGCAGGTCTTCAACTCCCTCGGCTTGTGCACTCAACGTATATATTTGAGCTTCTTGCGACTTGTTGATCACACGTAGGGTGTACACGTTTTCAATATAACCTTGCTGATTTTCTCTAAATAGTGAGTTTCGATCACGAATAACGTCGAACTCGAGTGGAATGCGAAGCAGTATGTCGAGCACCAATAAGCCTGTTAATACGGTTAACGCCAACCCATAGCCTACACTTTTAAAACGAAATAACTTGGTGCGTTTACCTTCCAGCTGATTTTCCGTGGTAAAGCTAATCAGCTTGCGAGGGTAATTCATTTTATCCATGACGCCGTCGCAAGCATCAATGCAAGCACCACAGTTTATACATTCGTATTGCAGCCCATTTCTAATGTCGATACCCGTTGGGCATACCTGCACACATAATTGGCAATCGATGCAATGACCTAATCCGACTTCGTCTAAGTCCGCTTTACGCTTACGCGGCCCTCGTGGTTCGCCTCGCTTCTCATCGTAAGCCACTATAAACGTGTCTTTGTCGAACATTGCAGACTGGAACCTTGCGTATGGGCAAATGTGCGTGCACATGATTTCACGCATCCAACCCGCATTTCCATAAGTCGCAAAGGTGAAAAATAAAACACAGCCAGTTGCCCAAGCACTGCTGTTCCATAAGAAAAACTCTTGGAATAGGGCGCGTATGTCCGTGAAGTAACCAACAAAGGTCATCGAGGTGAGTACAGCAACAACCAACCAAGCAGAATGTTTGGCTGTTTTACGCCAGAACTTGTCGAAGTCCATGGGGCGAGCATCTAGCTTCATTCGTTGGTGGCGGCTGCCCTCAATTTTCCGCTCGAACCACATAAAAATAAAAGTCCATGTAGTTTGCGGGCAGGTAAACCCGCACCAAACACGACCATATAACGTCGTGACCAAGAACAGAGCAAAAGCCCCAATCATAAAAATCCACGCCAAAATAGTGAGATCTTGCGGCCAAAGCGTCAGTCCGAATATACGGAACTTCTGGTCAAGAATGTCGAGTAAAATGGCTTGTTCGCCATTCCAAGTTAGCCAAGGTAACAAAGCAAAAGCCGCCATAAGCGCGAAACCAAGCACTCGTCTTAGGGTTTCTACACGTCCTTTGACTTCACGAACGTAAATTTGATCTCGTGGTGCGTAACTGTTGTTACTTTTGCTGGGATCGGGCTTATGAATACGAACCGACTTCGGAGGCGCGTCTTGAACTTCTATTTTTTGTTCCATGGCAATACCACTTTTAAGCCATTAAAGGCGTTAGTATACGCCCCTTAACTACGAATTTCATGTACTGGCCCGCTCAATAGCGCAGTCAAGAAGCAAGTTTGTACCCATTTCAATATGGTGCCAATGCGACCATTCATCTGGTGCATGACTCACCCCACCCACAGACGGAATAAAAATCAAACCCGACTCGGTAATATGAGTAAAAAATTGCACGTCATGGCCAGCACCGCTGGGCATTACTTTATACTCCCATCCTCGCTCCTTCGCCTTGATCTCCATCAAATCAATCATACTTGGGGCGCAGTAATTCGGGCCTAACCAGCTCACTTCGTCATATTCGAAATGCAGTCTATGTCTTCGTGAAATCGCCCGAAGCGTTCGCTCACAAGCCTCCGACAAAGCTTTCATGACATCTTCGCTCATGTCTCGGCCAACGATAGTGAAAATGACTTCTCCTGGTACGGTGTGCGGATACCCTGGTTTTAAATCAACTTTACCCACAGTAATACGGCTCATGTCCGTGCCCCATTCATCAATAATTCTTTGAATTTCGTGCGCAAAGTCCGCCAACCCCATGAACGCGTCACTTCGCATATGCATTGGCGCCGTACCTGCGTGATCAGCTTTACCTTTGAGTTTCACAATCCACTTAAATACCCCCGAAATACCTTCTACAACACCCAATGGAATTTTCTCAAGGTCGAGCACAGGGCCTTGTTCTATGTGCAGTTCCAAATAAGCTTTCATTTGGTCTTTTTGCCACGCTGCATCTAACGCCCCCATCGGGTCGAGGCCTTGCTTTTTCATCTCATCGGCAAGGTAAACACCATCAGCATCATGTGCAGACAAGATCCATTCCGGCGTGAGATCTCCGGTAATGGCTTGCACTCCAAACATACCGCCGAAACGACCTTCTTCTTCTGCAGTTCCTAATACTTTAAGCGGGTGTTGCAGGTTGAGCTCGTGGTCGCGAACTGTACGCATCACTTCTAAGCCAGCCATTACACCTAAACTACCGTCAAACATACCGCCAGCAGGAACTGAGTCTAAGTGCGAGCCCATCACAACCGCACTATCTTCCTCATGTTTTCCTGTGTCGTAGCCCAACCATACGTTTCCAGCTCCGTCCATGTCCGCGCTAAAACCGTCGTTCTTGGCCAAATCAATAAGCCATCGCCTTGCTTCCATGTCTGCGTCTGTAAAACCCGAACGGTAGATACCTTTGTCATCAGGGTTAAAACCAATACGAGAAAGCTCCATTAGGCTTTCTTTGAGGCGAGGAAGATTGATGTTTGGCATGAAAACTCCTTGTTTTGTCTACCTAAAGACTAGAACAAGGCATGCGTTTAGCAACTTAAGTTGGCGTGATATTCAGAATAGTTGTGGCGAATCCGAAGTAGATAAGAACACCACTGGTGTCTGCAATTGTGGTGACCAGAGGTGTACTTGCTGTAGCAGGGTCCCAACCTAAACGGTTAAGTACAAACGGCAGTAGTACCCCAATTAAACTACCCACGAGAACAATACAGAACATACTGATCGCAACAACCAGAATAATTTCCGGACCGGCGCGCCACCAGCCTACGACCATAATGGCAACCGCCATAGTTACACCAAGACCAATTGAAACCGTAAGTTCCTTGAATAGCATCCGGAACCAGTCGGTTCTGGCAATTTCACCTGTGGCAATACCACGAACCATAAGCGTAGCAGCCTGCGCACCCGTGTTACCGCCGGAAGCAATAAGTAACGGTAAGAAGAACAATAAAGCGCCATACGCTTGAATGGTCGCTTCAAAGTAGGCGATTCCTGCTCCCGAGAAGATATTGGCAAACACTAACAAAACCAACCAATTAATCCGTCGGCGGTAAAGTAGGATAGGGCTTGCGTCTTTCAAACCGCCATCAATTTTTCCGACCGTTGCCGATTTGTGCATGGTGTCGGTGTCTTCTTCTTCCACAACGTCCATCGCGTCATCGAAGGTCACCATGCCCACAAGAATATTGTCGTGGCTAATAATAGGAATCGCAATAAAGTCGTAGCGGCTGATAATTCTGGCTGCTTCTGCTTGTGGCATATCGGGTGTCAACGTCACTACGTCTTTCACCATTATGTCGTCAATCGGGTCGTCCGGTGACGCGGTAATTAAGTCACGCAAAGACACTACGCCATGCAGTTTATGATCGCTGTCGACTACATAAGCCTGATAAATAGTTTCCTTTTCTGGGGCACTCTGGCGAAGCCTACGTAACGCAGTTTCAACCGTGCCTCCCATAGGAATGGCGGCATAGTCTGAGGTCATCACAGCCCCGACCGAACCCTCTTCATAACTTGCCAACCGCAGCATATCCTCGCGCTCACGCTTTGCCATTCTGCGCATGAGTGCATCTTGCAGTTTTAGGTCCAACATGGCGTACACGTCGGCACGTTCATCTGAACTCATGTCACGGAATAACTTGGCGAGTAAACCAATTTCCATGTGGGTAGCAAGTTCTTGCTGGTTGTTCGGGCGAAGGTAGCCAAAAACGTCAGCCTGTTGCTCAGGCGTCATTTTTTCAAGTAAGGCGAGGGCGTTATAAACTTCGAAGTGTTCGTCGATATACTCTGCAATATCCGCTGAAGCCATGTCTGACAGCATGGTGCGCAAGGCTTTTTCATTGCCTTGTTCGATCATATCTATCAAATGTTCTTGTGACTCAACGGCCATGACCAATCTCCTGTGTCATGCGACGGTATAGCTTATTTTACAATGAAATCAAATTGTAACGCCAAATAATTATACATACTTATAGTACAGTTGGAATTTCTAGCTGTGCTTCATGATTAGCTTTAAAACTATTCGACATTAAGGTCGCAAAATCATTACCTTCGCGGTAAATGAAAACAGCATCAATACCCAACTCGTTTGCTAGCGATAACCCACGCTGCTCTCCCAACACAAGTAACGCGGTGGCCCAAGCATCAGCCTCTGCCGCAGACTCGAGCAACACATGTACAGCGGCCAACCGGTGAGCAATCGGGCGACCGTTTGTCGGATTTATAGTATGCGAATAGCGCACACCATTTTCTTCAAAATAATTTCGGTAGTCTCCGGAGCCTAAAATTGCCATATTGGTAAGCGGCAAAATATGTTGCGCCATTTGTCGTTGGTCTGTAGGAACTTCAATGCCCACACGCCACATAGCATCTTCGCTGCGTTTACCTTGGCTGCGCAAGTCTCCGCCTATATTCACTAAGAAGTTCTCGATGCCTAAATCTAGTAAATACTCACTAACTTGGTCTACCGCATAACCCTTAGCAATACCTGAAAGGTCAATGAACACATCAGCAAGTCTTGTGGCGGTTTGGTTTTGCGCATCTAGTTCTACTTTGTTGTAACCCACCCGCGCTAGGCGTGTTTGCAACAATTCATTTGGTGGGGCCGAAGTTACCCGACCTTCAGGACCGAACCCCCACAAATTAACAAGACCACCTACGGTGTTGTCGAACGCTCCACCCGAGGCTTCAGACACGTCTAATGAAAGTTCTAATACTTCAAATAGCTCAGCTGGAACTGGAAAAGGAACACCCACTGGCGCTTGGTTAAGCTGCATTAAATTCGACTGTTCTTTATAGGTCGACATTTGCATGTCTACTCGATTAAGAACTTCAAGTACACCTTGCTCTACTTCTTCTCGCTCATAACGCTCAGAGCCTGCAATAGTCACCTGGAAAAACGTTCCAAAAATATTGCCTTGTAGTGTTTCAGGCTCTTTTGAACAAGCGCTAAGGAATATACCTAAGCAAAGTAAACTTACCCATTTGAATACTGTTTTCATCACCAAACTGCTCCAATAATCAGTAAGCCTAATAACACACGATAAATAACAAACGGCTGCATTCCGATACGCTTTATGAATGCTAAAAAGTAATGAATACACGCATAGGTACTCACCACCGCGACAATAAAGCCTACCAACAGCGGACCTAACCCCATAGTTGTGCCTTGTTGCACAAGCTCTATGGTGTAAAGCAGTCCCGCGGCCGCAATCACAGGTACTGACAACAAGAAAGAAAAACGAGCAGAAGCTTCCCTAGACATACCTAAAAACAATGCGGCTGTCATAGTAATGCCCGAACGAGAAGTTCCTGGGATAAGCGCCAGCGCTTGAGAAAAGCCAATCACGATAACGTCTTTTAAATTTAAGTCGTATTCAGTGCGTTTGCCGCGACCTTTCCAGTCCGCTAATCCTAAAAATAGCCCGAAAACAATAAGCGCTGTTGCCATAATCCATGGGCTTCTTAGAATTGTTTCAGCATAGTCTTTCAGTAAAATGCCCAGCGCCCCCGCAGGGATAGTGCCGATAATAACCCACCACGCTAGCTTCGAGTCTTTGGTGCGTTCACCGCCCACCAGCGAACCAGTCCAGTCTTTTGCCATGGCAAATAACTCGTGCCGGAAATAAGTCACAACCGCTACCAACGAACCCGCATGTAAAATTACGTCGAAGTCTAAACCCTGGTAAACCTCACCGAACCATTCGCCAGCTAGCACTAAATGGGCTTGACTAGAAACAGGTAAGAACTCGGTAATCCCTTGCACCAACGCTAAAATAATTGCGGTAATGTATTCCATGAAATGGTCTCTGATTATAATTTTTATCGAAGAAAGAGAGTCTTTTAGTAGGCTGAAAGTTTAGCAGAAACGTTGCTTAGAAACAGCTAGCGCCAACATGAATAGATAAAAAAACAACAGGCAAAAAAAAGCCCGCTATGGGGAATAGCGGGCGCAATGTTACGGTTTAAATTAGCAACAACCGTTCCCAGGGGGAAACTGAAAGGAATGATACCCCCTAAAAATGAACCTTTTGTGACAAAAGATCCGTTTGAGCAAGAAAATGTTAGCCCAAACCCTGCGTGGACAAAATCGAATAAAAGGAATTATACTAATCGAATTATAAGATTAAGGAGCGATTTATGGCGAAGCTACCCAGCCTCAAGAATCTGACCTATTTACTTGCCTTGCATCAACACCAGAACTTCAACCGTGCCGCGCAGGCTTCGTTTGTGAGCCAATCCACATTAAGTAGCGGCATTCAAAACCTTGAGGAGCAGCTCGGCTGTCAGCTTATTGAGCGCGACCATAAATCGTTTCTGTTTACTGCCATGGGTGAGGAAATTGTCGACCGAGCAAGGAATATTCTTACTCATACCGAAGAATTGGTAAATTATGCGCAAAGCAAGGGAAGCATAATGGAAGGCCCTTTGCGTGTGGGTTGTATTCCTACTATTGGCCCGTTTCTTCTAGGGCGGTTAACACAAACTTTACGGGCCCAGTATCCAAAGCTTCAACTTCATATTCGCGAAGACACCACCCAGCAGCTACTTAACCTACTTCGAGACGGCGAACTCGATATGCTTATTCTTGCCGTTCCGGTAGATATTCATGGCAACCAACAATGGGTAGTCGGTCGTGATCCTTTTAAGTTTGTAGTACACCCTAAAATTTACGACCAATTAGGCGACCCGTTCGACTACAACAACTTGCCGGACCAAAGCATTTTCCTACTTGAAAGAGAGCATTGCCTGAGTGGGCACGCGGTTACAGCATGCCGACTGGGAAATACCAAGAAAATAAATCCGTTTACTGCGTCGAGCATTCATAGTTTGGTGCAAATGGCAGAGTCGCTAGAGGGTGCCACATTTATGCCGCAACTTGCCATAGACCAAGGTATTTTAGACAACAGTGAAATGATTATTACCAATCCAGTAGACGGTGACGCATATCGGGAAATTGGGGTGGTATTTCGCCCCACCACTAGCCGCCGCCAAACCTTTAGAAAAGTGGCGGAAACCTTGGCAGAACTCATGCCTATAAACACGTTGAAGTAATGAATCTCAAAATGAATGTATTGCGTATAACTAGCAACAACGCAACAGGGAGTGAACATGAAAAAGTTAACATTAAGTTTATTAACGACAGCACTAATGAGTACAACTCATGCAGCTAGCGCGGACGACCACGGAACAACCATTGAAACGCGCTGGGCAGACATTGAAGTAGAAACGGTAGCTTCTGGCCTTGTACGCCCTTGGGGTATTTCATTCATGCCAGATGGTCGCATGCTCGTTACGGAACTACCCGGGCGGATTCGTATTGTGGAATCCGACGGCACATTAGGAGAGCCCCTAGCAGGCTTGCCTGAAGTAAAAGTGAGAAACCAAGGTGGTTTATTAGACGTAGTTCTGGCCCCCGACTTTGAAACGTCACAGCGTATTTATATTAGCTACTCAGAACCCGAGTCTCCGGGAAGCACTATTACCAGTACAGCCGTTGCCCATGCGCGTATTGTTGGCAACGAACTACAAGATTTCACCCGTGTATTCAGTGGCGAGCCAAAAGTAGAAGGCGGCAGACACTATGGCGGTCGCATGACTTTTAGTGACGACGGTCAGTATTTATTCCTCGGTTTAGGCGATCGCGGACACCAAATGATGCAAGCCCAAGAGCTCGACAGCCATACCGGGACGATCATTCGTATTCACGCTAATGGCAGCATCCCTTCCGACAACCCGTTTGTGAATGACGCAGACGCACAGTCAGAGATTTGGTCCTATGGCCACCGCAACGTTCAAGGTATCGATATTCAGCCAAGCACAGGCACCATGTGGTCTGTAGAGCATGGTCCGCAAGGGGGTGACGAAATTAACCACCCAATGGCAGGGCACAATTACGGTTGGCCACTGATCACTTACGGTGAAGAATACGGCGGCGGAGAACTTGCTGTTTCTCAAGGCACTCACAAAGACGGTTTAGAACAACCTATTTGGCACTGGACACCTTCTATCGCAGTGTCTGGCATGACTTTTTACCAAGGTGATGTATTCCCACAATGGCAAGGCAACATTCTTGCGGGCGCATTGCGTGGACAACAAATTGCTCGCATGGAAATTGAAGACGGTCGAGTGATGCACTACGAACCAATAGCTATGGACTACCGAATTCGCCAAGTTGCAGTAGGGCCACAAGGCTATGTTTACGCGCTTACCGACGAGCGTGAGAATGCGAAAATATTGAGACTAAGTCCAAAGGCTGAATAATGCGTTGTAACTCAAAAAAAATGGGGCTTGCGATTCTCGTAAGCCCTTTTCTTTTCAACTCCAGTGCCGTGGTTGGTCAGTCTGAAAATGACAGCAACGACAACATTGAAACCATTACGGTAACGGCTTCAAGAACAGAAACACCTTGGCTCAACACGCCTGCTTCGGTATCACGTGTGGAGGTGGAGCAACAATTACCGGGGCAGCGCTCTGACGTCGCCGAAATTCTCGAAGGTATTTCTGGCTTACAAGTAGATACTCGCTACAATTTCGCTCAAGACACGCGCATTACGCTAAGAGGTTTTGGAGCTCGAGCAGCCTTTGGTGTGCGCGGTGTGCGTTTGCGCTTAGACGGTATCCCGCTATCCATGCCAGACGGCCAAGCTCAAACCTCCAGCATACTTATTGACGAGCCTGAATATGTTGAGGTTCTGCGTGGTCCGCTCGCCGCTATTTATGGTAATGCCGCAGGTGGTGTTATCGACTTAAGAAGCCAAATGCCTTTAGTATCTTCCGCGTTCGTTCACTTTAGTCAAGGCAGTGCGAGCCGAGAGAAGTCGCGGTTTCAAGGAACATATCGCCGAGGTGAACAAGCTTTTCGTGTCGACTATGCCGAATTTAGCAGTGCGGGTGACAGACAGGTTGGCGCTATTGAGCGAGAGCAATTGGCGCTGCGCGGTTTTCACGACGGCGAAAATATTCGTATAACGATCCGAGTCGATGATAATGACGCCCCTGAAATCGAAGATCCACTCGCACTTACAGCGTCAGTTTGGCGCGAAAACCCCTCTCAGGTTCACCCGCGAGCATTTCAATTCAAAACACGCAAGTCAATCGCTCACCAACAACAGTCTATTACTCTTGAGGGTGTATCTATCCCGTGGCAAGTCGCATTTTGGAATGGAGAACGAGAAATTCTTCAATACCTACCTTTTGCGGGCGACGACCCGACAAGTTCAGGTGCTGTGATTGATTTAAGCCGCGCCTTTTATGGCGTTTCTGCGACATATGATTGGAACGTACCTAGCTCAAACGATTGGGTACTGACATGGGGAGCGGACTTTGCGTCACAAGAAGACACCAGAAAAGGGTATGTAAATAACGAAGGCGTTATTGGTGATTTGCGAAGAGACGAAACCGGAGAAGTGGAAAGCTCAGATCTATCTCTCATTTCCAACTTTTCGCTCACTGAACGCTGGCACTGGACCGCAGGTGTCAGAACCTCATCCATGACCTTTTCCGTGTCCGATCGCTACATCACCGCACAAAGCCCGGACGACAGCGGGCGTGCAAATATAGATGAGTGGTCTTGGAGCCAAGGACTTAACTATCAAGTGTCATCGGCTGTCAGTGCGTATATCTCTGCCGGACAAGGGTTCGAGTCACCAACACTCACAGAGATGGCCTATCGGAATACGGGCACGGGTTTAAATACCGACTTAAGACCTAGTCTTATAGAGCAAACCGAAATAGGGTTAAAATGGTACAACCCAAACTTCCGTGGGCAAGCCAGTTTATTTCTTATCGACAGTGAAGACGACATCGTTGTTGATCAAAGTAACGATGGTCGCACAACTTATCGCAACGCAGCCCAAACAGAGCGTACGGGTTTTGAATTCGAGTCGAATTGGAATTTAAGCGAACAATGGGTTTGGGACATAAGCTATACCTATCTTGACGCCACATACCAAGGCGCTGTAGCAGAATCTGGAAACCGACTACCGGGTATCGCACAAACCAACCTTTATAACCGGGTCACTTGGTTCTCGCCTTTTGGTTTACAGTTCAAGCTCAATCAAACCTATCGGTCTAAAATCGCTACGAATGATGACAACTCAGAGTTTGCACCGTCTGCCACAGTATACGACTTAAGTATCTCGTCTCAGTACACGCAAAACCGGTGGGTGATAGAGCCATGGTTCAGAATCGATAACCTCACAGACAAAAAGTACGTCGGCTCTGTAGTGGTTAACCAAGGAAGCGGGCGTTCTTTTGAGCCTGCCCCAGGCAGAGTTTGGATGATTGGTTTTAACGCCAGATTTGAGCCGTAAGTCTTATCGTCTCTTCTTTAATGGAGCGCTTTTCGCTATGATGCGAGGCGTTCCATTTTTTATATAGCGACAACTTAAAATTACATAAGAGGCTCTATCATGCGCAACATGCTACTTTGCGCCTCAGCCATAGCCTTAGTTACTGCGTGTAGTCCTGCTACTGAGGACACTGAAAACACAGCAGCTATGGTTGATGCTGACGGTATCGTAGATTACCAATTTGACGAATCGTACCGCGAACATTTACGCACCTTAAGTTCTGATGAATTTGAAGGACGTGCGCCTGGTACACGTGGCGAAGAACTTACTATTGAGTATGTGGCGAACCACTTCAGAGAATTAGGCGTTCAGTCATTTACGAATGAAAACTACACACAACCATTACCTCTGGTTCGTATTGCTCCGACACGTATTACCGATATGGCAGTGCAAACTGAGTCTAGCGAATTTACCTTGGAAAACCGCACAGACTTTACCGGCTGGACTAACCGTATGGTCGATGGAATCAGTATCGAAGACAGTGAACTTGTGTTCGTTGGCTACGGTATTGTTGCGCCAGAATATGACTGGAACGACTACGAAGGGTTAGACGTAGAAGGTAAAACCGTGGTGATGTTTGTAAACGACCCAGGTTATGCCACGCAAGACGAAGACCTTTTCAAAGGCAACTCCATGACCTATTACGGCCGTTGGACTTACAAGTTTGAAGAGGCTGCGCGTCAAGGCGCTACCGGCGCTATCGTCATCCACGAAGACGGCCCTGCAGGTTACGGCTGGGGTGTAGTTGCTGGCGGTTCACCGGCGCGCTTCACCATGAAAGCAGAAAACAACAACATGCACCGCGTTGAGTTAGAAGGTTGGTTCTCAGCTGAAACTGCAGATCGCCTTTTCCAAAACATCGGCATGTCACTTGAAGAAGCTCATGAACAAGCGCTTTCACAAGACTTTGCTGCAACAAGCCTAAATGCGTCTGTTTCTATGGAAATTGAAAATGAATTTTCAGAGCTAGACACCTATAACATGGTGGGCTACATCGAAGGTTCTAAATATCCAGAAGAGCACATTATTTATATGGCCCACTGGGACCACTTGGGTATTGAGCCAGTCAGTGGTGAGGTATTTAATGGCGCGCAAGACAACGCTACGGGTACTGCAGGACTGCTTTCAATGGCTGAAAAGTTTGCTGAAGGTGAACAACCTGAGCGTACTGTAGTGTTTGCGCTTGTAGGTGCAGAAGAGCGTGGCCTACTGGGTTCTGCATGGTATGTGGAAAATCCATTGCTACCTTTAGAGCAAGCTGTTGCAGGTATCAATATCGATATGCTTTATGCTCACGGTCCAGTGCGTGATTTCGTAATTGTGGGTTGGAACAACTCCAATATGCAAGAATTCGCTGAACCTTTCGTACAGGCTCAAAATCGTTATTTAGCACCAGAAACGAACCCTGAAGCGGGTATTTTCTATCGCTCTGATCACTTCAGCATGGCGAAGAAAGGTGTACCGGTGCTTTACGCGAAAGGTGGTGTTGACCACTTCTTGCGAGGCGAAGAGTACGGCCGTGAACAGGCAAGTGACTTCCTAGCAAATCGCTACCACAAAGAAGGCGACGAATATAACCCAGACTGGGATTTACGCGGCATTCAACAAGACTTGTGGGTGTTCTACCGTGTAGGTGAGCAACTCGCGAACAGCCGCGAGTGGCCACAATGGGCGGAAGGTAATGAGTTTGAAGCACTTCGCTTAGAGAGCGAAGACCAGCGTCAGCCTTAAGCCACTGCTTGTACAAACTGTGTTTGCTGCCAGAGCTGACGACTTAGCTCAGTGACTGGCAGTTGCGCACCAGAAGCTAACCATTGGGTAATAGCCGGAGCTACATCAGGCCAGTCGATGCGAATCGGCTGGCTTTCTTCTAACCAGTCTTCAATGGCAGAAACAGAAAGTTCCGGCATACTTGTTGCCAAATTTCTGTCCATTAAACAATTTGCATTCGCCAACTGTTCAAACTGACCATGCAATGGTTTTACTAGCAAACGTTTACCCTGCGATAGAGCTTCGCTGCTCGTTTCAAAGCCAGCATTGGTAAGCACTCCGCTGCTTGAAGCAAATCGTTTTGGAAACTCGCTTCTGGAAGGTGGATGAAAATGAATATGACCTTCACTTTTAATTTCTGCGTTAGGATGAAAAACGTGAAATTCGTATTCAGGAAAGTTCTTCAATAGCGTATGTACTTCATGCAAGTCTTCAAATGGAAGGTAAACCAATATTTGATTACTATCGACCATGTCGCCGCTAATGCCGCCGTGAATGAGTGGAGGAATAACATGTTCACCTCCCGCTTCCCAATGCATGCCTAAGGTCGTGTCGCACGGCGCGAATTGCTTGAGCATGGCGCGCTGTAACGGGTTAATCGCTACACCTTGTAGGTCTTTAAAAAAGGCATACTGACGACCCATACCAATACAACGAACACCTTGGCGACGGGCGGCCCAAGCAGTTACGGGCTCAAAGTCAGTTACCACTAAATCGTATTGGCTTAAATCTAAGCTACGCACGTCGTCCCAAAATTGTAACCACGGGTTTTGGCTTATCGTATCTATTATTGAAACCTTCCCATCGCGAACTTGAAAGCTTAAACCTTTGCGCCATTGGTAATCGCCGAAGGCTTCCATATCAAACAGTTTGTCTTGGGCGCGGCCAGAAATAAGATAATCAGCTTGAATACTAGGTTCATTTTTAAGTGCCGCAGCTAACGCATGACAGCGGCTTAAGTGGCCATTTCCTGTACCTTGAACACCGATCAAAATTCGCATGATTAACCTCTATCTTAATTATCCAATCCAAGGCACGCCCAACTGCAGCACCGCGTAAGCCAAGCCAGAACCCAACAACGCACCCGCAAAAATGTCGCCCGGGTAGTGCACACCCAAAGCAACTCTAGACAGGCCAATCGCACTTGCCCAGACATACACCAACAAGGTCCAACTTGGCATCACCACATGGCATAGGCCTGCAAACATAAAGGCTGCTGTAGTGTGACCAGAAGGGAAACTGAATTGATCGTGAGCAATAATTACGGCTTTAAAGCGGGCAATTCTTTGATACGGGCGCTGTCGGCGAAGACTATTTTTAAGCACCCAATACACGGGAAGCTCTATAGCAAAGCCAATTAACAACAACGAGAGGAGCCAAAATGCATCGGGATCTCCCCACGCAAATGCGGCAATACAAGCAAAAAGATAGCCGTAGCCGTCACCACTTTTAGAAACCCAGCGAGCAATACGGTAACGGGTAATGTTTTTGAGCGCGTCGTACACGACAAAAAACATCCATTCATCAAATCGTTGTAATTGTGCTAACCAGCTCATAGGATTCTCCACGGCTTGATTGCAGTGAAGTCTAGTTGGGCAGTATGAAAGTTTTGTTACAGCGAGGTGATGATTTAGTGAACAATGCTCAGATGGAACTGAATTGCCCTTCCGGTATCAAAGTGACATGATGCAGCTCGCGTCATATATTCAATAGAAGTTATGAAACATAAGGAACTCCCATGAAATTGTTCGGCAGTTATACCTCGCCCTTTGTTCGCCATTGTCGGATTGCACTTGAAGAGTCCGGTGAACAATTTGAATTTGTGGAAACAGACTACGCACAAAGCGCCGAAGGAAGCCCAGCAAAGCGCGTGCCCTATTTAGAAATAGGCTCGTTGAAATTGCACGACTCGTCGGCCATTTTGAAGTATGTTCGCGAGCATTCTGGCGGTGACTTTCTTTCTAACTTAGAAGACTTCGACATGTATTGTTTGGTTAATACAGCCATGGATACCTGTATTAACCTATTTCTATTGGAACGCGATGGCATTACACCGGAGCAAGCTCCTTATTTAGAGCGCCAGCAACAGCGTACTCATGCTATCTTGAAGAGCTTAAACGACACGCCTTGGGACTTCGACAAACTGCCATGGCACGACGCTACCATTCGACTAGCTTGCTTTCTCGACTGGGCACTCTATAGAAAACGCCTAACATTAGACGCATACCCACAATTACAGAAGTTTTTAGCCGCCGCTAACCAGCACGAGAGCTTCGTACGAACAGCGCCTCCGAAAAACTAGTTGTTTTCCATACTGGCCGTGTAGAGCTCAGCGCGATTACGGCCACTTTTCTTGCTCTTATAAAGTGCAATATCAGCACAGTGCATCCAATGATCGAGCGGCGCTGTTACATCCTCACTCAAGTAAATGCCGAAGCTTGCGGTCACATCAAGATCAGCCCCTTCGTAAACGACACTAATATTCTCAATAGACTGTCTTAGGTTCTCACAAACCACTCTAGCACCGTGTTCGTCAGTATCTGTGAGTAAAATAGCAAATTCTTCTCCCCCCCAGCGCGCCGCTACATCTTGGGCCCGCAGCCTGCGTCCTAATTCACTCCCCAACGCCATAAGAACCTGATCACCTGCTTCATGCCCGTAGTTGTCGTTGAATGATTTAAAATGGTCTATGTCGCAAACAATCAGCGCCATCGGCTGCATACTTCTTTGAGCCTGGGCTTGTAATAATTTAAAGCGCTCTGTAAAGCCACGACGATTAGGAAGTTTCGTTAAATAGTCAGTTTGAGATTGTGCTTTCAACTGGTTATTCAATACTTCCAATTCTTGAGTACGTTCCTTAACTAACGTATCAAGTCTAGCATTGACCCTTTCTAATGATCTTAGACGCCATTTCAAAATACTTTGAAACACCGCAATAATAAGTGCACCTAATATGGTCCAGAACCAGAACGTTCTCCACCATGGTTTAGCCACATGAATCGGAATGCGTAACGTAGACTTCGCCATAATTCCTAGGCTGTTTCTACCTTGCACTTCTAACGTGTACTCTCCCGGAGCTATGCTACCGAAGGTAATTTGGCGTTGGTTATTCCAATTACTCCATTGGTTGTTCAAGCCTATAAGTCTGTATCGCAAAGCATTCCTAGTTGTATCGTGGAAATCTAAAACACTGAACTGAACGGTGAAGGATCTGTCGGTGGGGTTCAAGTTAAGTTCTGGTGACTCAAGTCCTACTTGACCTGTTACCTCAATTTCGTTGATCCAAATTCGGCTTAACCCAATAGACGGAGCTGACTGATTAAAATCTAAATCAGACGGATTAAATTCAACAGCTCCCCTTACCGAACCAACTGCAATCACGCCGTTGGCATTGCGGTGAATTGCTTGGCGCACAAACTCTGTAGCCGGCAAACCGTCGTTCAATCCAAAGGTGACCACTGACTGATCTTGGAGATTATAACGGGTAAGTCCCCAACTGGAGAGCATCCAAAGTCTGTTATTAAGGTCATGAACCATACCTATGACACGCACGTTCCCAAGGCTTCCTGAAACGGGTTTAAGTTCATACGTAGACGTATCAATTCTCCACACGCCTTCAGTCGAGCACAACCACAACTCATTAGGTCG
This sequence comes from Lysobacter sp. N42, assembly GCF_004344885.1. NCBI lineage: Bacteria > Pseudomonadati > Pseudomonadota > Gammaproteobacteria > Lysobacterales > Lysobacteraceae > Lysobacter > Lysobacter sp. N42. Next base: position 26,180 of record NZ_SKFB01000003.1, read on the forward strand.
CCAAGCATATGCACATAAAAATGAGTCGTCATTCAAAGGCAAAGACTCAGGCAAGTTAAAGTGATGCCACTCATTAGAGCCATGCTCTCGATAAAACAAACCAGAATAACGAGTAACCATCCACTCGCCATGCTCAGGAACATGTACAATGTCGTAAACTAAGTCGCCCTGCAGCTCTTCAAAACCTTGGAAAACCCACTCGGCATTACCGGTATTCAGGTCGTACTCTGCTAACCCCAAGCCCCAAATCCCTAACAGCAGCGTTTGCTCGTCTGTTTCAAAAATCTCGGTAATGGAGTTTTCGTCAAGCAATAACTGATCATGAATATCAGTAAATCTCAGGAGCTCGCTATTCATAGAATTCTGTCGATACAAGTTACGATTTGCAGCAACCCAGTAAGCGCCTAAACTATCTTTCAAAATCGACTCAACTCGTCCTAATGCCTGACCTTCAGCCTGAGCAACCCGTCGCCAATTACCACTGCCCTCTTCGCGAATAACAATACCATTGGAGGTACCAAGCCAAAGTTCTTCCCCAGCACCTTCATGAATAGAAAAAACAGCACGGTCCAGTTCTAGCTCTTCCACTACATTTGGATTTTCTTCAGCAACAGACCGGAAAGACTCACTCTCATTTCGAGTATAAAACACGCCTAGGTCTCGGGTGCCGGCCCATACACCACCCGTACCGTCTTGCTCAAGCGTTCGAATATCGACATCGTGCAGTAAACGCCACCTACCGTGCTCTATTGCGCGATATGCTTTTTGTTCTGGGTCTATAGCGAACAAACCGTCTGTGGTGCCTACTAAAAGAAGCTCCTGGTTGGTTTGACCAAGTTGGATAGCCTGAAATGTATTCACTCTAACTTGGGCAATATAATTCGCATCTTCAGGCACATTGATATGCTGAAAAGCTGAGCTAGCAGGATCGAACAGAAAAGAACCTTCGTCTGTTCCCACCCAAATCTTCTCGTTGTGAATGTAAACCGTACGAATCTCATTTAGCCGGTTTTGCCCTGAAGCTTCCGGAGAAATCAAATGTTTCTGCCATTGCGTGAGGTCTTTCGACAATTCAAACAAGCCTTGAGTTGTAGCAACCCACAAACGACTATCTGATTCTGCCACCCTCCATATGCGTTCATCATGCAAAGGATGGCCTGCAGGTAAAGTCTCTAATGTTAATGCATCCAAATTAACGTCATTTGACGCTTGCAGGTAATTGAGCCCAGAAAGCGTGCCCACCCACAGTCGCCCTCTAGAGTCTTCATAGAGTGTTTGCACTCGGTCATTGGATAAACTTTCAGGGTTCTCTTGTTGATGAAGGAATTGTTTATATTCGCCAGAAGCGTGGTCCCACCCCATTAGGCCATTACCCCATGTGGCTGCCCAAAGGCGGCCGTCTTGAGTTCGGCGAACATGTGCGAAGCTAACCCGAGCGTCTGCTCTTAGAACATCTGAAGACCAAAGAGCGAATTCATAGCCGTCATATCTAAGCAACCCGTCGGTGTCGGAGGCAAACCATAGAAAGTCTTGTTTATCTCGGTAAATTTCATAAACCGAATTCTGACGACCGCCTATTGTGTCTGAAATACGCTCAAAGGAAAGATGCTCGTCGGCTAACACGGGGGTAGAAAAAGACAGTTTTGCCCACAGCAATGCTGCAATCAAAAAAAGGTTCACAACTGCTTTCAGGGTAAAACGGCTAAACTTCATAGAGTTCCAAAAAGGATTATATCAGCTTAAGAATCAAACAATACATGTCCCATCTTAATCTAATGAGCTCGATAACAGAACCTTGATTATTGGCGTTTTTCGATATTATCGAGCATCATTAGGGGGTGTATTTAACAGCTCAGGTTTTTATGACTACAGTTTCCCAATATTTAAATCAGATTTTACATGTAGAGAACGCTTGGCAAGCCACGTTTATTGTTTTCGCTTTCGGTGTTGCTGCCGCGGTTCATTTTGCTTGGAAAAAACAGCAAAGTGAACGTACAGAGGCAGCGAAAGGCTTTGCTCGTGTGCTACTACGAAGCGTAGAGCGCGTAGCATGGCCACTTACAGCGCTGTTTATACTGCTACTCGGCGAGTTGGTATTTCAAAGGTTTCAGCTTCCCCATCAAGCTATGTCTGTATTAATACCGCTAGTTGCTGCGCTAGCCGGTATTCGCTTTATTATTTATTTACTCCGCAAGAGTTTGAAAGGCGGCCCACTTCTCAAAGCGCTCGAAAGTGTAGTAGGGCTCATCATTTGGTTAGTCATAGGCTTACACCTACTTGGGGTACTACCACAAACACTTAGCACGCTAGATAGCGTGGGCTTAGATATGGGTGACTTCAGGCTATCGCTGTTAAGCGGACTGAAAATGGTAGTGATGATTACCCTTGCATTAGCCATGGCCGGTATTATTACCAATGTCATTGAGGGACGAATTAGCGAAAGCACGGTGCTTAACCCGTCTACACGGGTAGGCTTAGTTAAATTCACCAAGTTTGCAGTCATCACCATAGCTATTCTCGTCGCGCTGAGTGCTGCGGGTATTAACATGTCTACCTTTGCCGTATTTGGCGGAGCACTGGGTGTTGGCTTGGGTTTTGGCTTACAACGTATCGCGGCAAACTTCATCAGTGGGTTTATTGTTATTTTCGACCGCTCGGTAAAACCTGGCGACAACATTACCGTGGGCGACCGGTTTGGTTGGGTACAAGAGCTGCGATCTCGCTATATTGTATTGCGAGATCGTAATGGCGTAGACATTCTGATACCCAACGAAAACCTGATTACTAATGAGGTTATTAACTGGAGTTACGCCGACACTAATGTTCGCTTACGTGTAGATGTCGACATTAGCTATGAAGATGACGTAGAAAAGGCGCTTGAAATCGTTAAAGCATGTGGCGCGGTTTCAGACCGCATACTGCAGGATCCACCTCCGAATGCGTTGCTCACCGAATTTGCAGACAGCGGCATAACCATACAGCTTCGTTTTTGGATAGCCGATCCGCAAAATGGTCGAGAGAACGTTTCTTCTATGGTGCGCGTAGCTATTTGGAAAGCATTCAAAGAAAACGGTATTACGATTCCTTTCCCACAGCGCGACTTACATTTAAAAAGTGTCCCTGAAGGCTTTCGGTTGGAAGACAAGTCCTAATGCTGAAGTGGTTCGAATCTAGATTACCCCCGTTTCCGGCGGAGTCTTTAGAGCAGCCACCGAAGGGTTTTTTCGCGTTTTGCTGGCACTTTACCCGTGGCGCTACGCCATTCTTAGTCGTTAGCGCCATACTAATGGCTCTTACCGCACTGGCTGAAGTTTGGCTGTTCGCTTTTCTAGGTAATATTGTCGATTGGCTTTCTGTTCAAGAAAGACAAACTTTTTTAACAAACGAAGGCATGAAGCTGTTAGGCATGGCTTTGTTGGTGCTGGTCGGCTTACCCCTCATGGTGTGGTTCAACTCTTTGCTTACCCACCAAACACTTTTGGGTAACTACCCGATGCGTATTCGTTGGCTGGTGCACCGCTATTTATTGCGCCAGTCGATGAGTTATTACCAAGACGAGTTTCCGGGTCGTGTTGCCACCAAACTGATGCAAACGGCCCTCGCTGTTCGCCAAGTGGTTATTACGTTTATCGAAGTGGTGAACTACATTGCCGTGTACTTCCTTGGCATGTTCCTCATCATTAGCCAAGCCGACTGGCGACTCACTCTGCCGTTAGCCGCATGGATTTTAGTGTACGGCACACTAATGTATTTCTTTGTACCCAAACTGGGAAAAGTTTCAGCAGAGCAAGCTGATGCCCGTTCGGTAATGACCGGCCGCATTGTAGACAGCTACACCAACATTCAAACCGTAAAGCTGTTCTCTCATTCGCAACGTGAAGCAGACTATGCTAAAGAAGGTATGGACGACTTTTTAGTCACCGTGCATAAACAAATGCGTTTAGTCACTTGGCTGTACGGCGCGCTATACCTTATTAATTGCTTATTGCTATTTTCCTCTGCCGCCGTCGCCATTTATTTATGGCTCCAAGAAAGCGTGTCTTTAGGTGCGGTTGCCGTAGTTATCGGTATGGTTCTGCGACTCTTTGGCATGTCGCAAATGGTAATGTGGCAGCTCTCTACTTTGTTTGAAAGCGTTGGCACAGTACAAGACGGCATTCAGTCTATCGCTGTTGAACAAACAGTGAGTGACATTCCTGATGCAGCACCTTTGAGCGTTACCCAAGGCGCGATAGAGTTTGACGCTGTTCACTTCCATTACGGCAAACAAAAAGACGTAATGTCAGAGCTTTCCCTAGCTATTCAAGCTGGAGAAAAAGTGGGTATAGTCGGGCGCTCTGGTGCGGGCAAGTCAACCTTAGTCAATTTACTCCTTCGCTTTTACGACGTTGAGTCAGGCGAAATACGTATCGACGGGCAGAATATTGCCAAAGTACAGCAAGAAACTTTGCGCGGTAATATTGGTATGGTTACCCAAGACACCTCTTTACTCCACCGCTCGGTTAAAGAAAACATAGCCTATGGAAGGCCCAACGCTACCGACGAAGAAATAGTCGAAGCGGCAAAAAGAGCCCACGCCCATGACTTTATTTTAGAACTTGAAGACAGCAAAGGGCGTAACGGCTATGACGCTCATGTGGGCGAACGCGGCGTGAAACTTTCCGGCGGTCAACGTCAACGCATAGCCATTGCGCGTGTCATGCTCAAAGACGCGCCTATTCTCATACTCGACGAAGCAACCTCAGCGCTAGATTCTGAGGTAGAAGCTGCTATTCAAGAGAACCTCAACGAGCTGATGCAAGGTAAAACCGTAATTGCCATAGCGCATAGACTTTCGACTATTGCCGAAATGGACCGCTTAGTGGTTATGAATAATGGCCAAGTTGTTGAACAAGGAAGTCATGACGAGCTGGTGGCTAAGCAAGGAATATACGCGCAGCTGTGGCAACGCCAATCTGGCGGCTTTATCGCAACCGACCATTAAGTCACTGAAAATTAAGGATTGTCGTAAAACTGTCAGGTGCCAGTTTTACGACTGACACACAACTGTCGGCGAATCAAAAACTCTTTTCCGCTTCAATGAAGTCGACCGGCGAGACTTAGCCGCGATATCATTTAAATCAAATAATGAGGTTTATTTTTCATGAACGATCAAAATAAAAAGGCACCTTCGGCAACTTGGAAGCAAGCGGAAGTATATTTCGACCACGAAGACCACCAAATTACAGTATGGTTTTCAACTTATAGCGGACTAGAGAAAATTTACGTAGACGGCGAACTCGTGTCGCAAGCTAGAAGCTGGCACATGAGAAACACGCATAACTTCAAGGTCGACGACAAAGAATACACTGTTGAAGTCGCGGTAAAGAGTTGTAAAAACCTTTTGCTCGGTATTTATAATGTGTACTTCAGCGTAGACGGTCAGCGTGTAGACCAAGACGAACTCGAGTTCATGAAGTACATCGGGCAAGGGCACAAAGGGAAACCATTCACATGGAAGCGTTTCATCTTAACCTTTATTCCATTCTTACTCGCAGGCTTTGCTGTAGGGTATTTTTCTGCCAAATACTTAATTCAGTGGTTCGGAGGATAACGCTGTGCAAATAGATGTGCATACTGTTAAATCTTCCCGAACTCAGAAAGGGTGGACACAGCAACAGCTTGCTGAAGTTGCTGGCTTAAGCCTAAGAACGGTTCAGAGAGTGGAAAGCCAAGGGCAAGGCTCAATAGAAACATGTAATGCGTTGTGCGCTGTACTTGAGCTCGAGCGCGAGCAACTGCTTGGGGAATCCAAAACGTCAGCGAAGAAAAACCGCTCGGTTGTACTTTATATTTTACTCGCCATGTTTTGGGGCTTCTTATGCGGAGTTGCCGCCACACTCATGTTAAATTAATACGTAACCAACGAATAATTTGGAGAGTTTTATGAAGTATTTACACACCATGGTTCGTGTTGAAGATTTAGACGCATCACTTCGCTTTTACCGTGACGGTTTAGGGTTAGAAGTTACGCGTAAAGTAGATGTGGAAAAGGGGCGCTTTACGCTTGTATATCTGGCAGCACCGGGGCAACCCGAGGCAGAGCTAGAGTTAACCTATAACTGGGACCGTGAAAGCTACTCAGGCGGAAGAAACTTTGGCCATGTGGCGTACCAGGTTGAAGACATTTACGCCCTATGTGAACACCTACAAAGTATGGGCGTAACCATTAATCGCCCACCTCGAGATGGTCACATGGCATTTGTACGCTCGCCAGACGGTATATCTGTGGAATTACTTCAAGCAGGTGAGTCATTACCGCCACAAGCACCTTGGGACACCATGGAAAATACAGGAACTTGGTAAGTCTATTTAGTCTTAGGTAATGAGTTGTCAATAATTGTCAGCTCTAGCTGCGCAGTAGTTTCCGGTTTGCTAGAGTTTTATTGCAATATGAGGGCATTTCCCCAGTGAAACTATTGAAACATTTAAATAATACAATTCTGGCAGTAAGCCTTAGCCTTCTAGGTTCTGGTTTTGTCATAAGCTCAAGTTACGCAAGCGACCACCTGAGGTATTGTGAACGAAACGGTCAGTGCATCACGCCTGGTAACGTCGGTGTAGGTTTCGCAATTGGCTATGGTCAACGCTCTAGCTCTTTGGTCGACGTTCACGACATGGACATTTTTATACTGCCAGAGCTTTATTATTACGGCCGTCATTTCTTTTTCGACAACGGAACTGCTGGCTGGCGCATAGACCCGTCCACCAATGTTGAGTGGAGCGTGGTAGCAAGAGTAAACCCAGAGCGTAGCTTTTTCGACGAACACTACCTGGGTATGTGGTTAGAGTCACCGTTTCAATCGGGCAACTCAGACGCTGTGCATCTGCCTTCTTTCACAGACCCTGAGGACGATCCTGTTGGCGGCTCGAGCGGTGGACAAGGCGTTTCTGTGCGGTCAGTGTCGGAGCGAGAATACTCCATAGACTTAGGGTTTCAGTTCGACACGAATATTGAAAGTTGGCACGTGAGGGGACAACTTTTTAATGACGCGCTTAGCCGCCATAAAGGTTACTCTGCAAATGTTTCACTGGTTCGAAACTACTATTTAGAATCGAGTATATTTTCAGTACGCATGGCAGCTGCGTATAAAAGTGAAAAGCTTATCGATTACTACTATGGCATTTCATTCGAAGAGTCACCTTCTCATCACTACGAAGCAGAAGCTTCTTGGCAGCCCTCTGTCTCTCTTTCCTGGCAAAAACCGCTGAGCGGCCATTGGCGGTTATTAGGTATATATCAATACCTTCAGTTAGGGAATGGTATTAGTAATAGTCCGCTCGTTCACTCTGACTCGGTAACGACCTGGTTCTTGGGGGTGGGTTATCGCTTCTAAACCGGTTTCCTTTTGCTTCATGCTGGTCAGCCTTTGCTTTGGGGCGCCAGTAGTTGCTCAAGACAAGCTTAATAAGCAGACGCCTAGTCAGCAGTCTGATGCACCCGTATATGAAATTCCTTGGGTGGAGTGTGAAACCGAGTCTTGTTTGGAAGTATTCCCTACAGTTTGCGTTACGGTAGAAGCCGAAGCAATTTGCGAGCAGCCTTTGCTTATTCGTTGGCAAAGCTCCGTATTACAGCGACCATGTATTTACCAAGATAACCAACTTTTACAATGTTGGGAAAACGCAGAAGCGGGTGAGTGGAGTGGTATTATCGAGTGGCCCGAGCGAGGCAGTATAAGTTTAACCGACGAGAGTGGCGCGATCATTCATGAAGTAAGCATCGCCGTTCATAGCTTAAAACCGAGACGCCGTTTAGGCAGCCCTTGGAGTGTCTTTTAATGAAAAAACGCATTGTATTAGCAGAGGACGACCAAAAGCTCGCCCAACTGATCAAAGACTATTTAATTCAAAATGACTTCGAAGTGGTTCACGAAGTTCGAGGCGAGAAGATTGCCGGTTTGGTGCAAAAACACAAACCCGACATTGTTATTCTCGACATTATGTTACCGGGTAAAGACGGGTTCGACATTTGTAAGTCTCTCAGGGAATTTTACAGAGGTCCTATTCTTATGTTCACGGCGCGTGAAAGTGACATAGATCAAGTTGTTGGGTTGGAACTTGGCGCTGACGACTACGTGGTAAAACCGATTGAACCTCGTGTTCTGCTTGCTCGTGTAAATGCTCTATTGCGCAGAGCTCAAAGCGACAGTAGTAGCAAACAGTCTAGCGCCGCAACCATGACCTTTGGTGCGCTAGAGCTAAAACCAAAGTCTAGAACCGCAAGTATTGGCAGCAAAGAGGTCGATTTAACCAGCCACGAATTCGACTTACTTTGGTATCTTGCAGAGCGTTCTGGGCAGATTGTTACGCGCGAAGTTATCCACCGAGACATTATCGGGCGTGAGTATGATGGACTAGACCGCACGGTTGATATGCGAGTTTCTCATTTGCGTAAGAAATTGGGCGACGACAACCAAAAACCTGAACGTATAAAAACAGTTTGGGGCAAAGGCTACTTATTCGTTCCTGAAGGTTGGGATTAAAGCTTAATGCGTCGTCTCTATGTTCATTTTTATGGTTTCATTTTACTAGCCGTTATTGGCCTAGGTTGGAGCCTTGAACAAATATGGAGAATGCAGGCCGATACAGTGCCCGAAATCCCAGCATGGGTTATTCCATTCTCGGAAGCAGCTGTTGAAGCGAGCAAGTACCACCAAAGTGCACAAAGCTTTTCCCAAGCCATAAACCAGCCCGTAAATACGCTTATGGTAGCGAGTGTAGGGTGGCTACCCGATCAGCGCGAAGCACTTGCCAACGGCAACGCAGTACCCCTTTTTAATAGTGACCAGCAGCTTTATTTGTACCTACAAAAAGGTCCTCAGCTTTGGCAAATAGGTCCCATTGGAGACCCCGCGCCACAACCGCAATATTGGTATCAAGCGGCTTTTGTCGTGTTGCTCGTAGTGCTTGCTACCCTCTGGATTGCACCACTTGCAAGAGACCTACGCCGGCTAGAACTACAGTTAAAACGCTTTCCAAAAGAGCCGAACGAGCAACTCAGCTTGCCTAAACGCTCTTTGGTGTCGAACATTGGCCAGTCATTTAATGCTATGCGCCAGCAAATTCAGCACTTGTTAGGACTTCAACGAGAATTAACTCGTGCCGTTTCACACGACCTGAGAACACCCTTAGCGCGATTAAAATTTGCCATTTCAATGCGGAATGAGCGCGGAGAAGACCTGACAGCACTTGCTGAAGACGTCGCGGAAATGGAGCAGTTAGTGGGTACGTTACTCGACTATGCAAAAATGGAAGGGCAAGAAGAGTTGCTCTCACTAAGCCAGGTCAATATTACCGAGCTTTGTACAAACCTTGCCGACAAGCTTAACACCATGCCCGGCGTAACCATAGAAAACAAACTTCAAGGTAGCGTAGTATGCGACTGTGACGGTCATTACATAGAACGCGCCATTCAAAATTTGGTCGTTAACGCAAAACGCCATGCTAGTACTCGGGTCGAATTATCGTTTACGCAAACAAAAGGTACTTTAAATATACATGTCGACGACGATGGCCCCGGCATCGCGCCTGAGCAACGCAAGCGCATTCTCGACCCTTTTGTACGTTTGGAGTCTAGCCGTTCAAAAGACTCCGGTGGTGTAGGCCTTGGGCTAACCATAGTGGCACGCATTATGGACTGGCATCATGGCTCTATCGAAATTTCTGAAAGCCCCATAAAAGGCGCTCGATTCACATTAGTTCTACCTTGTAGAAAAACCGTCTAAAACGATCCTTCAGTCTAATACTCCTCGTATAGTAAGCTAAGCTCTAACACTCAAACCTCGAGGAGTTACACATGGCAGCACCACAAGGCAGTAAACTGAAGTTGTTAGCTTTTGCAGGTAGTTTGCGCAAAGACTCACTCAATAAAAAGCTTATCCAAGCTTGGGCAAGCATCGCTCAAAAGCAGGGTGTCGAAGTTACATTAATTGAACTTAACGACTACGAGTTACCCATTTACAACGGCGACATAGAAGAACATGCCGTACCTGAAAACGTGCGAAAGCTTCAAGAGTTGTGCAGTGAGCACGACGGCTTTCTTATCGCCTCTCCAGAATACAATGGAGCCGTTCCCGCGCTGATCAAAAACACCCTAGACTGGATTAGTCGTCCGCTAGAAAACGGAGATTCCGGTGTGAGTGTTTTAAAAGGTAAGGTTTGCGGTATTGCCGCGGCGTCTCCGGGCGGGCTTGGCGGATTGCGCGCGCTTTTATTGCTTCGCGATCAACTCGCCAAACTTAGCTTATGGGTTGCTCCGTCACAGTTTGCATTAAGCAAAGCGCCCGATTCGTTTTCAAACGGAGAGCTCACCAACGAAAGCGCAGAAAAGGCGCTCGCGAACATTGTTCAAGAAGTTAGAGGATTTTATGAGTAACGAATATACACCGCCCAAAGTATGGAAATGGGACCCGAAAAATGGCGGCAAGTTTGCCAATATTAACCGCCCCATCGCTGGCGCTACACACGACAAAGATCTACCCGTAGGGAAGCACCCGTTACAGCTGTACTCTTTGGCCACCCCGAACGGTGTGAAAGTAACTATATTGCTGGAAGAATTGCTGGCTATGGGGGTTAGGGAAGCCGAATACGATGCATGGATTATCGATATCCTAGAAGGAGAGCAGTTTAGCAGTGGCTTTGTAAGTGCGAACCCTAACTCGAAAATACCTGCGTTAGTTGACCACAGCACAGAAACGCCAACACGTGTTTTTGAATCAGGTTCTATCTTGCTCTATCTCGCAGAAAAATACGGTCACTTTATTCCTCAAGACCCGGCCAAGCGCACTGAATGCCTAAACTGGCTGTTCTGGCAAATGGGGAGCGCGCCGCTGTTAGGTGGAGGCTTTGGTCATTTCTATGCATATGCGCCAGAGAAGTATGAATACCCCATCAACCGCTACACTATGGAAATTAAGCGTCAGCTCGACGTGTTAGATAAGCAACTAGAGCATAACCCTTATATTGCTGGTGATGAGTACACTATAGCCGATATGGCTATTTGGCCTTGGTATGGGGCACTCGTGAAAAATGAGGTGTATGAAGCGGCTGAGTTTATCGAAGCGCACACATACAAAAACGTTTTACGCTGGTGTGAAGACATTGGCAAACGTAATGCGGTTCAACGCGGCAAAATGGTAAATCGAGCTTGGGGTGAGCCGTCTTCACAGCTTCGTGAACGCCACGATGCCAGCGACTTCGACACCCAAACTCAAGACAAGCTAGAGCAGGCTAGCGAATAATTTCAATTTCAGGGGCATTGCGTTCTAGCCATGCCCTTACTTCTTCCATCTGCTCTAGCGGAAACAAATAGTTCGCAGGTATTTTACTGGTATACGGGAATTGCATTGTGGCGTACGTGTCATCGAATTTGTCGAGTGCAATTTTCTTAATCGTCTCTTTTTCTACCCACTCCATACCCACGCGTAGTTTAGAGCCGTCGACAGAGAGTAACTGCAGCATATCTTTGGTTTTGTCACCTGCGTAACTAGAATTAACCATTACTTCAGGAAACAGCAACCACAACAACAGCGCTCCACCACCCATATATTTAGCGGCGTCTTTACCCAACACTGCAAAAAAGAGCCACAACAGGCCGATTAATATAAGTACACGCTGCTGTTTTGAAAAACGCTCAACCCAATACTTACCCACAGACATCCTCGTCAAAAGTGCAATTCATACCAAGGAGAGTAAGGATATAAAAACCGTTTCTGATACGCCAGTTGAGTATTGGTATATTCTGTTTCAATTCTTTTCGATAGAGCTAAGTGGGCTTTATAAAGTGTTTCCGGTGTAATCGAAATGCCTAAACTATTAATGGTTTTGCAAAACTCTCCCACAAAAGAAGAGCGGGGAATATCCGAATCGTGAAACCATGGCATCTCAGGTGATTTGCTAGTGAGCTCCTGAAGACCCAACGCAAATGCACAACACTGAGAAATAACTTTGCCTAAGTTCATTGGCTTACTAGCAACATCATTCCATAGCCAATACATATTCGAATGATGTCCACCTAACCTAGCTAAGCATTCAAATGGCTCTGTTGTAGCAAATTTTGGCGCTAAATCCACAAATAAATCCTCATGCTCAAAGTTTTGTGAAGCAATACTTAACACTCGCTTTCCTAAATCAGTCGTAAAAAGCAACTGGCTCACATCTACCGAAGCAAAAGGGTTATTAGGCTTCTTATCTTGCACCAACATAATGTCTTGGTACCAAGTCGCAGCCATCATTCGTTCGAACTCCGAGAGCAACAGATAGCGCTCTGCGAGAGCGTTAGCCGAAGTTACCTGGTTATTTAAGCCATTTACCTTCGACGACTTTAACCAGCCCTGCTGAGCTCCGTATACCAACAGGTCAGTTAGCGCATGAGAATAAACGGCAAAGAAGCAATGCCAGCTTAAGTGGCAGAGCCATGTTGTTGGTATGTCTTTTAAATTGAGTTGCGGTGAACGCACTAAGACTTCCGCTGTTGCGGTTACTTTATCTTCCCTTAGGTTTTGCGATGCAATAGCGTCTTGTAGCAATCCATCTGCAACACTTACCGGATATTGATAGAGCTCCGCGGCAGTCTCCCGAACTTCCTCAGACTGATTCGCAACCATACCAGCCTTAAAACAGATACGGTTAGGAAGATTTTCGTAGGCATGAACCTGAACCAAGCATAAGGTGTAATGTTGCTCAGCTGTTGTTAAGTCTGGTGTGATTTCTAGCATTTTTTTAGATAGCTCACGCAACCACGCTACGTAACTGGAACCACCATAAATTAAGTATGCGTGCGCACGCATGCTTGCACCGATTGCCGGATATAGCCGGGAAAATTCCATATGAAACTTTTGTTTCCTTTTTTTATATATAGAAATACCAATAAAAATAAACAATAAAGGTGTTTATGCTGTTTCTCAAGTTCAACACTAAGGAGAAACAACATGGCTAATTCAATTCGTAAACATCATGCAGTGGCTACAGGCGGAACAATTGCGACTGTTGGAACCGGAGCATCAACCGCAGCAACTGTAGGAGGCGCTAGCGCTTCCGGTATTATGTCTGCCACAGCAGGTACTAGCGGTGCGGCGTTAGCATCGTCCTTCGGAGCTGCAGGAACCAGTGGGGCAGCCGCGGTATCTTCCGGTATGGCTTCTGTAGGCTCCATTGTTGGTGGTGGAATGGGGGCTGGCGCAATTATTACCGCTGCGGCTCCCGTTGCCGTTGCTTCACTAGCGGTTTGGGGGCTGGTGAAGTGGTTTGATTAATGACCAATAAACTCCTGCGCAAAGAAAAGCCCACTTGTTTAATCTCCGCAAGTGGGCTTTTTATTCTGTCTTGCTCAGCTAATTTGAACTTCGCAACCGCAACTCAAGTCTTCGGATTTCTTTGCTGGTATGGTTGCGGTTGGTTTCGATGAATATCCATAGCTTCACCGCAATAAGCCCGTTAAAAACCAGTATCAGCAACACACCCCAAAATATTTGCCGTTGCGGTTCTGCGTTGAAAAACTGATAACCAAACGTAAACATTAATACTGTAAATACGATGGCGTAAATGTACCCAATCACCATGACCCACTTCATACCTGAACGAAATCCGGTTTTTAAGTAGTCACCCAAACCCTCTTTTTCTTGCATCATTTGATCAAGCTCTTGTGCCTGCTCTGCTAAGTCTTTCTTAATTTTGTCGTCAATGCTCATGGTCTGTTTCCTCTCTTTCGTAATTCGCTTTCAATGTTTGCCTTGCTCTATACAATCTTGATTTCACCGTTCCAAGCGGGATACCAATCGTTAAACTCATGTCTTCAATGCTCATTTCATGAAGATAAAAAAGCTCAACCACCTCACGTTCGTCAGGGTTCAGTACCTCTAACATCGGTAACAGGGGTGAACTCTCCTGCTCTATTGCAGCTACCGGCTCAGGAACGTTCTCCAAAGTATCGGTTTGGCGTTGCGCGCTGTGTTTCACCCAGTCGGCAATTTCCCAACGTAAAGCGCGGTATATCCAACTTTTAAACACGCGAACATCTTTTAATTTTTGAATATCTCGGTCTATTCGAATCCAGACGTTATGCACTAAATCATCAGAAGCATCGCCAACACGGGCAACTGCATACCGTTTCAACTGTGGAGAGAAGTACCGGTATAGCAACGAAAACGCTCTACGATCGCCGTCTTGCATAGAAAGAACGAGTAATTCAATTTGTGCATTTTGCATTCATTACTCCATACTGATACTCACAAGACGACTGAGAAAAAGAAAAGGTTCACGAACCAAGAACTTTTTTACTATGGCACGCTCGAATTAAAAAGGCATGGAAATTACAGGGTGGTAGTTACAATGAAAACATTCTTAACAGCGCTACTGATGACGTTCAGCTTTGGCGTGCTCTTAACTGGCTGTACAACTCGAGATATGTACGAAGCAATGCGTGAAAACCGTATTAACGAATGTAAAACGATAATGCCGGGCATTCTAAGAGACGAATGCATGGAAAAGCAAAGTAGAACCTACGAGCAATATAAATCCGACAGAGAACGAGCGCGTCGCCAGGGAGAAGCTGGCGAGCACTAGTTTTACTGAGGCGGTTTAAGCTTGCGCTGCTAACGTCTGGAGAATATCTTCAACTAACTCGTCATCGGGGTTTTGTTCAAGTATAGCCTCCAGTTTTACAACTCCTTTGTCACGCAGTTCTTCATCACCCACATTTAAAGCCAGTGTGATAGCAGCCCTGCGTTGGTTTTCGTCGCTACCGTTTATAAGCAGATAATCAAGCCAAAGCGGTTGATACCAGAACAGAGCTAATCCAATTTCAGCATTTACACTCCCCTGACGGGCAGCACGCTCTAGCCAATATAGCTGATGAGAGCCAAGATCGTTTTCAAATACATCTAGTAGTTCACTGCCCTCTGCTCCCCAATACTTAGCTCTCGAATGCACTTCGAGCGCTTCATAAATTAAATACTGTGATTCTCTATTACCACTTTTAGCGACACCAAAATGGGACTCTATATTTCTTCGAGCGACTTCAGAAATATAGTTTTGTTCATAACTCCCATACATAAGCAACCTATGTACCGTGTAATTCTCTGAGTCATGGAATCTAAAGTCCCTAACCATATCTTCTAGGTTATGCATAAACTCTGAGTCGTAACCCTCTTGTGTCCAAAAATCAACAACACGGCCTCTTGGACTAATTAACAGAGTAACTCGTAAGTTAAGGAAGTAGTCGTTACGATTGTAATCGACAGGCATTTCAAACTGCCCTCTACCAACACCGCCGCGCGTTCCTCCACCATAGTCTCGTATTTCATGTCTTTCTCTTGATTCGAAATTGATCGTAGTTTCTTGGTTAACATTGATAACGGGTAATATGAGGTCGTGCTCAATAAACTGCTCTACAAACTGCTCAAATTGAGATATCTGCTGCTCTGTTAACTGAGGTAGTATTTGATCAAGAGCCTCTTGGGCTAAGTCGGAGTGGAAACGTTTGGCAAGCATAAAATGAAAAATAGCTTGGCTAAATTCAGAGCGGTCTAAATAATATTTCCCGAGATCGTATGCTGCGTCGGGACTAGCTTTATATACATTCTCATTCCAATATTGAAGTAAACCTTCCTCAGAATCAGGTACATCTTCAAGCTCCAACACCTTAAAAATCTCTATGAGTTCATATTCTGTGCCATTCGTATGCTGAGCGGAAGGAACTGCCGGCCCTTGCATAGGTGTCATAGGTGGAAGAGGCTCTGGTGAGACTACTTGCGCCATGCTGGGCATAGCAACGCAAAACATCACACCTAAAATTAAACTTCTCATTCTACTTCCTGTTCTAATATTGCTTGTACCAATTCATCGTTTGGATTTTGTTCTAGGTGGCGCTGCAAATAATCTATTACGGGCTGTCGATACTCAGAATCATTCAGCCTCAACAGTATGCTTATAGCTGATTGACGCTTTAATTCGGAAGAACCATGCTGGAATAAAAATAATGTCCATTCTATACGACCATAGCCAATGCCGAGGCGAGCCTGCGCTCCCTCAAAATTTTGTCTGGCGGCTAACTCAAACCAACCCATTGACCGGCTTGGCTTTAGCATCTCTGGAATATCTAAAGCTTCTTCATCAAGAATAGCCAAGGTTCGGGTAAGTTCAGCAACCGCACGTTGTGAAGGTCGGTGTCCATTTTGAGCAGGTGTTGTGAAGGTATTCAACGCGTCTACCACATCGTCTATGCCTGTTTGAAAATGAATTTCAGAGAATTGAATTGTGTACTGGTCGCCTTCCTCATAACGAAACCTTTCATATTCGTCTTGCGCTCTGCGCTCTATTCTTTGCTGCAAATCAGGAGGCGTCCAAGCCTCCGCGATACGTCCGTCGGGCGCAACTACAAATGCAAAAGGAAAGGAATAAATAATTGGACGTCTGCGTTCAGTAAGGCTAATACTGTAACCGTTAGGGGCTATGCGTGTTAGCCTAGTTTGACGTGTCTCGTAATTCTTTTCGGCTTTCTGTGGCGCAACTAAAAGTTGAGATGCTACAAACTCTTCCACCGCATTTTCAATTTGCGAGAGGGCAGACTCTGACAATAGCGGCAGCAACTGCTCTAAAACAGGCGCAGCTTTGTCTGAACCAAATCTGTCTGCTAGTAACAGATGAAAAATAGCGGGGCTCATTTGCGCACTTTCCAAATCCATAACCGCCAAGGCGTAAGCAGCATCTGGGCTTGCCAATTTCAGGCCTTCTAAGTGATATTCACGCAAATCTTGTTCTGCTTCCGGGAAGTCGAATTCATCTGCTTCATGATAAGCACGAGCATCTAAGTCTAATTGCGACTGACTGTGGTGACTTGGAACACTTAACCTTTCCGTTGGAAGCCATTCTAATTCAGGAAGGTTTACCGAGCTTGTAGTGGCCATGGCGCTGGAGGAACAAACAAAAAGCGCTAAGACAAAAGCTGATTTCTTCATCATAGTCCCTTATATTTTTTGTTATTATTTTGTGAACTTTATCAGAAAAATCCCCTGCCTGTCAGCATTGCATACGGTTATTTACTCGGTAGAATACCCGCATGGCTAAACCTCGTAAAAAACTACCTCTTCGCTCTGTCGACATCTTTTGCGCCAGCTGCCGAGCTCCGCTTTTCAAATATAGAAAGGGCGGGAAAGGCTCCTTGGTGAAATGCTTTTTAGAGCGCATCACTGAAAACCATACGAAAGAACCTTGTATTTGCCCAGGCTGTGGGCAGCAGTTTGCACGCGAAACCATGATACGTGGCGCACCAGCTTACAAAATGGTGGGTGGCAAGGTTAGAATGAAGTAAAGTGCAAACAACACCTTAACTAGAGTACCGCTCATGTTTATGCGCATTTTGACCCTGCTTTTGGCGCCCTGGTTGCTATACCAGGGAAAACAAGTGCGAGCCCAAACAATTAGACTGCCAGAAGCAAGTGGGCCCCGAGAAGGTTTGCGGCAAGAGCAAGTGGGGGAACATATTTCTGTGTTGGTGATTGGTGACTCAGCAGCCGCTGGAGTGGGCTGTGAGAGTCAAGCCGACGCGGTATGTGGTCAATGGGTAAAATTACTAGAGCACCATCATCAAGTACATTGGCAGCTCATTGCTAAGTCGAGCTTAACCTGCTCCGGCGTGCTTGAGCTTGTGAAGCAAGCACAAATAGGCCCTAGCAAACCCATCAACCAAGTGCTTGTTTCAGTAGGTGTAAACGACGTCACCCAACGAACTTCGCTTGGCCAATGGAAACGCAATTTAACCGACCTTACAGAATATTTAACTGAAACATTAGCAGCGGAAACCATTATTTTTTCAAGCTTACCCCCTATGCAGCACTTCCCGGCGCTGCCGCAACCGCTTCGGTGGTTTGTGGGTCTACAAGCAAAAAGATTAAACAAAGCACTAAAACGACATTGCGAAGCGCATCATCGTTGTATTTATTTACCGTTAAATATACCTTTTGAATCCAAGTATATGGCTGAAGACGGGTTTCATCCTTCAAAACACGCAGCAACCCTATGGGCCGCAAACGCATTTCAAGCAGTGAACTTAAATAAAGGTTAGTCGTCGGGGTTTAGTCATCACCGTAGTACTGAACGCCAAGCTCAATACGGTCACGACCATTTTCTAAGCGCCAGCGATTGGTGTCGCGCAATGAGTAAACACAGCCACAATATTCTTGTTGGTAAAAGCGCTCTCGTTTTGAAATCTCAACCATACGCGCAGCGCCACCTTGCTTGCGCCAATTAAATGTCCAGTAATGCATGCCTGGATATTTAGCCGCAGCGCGAGTACCACAGTCGTTAATTTGGTCCATATTCTTCCAGCGAGAAATACCTAAGCAGCTAGTAATGGTGTCGAAGCCATGTTCGTGTGCATAAAGAGCGGTGCGCTCGAAACGCATGTCGAAGCATTCCGTACAACGAGCTCCGCGTTCTGGTTCCCACTCCAAGCCTTTCACGCGTTCAAACCAGTTTTTCGAGTCGTAATCACAGTCGATAAACGGCACGCCTAGTTTTTCGGCGAAGCGGATATTCTCTTCTTTACGCAGCAAGTACTCTTTTTCTGGGTGAATGTTCGGGTTGTAAAAGAAAATAGTGAACTTGATGCCAGCTTCAGCCATTCTTTCCATAACTTCGCCGGAACAAGGCGCGCAGCAAGAGTGCAACAGAACGTGATCCGAACCTGTTGGAGTCTCGAGTACAATCATTTCTTTCTTAGCCATTATTTACCTCTAGCTGCAAGCTCTTACTGCTTTTTCAGGCCGCAGATCTTGCTTAAAGAAGCAGCAAATTGCAAGTTAGATTGCCCATAATGCTGTGAGTTATTGGTTATTCAACTAATATTTCGCTTTGCGTTTTTGTTTAGCAAGGTACATTGCGCTGTCGGCTTGGTTGAGTAAGCGGTCGACGGTAATGTCGTCGCCTTCATAACTCACCACTCCTACACTTGCGCCTTCGTATGAAAGCTCATAGTCGCCGAGGTCGAACAGGCCTTGGGTAAATTGCTCCACGCGGCTTTTAAGTGTCTCTTTAGACACTAAGTTGGGTTCTTGTCCTTTTATGCCAAAAGCTAAGAATTCGTCGCCTCCTAGTCTGCCTACAAAGTCTGAGTCTCTTAAGTTTTGAATCAGCACCTTCGCAATTTCAATAAGAAAGCGATCGCCCGCGTCGTGCCCGAAGTTGTCGTTAATCTTTTTAAACCCGTCTAAGTCGATATAGGCGACAAGTAAAGTACTACCAGACCGTTTAACCTGGTTCATCGCCCGACTTAACTCGATAATTGAAGCTCTACGATTGGGAATGCCAGTAAGTTGGTCTGTTAACGCAAAGTGTTTATAAGTAATGTTCTCGCTTTGCAGACGCTTTAACATGCGCTCACGCTCTATTTGGTGCGCAATAAGCTCTGCAAATAAATTCAGAATTTTTCTCGACTCTTGGTTAACTTTTACGCGGTCGGCAGAAGCGCCGCACAATGTGCCGTAAAATGTACCGTCAGAAAGGTTAATAGGTTGGCTAATGTAGGTTTCTATACCTATTTCTCTTGCAGCACCCGAGTCCGCCCAAATTTCTGAAACGCGGTCGGTATAGAAGATTTGGTCGTCTAACGCTCTTTTACATAGCGTGTCGTTCCATGGAACCTGTAGTCCTTCAGTCACAAAAGGCTTCTTTTTATGTTCGGCATATATAACGTTTTGGATGCTCTCGTGGTTATTCACTCGAGTCATATAAGTAGACTCTAATCCTGTAATAGCCTCCATCATTTTAAGTAAAGGGCGAACGAAAGACTCTAGGTCTTCGCTGTCAGAAACAGCTATCGCTAACTCTTTTAACATTTTTTCCATGAAGTCATCCTGTGCAAAACGGTATGTGCTCTTTGGCAACTTAAGCTTAGTTCAATAACTGGCTATTATTAAAGATTTACAGTTATACCTGTAAAACCCCGCTAGAGGTCATGCGACCAGTTCGATAAACTATTGTCAAAATTTATAAAAAGAGAATTTCCGTGAATACTTTCCGTTGGTTGGCCTACCTTTCATTTGTCTTACTTGTATTTCCATTAGGCGCTCAAGCTTCTGAACCCGAGCATGAAATAGAAGCAACAGTCCAAGGCGTTCCATTACGAATTTCATTACCCGAGAGCTATTTTCACTCCGATGAATTTAAATATCCGCTACTTGTCGTGTTCGACGGCTCTAATCAACATGATCACGTTCAAGGAAACGTTCGATTCTTAAGTACCTTCGCGGTCATTCCTGAGATGATCATCGTAAGTTTAGACGCAACAAGTCGGCTTAAAGACTTTTCTCCCACAGTAATAGAAGGGTACGAAGAGCGTTCTGGAGGTGCTCAACAATTCTCTACATTCATTCAAGAAGAGGTTTTAAACAATCTGGCAAACCAATATCGAGTTGCTGACTATCGCGTGGTAAGTGGGCACTCACTTTCAGGGTTATTTACAAGCTATTTGGCATTGGAAAAGCCTTATTTATTTAATGCTGCGATATCAATAAGCCCGAGTTTATGGTGGGACAATAATTATCTGAGTCGCAACCTTGAACAATTTCAAATTGAGGATCGTCCGCATGTACGATGGTTCCTGAGCATTGCTAACGAACCCGGAGAAATGGCTGAGGGCTTCAACCTAATGAGCAACGCCCTTAGCGCTCAAAGCATCACAAACCTTGAATGGTTTACAGAATCTTTTGAAAACGAAACCCATGACACCGCGCCCCTGTATGGAAATGTAGAAGGGCTTCGGCAGATATTTTCAGGGTATAACGCAGTGCCGAACATTGAAGTGAAGTCATTGGCTACGCTAAGGGAATTCTATCAAGACCTATCAGAGGCTTTCGGTTTTACCTTTCAAATGTCTGCACACCAATATAACGTATACGGATTAAAAGCAGCATACGAAGGCCAGTTAGACTGGGGCATTGAAATACTAGAACAGGGTACAGAAACGTTCCCACGCTCTGACATGCTTTGGGACAGCCTAGCCACCGCGTACGATATGAACAGGCAAACTGAAGCCGCAATGGCGGCCTCAACTCGCGCTCTGCAATTGGCTATCGCAAATAACTCTAAATATTTACCGGCTATACGCAGACAAAATGAGAGTTTGCGAGATTAACGCTTTAATGCGCTCATAAAACCCAAAATAGCACTAACCACAAGGCTACAAAGCCCAACAAAAATAAGCGTCGCTAGAATTGCAACTACGGAGTAGCCCACAATTCCTGCTACTTCAAAGCCAAACAACGTAAGTAGGTATTGCGCAAAAAGGAAGCTTGGAATGCCCACAACAATAAGCAAACCAATGGATAGTGAGAATCTTATTAATAATTGTCGCACGTGCTGCCTTCTAACCGTTTAGGGTATTGAAGGCAGCAAGGCTACTAAACCCAAGCGGGTTTTACCACCATGGCGAACTAACTCCAACTCACTAACGCAATTTCACCGTTTCCGATGTATTCAAAAGTAATACTCACCACTCCACCACTATTGTTCATAGCCAATAGGCCTTCACAATCAGACTCTGCTAAGCACTCAAAAGGTTGTCCCAAAAACAGATAAGTATCGTTTTCAAACGTGATGGTGTTTTCTAATAGATCTACTGACTCATAGCCAAAACGAGAACCTTCCGTAGCCTCGGTTTCGTTAAGTATCTCTATAAGCTCATACCTAAAACTTGAACCGTCTGCGGGTGGGTTCGAGATTCGTGTCACCCGAACAGACAACTGATAAGCGGTACCCCAAGCATACTGAAAGCCTACGATATTGTTGTAGAACAAGTCGCTTTCGGTGTCCGACTGCCCAGTTACGTAGCACAGCTGCTGACTTACGCCTGTACAAGGCGCTTTGTAGGGAAAAATAGATAAGTTTTCTACCCAAGAATTAGAGCTGTCGTCACAGGCGGAAAGCAACATAACCGCAGATATTACGAGAAGGAGCTTTTTCATCACACGTTCCTTAATGTTTAGGTGAAAGCAAATACACTCATTTGCTTGGCATAACCTTAGACGGAATTTAAAGCTGAAAAAGCAGGAAAAATGGCTGTTTTTTGTAAAAGATTGTCGTGGATAAAAGAGCAGTACAAGCTAGCTTATGGCCACTCTTTCTTGGAGTGAAGAATTCTTAATATATGAATTTGGTCGCTTACCAACTGATAAACCAGCATGTAGTTTCTATGAACCACTAATTCTCTAGTTGCCTTAACACGCCCTTCACGACCAATATGAGGGTTCTCAATGAGCTTTACACAAGATTCCGAAAACAAATCGTCCAAATTGATAGCAGCGGTGGGGTTTCTAGATTCAATATAATTATAAATATTTTCGCGATCTCCTATCGCAGCATAAGTCCAAAACAAATCCATTTATTCTGATGAATCCTCAGCAGCATAGGAAGCAGCGCGCCGCGCAGCAAATAGAGCCTCAACCTCTTTAAAGGGAACAAGCTCGCCTGCTTTTGCCGAATCCATGCCTATTTCAACCTGACGACGAAAACTTTCTTCGTTATCAACGGTTACTTGATGTTGGTTCACAAATTCACGCATAAAGTCACGAAGTAGTTGAGCACCACTACGATCTCTGGACTTCGCTGCATGAGTGAATTTGCTCTTAAGATCATCGTCTACGCGAAAGGTAAAAGTAGCATCCGTCATCATCAAACCCTATGTGTTACATCGTAACTACAATGTAGCACATCAATCCCATTTTTCTAATTGCTAGACGGCATATATGTGACTCACCAAGATAGACGTACCGACACCGATAAGCACGAAACCACCAAATACTTCTGCGCGTTTGCCAAACACAGAGCCCAACACGCTACCAAGCATCACACCCAGCGTAACCATTAGGAATGTCGCAAACCCAATTAACGTAGCCGCGAGAGCAATATTAACTTCAACAAAAGCGAGGCCAACACCGACAGCCATAGCATCAATACTCGTGCCTACAGCCGTTAACACAACAAGTCCTAAACTTTGGCGTTTAACAGGGGACTGCTCACTGTCATCTACCGGCTGCAAACCCTCATAAATAATGTGCACACCCAAACCGGCAAGCAAAGCAAATGCTATCCAATGGTCGAATGCTTCAACATAAGAGGCTGCAGCATGACCTATAAACCAACCAATAACAGGTGTTAAACCTTCAATTACACCAAACACCAACCCGGTTTTTAACGCCAAAACTAGCGTAGGCTTATGCAATTTGGTTCCTTTTCCAATTGCCGCTGCAAACGCGTCTGTCGACATTGCAAATGCAATAAGAATTAGGGCAATAAAGCTCATGAACACTCCATGTACAAAGGGTTATGCGTTTGGGGTGGGGATTATATCATTGAAAACAACACGAGACAGAGTGTCTTCTATTGCTGGTTACCTGACTGCATCGGCAATATTAGCCTCACTTCAAGACCACCCGACTTATTGCGTATATTAATAGTTCCACCGTGTCCTTCGATAATGTCACGACAAAGCGTTAAGCCAATACCTGAGCCTTTAGTCTTCGTGGTGTAAAAAGGTATGAGCGCATGTTGGAGTTGCTGGCTACTCATTCCACCACCTCGGTCTTGCAAAACGATTTCCAAGTAATGATGATTTTCGAGAATTTGAAGGGTGATTTCCTCTTTCGCAGACCCACTCTCGTGTCCATTTTTCAACAAATTCAATAGTAGCTGGTGAAGTTGATTAGGATCCGCTTGCCATTCCCGTTGTGGTAAGTCTCCAAGCAATTCAAATTCATATAAGTTTTGGAGCTGATTAATTAATCTCGGCCAATTCATAGTGCTCATTTTTGGCGGAGGTAGTTTGGCAAACTGAATATAAGCTTGAACAAACTCATTGATCTCGGACGCCCGCTCACTAATAGTTTCAAATACGTTGGCAAGCTCGAATTGATCTAATTGCTTAGCTCTTTCACGACCAGAAAAGCCTAGAGACGATAACGGCGCTAACGAATTATTTAACTCATGGCCTATCACTCTCAATAATTTTTTCCAAGCGGTTAGCTCTTCACGTTGGATCTCTCGAGTTAAAGGTTTAAGTAAGTAAAGCCAGTGCTGGTTATGGTTCAACTTGAATTGATTAATGGACAGGTGCCAAACACTTTGGTCTGGTAAGCGCAATAAACCTTGCTGTTTTTTGCATATTGCGTTTTCTAGCGGTGTTATGGTTGAGCTGACATCAGCAAGTTTACTGCCGTCAATTGCACGTCCCCCAGTGAAAAGCTGACGAGCTGAGGGGTTGCTCATAATTATCGTATCGCGGGAATCGGTTAACACTAAGGCCAGCGGGCTACTTTGTAATATGGTATCAAGCAACAGCTCTCGCTGGTTTAAAGCCGCACGCTCTTGGCGAAGCTGCTTAGACATGCTTTGTAAGCTCTCAGCTAAATTATCTAATTCACGTATCTTCAGCTGGTTTGCACTCGTATTAAAACTACCGTCTTGTAGATTTTGTGCATGTAAATTAAGTGCTTGTATTTCCTTCAACAACGGACGTATGGCCCAGCGGAGTAAACCCCCTAAAAATACGCCGGCACTGCAGGTCGCGATAATAAATACAGCGGGAACTTCGACTCCTTTAAAGTCGAAGTAGATATATTGAATGCCAATAGCTACAAATGTTAGCAACGCACAAAGCAAGTAAAGCCGATACTTTGTACTCAGTTTAAATCGGAGTGAAGTCAAACTAAGGCGTCTCAATGCCGTAAAACTCCATGCGTCGATAAAGCGCCTGACGGCTAATACCAAGATGTTGAGCGGCACGTGAAATTACTCCACCTGCCTGCGACAATGCTTGTTCAATGGTTTGACAGTCGATGTCGTCTAATGCCCTTTTACCTGTTACCGGAATATCAGGTAAACCCAATTCAGCGGCTGCAATTTCACGACCTTTACTCAGTATAAGGGAGCGCTGACAAACATTTTGTAGTTCACGCACATTTCCCGGCCAAGAATAACTGAGTAGCAGTTTCTCAGCTTCTTTTGTTAAGGATTTTTCCCCCTTAAGAAACAGCCGTGCCAGCGGGAGTATGTCATCTGTTCTTTCAACTAAAGCAGGTAAAGCCAACTGAACGACATTCACTCGGTAATACAAATCTTGTCGAAATTGACCTTGTGCAATTGCGTCTGCTAAATCTGAATTGGTTGCACTGATTAACCGCACATCGACACGACGTGTATTGCTTGAACCCAATCGCTCATACTCACCAGTTTGAAGTACACGTAACAACTTCGCCTGCCCCGAAAGGGGTAAATTACCTATTTCGTCGAGAAATAAAGTTCCACCATCTGCTGCTTCAAATCGACCAACACGAGTTTTATTTGCGCCGCTGTATGCGCCCGCTTCAGCGCCAAATAATTCAGCTTCCATGAGATCGGCGGGTAGAGCCCCCATATTTACTTTAATGAAAGGTTTGTTACGGCGCGATGAGTTCGCATGCAGCACGTTAGCAATACCTTCTTTACCCGCGCCATTTGGCCCTGTGATAAGTACGGCAGCATTGGCAGGCGCCAATTGCAGTGTCATTTCCATAAGTTGCTGCATCTGGCGACTGGCAAATACCAATCCACACAAATCTTTACCTTTGAATGCAGCTTTTTGCTCTGCGTCCCTGCGAGCTTGCTGTTCACTTAACTGTTTGAATTTAAGTGCATTGGCAACGGTGAGTAGTAAGCGCTGATCGCTCCAAGGCTTTGCAACATAATCGGTTGCGCCTGCTTTCACCAATTCTACAACCATATCTAACTGAGCCCAGGCGGTCATCAATATAATGGGAACCGTTGGATATTGCTCATGCAATTGATAGAACAAAGCTCGGCCCTGGTCGCCGTCCATTTCACCCGAGGAAAAGTTCATGTCTTGAAGAATCAAATCAATTGGCTGACTCCCCAGTATCTGCCATGCCATTTCCGGTGTATCTGCACTGTGTACATCATAGCCCTGCAATGAAAATAGAGTTTGCAGGGCTTGGCAAATAGCTGGGTTATCATCAATTACTAATAGATTAAACATGCTCTATAAAGCTTTAGTGGCAGTGGCCGGAGACACTCGAATAGCGATAGCCGCAGGATACCATGTGGCCAGTGTCACAGAAAGCAACAAAATTGCACTGGTTACGAGAGGTAGCCACCAATTAAGAGAGGGCAAGCTAATCACTTGTGACAACGATTGATTGAGTATCAGCGCGCAACCCACACCAAGAATTGCCCCAGCTAAAGTACATATCCAGCCTTCACTTAGTAACTCTAGGAATATTAAACCTTTGCTGGCACCCAGTGCACGTTTCACACCGATTTCTTGATTCCGCTTTAATACATGGAAGTGAGTGCTGCTGTAACTTGAAATCATGGTGACCAATAACATCAACGCCGTCAGAATCGCTAACAGTGAAGCTAAGCCATATTCATTGCTGTATAACTCGCGTTGCTGCTCCGCTAAAGTGCGAATGTAATAGACTTCAATATTCGGTTCTACTTGCTGCAAAGTACCAGTTAACTGTTCACGAACACTATTAGCCTGCCCCTGCGTTGTTCTCAGTATTAAGGTGTAACCCCAGTCGACCGATTCTGGTGGAATAACTTGAATGCTATTTAATGTTTCATTTCCCGGCGAGCGTTTGCGTTGGCCATAAAAGTCGCTTACCACCGCACGAACAGGGCCACGGTTAAGCTGAAGGCCAACAAAAGACGTTTGCTCAGGAAAAAGTGCTTTTGCCAAACTCTCAGTCAACACTATGCCTACGTGGCCATTTTCGTCTGGAGCGTCTGAGTAACTAGGTAATTCTCCCTGCAATACCTCCACATTGAGTACATCAAAAAACTCAGGTGAAGTGGTGTAGATAGGAACGCTTTCAATATTAGACGTGTCTTCACGTTCTACGTCGTAAAGATTTCCGTTACTTCCCCCTTGGGTAAGCAGTGCTTGGTTACTATATGAAGCGGCAACAACATTAGGAATATTCTGCAGGGCATCAATTTGCCGTTGCATTAAATCTTCAAGCGCTGGGTGCTGTCGAAGCTGTGGTGTCGTGGGTTTCAATTGAACCAGAAGTGTATTTTCCAACTCGAGACCTGTAGGTTGGTTAAGCTGCTGGTGTGTTTGATTAGCAAGTAAAATGCTGTTTAAAAGCAAAGCCAATGTTATCGCTAATTGCACCAGCAATAGAGTAGTAACAATTTTCCGATGAAGAATAACCTTAAGTAAAAGTGATAACGACATGGATTTATTCCTTTAATTGCTGGTTCAATGAGCCAAAAGAAGCGCGCAAAGATGGATACAAAGTAACGATATAACTGCAAATAAGCGCTGCCATTACAAGCGCAATAATCAATGCAATGTCCCAGCTAGAAAATAGACTATTCTGTGGAAGCAATGCGTTCATAAGAACTACCCCGGCATAGGCGATCAACAAAGCTCCAGCTAGCGAGAAAATAGTCATGAGTAACACATCTGCAAGCATTTGAAGTTGCAGTTGACTGCGGCTAGCCCCCAGTGCCCGACGTAAGCTAAATTCGTATTGATTACTTAAGTAGCGGTTTAGTGCAAGGTGAATAGCGTTCAGCAAACACACCACTAAAAAGAGCAAGGTAACTAACGCAAACGCTTCAATATCACCAGAAGCATCACCGAAATAATCCACGATTTCGGTGATAGGAACTAACTGATTATTGATAGGTGCAGGATGTCTTCCAGCAGATTTCTCATCTTCTGCCAGTCTTAACATAAACTGCTGATAACGCTGTTGATCTGCTGGCGTATCCAACTGCACCCAAAATTGCAGTTGGTGCAGCGCGCCAGCACGCCCTTCCGTAGCCAATTGCCTATAGTCGGTATCGTCATAAGATACTGAATTGGTATTCGACAGGTAGTTCAGATCGTAACCGGTTTCCAGTGGCAAATAGATGTCTGCGCCTTCACTAAGGTGGTTACGGCCATTCGCGTCATATAAGCGCGGTAGCATTTGCCAGTCGTTAAGTACGCCGATAACACTGAAGGTTATGTCATCCAGTAAAATTGATTCGCCCACTACATCGGTACGCCCAAACAAACTCAACGCCGTAGCTTTGGTTACTAAAACTTGGTTTTCAGCACTGCCATCTGACCATACCGTACCGTGCAATATTGGCACTTCGAACATCTCAAAAAAGTCACGTTGTGTTACTCGCAAAGATACCGGTGTAGGCAAGTTCTCTAAAGTTAAGCGAGCATATCCAGCAGAGCTATACATAGCGGCTTGAGCTGAGGGAATGCCGCTATTCGATAGCTTTTGCACATTGCTATAGCTAAGAACTCTAGGCGGTAAGCAGTTATTACATTCGTATGGCGTGATTAACGTCATAGGAAAAAACAATTTGTCACTTTTGTCTGGTAACGGGTCTGAATTCAGTCGGTAGTAAAACGTTGCGTTCGCGAAAAACACACCCAGGCCCACACTTAGAATAAGTATAGTTAAAGCGTAGGGTAGTGGTGCACGCTTAATGCTTTTTAAGCTTACTTTTAAATAGTAAATGAACTGTTCCATGACTTGCCCCTTAAGCGCTTTGCGACGCTAACGGTTCATACAAGGTGCTGTCATGAAGTTGTCCGTCAACAATTTGAATATTGCGACTAGCGCGGCGTGCTTGGTCGGGGTCGTGAGTCACCATTAAAATGGTACAACCTTGCTTATTTATTTGCTCTAGCAACTCCATAACTTGGCGAGCCATTAAAGAGTCGAGGTTACCTGTCGGTTCATCGGCGAGCAGAATACGAGGTTGTCCGGCAATTGCACGTGCTATAGCCACACGTTGCTGTTGCCCACCTGAAAGCTGACTCGGTAAATAATTGCGTCGAGCTTGCAAGCCTACTAGTTCTAATGCACTTTCTATACGGTCTTTGCGCTCTTTAGCTTTCAATCCTCGGTAGCGCAAAGGCAGTTCTATATTGTCGTATATACTGAAGTCTTTGATTAAATTAAAACTCTGGAAAATAAAACCAATTTTCTGGTTACGTAATTTAGACAATTCGCTGTCTGGCAAACCATTAACCGACTTCCCGTCGAGAAGGTAATCACCTTCGTCAAAGCCTTCTAAAGTACCAAGAATATTAAGTAGCGTTGACTTACCCGAACCTGACGGTCCGGTTAATGCGACAAACTCCCCTTCATTCACTTGTAAATTAACGTTTCTCAAAGCATGGGTTTCAATCAATTCTGTACGAAAAATTTTGCTTAAATTAGTTAGCGTTATCATGATTCAATTCCTGTTTAATTCAGATTAACTCTGTTTTGATTATTGAATTCGGTAAGGTTTGATATAACCCACTGTTCTCCTTCTTCTGCGCCGTCTAATATTTCGACCCATTGCACAGAGAGAGCGCCAAGCTGTACTTGCTTGCGAACAGCTTGGTTGTCTATAACTTGATATGCCTGCCGACCACCGCCCGTGCTCACAAAGTCACCACGCGCTATTTTCAGCACATCGGTTTTATGCTCCAGAATCACCCTTGCGGTAAGGCGTTGGTTTTGACGCAACTGGCTATTGTCTACTTCAGTGAATCGCACTCGAGCACTCACTTGGTTATTGCGCACTTCAGGGGCTATGTAACTAATCGAGCCTCTTAGTTGCTGATTACCCAACTGAATTTCCACTTGTTGTGAAGGCATGAGGTCTTGCGCATGACTTTCCTGAATCAACAATTCAGCCTCATACTCGCTTAAATCAATAACCGTAAGCAGGGGTTGCCCCGGTATAACATGGCTTTGCTGCTCAACTAGCCAGGTTCCCAATTGACCATTAACCGGAGCGGTAACATTAAGCTCTTCTACCTTGCGGCGTAGTTCGTCCACTATGAGTTGCTGGCGGTGAATTGTTTGCGCTCGCGAATTCTGCTCAAAGTTAAGCATGTCTTCAGCCAACTCAACTTTGCGTTTAGCGTGATCAAATGCAAGCTCAGACGTCATCAAGTTATCTTCGGCGATATCAACATCCAGTTGGCGAATAACACCCAGCTCAATAGATTGTCGCGCGCGTTGCAGCTCTCGTTGCGCAGCCATTAAATTAACCTGCGCAGTATTCATAACCTGCTCCATATCTAACTGCTGATTGCGAGCTTCTAATTCAGCACGTTCAGCGTCACTTCGCATTCCAGCAAGCACTGCTTCTTGTTGCTGTAAGTCGTTCTGTAACGCTGGGCTCGTAATCGTCGCCAGCAAATCACCCTCTGAAACAGCCTCACCGGGCTGTTTTAACAAATGAACCTGACCGTTCTCTTGGCTATACAAAGTAGGGGCGTTCGCAGCAACAATACGGCCTTGCACGGAAATGTCTCGAATCAAATCGCCGCGTTGAACTGTAGCGAATTGCAATTGGTCCCGGTCGAGAACTAAATTAGCCCCTTTACCGAATGACTGAAAAATTAAAATCACAAACATTATTGCTGCAACTATACCCACAGCGCTTGGCATGTAACGGCGCAGCGCGCTTTTAGGCTTACGCTGAATAATATGATCTTGTTGGTCGGTACCTTGAATCATCTAAGTTTGTCCTAATGATGCAATTTATTTATTCGTTTACCTCCAACTGCAGAATTGATGCCAACATTTAAGGTGTTGATTTAAATTGATTAATTTATAGGTCGGTGTGTCCGCGGACAGTCAATGTGTCCGTTTGCAATGTGCGGACACAAGTAGATACAGTAGTTCGATTATATGGGAGAGATTCATGTAGCGAACGCTACTGTTTTTGAGCGGGGTAAGTTTGTGGTAAAGGCTAAATGGGGTCAGGGGTAAAATACCCCTGACCCCATTTTGTTATTCCACAGTTACCGACTTGGCCAAGTTTCTTGGTTGGTCTACGTCGGTGCCTTTGATGATGGCGACGTAGTAGCTAAGAAGCTGTAACGGTAGGGTATAGAGTATCGGTGCGATGATTGGATCGACATGAGCGATATTAATCACGCGCATGGTGCTGTCGCTTTCGAAGTGTGCGTCGCGGTCTGCGAACACATACATAATACCGCCACGTGCACGTACTTCTTCTACGTTAGACTTCAGCTTTTCCAGTAATTCGTTGTTTGGAGCAACAACAATAACGGGCATTTCCGCATCGATAAGCGCTAACGGACCATGTTTCAATTCACCCGCAGCGTAAGCTTCGGCGTGAATGTAACTGATTTCTTTCAGCTTTAACGCACCTTCCATTGCAATAGGGTACTGGTCGCCACGGCCTAAAAACA
The DNA here is from genome assembly GCF_004344885.1 of Lysobacter sp. N42. NCBI lineage: Bacteria > Pseudomonadati > Pseudomonadota > Gammaproteobacteria > Lysobacterales > Lysobacteraceae > Lysobacter > Lysobacter sp. N42. Next base: position 57,447 of record NZ_SKFB01000003.1, read on the forward strand.
AGCTGTGTTCTTTATCTGCGAACTCTTTCGCCAGCACTTCGATTTCTTCGGTGATACCCAGTGCTTCTTCAAGCTTGCTTGGCAACGAAGAAAGGGCATGTGCTATGCGCGCTTCTGTTTCTGAAGATACACCGTTTGCACGGCCTAGCGCGCCAACTAACATGAGCAATCCAACCAATTGCGTAGTGAACGCCTTCGTTGAAGCTACACCAATTTCCGCACCTGCTTTGGTTAGGAACGCCAAGTCAGATTCGCGTACCATTGAAGAGCTTCCTACGTTACAAACCGTAAGGGTTGAACGATAGCCTAATGTTTTCGCCAAACGCAGAGCCGCAAGGGTGTCTGCGGTTTCGCCTGACTGAGAAATAGTGACGAGCAAGCTGCCTGGGAACACGTGCGACTTGCGATAGCGAAACTCTGAAGCAATTTCCACATTACAAGAAACACCAGCGAACTCTTCTAACCAATATCGCGCCACCATTCCTGCGTGGTAGCTCGTACCACAAGCAACAATTTGTACATGGCGAATGTCTTTAAATATGTCTTCTGCGTCCTCGCCGAAAGCGTCTAAGGTTACGTGATCACCATTCACACGACCTTCCAAAGTGTTGCGCACTGCAATCGGTTGTTCGTGAATTTCTTTCAGCATGTAGTGGCGATATTCGCCTTTTCCGCCCGCGTCGTACTGAAGATCAGACGTAATTACGTCGCGTTCTACTGGAGCGCCGCTTTCGTCGAATATGCTTACTTCTGTGCGTGAAACAGAAGCTACGTCGCCTTCTTCTAGGTAAATAAACTTACGTGTTACCGGAAGTAGAGCAAGCTGGTCTGAAGCAACGAAGTTTTCGTCGATACCTAAACCAATAACTAACGGGCTACCCGAGCGAGCAACTACTAAGCGACCTGGTTCACGCTGGTCCATAATTACCGTGCCGTATGCACCTTCTAGCTTTTTCACAGCAGATTTCACTGCCGCCAATAAGTCTTCTGCAGTTTTAAGTTCTTCATGAACTAAGTGGCAAATAACTTCGGTATCGGTATCAGAATTAAAGGTATAGCCCTTCGCTTGAAGCTCTTTGCGCAAACTCTCGTGGTTTTCAATAATACCGTTGTGAACAACTGCAATGGTGTCATTTGAAAGGTGAGGGTGGGCGTTGGCTTCAGTTACGCCGCCATGGGTAGCCCAGCGCGTATGCGCTATACCCGCGAACCCATTTAAACCACTTTCTTCTTGCGCGTCGCTTAACGCTTTTACTTTGCCGACACGGCGAAGCTGATGTAAACCGTCATCATTTAATACTGCGATACCTGCAGAATCGTACCCTCGGTACTCTAAGCGGCGTAATCCCTCTAATAAAATTCCTGCAACTCTACGCTCTGCCGTTGCACCTACAATTCCGCACATATTATTCTCCGCTCTTCTTCTCAGGCCTTTTCCAGCCCGTTATATTTCTTTGTTTTGCTCTGCCTACGGCTAAAGTGTTGTCGGGCACGTCAGCGGTAACCACTGAGCCAGCGCCTGTTGTAGAGCCATGGCCAATATTCACCGGCGCAACCAATGAACTATTAGAACCAATAAAAGCCTTTTCACCGATAACCGTTGCGTGTTTATTTACACCGTCATAGTTACAAGTAATGGTACCTGCACCAATATTTGCTCCTGCACCGACAATAGCGTCGCCAAGGTAAGTTAAGTGACCGGCTTTCGCGCCTTCACCTAGAGTAGACTTCTTCATTTCTACAAAGTTGCCCACCGCAGCATTTTTCTCTAGTTTCGCACCAGGTCTTAAGCGAGCAAAAGGTCCTGCTTGCGCACCTTCTTGTAATTCTGCACCTTCAACAATGCTATTGGCTTTTATGCGCGCGCCGTCTCCAATTTTACAATCACGTAAAATACAGTTAGGCTCAATCACTACGCCTTCGCCAAGTTCAACCTTACCTTCAAAAACCACATTAACGTCAACCACAACATCATTGGCAATAGAAACTTCACCGCGAACATCCACGCGCGCAGGGTCGATAAGTGTTGCGCCGTCTAGCATCAACTGTTCTGCCAAGCGAGCTTGGTACGCGCGCTCTAACGCCGCAAGTTGTACGCGGTTATTCGCACCTTCTACTTCAGCAGTTGCCTGCGGTTGTGCGCTGGCTATTTCAACACCTTCATTAGCCGCCATAGCCACGATATCTGTAAGGTAGTATTCGCCTTGAACATTGTTATTGTCTAACGCACTCAACCATTTCTTTAATGACTTGCCATTCGCCGCCAAAATACCTGTGTTCACTTCCTGAATACGGTGCTGTTCTGGTGTCGCGTCTTTGTGTTCAACAATACCAGTGACTTTACCCTCGCTATTACGCAAAATTCTTCCGTAACCCGTTGGGTCCTGAAGGTTCACGGTAAGCAGCGCAAGCTCATTTTTTCCTTTTGCTGCCAATAGTGCTTCCAGTGTTTCAACGCGGGTAAGTGGCACATCGCCATAAAGAACGAGTACGTTTTCGTCGTCTGCAATATGCGGTATGGCTTGCTGTACTGCATGGCCCGTACCTAACTGATCTTTTTGCTCTACCCAATTCACCGCATAGTGGCTTAAACGCTGCTGAAGAAGCTCGCCGCCATGACCATAAATAAGCTGAATATTTTCAGCACCTAGCTTTTTCGCGCTATCAATAACATGGGCTACCATTGGCTTTTGCGCTACAGGATGCAAAACCTTAGGTAAATTTGAACGCATTCTGGTGCCTTTACCGGCAGCAAGAATAACTACATTTAGTGCATTCGCCGACATTTTATTTCCTTGTGAGCGAGCCTAATGGCAATTTGTTTTTAAACTCGACTGAACCGCTTATTCTATCAGGGTTTGGCGCCTTCTCAAATGAGCCTTAACTGACTTTTTAACTTTTTGTTTACTTTTTGGTGGCGGATTTATAGGATATCTCGCTTTTTTCAAGCAGGTTCAACAATACGGAATCACTCAATTAAGGAAAACAATGAAAAAATTAGTTTTGTTAGGTACCGCGCTTTTGGCATTGTCGTCATTACCCTCATTCGCGAAAACCTCAAGCAACGAGGTCGCCGAAGCGAAGAAATTCACCGTGAGTGTAGGTTCTTATGCACGTACATTTTCAAACAGCAACACAGACGAGTCATTCGTAGGTTTCGCTGTAAGCGGAATGGGCGTATTTGCAGAGTCAGAAAGGTTTGATTTTGCCGGCCACGCTGTCGCAACTTTTCTTGAAAACGAGAACTTAAGCGCGCTGGAATCAAACGATTTCGAAATGAACGCGTTAATTGGCCAAAACTTAACAGGCTTAGGCTTTAAGTGGTACGCAGGTGCAGGGTTCTTTAACGATAGTTGGGAGTTCTCTGGTGGTTCACTCGACTTTTCAGGCCCACAACTAGCTGGCGGAGTCGGCTACAACACAGAAAAAGTTTCTTTCGATTTATTTATAAACATTCGTTCAGAGTCATCTTACGACGACATACCAAATATAGACTCTGTTGCTAGTGCCATGTTCTCTATTGGATTACGTTTCTAACCTAAAATTTTGAAACGAATACAAAAAACCCGGCCTTATGAGCCGGGTTTTTTCTTTTCATCGCCTTTGCGAACCTGTTTAGTTGCCTTTGCGTTTCTTCAGTTGCTGAAGTACTCGCAACTGTGCAATCGCGCGGGCTAGTTCGGCAGCCGCTTCTGCGTAAGACATATCCGGTGAGGAATCTGCTAACGCTTCGCGTGCTTGCTGCATTGCTTTCTCTGCAGCTTGCTCGTCGAGGTCATCACCACGTACTGCGGTGTCCGACAACACTGTAACTGAATCTGGTTGAACTTCCATAACGCCACCGGCGACATAAAAGAACTCTTCTTCACCTGCTTCAGTCACAATGCGAACCATGCCAGGTTTCAAGGCGGTCAGCAAAGGAATGTGACCAGGCAAAATACCTAGCTCACCTTCGCTACCTGTCACCTGGATAGACTGTACGTCACCGGTAAATAACCGATCTTCCGCACTTACTACATCCAGACGTACTGTTGATACCGCCATTACAAACCTCCCGTTCGATTACATTTTGTTGGCTTTTTCGATCGCTTCGTCGATGGTGCCAACCATGTAAAACGCCTGTTCAGGCATGTGGTCGTATTCGCCGTCTAGGATGCCTTTAAAGCCAGCAATAGTGTCTTTCAAAGATACATATTTACCTGGCGCACCGGTGAATACTTCCGCTACGAAGAACGGCTGAGACAAGAAACGCTGAATCTTACGAGCACGGTCTACAGTGCGCTTATCTTCTTCAGAAAGCTCGTCCATACCCAAGATTGCGATAATGTCTTTCAACTCTTTATAACGCTGAAGTACAGACTGTACGCCACGCGCTACGTCGTAGTGCTCTGAACCGATAACTTGCGGGTCAAGCTGACGTGAAGTTGAATCAAGTGGATCAACCGCTGGGTAAATACCCAAAGACGCGATATCACGAGACAATACAACGGTTGCGTCTAAGTGAGCAAAGGTTGTTGCTGGTGATGGATCGGTCAAGTCATCCGCAGGTACATATACCGCTTGGATAGACGTGATTGAACCTGTCTTAGTAGACGCGATACGCTCCTGAAGTACACCCATCTCTTCAGCAAGTGTAGGCTGATAACCTACCGCTGATGGCATACGGCCTAGAAGTGCTGATACCTCAGTACCGGCTAGCGTATAACGGTAGATGTTATCTACGAAGAATAGAACGTCGCGACCTTCGTCACGGAATTTCTCCGCAATAGTTAGACCAGTAAGTGCAACGCGCAAACGGTTACCCGGTGGCTCGTTCATCTGACCGTAAACCAACGCTACTTTATCAAGTACGTTAGAGTCGTTCATTTCGTGATAGAAGTCGTTACCCTCACGCGTACGCTCACCAACACCTGCGAATACAGAGTAACCGCTGTGCTCGATTGCGATGTTACGGATAAGTTCCATCATGTTTACGGTTTTACCTACACCGGCACCACCGAACAAACCAACTTTACCACCCTTAGTGAATGGGCAAATCAAGTCGATAACTTTGATACCCGTTTCAAGTAGCTCAACTGCGTTTGACTGTTCTTCATACGAAGGCGCTTCACGGTGAATAGACATACGCTCTTCTTCACCGATTTCACCTGCTTCGTCAATTGGCTCACCCAATACGTTCATGATACGGCCGAGAGTTTTTGTCCCGACTGGCACCATGATTGGCTCGCCTGTATTTTCTACGCTTAACTCACGACGCAAACCGTCTGTAGTACCAAGCGCGATAGCACGAACAACACCACCACCTAACTGTTGCTGAACTTCAAGGGTTAGTCCCTTGAGGTCACCTTCAGTGATGCGTAGTGCGTCGTAGATCTTTGGAACGCTGTCTTGTGGAAACTCGATGTCCACAACAGCGCCAATGATTTGGACGACCTTACCTTGACTCATGACTTATCCTCTAAATTGCAAAATCTTTCTGACCTTTGCCCGGTATTAAACCGCACCAGCACCCGAAACAATTTCTGAAATTTCTTGGGTAATGGCAGCCTGACGAGCTTTGTTGTATACCAACTGCAAGTCGTCAATAAGCTCCCCTGCGTTATCGGTTGCGGCTTTCATTGCAACCATTCGCGCTGCTTGCTCACTTGCCAAGTTCTCTACTACACCTTGGTAAACTTGGCTTTCGATAAACCGACGCAACAACACATCTAGAATAGATTTTGCATCCGGCTCATACAGATAGTCCCACGCATGATTGCGATCGACATCTTCTGATTTCGGCAAAGGCAATAACTGGTTAATCACCGGCTCTTGCGTCATTGTATTCACAAAACGGTTATACACGAGAAATAGGCGGTCAATTTTGCCATTCTCGTATTCTTTCAACATGGCACCAACCGTTCCAATTACGTCTTCAACCTTAGGTTTGTCACCTAAGCCTGAAGCTTGAGAAACGATGCTACCTGTTAACCGTTTAAAGAACCCTGACGCTTTACTGCCCACGGCAGCGAAGCTGACATCAACGCCTTTTTCATCCCACTGTTGAACATCACGAACTACTTTTCTGAATTCGTTACTGTTCAAACCGCCACATAAACCGCGGTCGGTAGAAACGATGATGTAACCTACGCGTTTAACCTCGCGCTCTTCCAACCATTCATGGCGGTACTCGAGGTTACCTTGAGCAATATGGCCGATCACTTTCCGAATGGAATCAGCATACGGACGGCTCGTGTCCATCTGTTCCTGCGCCTTTTTCATTTTCGACGCAGCTACCATTTCCATTGCGCTGGTGATCTTTTGAGTATTGTTAATACTCGCGATCTGAGTTTTTATCTCTTTACCAACGGCCATAATTAATCTCCCGCGTTACAACGTTGAAAGGCCGCAACAAAGTTACGGCCAAACTCATTACCAAGCTTGAGTAGACTTAAACTTCTCAATACCTGCTTTGATTTCACCTTCGATGGTGTCGTTGTAATCGCCTGTTTCATTGATTTTCGCCATGAGATCAGCGTGTTCGCTGTTGAAGTAGCTTAATAATGCTTCTTCAAAGTCCTGAATTTTGCTGTTATCAACACCTTTCAGGAAGCCTTTCTCTGCTGCATAGATAGAAACACCCATTTCTGCAACACTCATTGGCGCATATTGGTTCTGCTTCATCAATTCAGTTACACGTTGACCGTGTTCAAGCTGCTCACGTGTTGCTTCGTCTAGGTCAGAAGCGAACTGAGCGAATGCCGCCAATTCACGATACTGAGCTAGTGCAAGACGAATACCGCCGCCCAACTTCTTGATGATTTTAGTTTGTGCAGCACCACCAACACGAGATACCGAGATACCTGCGTTCACAGCTGGGCGAATACCCGCGTTGAACAAGTCAGTTTCCAAGAAAATCTGACCGTCGGTAATTGAAATTACGTTGGTAGGTACGAATGCAGAAACGTCACCTGCTTGCGTTTCAATGATAGGCAATGCAGTTAATGAACCTGTTTTACCTTTCACTTCACCCTTAGTGAACTTCTCAACGTAGTCAGCGTTTACACGAGCAGCACGTTCTAGCAAGCGAGAGTGAAGATAGAAAACGTCACCTGGGAATGCTTCACGTCCTGGTGGACGGCGTAGCAACAATGAAATTTGACGATAAGCAACAGCTTGCTTAGACAAATCATCGTATACGATTAGCGCGTCTTCACCGCGGTCGCGGAAGAACTCACCCATAGTACAACCAGAGTAAGCAGCCAAGTATTGTAGTGCAGCAGACTCAGAAGCCGATGCAGCAACAACGATGGTGTGCTCTAGTGCGCCGTGCTCTTCAAGTTTGCGTACCACGTTAGCGATAGTCGATGCCTTCTGACCGATTGCTACGTACACACACTTAATGCCAGTGCCTTTCTGGTTAATAATTGCGTCAACCGCCATTGCTGTTTTACCAGTCTGACGGTCACCGATGATCAGCTCACGCTGGCCACGGCCGATTGGAATCATCGAGTCAATCGCTTTGTAACCTGTTTGTACAGGCTCGTCTACTGATTGACGTTCGATAACGCCCGGTGCGATTTTTTCAACTGGCTCATAGCCATCAGCGTCGATTGCACCTTTACCGTCGATAGGCATACCAAGCGTGTTTACCACGCGGCCTAACAATGCACGTCCTACAGGTACTTCAAGAATACGACCCGTAGATTTAACTTTTACACCTTCTTGCAGGTCCCCATAAGGACCCATAACTACCGCACCTACAGAGTCACGCTCTAGGTTCAATGCGATAGCATAGCGATTGCCAGGAAGCTCAACCATTTCACCCTGCATACAGTCAGCTAATCCAGTAATACGGATAATGCCGTCTGTTACAGCAGTGATAGTACCTTCGTTGCGAGCTTCGCTAACAACTTCGAACTGGTCTATACGTTTTTTGATCAGTTCTGCAATTTCATTTGAATTCAGTTGCATGCTCTCGTCCCCGATTATGACTGCAGTGTATTGGCAAGCCTTGAAAGCTTGCTGCGTAATGTACTGTCGATGACTAAGTCACCGGCTTTAATTAGCAACCCACCAACTGTGGTTGGGTCGACACTGCAATTGAGCTTAACTTTACGTTCGAGTCGTTTTTCCAATGCTTGAATAAGGCTCTTTTCATGAGCTTTAGTCAATTTCACCGCAGACGTTACATCTACAGTTACTTCTTTGTTGTAATCTGCACGAAGCTCGCCGAATAAACGGGCAACTTCAGGTAACGCATGAATACGATCATTGGATGCCATCATCTTCACAAGATTCTGGCCCTTCTCGTCGAGCTGTTCGCCACACACACCAAGAAAAACTTCTAATGCGTGTTCGCGATTCAAAGCGCCTTTAAGAAAAACCTGCATTTCTTTGTTTTGTTCCACTTCAGAAGCGAACGCCAACATTTCATGCCATTTTTCAATCGCGCCCTGCTCAACAGCAAAGTCAAAAGCTGCTTTAGCATAGGGGCGAGCGACCGTTGTGTATTCGGACATCTGCTCAACCCCCGTGATTACAATTCAGCGACAAGTTTTTCAACAATGTCGCTTTGCTTCTGTGCATCAATCTCGCGCTCGATGATTTTCTCTGCGCCAGCAACTGCCAATACAGCAACTTGCTTACGCAATTCTTCACGAACTCGACTGCGCTCAGCTTCCACTTCTGCATAACCGGAAGCGATAATTTTTTCGCGCTCTGCGTTACCGCGTTGAGTTTCCTCTTCAACTAATGCTGCAGCGCGTTTCTTCGCTTGCTCAATTAGTTCAGCTGCTTGTGTTTTTGCAGCTTTGAGTTCGTCATCGGCTTTCGCACGAGCGTCTTCGAGGTCTTTCTCTGCGCGTTCTGATGCCGCAAGACCGTCAGCAATTTTCTTCTGACGCTCTTCAATGGCGTTAATCAGTGGTGGCCATACGAACTTCATGCAGAAGATCACAAAGACCACGAACGCAATAGACTGACCAATCAGAGTAACGTTGATATTCACAACGGATCTCCTCTATGTTGGTGACCGTCGAGTGAAATTAGCCTAACAAACCTACGAATGGGTTAGCGAATACGAAGAATAGTGCAATACCTACACCGATCATCGCGATAGCATCCGTAAGACCTGCCATGATGAACATTTTAGTTTGAAGCTGAGAAGCTAGTTCTGGCTGACGCGCAGTAGCTTCTAAGAATTTACCGCCCATAAGACCGAAGCCGATAGCAGTACCCACAGCGCCTAAACCAATGATGATGGCAACAGCTAAGATTGTGTAAGAAACGACTAGTTCCATTGATATCTCCAGTTTTTCAGATAGTTAAAGTTAAAAATTAAAGTTAAAACAATTAAAACGCTTTACTAGAGGAGCAGGGTTAACCCCACTCCAAATTACTAATGTTTTTCACTCGCCATACTTAGGTATACCACTGTAAGCATCATGAAGATGAACGCTTGCAGTACGATAACCAAGATATGGAAAACAGCCCACGCGAAGTGCATTGGCAACTGCGCCAAACCTACCATCGCGATTAGAATGAAAATAAGCTCACCCGCATAAAGGTTACCAAACAAACGTAGTGACAAGCTTAATGGCTTCGCCAATAACGTTACGGTTTCAAGAACCAAGTTGAACGGGATCATCGACCAGTGATTAAACGGGTTCATAGTCAGTTCTTTTACAAAACCGCCCAACCCTTTATGTTTCACTGAGTAGAAAATAATTAGAACGAATACACCCAACGCTAACGCCAAAGTGGTGTTCAAGTCTGTTGTTGGAGCAGCTTTCATGTAGCTCCAAGGGTGCATCATGATAGTTTCGATAAACCCATAACCACCAAGAATAGATACTGCTGCCGCTTCTAGTTCTGCACCAGAAAGGCCAGCAAGTTGAGCTGCGTATTGCTCTTTGCCTGCCATGTACTCATACAACGCAGTAGGGTTTAAGTAGTAACCCAACGTACCCGCAAGTACAGGAACCCAGTCTACTGGAATCAGTTTCATCAGGTTCATAAGGAATACCCAGACAAAAATAGTCAGGGCAAGCGGGGCAATAACTTTGCTTTTCGCATGGAACGACTCTTTAACCGTTGTAGCAATAAACTCTACAACCATTTCGACAAAGCACTGAAGCTTGCCAGGCACGCCAACTGTCGCTCTACGACCTACGCGTGCAAAGAGCCAAATAAATAAAGCACCGAGTACAATACCAATACCCAACGAATCGACATGGAATGTCCAGAAGCCTTCACCGGCACTCGCGTTCGTTAAGTGGTGGTTGATGTAGTCAGTAGGATTCATCTTTCCTTCTGCAGCCATGTTTCACAACCCAAGTTAGTTAATTTTAAGATTTAAAAACGGTGTAATCCATTGCAGTACTGTTATGGCTATAAACACGGCAAATAAAGGAAACCACGGGCCGTTTAATATAACAAAAGCAATAACGAACAGTACTATGGTGAAAAGCATCTTCAGCATTTCACCTAAATAAAAACTCTGCACCACTTGTGATGCTGCGCGCGCTCCGCCAAAACGAAACATGTAATGCGCGAAAATCATGTTGGGGATAAGGCCAATACAAGCACCAGCAAATGCGGTTTTCGCACCTTCAATCCCGAATATTAGTCCCATCAGAGCTACCAAAATAGCAGCTGCTATGGCTTGTACCAGTAACACCGTTCTAGCTATACGGCGACCCTTCTGATTCAGCATATTATTATTTTGAACTGTCATTGCTGAAACCTAGTTATGGGTTTGCGATACACGTACTAAAAACTGCGCCGATTATAAAGTTTTAGCGCCAAAATGCAACCTAAGTCGCGTCGAAATAGCCCTTGCACAGACTGGCTTTCACAGATTGATTAAAAAACAATTAACAAAACCAATACATTAAAGTCGAATTTCGAAAAACTAGCTGTACTTTAAGACATACCTTATGAAAGGTGTTCAAGAATCCCGTCAAGTTCATCAAGACTATTGTACGAGATCACCATTTTGCCTTTCCCTTTCCGATTGTGACTTATACTTACTTTCGCACCAATCCGATCAGCTAGGTCACGCTCTAATTTTTGTACATCAGCGTCTGGTTTTTGAGGTTCTTTCTTAGAGGTAGGGTTTAACGCGGTGTTGACTAATTTTTCAGACTCACGAACCGTTAAGCCTTTCGCTACAATAACTCGCGCTAATTCGCTTTGCTGTTCGCCCTCAACGGCCAACAACACTTTTGCATGGCCAAGCTCAATGTCGCCACGTTCTAAATGAGTTCGAACATCGTCGTTTAGTTGCAGTACACGAAGTAAATTGGTCACTGTAGTTCGTGACTTACCCACTGCTTCTGCAACAGCTTGGTGGGTCATATCAAATTCTTCAATAAGGCGTTGAAGTGCGAAAGCCTCTTCCAGCGCATTTAAGTCCTCTCGCTGAATATTCTCGATAAGCGCTATAGCTACAGCAGCTTCGTCGGGTACGTCTTTTACTAAGCAAGGTACAACGTCTAAACGCGCAAGTTGAGATGCTCTCCAACGACGCTCACCGGCAATAATTTCGTATTGATCGTTACCAACTGGGCGAACCACGATAGGCTGAATAATACCTTGCGCTTTAATAGAGCTTGCTAACTCTTCTAACGCTTCAGGCGACATATCTTTACGAGGCTGATAACGACCAGGACGTAAAAATTCTACCGGTAGCTTTCGTAATTCGCCTTTTTCGCTAACCACAGATTCATTCGACTGTTCTTGCTCATGACGAGCGGCTGCGTTAGCACTGGTCGTAAGTAACGCGTCGAGTCCTCTTCCTAAGCCACGTTTTTTAGTCGTCATTTTTTATCCTCAAGAAGCTTTTTGTGTGGTTTCGTCTCGGCGAATCACTTCACCTGCGAGCGCAAGATAAGCGCGACTACCTGTCGAACCTTTGTCGTAATACATGGCCGGTGCACCGAAACTAGGTGCTTCAGCTAAGCGCACATTGCGTGGAATAACCGTGCGGTAAACTTTATCTCCGAAGTGATTCTTCAGCTGTTCTGAAACGTCGTTTGCCAAACGATTACGCGGGTCGTACATGGTTCTTAGCAACCCTTCAATCTGTAAATTAGGATTCACTACCGCAGCAAGTTGGTCGATGGTGTCCAGAAGTGCAGTTAAACCTTCGAGTGCGTAATACTCGCACTGCATCGGAACCATTATAGAGTCTGCCGCAGCCATAGCGTTCACGGTAAGCAAGTTAAGCGAAGGAGGGCAGTCAATAAATATATAATCGTAGTGGTCACGAACAGGCTCTAACGCTCTGCGAAGCTTGGTTTCACGAGCAAATACGTCCATTAACTTTATTTCGGCAGCGGTAGCGTCGCTATTGGCCGCGATGAGATCATATTTACCGCTAGTTTCTGAAACCACAACGTCTTTTAAAGGTTCGTCTTCAACTAGAAGGTTAAAAATCGTTTTTTCGACTTCATACTTGTCAACGCCACTGCCCATAGTTGCGTTGCCTTGTGGGTCTAGGTCTATCAGTAAAACTTTGCGACGAGTTGCTGCCATAGACGCAGCAAGATTCACCGCGGTCGTTGTTTTTCCAACGCCGCCTTTTTGATTAGCAATCGCGATGACTTTTCCCACAATCGAATACCTTTTACAGGACTTATAATTATTCTGAATTTGCTGGCGAGATAACTACTACATGCCTTGCAGCGTCTAATTGAGGTACTGCAATAGGGTAGGTTTCCCGAACTTTAAAAGGTGCTTTAACTTGCTCAAACTCTGCTTCGTCGAGCTGGCCTTTCAATGCCACAAACACGCCTTTGTCTGACAGCAAATGATGACACCAGCCGAGCATGTCTGCAAGTGATGCGAATGCGCGACTGACGATACTGTCGAAGCCGCCTTCAAAAGCATAGTCTTCAACGCGTGATTGTACCGCAGTTACATTGTTTAATTTCAGTAAATGTACCACTTGGCGGATAAAAGAAATTCTTTTGCCTAAGCTGTCGAGCAGTACAAATTCTTTTTCGGGGTTCAAAATAGCAAGCGGCAAACCAGGTAAGCCAGGACCAGTGCCAACGTCGATAACCTTATCACCGTGTAAATGAGGGCTAACCGCAATACTGTCTAGAATATGGCGAACCAACATGTCTTCAGGGTTGCGCACCGAAGTTAAGTTGTAGGCGTTATTCCATTTGTGTAGTTGTTCCAGCAAAACCACAAGCTGTTGTTGCTGTTCTTTGGTTACCGACAAATATTTCAGTTCTTCGGCGCGTAATGCTTCAGACAATTGTTGTTCAATCACTTGCTTTGGAAAGGGAGTCGATTTACGCATTAGGCGAGTTTCTTCTCCGTTTTACGCAACAAACCCTGCTTCTTAAGATGCACAAGTAACATGGAAATAGCCGCCGGCGTTATGCCAGAGATACGCATAGCTTGCCCAATAGTTTCAGGCTGATGCGACGCTAGCTTGGCAACAACTTCATTCGACAATCCAGAAATAGAACCGTAGTCGAAGTTTGCTGGTAGTTTGGTGTTTTCGTGACGAATTGTTTTTGCAATTTCATCAACCTGACGTGAAATATAGCCCGCATATTTAATTTGAACTTCAACTTGTTCTGCAGCCTGAGGGTCAGACTCAACCAAGCCAGGACCGATACCTTCAACCGACATAAGATCGTTGTATTTCATCTCAGGTCTGCGAATAAGTTCTTCTAAATTAGCTTCTTTAGAAATAGGGCTTTTCAACATGGTGTTTAACGACTCTACCGCCGCATGGTCTTTATGCACCCAAGTAGAACGCAAACGTTGTTTTTCTTGCTCAATATTTTCCATTTTTGCTTCGAAACGAGCAAAACGTTCGTCGTCAACTAAGCCTAGCTCACGACCTTTTGCAGTTAAACGTATATCTGCGTTGTCTTCGCGTAGTAGTAACCTGTATTCAGCACGCGAGGTAAACATACGGTAGGGTTCTTTGGTGCCTAATGTTGCTAAGTCGTCTATGAGCACACCTGTGTAGGCCTCATCACGGCGAGGTGTCCAAGACTCTTTACCTTGAACTGCCAATGCTGCATTCATACCCGCGACTAAGCCTTGTGCACCAGCTTCTTCGTAACCGGTTGTACCGTTAATTTGACCTGCAAAATATAACCCCTCAATAAACTTAGACTCTAGCGACTGTTTTAAGTCTCTAGGATCAAAGAAGTCATATTCAATGGCGTAGCCCGGGCGCGTAATATGCGCGTTTTCGAAACCGCGAATAGAATGCACAAGTTCGACTTGCACGTCGTACGGCAAACTCGTGGAAATACCATTTGGGTAAAGTTCTTGGGTATTTAGTCCTTCGGGTTCAACAAAAATTTGATGCGAATTTTTGTCTGCAAAACGCATAACTTTGTCTTCGATAGACGGACAATAGCGCGGGCCCACACCCTCAATTACGCCAGAGTACATAGGCGATCGGTCTAAGCCACTGCGAATTACGTCATGGGTTTGATCGTTAGTATGGGTAATAAAACAACTAATTTGCTGCGGATGATCTTCAGATTTACCCATGTAAGAAAAAATTGGTGTTGGGAAATCACCGGGTTGTTCCTGCATTACGCTAAAATCAACAGACTTAGCATCAATTCTTGGCGGTGTACCTGTTTTAAGACGATCAACACGTAGAGGTAATGCACGCAGACGTTCTGCCAACGCAATCGCGGGCGGATCACCAGCGCGGCCGCCTTTGTATTGAGAAAGTCCAATGTGAATTTGACCACCCAAGAATGTTCCAACGGTAAGCACCACGCGTGAAGCAAGGAATTTCAGCCCCATTTGCGTAACAACGCCTTCAACACGAGGGCCTTGGCCTGTTTCTGAAACGATTAAGTCGTCGCAAGACTGTTGGAATATTTTAAGATTCGGTTGGCTTTCAAGAGCTTGGCGAATGTAATTGCGATACAGCGCTCGGTCTGCTTGAGCACGCGTAGCTCTTACTGCAGGTCCTTTTGACGCATTTAAGGTTCTGAATTGAATACCCGCATGGTCAGCACCGCGCGCCATAATTCCGCCTAGAGCGTCGATTTCTTTAACCAAATGACCTTTACCTATACCGCCAATAGCAGGGTTGCAGCTCATTTGGCCTAAAGTGTCGATGTTATGCGTAAGCAGTAGCGTGCTTTGCCCCATACGCGCAGCAGCAAGTGCAGCTTCAGTGCCTGCATGGCCTCCGCCGATCACAATTACATCAAAACGCATATCTGAACTCATAACTTACCTTTCAACACTTTTTAAAACTTGCATGAACTCTTGTGCAGCTGAATAGAACAAAGAGCTCGTAGATTTTTGCTTAAAGACTTATCAATCACTTACCAAATGTTCCGTAAAGAGAGCTTCAAGCTAGCCGAATATTATAACTCGGATCGGGGTTGGGAATAAATGATCAATCTATCGGTTATTTCTGAAATGCTAATTTCGGTTTCTAAGCGATGGTAGTAAAAATATATATATATTTATTTATAAAAGATTATTACTACTATTATTAGCTTCGCTATTTTCTGTGGGAAACCCAAATTTTTCTATATAAATAAGTTAGTTAAAGACTAAGTTTGGTTGTGATCAACTCGCTATGATCAGTATGAATATCCAGTAGGAAAAATCGAGGCTTTTCCACAATTGAAGTTATCCCCAAATTTATACCTCGATCAGATCACATTTAAGATCATAGTTTATCCACACGATCTTATTTCGGTAGATATGAACGTGAATTATATGTGGATAAGATCGTTCTAATTGGTCGATAATCTTATTTATCTGGATTTTAACTGTGGAAAAGATCTATTCACGACTACGCTATTTTATCGATCCACTGAGCTAACCACTGTATCGCGGAAGTTTCAGGTTCTAGGTCGAACATCATGTCTATTTCTAAAACATCATGTATAGGCACACCGCCGAGACTTTGAACAAGTGCGTCTGTGTCTCGGCCAGCTTGGCAAAATGTATCGTAGCTCGAGTCACCAATAGCGATAATGGCAAACTTAATATTGGAGAGATCAGGCTTTTCTTGGTTCAGTTGTTCCATAAAACCCTCAATACTTTCTGCATATTCACCTGCACCATGAGTTGCAACACAGAATAACCAAATGCCTTGTTTAGTCACTTCCGGTAAATTCGGAGCGTCGTGAAACGTGGTGGTGAAACCTTTTTGTTGAATCTCAGTTTCAAGTTCTGAAGCCAAAAACTCTGTGTTTCCTGCCGTCGTGCCAACCAATATTTCAATATGTTCTGCCATATAGTACTCCGTTTCCTATTTTTAATAGGTGAAAGTTCTTTAGCGCTATTTTAGCAAACTTAGCGCGACAAAAAGAGTTGAAATGGTTGAGATCACTTTACGCGGTGCGTATCATTTGCACTCTTTTCTATTTGGTTCCTTGCCTAATTAAGGTCATTAACGCCAAATAAACTATGTTTTTTAGCATGTATTGAGTGAAAGTACTGTGAAATAGTTAAAAATTCAGTTTTTTTACTCTACCTAATCTTATTGAAGTGGCGAAAGGCTGATTATTTCTAGTTTTTAGCTACATTTAACACTTGGTTATTTTGCAATCACTTGCTCAAAGTACCGTATCAAACGACACAAACACTTGGAAAACCGTTATGAAAAGTAATTGGAAAAAGGAATGGTTTGGCACCATTCGCGCAGACGTTCTTGCTGGAATGGTTGTTGCGTTAGCGCTCATTCCAGAAGCAATCGCGTTCTCTATTATTGCAGGCGTCGACCCGAAAGTGGGTTTATATGCGTCTTTTTGTATTTGTGTCGTTATGGCGTTTATTGGTGGTCGTCCTGGGCAAATATCGGCGGCTACTGGTGCAATGGCCTTGTTAATGGTTACCTTGGTGAAAGAGCATGGACTTGAATATCTATTAGCAGCAACCATTTTAACCGGTGTTATTCAGCTTATATTTGGCCTTCTTAAGCTGGGTAGCCTTATGCGTTTTGTGTCACGCTCTGTGGTTACTGGGTTTGTGAATGCCTTAGCAATACTTATTTTTATGGCGCAATTGCCAGAGCTTATTAACGTAACCTGGCATGTATATGCCCTAACTGCCGCAGGTTTGGCGATTATTTATGGTTTACCTAGAATCACTAAGATAGTGCCTTCACCGCTAGTAACCATAGTTTTACTTACTGCGGTAACTATCTACTTTGGTATCGACGTGCGTACTGTAGGTGACATGGGCGAACTCCCAGACAGCTTACCGGTATTCTTCTTACCGAATATTCCGCTTAACCTCGAAACGTTAGAGATTATTCTACCTTACGCATTCCCACTGGCGATTGTGGGTTTACTTGAGTCGATGATGACGCAAACCATCGTTGATGACTTAACAGACACCAAGTCCGACAGAAATAAAGAATGTCGTGGCCAAGGTATTGCTAATATTGGTGCGGGTTTAATGGGCGGCATGGCTGGTTGTGCAATGATCGGGCAATCCGTTATTAACGTGAAGTCGGGTGGTCGCGGTCGCCTCTCAATGTTAGTTGCCGGTGTCGGCCTCATTATCTTGGTTGTGTTTTTAAGTGACTGGGTGCGTCAAATACCGATGGCTGCGTTAGTAGCAGTCATGATTATGGTGTCGATTGGTACGTTTAGCTGGCAGTCGATTAAAGACCTAAAGAAGCACCCTATGAGTACCAATGTGGTGATGATAGCCACAGTGGTTATTGTGGTATGGACGCATAATCTAGCGTTAGGTGTGTTTATTGGTGTGCTACTGGCGGCGCTTTTCTTCGCGGCTAAAGTGGGTAATTACATGCATATTTCTTCAACGCTTTCTAAAGACGGAGAACATCGGGAATATCAGGTTATTGGTCAGGTATTCTTTAGTTCCTCTGAGAAGTTCGCGGAATCTTTTGATTTTGGAGAAGCGCTTGCTAAAGTGACCATTGATTTAGACCGAGCACACTTCTGGGACATTACGTCTGTAGCTGCGTTAGACAAAGTCGTACTGAAGTTTCGCCGTGAAGGTACGGAAGTTGAAGTTAAAGGCATGAACAAAGCAACAGCTACCGTAGTCGACAAATTCGGTGTTGCAGATAAGCCAGATGCTATTGACAAGCTTATGGACCATTAAGGAGATTGAACATGACTACACATACTGTTGCATGTATTGACGGTTCATCATTAAGTGATGTGGTTTCCGACTATGCGGCTTGGTCTGCAAAGCGATTAAACAATTCATTAGTGCTGCTTAACGTGTTAGACGACCCTCGCGGAGTCGACGAGTCTGACTTTAGCGGCAACATTGGTATGGACGAGCGCCAGCGGTTACTCTCTGAATTGGCAGAACTTGAAGAAAAGCGAGCTAAGCTGTCGCGCCAACAAGGACATACCTTTTTAGAAGCCGCAAAAACCCATGTGGAAAAAACAATTGCCGAGCCACTACTGCGCCAGCGCCATGGTGATCTAGTAGATGCTTTATTAGAAATTGAAGATGAAATCAGATTGTTAGTCATTGGCAAACAAGGCAAACGTGGTAATGGCGTAGGTCAGAAAATTGGTCACCAAGTAGAGCGCGTTATTCGTGCGATGACCAAACCGGTGTGGGTAGTGAGTGGTGAGTTTAAAGCGCCTGAAAAAATCATGATTGCATACGACCACAGTGCTACAGCCAAGAAAGCCGTAGATATGGTTGCAGGAAGCCCGTTATTCCGCGAATTACCCGTAGACTTGGTTATGGTGGATAATGACTCTATTGAACATCAGTCACAAGTTAACGAAGCCGCGGAAAAGCTAAAAAGTGAAGGTTTCTCAGTAACCACGCACATCATTCAAGGAGAAGTAGAGTCGGCAATTAATAGCTTCGCCGAAACTAATCAAATTGATGCCATTATTATGGGTGCCTATGGTCATTCGAGAATTCGTGAATTCCTAGTAGGAAGCCATACCAATGCTCTTATTGGTAGCGCTAAGGTTCCTCTACTATTGCTGCGGTAAAGTGATTAGCCATGGAGTATTGGCTCGACAAACTTGCTTGGATTGAACCCTGGTTGCCCTGGATAGTGAGCATAAGTGTGCTCATTATCCTGCTGTCACTTGTGTTGGTTCCAATGCTTGTCATAAAAATGCCCACTGACTATTTTGTTGAAAAGAGTCGGCCAAGGCATTGGACCTTATCGCGCAGGCTTTTGTACCTCATTAGAAACTTATTCGCACTTATATTGCTATGTGCAGGCATACTTATGCTCGTGTTGCCTGGGCAAGGGCTACTCACTATTTTACTCGCAGTAGTTATTTCTGACGTACCTGGGAAGTTCTACGTGGAACGTTGGCTAGTTTCCCACAAAAGTGTAATGCGGGCGTTAAATTGGATACGTAGGCGTTACAACAGGCCTGAACTAATTAGTCCGCTATAGGCTCTTCGATAAATTTCAAAGATACAGCCTGTCCTGTTGAATTCATGCCGCTCACAAACCAGTGTTTATTGATTGGGTTCTGAGTAACACGTCCTTTCAATTCGTATGTTTCTCCGTTGTCGAATTCAACCTCTAACGTGCATGGGTGGTTGGCTTCCTTTTTAAAATGAAACACCTCAACCCGAATGGGCTGAGGTGTCTTTTCTGCACGTCTTCTTTTGTGCCAACTTAGTTGGCGTATTTCAAAGGGCATGTTTAGTCTTTTGCTGCGTTGTCCACAAACAGGGCAATAGCGCCGTCGCCCGTTACGTTACACGCCGTACCGAAGCTGTCTTGCGCCATGTAAAGCGCAATCATGAGTGCTATGGCGCTGTCGCCAAAACCGAGCATAGAGCCCAATAAGCCCACTGCTGACATTACTGCACCACCTGGAACACCCGGTGCAGCAAGCATGACTAAACCAAGCATAAAAATGAACGGAAGCATGGTAAGTAATGAAGGTACTTCTAAACTGCCATGTAAAACCATTACCGCAACAGCACAACTGACGATGGTAATGGTTGAGCCTGCTAAGTGCGTAGTTGCACAAAGTGGAACGGTAAAGTTGGCCACTTCATCTTTAACTTTATTGTTTTTCACTGCTTGTAGCGTTACTGGAATAGTTGCCGCACTCGACATTGTTCCTAGCGCCGTGAAGTATGCAGGAAGCATATTTTTAATGAGAAACAATGGTGATTTACCCGCCTTAGCACCTGCCATAAGAAACATCACGGTAAGGTAAACCCAGTGCAGTACTACGGCTAACACAAGAATAATGCCGAAGGTTTTTAGTGTTTCAAATACAGTGCCACTAGAGGCCATCTCAGCGAATACGCCGGCAATATAAACCGGTAGTAGTGGAATAATGATTTTCACGAGCACACGTTCAATAATGCCGCGGCCCTCGTCGCTAATGGTATGAAGCTGATTAGCGTTGGTTGCGTTAATACCCAGACCAAGAATAAATGCTAAAACCAAAGCGGTCATGACGCCAAATACCGGTGTAACGTCGATAGTAATTAACGGCTCTAAAGCTTGCGCTGCTGCTTGGGTAAGTTCGCGACTTTCGTTGGCCAACATAGGCACCACAAAAGAGGCCACAAGAAATGCCCCTACACCGGCAATAATGGTTGAAAGGTAAGCTATGCCTAACGTTCTACCTAATAATCTGCCAGAGTTTTTCGGCAGTCCAGCAATACCACTGGTAATAAAGAATAGAATAAGTAGTGGAATAATGAAGAATAGCAATTCGCCGAAAAGCGACTTGAAGGTAATTAAAATGCGCGTAAGCACGTCTGGTGCAAACAAACCAATAAGTGTACCGGCAACAATACCGATCACGAGTTTAATGATTAACCCCATAATGAATTCTCGTTGTTGTTAGGAGAGTGGCAGAAGCATAACACGGGTTATGCGTGTGTCGCATCCGACCTGATAAGGCTTTCAGCAATAAATCGATTACCAGCATTCTCGCCTTGCCGATACCCCATATCTAATGCAGAAAGCTCCATAGTAAAGCGCGATACCGGGAAGTTAGACGGCGGCGCAATAATGTTGATGTCGCAGTCTTTGGGTGGGTTAGCAATAAATTCGAGTGCCTCATTGTATTGAGTGCCTCTACGCACAACGGCTTCAAACAAAGCTGGGTGGTCTTTGAATAAGGGTTTAAGTAAGCCGGGAAAACGGTCAGAGTTTTTCTTAAAACCAAGCGGTTGCGACAATATCACCGTAATTTGTTTAGCTCCCTGTTCGTACGCATGGACCACCGGAATAGAATCGGCAAGTCCGCCGTCAGTCATAGGTTCTTCTTCAATAGGTGGAAACTCCCGGAAAACTACCGGCATAGCGCAAGACGCTGGGAAAAGATCAACAAGGTTGTCTTTGTTGGCCGTGAAATAACAAGCTTCACCGGTTTTAACACTGGTGGTGACTACTGTAAGTGGAATTTTACGCTTCATAAAAGCGTCGATGTCGAGTGGAAGCTCGTCTAACGAACTATGCCAAAGCCAACTTACGTCACAAAAGTGTCCGCCTCTTAAATAGCGGCGAATGTTCATGAATTCGTCGCGGCGAGCATATTCGGTAATTATTTTATAGCTACGCTGATAATTCCCGGCCAAATAACCAATAGAGTTGGTTGAACCTGCTGAAACACCAACGACAGCGTCAAACGGGTAAAAGTCTTGCTCTATAAAAGCGTCTAACACGCCAGCAGCAAAAATACCTCGCATAGCACCACCTTCAACCACTAAGGTATGCTTACGGTCGCTGTCTACGGGTTCGTCGGTAGTTTCAATGAGTGGCTCAGCCATGTGACTCCTTGTCTTTTAGAAGCAATATTGTCGCAACGTGTGTACAACACCTATATCATTATGAGAGTTCCACGATAAAGATCAAACATGCCTATGTTTTCGTTTTTAAAGTCTAATTTGGGTCAGTATGCCGTTATCACTGGCAACTACTGGGCGTTTACGCTTACCGACGGCGCTCTACGTATGTTGGTTGTGCTCTATTTTTACCAATTAGGGTACAGCGGATTAGAAGTCGCTTTGTTGTTCGTGTTTTATGAGTTCTTCGGCATTGTGACCAACTTATTTGGGGGTTGGCTGGGTGCAAAGTGGGGATTAAATCGAACCATGAATATAGGCTTAGCGTTGCAAGTGCTTGCGCTTTCGATGCTGCTGGTTCCTACTGCGTGGCTCTCTGTGATCTGGGTTATGGCGGCGCAAGCGCTTTCGGGCATTGCCAAAGATCTCAATAAAATGAGTGCCAAAAGCACCATAAAAACCTTAGTGAGAGACACTGAGCAGTCTAAACTTTACAAATGGGTCGCTATTCTTACGGGTTCGAAGAACACGTTGAAGGGTGTTGGCTTTTTCCTTGGCGGCTTAATGCTCACGCTAGTCGGTTTTCAAGGCGCAATTCTAATTATGGCCATCTCCTTAACTGCGGTTTGGGTTTCAAGTTTATTGCTACTTAAGGCAGACACCGGTAAAGCCTCGTTTAAACCTAAGTTCTCTGATATTTGGTCGAAGAGCAGGGCGATTAACATGCTGTCTGCGGCACGTTTGTTTTTGTTTGGTGCGCGCGACATTTGGTTTGTTATTGCATTACCGCTTTTCTTGGCAAGCCAGCTTGCTTGGTCACACTGGCAAGTAAGCGCTTTTCTTGCGTTTTGGGTTATAGCTTATGGCTTTGTGCAAGCACTTGCGCCTCGGTTTGCTCAAGCAAAACATCTATCGTTTTGGGGCATTTTACTGGCGCTAACACCTGCTGCTATTGGCTTTTATTTAGCGAACCAGCAAGCAGAAACCACCAGCCAAGTATTAGGTTATGCACTGATATTAGGACTTGGGTTATTTGGGCTTTTGTTCGCCGTAAACTCGTCTATTCACAGTTATTTAATTGTGTCTTCAGCAAGAGCCGATGGCGTTTCGCTCGATGTGGGTTTTTACTATATGGCGAATGCTGCAGGAAGGTTATTGGGTACGGTGCTTTCGGGTTGGATTTACCAAACAGCAGGGCTGGTGCCCTGCTTAATTGTGTCTAGTTTATTCTTATTGTTGGCAACCGCCATTGTTGGCGGTTTACCCAAAACTGCTGATGTGTAGAGAATTAGTTTGCTTGCTGAAACCGAGCTATGAAGGCTTCCGATTCGGCAATAGACGCTTCCATATTCTCTATTAACGTTGCGACGTCGCTTTGAATACGACCCAACTCACCTTCTAGCGCGCCAATCGCCTGCGCGTTCAAGTTATGTTTAAGAAACAATACTTGGTCGCGGAATGCGCTAAGTACAGGTGCCATACGCGATTCAGCCTGGCGCATACGTGAAATTAAGCTGTCGTACTGGCGCTGTGTTTCACGCATTTGCTGTTCACTCATACGACGGTAATTCGCGTTTTCGTATTGGTTAAGTTCGTCTTCCCATTCTTCAAAAAGATCGTGCGCTACACGCTCTACGTCGTTAATGCGGTCAGTTACGTCTTCTGCGGCTTTTTCACTGTCTTCAAACGCATTGTTTAAACGACTATAAGTTCTGCTGAGTTCTGTTTCGGGTGTACCTACCACAGTTTGAAACTGTTCCAAAGCAGAGCGAAACGTTTCTTGTGCTTCATTCTGTGCATCTCGAGCATTGCCCACCCGATCCACCAAAATATCACGTTTTTCAATGCCGAACTTTTCCATGGTGTCGTAATACACGGTAGTGCAACCGAATAAAAACAACGACATAACAAGGGTAACAAGCGCTTTCATCTGACATTCCTATCATTTAGCCAAACACGTTGGGAATATTCTTTCATACCCCAAACGGAAAAGGTACAAAGTTAAATACAGTGTAAACGTGAATGAGTTGTTTTGCATAAGTTTGGCAGTGGTTTGCTGCTGAGAATTCAAAGCAAAGTTATTACCCAACTTATAAACCCGCACAGTAGCACCAGAAGCCAAGGTGACAATTTCCAATACTTCAATGCAATAAATGCAGCTAAAGCTAGTGCTAGAGACTGGGCGTTAGTTATCGAGCTTGTCCACACTGGGTTGTAAAAAGCAGCAAGCAGTAAACCGACAACGGCAGCGTTCACTGCGCTCAGAGACGCTTGCATTGTTGTGTTGGTTCGCAGCGTCTGCCAAAACGGGAGCGCGCCGAATACCAACAGAAACGAAGACAGGAACATAGCTACAAGGCACAGTAAGGCTCCTGCCCAGCCGTTAATTGAGGCTCCGAGGAAGGCCGCGAAGGTAAATAGAGGGCCTGGTACTGCTTGTGCCGTTCCATAGCCGGCCAAAAAGGTGGTTTCGCTCACCCACCCGGTGGCAACAACTTCGGATTGCAATAGAGGTAACACAACATGACCGCCGCCAAATACTAGAGCACCAGCGCGGTAGAACGCGTCGACAACTGCAAGCCATTGTTGAGGGAAAAAGAACTGTAACGTGGGCAGCGCTAGAAGTAAGGCCAAGAACAACACCAACCAAAGCACCCCACTTCGCTGGCTTATGGGTACGTGAAAGTGGGTTTGCTGCAGTTGAGGTTCAGTTTTAAAAAGGAAGCGACCTACAATCGCTGCAATTCCAATAACAGCGACTTGCCCCCAGGTCACGGGTAGTAATAAAACTGTTAGTGCAGATAAAAGCATTAATAGAGTCTTTGCTTTTCCACGACACAAGCTTTGAGCCATACCCCATAACGCATGGGCTACAATGGCAACAGCCGCAATTTTTAAACCTTGTAAGACACTTAAAGGAATACTGTCACCGAAGTGGGCAAGACCTAATGCAGTAAGAGTCATCATGAGTGCAGAAGGAAGCGTGAAACCAACCCAAGCGGCTAGTGCGCCCGAATAGCCACTGCGAGTAACCCCGAGAGCAATACCCACTTGGCTACTTGCAGGACCAGGAAGAAACTGACAAAGCGCGACTAAGTCTGCGTAATTGGCGTCTGAAAGCCATTTTCTGCGATTCACAAACTCTTCGCGAAAATAACCTAAGTGCGCAACAGGGCCGCCGAAAGAGGTTAAGCCCAGCCGCAAGAAAATAAGAAATATGGATAGTGGGTGAACACGGTTTTCTGTGTTATCCATGCATTATTTCCCGATACAGAAAGACCCAAATATCTTGCCGAGCAAGTCATCACTGGTGAATTCGCCGGTAATCTCGTTCAGGTGAGATTGAGCGAGACGTAGTTCTTCAGCAAGTAATTCGCCTGCTGCGAACTCATGGAGTTGCTCTTGCCCGGTTTCAAGATGGCTTTTTGCTTTTGCGATGGCGTCGAGGTGCCTGCGCCGCGCCATAAAGCCACCTTCTATGTTGGTGTTTAACCCCATGCTTTGTTTTAAGTGATCACGTAGCAAATCTATGCCGTTGCCTGTAGAAGCGCTTAAAGATATTACGGGTATACCTTCGTAGTCGGCTTCGCCTATGCTTTCACCGGTTAGGTCTACTTTATTACGAACTACGCTAAAGGGCATGTTTTCTGGTAATCGGTGGAAAAACTCCGGCCAAATATCATGTGGGTGTATTGCATCGGTTTCGGTGCTGTCTACCATAAATAACACGCGGTCCGCTTGTTCAATTTCCTGCCACGCGCGTTCAATACCGATTTGTTCTACTTTGTCGGGGCTTTCCCGAAGGCCTGCGGTATCTATAATATGAAGCGGCATACCATCGATTTGAATATGCTCGCGAAGTACGTCGCGAGTCGTACCTGCTATGTCGGTTACAATCGCTGACTCCCTACCGGCAAGGGCATTCAGCAAGCTCGATTTACCTGCATTGGGACGCCCGGCGATAACGACGCGCATTCCCTCTCGCAAAAGCTGACCTTGTTTGGCTTCTCCCTCAACTTTGCTCAGTGATTCTAAAATTGCGCTTAAGTCGCCAGCGACTTTACCGTCGCCGAGAAAGTCGATTTCTTCTTCTGGGAAGTCGATTGCTGCTTCTACGTACATACGTAATTGAATAATGGCGTCTACTAGTTGGTCGACACGATGTGAAAAAGCACCTTGCAAGCTTTGTAGCGCCATTTTAGCTGCTTGTTCAGAGGTGGTTTCAATAAGATCGGCAATGGCTTCGGCTTGCGCTAAGTCGAGCTTGTCATTGAGAAAAGCGCGCTCACTAAATTCACCTGGTCTTGCGGCTCTGGCAAGTTGCGTCTCAAGTATGGCGCGAATAAGCATGTCTATAACGACTGGACCACCGTGCCCTTGCAACTCCAAGACATCTTCACCTGTGAATGAGTTTGGGCCCTCAAAATAAAGTGCTATGCCTTGGTCTAAAAGCGTGCCTTGGGGATCTTTAAACTCGGTGTAATGGGCAAAACGTGTTTTCGGTGTAAAGCCTAATATGTGCTTCGCTATGGCTTTTGCGTGAGTACCACTTACACGAACAATACCCACACCACCTTTCCCAGGAGGAGTGGCTTGGGCGACTATGGTGTCAAAATCAGTGGAATGTGAGTCGTGCGTACTCATGCCGTGCTACCTTTGAGCGTTGAAAGGCATAGTATAACGAGTAAAACAAAGGGTTGCAGTATTAGTGTTGCGCGTACTGATCGCGAGAAATAATTTCGCGGATTTGTTCGGTAAGGGGTTCTACCAAGTCTTCATGCGACTTGTGAATATAATGATAAAGCTCCCAACGCTCTAAGTCAGGCTGTACAAGATAAACATTGGGCAGATTCATTTCTTCAAATACCGGTGCTGCAATATCGCCAGGTACTACGAATACTTCTGACCGACCGTTTGCTAACCGGCGGAAGCCTTGTTCAATAGTGGTTACCGGATTCCAAGGGATATCACCTAATCTACTGGCAAGTACGTTTGTTCCAGCGACAAGGTCGATTCGTCTTCCAGCCAGTTGTTCCCAGCTTGTTGGCTTAAAGTCGGGATCATTGGTGTAAGCGACAGCTGAAGTGTAATGATAAGGCACTTGAATGCGAATCATACCGTCGGAAATAACCTCGTTGGTTCTTGCTAGTTCGGCGTCGATAATTCTGCCGCGATTACTCTCATACCAGCTTCGTGCATAGGGCAAGTTCAGAAGTTCAACTTCATATCCAAGGTTTCTATAAGCTTCTGACACAATTTGGAATGTTCTGTGACTTTCTGACACTTCGGTCATAGAGCCTATGACTAATGTCGGCTTAGTAGAAGTGGAGCGTGACTGAATGCTGTCGACAATAGCGTTGTCTACATCAGGGGTTAGGTAAACACTGCTGTCGCTTTCTGTTGTGTTCGAGTGAAGTTTTGCAGCCGCGAGCACGGAAGTGACTAGCAGAAGAGCTAGTAAAACTTTCATTATGTTCACTATATTCCTTGCGCTAACCACTTGCGATTTCCAACCTTGTAACAGCGTTTTATTAATCCATTATCACGCTAGATGTTTTGTTTCTAAAATTCTAATCAAAAACATTAACGAATGTTAGAGAATTGTAACATCTGCTTTTTTTGCTGTCACCAAAAGAAAACCCCAAGCTCATCAATGAACTTGGGGTTTTTAGAGTCTTTACGCTTACTTAGCTTAAGCTTTTTTCGTGCCTAAGCCTTTTTTGTCCAGTTGGCGATATATCCAAAGCATTTGGCTAATCGATATAAGGTTACTCACCAACCAGTAAAGCACTAGGCCTGCAGGGAAGAATAGGAAGAATACCGTAAACATAATCGGCATCAGCTGCATAATCTTCTGCTGCATTGGGTCGGTCATCGGCGTTGGCTGTAGGCGTTGCATAAGGAACATGCTGGCGCCCATGAGTACCGGTAAAATGTAATACGGGTCTTTACTTGAAAGATCGTTAATCCAAAGCATAAAGTCTGCGTGGCGGATTTCCGGGCTTTCTAGCAGCACCCAGTAAAGCGCTAAGAAAATAGGAAGCTGTAACAACATAGGCAAGCAACCACCAAGTGGGTTTACCTTTTCGTCTTTGTACATCTTCATCATCGCTTGCGACATTTTCTGTCTGTCGTCGCCAAAGCGCTCTTTCAATTCTTGCATGCGCGGTGCAATTTTGCGCATTTTTGCCATAGAGGTGTATTGCGCTTTTGTTAGTGGGTATAAAGCACCTTTTACAACAAGCGTAACCAGAATAATGGCAAAGCCCCAGTTGCCTACAAAGCTATGTAGGAATGAGAGCAACCAGTGAATAGGCTGTGCTAACCACCACAAGAAGCCGTAGTCTACGGTTAGGTTCAGGTGCTGCGCTAGCTCTGCCAAACGGTCTTGGTTTTTCGGACCCATATAAATGCTGCTTTCGAAGGTTTCTGTAGCACCTGCAGCAATCGTTTGTGTTGGACCAACGTAACCAATAAGCGCATTGCCAGAATTCGCTAAGTTAGTTGTGTACAGACGATTGTTCGCTTGTTGATTCGGTACCCAAGCCGTTACAAAGTAGTGCTCGAGCATAGCTATCCAACCAGCTTCTGTTTGACGGCTTAGATTTCTCTTCTCAATGTCTTTAAAGCTGTACTTTTCATAGCGTTCGTCAGAAGAAGAGTAAGCAGCACCGCGGTAGGTAGGCATAAACATGCTGCCACTATCCGCATTAGCTACAGTTTGTTTCAACTGACCATAAGGCGCCATTTGAATGTCACCACCGGTGGTATTTCGAACTTGGTGAGCTACTTCAATCGCGTAGTCGCCGCGGTTGAAAGTAAATGTTTTAGTTACTTCAACGCCGTTTTCGGTAACGTAAGTCAGTGGAACTACGAAGCGGTCTTCGCCGTTCATTACGTATTCGCGCTGCGAAGCTTGATAAAGTGGACGGTTATCCGCTCGGTCGATACCGTTAGGACCGATTAAACCACTTTGAGCGATGTGCACATGTCCAGGGTCTTGGAAAAGAATGGTGTAGCGCTCTTGTTCGCCCAGCGTTCTGGCGTGCTCAAGGAGTTCACTGCGCACAATGTCACCACCGCGAAGCGCAATTTCAATTTCAAACACGTCGGTGCGAATAACAACGGTGTCGCTATTATTGGTTTCGCTAGCTTCTGGTGTGCCCGATGCGTCGGCAACAGGTAAGGTAGAAGACTGAGAACCTGCCTCTGGAACTGAAAATTCGGCATTGCCACTCGTTGTTTGAGCAACCGTTTGAGTGTTCTGTGCTGCCGGGTTAGAAGCGTTCACACCGGGAGTATTGCTTGGGTCTTCAAGAAGCCATTGCTGGTACATGAAGAACGACAATACAAGTAGCAAGATAACTAATATTGTACGACGCGAATCCATAATTAATGTGTCTCTTTTTTCGTGTTTTTTTGTGAATTTTTTTCTGGCACCGGGTCGAACCCACCGGGATGACCAGGGTGACATTTACTAATTCTTCTAGCCGCTAACGCAATTCCTTTTATCACACCATGAGTGCGAATGGCTTCGATTGCATATTCAGAACATGTAGGAACAAAACGACACCGCGGCCCTAATAGTGGACTAATTAGGAGCTGGTAGAGTCGGATAAGTCCGATACATATTGCTTGCAGCGCTTGCTTAATTTTCGCCATAAATAATCGCTTAAATCCCTTAGCGCAGACTTGTCTAACTCTGTCACTCCAGGTTTGGCGATGACGATAATATCAAAGCCAGTTAATTTGTGCTGCTTTAACCGAAAAGATTCACGAATAATTCTTTTAATTTGATTTCTCTGCACGGCAAGCTTTGCATTTCGCTTGCTTACGGTAATACCTAATCTAGGATGCGAGAGCTGATTGGGTTGCGCAAGCAAAGTTAAATGCTTACTGACCGCTTTGACAGGAGGTTGGTTAAAGACTTGCTGGAAATGCGCGGGAGTTAACAGACGTAACTCCCGAGGATAGGCAAACTGCTTATTCACTCAGAGACCTGAGCTAACTGCAATTAAGCAGTTAGGACTTTACGTCCTTTCGCACGACGACGTGCTAGAACTTTACGTCCGTTTTTAGTTGCCATGCGAGCACGGAAACCGTGGTCACGCTTACGCTTTAATACACTCGGTTGAAATGTTCTTTTCATTGCTCTAATTCCGCTTAGTTAAATACTTGTTCACTATTGTCTTAGTGAGGTGCTCAGCGAAGTTAACTACTTGAGCTAACTTCCTTCACTCACGTTCGTTCACGTGAATGTAAAATTACGTGGTTGAACCGTGTGTCAAAATGAGCGCGGATTCTACCGTTAAAAAGGATCTGTGTCAAACCTAAAAGCGATCTTTTCCCTGTGGATAACTGCGATAAAATGCAGGTAAAAAGGTGGCTTCCAAGCAGCGAATTTCGTATGATGGGGGAATAGTTTTCGCGGTGATCAAAGACGTACAAAACGTTCTTTATAAGAGTATAAAAATACACCGCTAGGTCATTTTTTAGCCTTTTAAATTGAGCAGTTCAAACACTTAGCATGCTATGCGTGTATGTGAAGCGCTTTACGTACGGCTCTGTTTAAAGTGGTTCAGGAGAGATGAGTGGGTTCTTCTTTGTGGCAGCAATGTCTTTCTCGCCTTCAAGGCGAGCTTGCGTTGCAACATTTCAATACTTGGATTCGTCCATTACAAGCAAGTATTCAAGAGAATACCTTGTTTTTGTACGCACCAAACCCGTATGTCATGGAATGGGTTAAAGACAAATACCTGAAACAAATTATCGGTTTCTTGCGTGAGAGCGCGGGTGACAAAGCACCTAATGTGGAATTGAAAGTAGGTTCTATAAAAGAACAGCCGAGTCAGGCGTCAGAGAAACCTCGCAAAACTGAGCCAACAAATAAAAGGCAGCAGCCTGTAACAGCAGAGAAAGCAGACCGCCCAAGCTCATTGAATAATAGTAACTTGGTTAAAGCTCATCGCTTTGAAAACTTTGTTGAGGGTAAATCTAACCAATTAGCTAGAGCAGCAGCTTCACAAGTTGCAGAGAAGCCGGGTGAAGCCTACAACCCCTTATTTATATATGGCGGTACGGGATTGGGTAAAACTCACCTTCTGCACGCCGTTGGAAATGCCATCCTAGAGAAAAAGCCCGACGCGAAGGTTTATTACTTGCGGGCTGAGCGCTTTGTGCAAGAAATGGTTTATGCCATGAAGCACAACAAAATCGACGTATTCAAAGAGAGTTATCGCTCTGTGGAGGCGTTGCTCATCGATGACGTTCAATTCTTCGCTAAGAAGGAGCACTTCCAAGACGAGTTTTTTCACACTTTTAACTGGCTACTTGAGGGTAACCAGCAGGTTATTTTAACCAGCGACGTTTATCCAAAGGAGATAGAAGGCCTAGACGACCGACTAAAAAGTCGTTTTGGTTGGGGTCTTACCGTGGCGATAGAGCCGCCTGATTTACCCACTCGTGTAGCTATACTTGAGAGAAAGGCGGAAGAGCGGAAAATAAAATTGCCTCCGGAAGTGTCCTTCTTCATTGCAAAGCGGCTGAGAACTCACGTACGTGAGCTTGAAGGTGCACTGAACCGTGTTGTAGCAAACGTGAATTTAACGGGCCGAGACATTACTATTGAATTTGTTAAAGACGCGCTTCGTGATTTGTTGATGGCACAAGACAAAATGATCACGATTGACAATATCCAGCGCACAGTGGCCGACTACTACAATATTAAAATTACCGATATTGTCTCAAAGCGCCGCAGCCGCTCAATTGCGAGGCCAAGACAGGTGGCAATGGCATTAGCGAAAGAGTTAACGAACCATAGCTTGCCGGAAATTGGTGAAGCTTTCGGGGGGCGAGACCATACAACGGTTTTACACGCGTGTCGTAAGGTGAAAGAACTCATTGAAGAAGACCACGAAATTCAACAAGATTATAGAAACTTGAATAGAACATTATCTGTATAGAATTTCACTTTGTAGGTAAGCATTTAAGTACTAGGTTCGCAAAGAATAAAAATAGGAGAGCCAAATAATGAAACTGAACATAAGCCGTGACGCACTACTTAAACCCTTGCAAGTTGTGAGCGGTGCTGTGGAAAAGCGCTCAACTTTACCTATTCTTGGCAACGTATTGATCCAAGTTAGTGAAGACTCACTTCGAATGACGGGCACAGATTTAGAGGTTGAGTTGGTTTCGGCTATTACTTTAGAGCAGGCTACGCCTGGAGAGTTAACGGTGCCAGCGAAGAAGCTCCTAGATATCGTGCGTACGCTTTCTGAAGGTTCAGACATAGTACTTGAAGGCTCTGAAGATAAGGTGATTGTTCGCGCAGGGAAGAGTCGCTTTACGTTAAGCACATTGCCAGCTGCAGACTTTCCAAACATTGAAGACTGGCAAAGCGAAATTCAGTTTCAAATTTCACAAGGTAAGCTTAAAGCGCTTATCGAAAAAACGCATTTCTCCATGGCAAACCAAGACGTTCGTTACTATTTGAACGGGATGCTATTCGAAGTGAACGACAATGTATTACGCACTGTAGCAACAGACGGCCACCGACTGGCTATGGCTTCTGAAGAGTTAGAGCAAAGTTCATTACCGCAGAACCAAGTTATAGTTCCTCGTAAGGGCGTTACAGAGCTTCTTCGTTTGTTGGACGATTCGGACTCAGTAGTAGAGCTTTCGATTGGTCAAAACCATTTACGTATTAATACTGCGGGAATGTCTTTCACGACTAAATTGCTAGATGGTCGCTTCCCTGACTATCGACGTGTTATTCCAAACGGCGGTGAACGCATTGTTACTGGCGATAGAGATCTGTTAAAGCAGTCATTCCAACGGGTAGCCATTCTTTCTAACGAGAAGTTTCGTGGCGTACGCGTAGCGCTTACCGCAAACGAGATGAGTTTGGCAACAAATAACCAAGAACAAGAGCATGCGGAAGAGAAAGTAGAAGTCGACTACCAAAATGCTGAAATGGAGATTGGGTTCAATATCAATTATGTGGTTGATGTACTGAATGCAATTGAGGGCGATACGGTTAAGTTTATTTTAACAGACGAAAATAGCAGCGCGCTTGTTGAAGATAACGCGGACGACAGAGCGCTTTACGTGATTATGCCAATGCGCCTGTAGTGTGAAATGCATATTAGTACGCTTTATATCGAGAAGCTAAGAAACTTAACGCAGGTTAATTTAGACAACGTTGGCACAGTTAATATCGTTTTCGGGCAGAATGGCTCAGGGAAAACGAGTGTTTTAGAGGCAATATACTGCCTCGGTTTTGGTCGTTCGTTTCGAACTCATCAAAGCAAACAAATCGTGCAAGCGACAGAAGAAGCGTTTACGGTGTTTGCAAAACTTAAAGCGGACACTGCGGATAACAGAGAACATAGAATTGGTTTTTCACGGTCGAGAACTGGCGAGTCGCAAATTCGCATAGACGGTGAAAGTAGGGTTCGGTTTTCAGAGCTAGCGCAATATACGCCTGTTCAATTGATTACTCCAGAAGGTGTAGCCCTTGTAACTGATGGACCAAAAGCAAGGCGTCAGTTCATGGATTGGGGCTTGTTCCACGTGGAACATGCGCAATATCAGCATTGGGTGAATTATTCACGATTGTTGAAGCAGCGTAATACATTGTTGAGAGAAGGGAAGTACTTCTCAGATGGCGGAAGTTACTGGGATAAAGAGCTCATTAAAGCCGGAGATGCGCTTACTCAAGCACGAAAGGCGTATCTGCATAGCTTAAACGAGTATTTAGCAGAATATACCAATAGGTTTTTGCCAGATATTAAATTCGAGTTCAAACTCCTTCCTGGCTGGAGCGAAAAGTATGAAAGCTTTGAGGAGGCTTTGGTTGATAAGCTGGAGTTGGACACAAAGCAAGGTTTTACTAGTGTGGGCCCTAGTAAAGCTGAATGGCTGATTAAGGCTGACGGTGTAGATGCCAAAGAACGCCTATCGAGAGGCCAGTTAAAATTGTTGGTGGCGGCTCTGAGGTTTGTTCAGGGCGACCATTATAAAGCGGTTACCGGTAAGCAATGTGTTTATCTGGTTGACGATCTACCGGCAGAGTTAGACGTCATTAACCAAGAGAAATTATGCAAAGCATTGGCAGATACAAAAAGCCAGGTTTTCGTAACGACAATAGAGAAAGAGAATCTTCTCATGCATTTTAAAAATGATGAGACCCGACTGTTCCACGTGGAACATGGAACAGTTAAAGAAATAACGACAGGATGAAAGTATGTCTGAAGAACAAAATAGCTATAACGAATCCAGTATTAAAGTTTTAAAAGGTCTGGATGCGGTACGTAAACGACCGGGGATGTACATTGGTGATACCGATGACGGCTCAGGTTTGCACCACATGGTTTTCGAAGTGGTGGACAATTCCATCGATGAGGCGTTGGCGGGGCATTGTAATGAGATATATGTAACTATGCACTCAGATGGCTCTGTATCTGTTCGAGATGATGGTCGTGGTATTCCTGTCGATATTCACCCTGAAGAAGGGGTTTCAGCCGCTCAAGTTATTATGACGGTACTTCACGCAGGGGGTAAGTTTGATGATAACTCATACAAAGTGTCTGGTGGGTTACATGGCGTAGGTGTCTCAGTTGTAAACGCCCTCTCGAAACGCCTCGAGCTCACGATACAACGCGCGGGTAAAACCTGGAAGCAAGGTTACGTGCACGGTAATCCAGAGAAAGACATTGAAGTAATCGGTGATACTTCCAAGTCAGGTACAGAGATTAGATTCTGGCCAAGTGAAGAAACATTTAGTGACGTAACGTTCCATTACGACATCTTAGCAAAGCGCCTCCGCGAACTTTCATTCCTTAACTCAGGTGTGTCTATTCGTTTAGTGGACGAGGGTTCAGATCGCTCAGACCACTTCAAGTATGAAGGGGGTATCGCAGCGTTTGTTAGTTACTTAAATGACAAGAAGACCCCTATTCATCCGTCTGTTTTTCAGTTTACGCATGAGCGTGAAGACGGTATTGCTGTTGAGGTTGGCTTACAGTGGAATGACTCATTCCAAGAGCACATCTATTGCTTTACCAACACTATTCCGCAAAGAGACGGCGGAACGCATATGGCGGGATTCCGTTCTGCGTTAACCCGTACTTTGAACAACTATATGGAGCAGGAAGGTTACTCTAAGAAGGCGAAAACTAATGCGTCTGGTGATGATGCACGTGAAGGTTTAACTGCAGTTATTTCCGTGAAGGTACCGGATCCTAAGTTCTCTTCACAAACCAAAGACAAGCTTGTTTCTTCGGAAGTGAAGAGTGCGGTAGAACAAGCCATGGGTGAGAAACTCCAGGAATTCTTGTTGGAAAACCCAACAGATGCGAAAGTTATTGTTCAAAAGATCATAGACGCAGCGCGTGCTCGTGAAGCTGCGCGTAAAGCGCGTGAGATGACTCGACGTAAAGGGGCGTTGGACTTGGCGGGTCTTCCCGGCAAGCTAGCTGACTGCCAAGAAAAGGATCCAGCGCTTTCTGAACTTTATATTGTGGAGGGTGACTCTGCAGGTGGTTCTGCGAAGCAAGGTCGTAATCGGAAGAACCAAGCTATCTTACCTTTGAAAGGCAAAATCCTTAACGTTGAGAAGGCCCGCTTCGACAAAATGCTATCGTCGCAAGAGGTCGCTACATTAATTACTGCGATGGGCTGTGGTATTGGTAGGGAAGAGTATAATCCTGATAAGACTCGTTACCATCGTATTATCGTTATGACCGATGCCGATGTTGACGGTTCTCACATTCGGACATTGTTGCTTACGTTCTTCTATCGTCAAATGCCAGAGCTGATTGAACGTGGGTATATTTATATTGCACAGCCGCCACTTTATAAGGTGAAGAAAGGTAAGCAAGAAACCTACATTAAAGACGAAGCTGGACTTATCCAGTACCTAACTAGCCTTGCCCTAGATAAAGCATCACTTCATGTGAACGCAGATGCTCCGGGCATTACTGGTGTTCAACTAGAGAAAATGGTTCGTGATTACCAGTTCGCTGTAGACACCATAGAAAGGTTAAGTCGTCGCTTGCCTAAGCATATGCTAGAGCGCCTTGTGTATGCAGAGCGATTAACGCCGGAACTTTTAAAAGATAAAGCATACGTAGAAAAGTGGGCGGAGAACTTTACCACTA
This sequence comes from Lysobacter sp. N42, assembly GCF_004344885.1. Lineage (NCBI taxonomy): Bacteria > Pseudomonadati > Pseudomonadota > Gammaproteobacteria > Lysobacterales > Lysobacteraceae > Lysobacter > Lysobacter sp. N42. The sequence goes on from NZ_SKFB01000003.1 coordinate 93,335, forward strand.
ACCTTATGGACACAGAGAAGGATTCTGCAACCTTTAGTGTGTTCGTAGAAGCTGATGAGGAACGTGGCGTACACTTACCAGTAGTTCGCGTTCGTAGGCATGGTGTAGATCGTGACTTCAACCTGACATACGAGTTCTTGGTATCGCGTGACTATGACCGTATTGCGAGCATTGGTGGTGAAATTAACGGCCTTGTGGAAGAGGGCGGTTATGTACAGCGCGGTGACAAGCAAGAGCCTGTAGAAGACTTTGTAGAAGCAATTGAATGGCTTATCAAAGAATCTAAACGTGGTTTATATGTGCAGCGTTACAAAGGTCTAGGTGAAATGAACCCAGATCAGCTTTGGGAAACTACAATGGACCCAGAAAGTAGACGTATGATGCAAGTTACCATCGAAGACGCGATTGGTGCTGACCAATTGTTTACTACGTTAATGGGTGATCAGGTTGAGCCAAGAAGAGCGTTTATTGAAAGTAACGCGCTTAAGGTAGCTAACTTAGACGTATAGTTCCACGTGGAACAATCATTGAATAGAAGGCCTCTGCGACAGCGAGGCCTTTTTTTTGGCTGCATGAATTGTACAAACGAGGCACAATGCAGATCCCCGTATCTGGTTCTCAAAACGTATTTAGGGGTGTTCCACGTGGAACAAGACATAAAAAAACGCCCCGTAGGGCGTTTTATATGAACTGGAATTAACAGTTAAGATTGCAACAACCCAATATCTGCCACATTAAGAAATGCTTGGTGGAGCTTACTTAACAGAGCTAGTCGGTTATGTTTAACCTTCTCGTCGTCGGCATTCACCATTACATTGTCAAAGAATGCATCGATAGGTGCGCGTAGTGTAGCCAGCTCCTCTAGAACCGCTTTGTAGCCGTCTGAGCTGTCTTTTTGAAGGCTAGATAGTGCATCGAATAGCTCTTGCTCTTGAGGCTCTTGAAACAGCGCCTGAGAGATACTCAAGGTACTTAAGTCTGCTTCCGACTTCGACAAGATGTTACCGACACGCTTATTCGCTGCTGCAAGCGACTCAGCCACGTCGTTAGCCTTAAACGTCTGAACTGCTTTAACACGTTGATCAAAGTCCAATGGTACTAATGGACGACGCGCAAGAACCGCTTGAATAACGTCTACCGATATCCCTTGTTCCTGATACGAGGTACGGAAACGACCAAGAAGGAAATTGACAATCTCGTCCTGAATATCTTCGCTAACTTCAATGACACCTTTGTAGCTTTCTACGCTAGCTGATACGAGTTGGTCCAACCCTACATGAAGTTCCTTTTCGACAAGAATGCGGAGTAGGCCGATAGCAGCTCTGCGCAGCGCAAACGGGTCTTTATCGCCCTTAGGTGTTTGACCAATTCCGAATATACCTACCAACGTATCAAGTTTATCTGCTATTGCTACCGCAGCACCCTCTAGTGTGGAGGGTAATTCGTCACCTGCAAAACGAGGACGATATTGAGCTTCAATAGCAAGGCCTACGCCCTCAGCTTCACCATCGTTGTTGGCGTAATGCATCCCCATTACACCTTGAACTTCCGGGAATTCTGAAACCATGTCTGAGACCAGGTCGGCTTTTGCTAGTAAGCCTGCGCGGCTTGAAACTTCGACGTTCGCGTTAATGAGGTTTGCTACCTTGCCTGCAACCAACTCCAACCGGCGAGCTTTATCGCCTACAGTGCCTAACTTCTTCTGGAATAGCACGCTATCTAAGCGGGTAAGCCTAGAAGCGAGCGTAGACTTCTTATCTGTCTCATAAAAGAATTGCGCGTCGGCTAAGCGAGGACGAATAACCTTTTCGTTACCTGAAATAACTGCGCTAGGATTGCTAGACTCAATATTGGAAATGAAAACAAACTTTGCGTGAAGCTTGCCGCTGTTATCAACAAGTGGGAAGTAGCGCTGGTCATCCTTCATGGTGTAAATGAGTGCTTCTTTAGGAACATCAAGAAACGACTCGTCAAAGGAAGCCTCGAGTGCGACCGGGAATTCTACGAGTGCGGTTACTTCGTCGATTAAGTCCTCGTCCCAAACTGGTGATAGGTTAGCTGCTCCAGTAAGGGCCAGAGTTCTATCTACGACCATTTTGCGACGTTTCGCGAAGCTCGCGATAACGTTATTCTTCGTTAGGCTATCTTCGTACTGGACTGCATCGCTAATCTCTACAGTTGGCTCACCATGAAAGCGGTGGCCGAGTACTACGTTGCTAGCCTGAATGCCAAACAACGACATTGGAACTACTTCATGGTCAAGCATTACGGTAAGGTGCTTGAGGGGACGGATAAATGCGTGTGAACCTTCACCCCAACGCATCATTTTAGGTACAGGCAAAGACTTCGCTGCCTTCTCTACAAAGCTAGGTAATAGCTTGGAAATCGACTGGCCCTCAACTCGTGCGTTATAAACCAACCACTCGCCTTTATCTGTCGCCAAACGACCAGCCTGATCTACCTCGATACCCTGACCACGAGCCCAACCTAAAGCTGCTTTAGTTGGGTTGCCGTCCTGGTCAAATGCTGCGCTTATTGCAGGACCTTTACGCTCAACGTCTTCGTCTGGTTGTTTTACCAATACGTTATGAACCAGCACGCCCAGGCGACGCGGAGTTGCAAAGCTTTCTACGCTACCATCATTGTCCTGGTCTAGAAGGTTAGCTTGTTGCAGCTGGGTAACAATACTGTCTGTAAAGCTTTCACTTAATTTTTTAAGTGCCTTTGGTGGAAGCTCTTCTGTGCTTAGTTCGATAAGCAGATTGCGTGTTTCTATAGTCATTATTTTGCCTCCTGCTTATCAATTTTTGTTTTTGATTCCGGTGCTAACGGAAACCCTAACGCCTCGCGAGCTGCATAATATGCCTCGGCACACCCTTTAGCTAGGGTGCGAACACGCAGAATATAACGCTGGCGTTCGGTTACGGAAATGGCATGGCGGGCATCTAATAAATTGAATGCATGTGACGCACGCATAACTTGCTCGTACGCAGGTAGAGGGAGGTTGTGTGAAAGTAAGTGCTCACATTCCTTTTCCGCAGAATCAAATCGTGCGAACAATACATCTACGTCTGCATGCTCAAAGTTGTAGGTCGACTGCTCAACTTCGTTTTGGTGAAATACATCGCCATACTTAATTACACCGCGTGGACCGTCTGTCCAAACCAGGTCGTAAATGCTGTCCACACCTTGAATATACATTGCTAAGCGTTCAAGCCCGTAGGTGATCTCGCCAGCTACAGGGCGGCACTCTAACCCACCAACTTGCTGGAAGTAGGTGAACTGAGTAACTTCCATACCGTTTAACCACACTTCCCAACCTAATCCCCATGCGCCTAGGGTCGGTGATTCCCAATTGTCCTCTACAAACCGAATGTCGTGCTCTAATGGGTCGAAACCAAGCATCTTTAAGCTTTCAAGATATAGCTCTTGAATGTTGTCTGGTGAAGGTTTCATTAGCACTTGGAATTGATAATAGTGCTGAAGTCGGTTCGGGTTCTCGCCATAACGACCGTCTGTAGGGCGTCGGCAAGGCTGCACATAAGCGAAGCTTGCTGGCTCAGGACCTATTGAACGTAAGAACGTCATCGGGTGAAAGGTTCCTGCACCCACTTCCATATCAAGGGGTTGCACAACCGCACAGCCATGCTGCGCCCAAAAGTCTTGTAGGGCTAATATGAGCCCTTGAAACGTTTTTACGTCGAATTTTTCCATGGGAGAACTCTCAAATTCATTCGGTATAGAGGTAATGATTCAAAACTGTGCGATTATACCCCGACATGGCACTATATTTACAGGCTCTAGGCCAAATCAGACACTAAAACGAAAAGGCGATACACGCGTATGGCAGCAATCAACGATGGAAAAGAAAGATGCCCATGGTGCGGTGATGCGGAAGACTATGTGCATTACCATGACACAGTGTGGGGTGTGCCGGAATACGACAGCCAACAACTCTTTGCTAAGCTCTGCTTAGACGGTCAGCAGGCAGGTCTTTCCTGGATAACTATATTGCGAAAGCAAAAAGCCTATGAAGAAGCGTTTTTAGGGTTCAACCCTCATAAACTCTCAGCTATCACAGATAATGAGCGCTTAGCGTTCATTGAGAAGCAGATGGGCAATGCTGGAATCGTACGTAACCGCCTTAAGATTGAATCTATTTTCAGAAACGCCGATGCCTTTGTAAAACTAGAGCGCGAGGGCGTTAATTTCTCAAATTACCTGTGGGGCTTCGTAGGTGGTGAGCCGCGTGTAAATGCTTTTGCGAGTATGTCAGATGTGCCGGCTGAAACCGACGAGTCTAAAGCTATGTCGAAAGCTTTGAAAAAAGCCGGCTTCAACTTCGTTGGGCCGACTATTTGTTATGCCTTTATGCAAGCCGTGGGTATGGTGAATGACCACTTAACCACCTGCTTTCGGTATCCTAACGAATAAACCTAACTGATTTGATCTGTTGATTTGTGTGCACGGGACTGAATACCCGCCACTGCGCCAAGCCATGCTAGAATGGCTGCAAACAGAAGTAGGAGTCGTATTAGATGAACATTGAACGTGTAGATTATGCCAACGAAAAACATGCTAGCGCGTTGCTAGATATGTTGAACCATTACGCCGAAGACCCGATGGGTGGTGGCGAGAGCCTGTCTGCGGCAACAAAGGCAAAACTAATTTCAGAAATGGCGAAACGGGACACCGTGTTTAGCTTCTTAGCCTGGAATGACGACGGTGAAGCTATCGGCATTGTAAATTGTGTAGAGGGCTTTTCTACGTTCGCAGCAAAACCTCTGTGTAACGTGCACGACATTGCTGTGCGTGAGGGTTACCGAGGCCAGGGCATTGCACAAAAGCTGTTTGATGCAGTGAAGGCAGAAGCGGCTAGTCGAGGTTGCTGTAAATTGACGTTAGAAGTGCTTTCTGGAAATGAGCCTGCACGATTGTCTTACAAAAAATACGGATTTAAGCCTTATGAACTCGACCCTGAAATGGGCCAAGCTGAGTTTTGGGAACTTAAGATTTAACCCTTCTGTATAAGGTACTGGTAAGGAGTCTCCTGGGTCATTTGTGACAGTAGCTCGTGTTCCATAAAGGTACAAAAAGCGGGTATATCTCGTGTTGTTGCTGGGTCATCAGCAATAACCAGTAATGTTTCACCAGAGTCCATCTTGCGAATTTTTCCGCGAATCAGCATAACGGGCTCGGGACAACGAAGTCCAAGGGTGTCTAGCTCGTGATCGGCACTACCAATGCGGTTCATAGGAATCTCAACTCGGGGTTCGTTAACGGACTTATTCAAAGACTTCTAGTAACGAAGCGCTTTGATAACGAAATATAGCAAATAAAAAAGGCGGCACAACACTTGTGCCGCCTTTTTCTTAGAGGAAAACAGTTATACGCGTTCGTATACTGTTGCGATACCCTGACCTAGACCAATACACATGGTCGCTAAGCCTAATTTCGCATCTTTTTGCTCCATCAGGTTAATTAGCGTGGTACTGATACGTGCGCCAGAACAACCTAGAGGGTGTCCTAAGGCGATTGCACCTCCGTGCAGGTTCACTTGGTCCATCTTGTCTTCAATCTTCAAGCCTTTGAGAACGGCTAATGCTTGCGCCGCGAAAGCTTCGTTGAGTTCAAACAAGTCGATGTCGTTAATATCTACACCAGCACGTTTTAGCGCTTTCTGGGTGGCTGGTACTGGTCCGTAACCCATGATTGACGGATCGCAACCGGCAATGGCCATGCCGCGAATTTTAACTCGTGGTTTCAACCCAAGCTCTTTCGCTTTGTCTGCTGACATAACAAGCGTTGCCGCCGCACCGTCAGAAATCGCAGAAGAAGTTCCCGCTGTTACGGTACCATTCGCAGGGTCAAATACAGGGCGAAGCGCTGCAAGTGTTTCTGCGGTGGTTTCCGGACGAATAACTTCGTCGTGGTAAATCTTCTTCAATACGCCTTGCTCGTCGTGACCGAAAATAGGATAAATTTCGTTGTCGAATTCACCATTTACGGTTGCTTGGTGGGACAGGCGATGGGAGCGCGCGCCGAACTCGTCTTGTTCTTCACGGCTAATACCAAACTTCTTGCCGAGTAACTCGGCGGTTAAACCCATTGAGCCAGCTGCCTTAGCTACAGAGCGGTTCATACCAGGGTGGAAGTCTACCCCGTGCATCATAGGAACGTGTCCCATGTGCTCTACACCACCCGCGATAAAGATATCACCGTTTCCGGTTTGAATCGCACGAGTAGCGTCGTGAATCGCTTGCATTGAAGACCCGCACAAGCGGTTTACGGTAACCGCACCTACGTGGTGAGGGATACCGGCGACCAATGCGCTGTTACGCGCTACATTAAAGCCCTGTTCTAAGGTTTGTTGAACACAACCCCAGTAAATGTCTTCTAGGTCGTCTGCGCTTACTTCAGGGTTTCTTTCTAGCAAACCTTTCATCAAAGCTGCAGATAAGTCTTCAGCGCGAACGTTGCGAAATGCTCCACCTTTAGAACGACCCATTGGGGTTCTGATTGCATCTACAATAACGACGTCTTTCATAACATTCTCCGTTCGCAATTAGCTTTTGAAGTAAGTGCCGCCAGCTGCTGCTTTTTCACGCAGGCCGTCAGTCACTTCATAAATTTCACCTAGATGAGCATACTTGTCTGCAAGTTCTACAAACTTCTGCAAGCCAAGTGTTTCTAGGTAACGGAAAGCACCACCTCTAAATGGAGGGAAGCCTAAGCCGTAAATCAATGCGATATCCGCTTCTTCAGCCGAATCAACAATGCCTTCTTCCAAGCAGCGAACCATTTCGTTCACCATTGGAATCATGCAGCGCGCAATAATCTCGTCTGCTTCTGCTGCATTTGGCTTCTCGCCAATAACTTCGTAAACGTCTTCTGCAACTTCTTTAGTTGGTCTGCCACGTTTGTCTACGCCATAAACATAGAAGCCTTTACCGTTCTTCTGGCCATAACGCTTCGCAGCTGCAAGCTTGGCAATAGCGCCGTCGTCGTCGCGAGGCATACGTGTTGGGAAGCCTGCTGCCATAACGTCGGTTGCGTGGTCTGCCGTATCTAGACCAACCACGTCGCACAAGTATGCAGGACCCATAGGCCAACCAAACTGCTTCTCCATCACCTTATCGATACCTGGGAAATCAATTCCGTCGTCTAGCAACTTGCTGAAACCAGCGAAGTAAGGGAACAACACGCGGTTAACTAGGAAACCCGGGCAGTCGTTCACTACAATCGGTGTTTTACCCATTTGCAACGCATATGCAGTTACCGCAGAAATTGTTTCGTCGGTGGTGTGCTTACCACGAATAATTTCCACCAATGGCATTTTGTGCACTGGGTTGAAGAAGTGCATACCACAGAAACGTGATGGGTCTTCCAAGCTTTGTGCAAGCTGGTTAATTGAAATAGTTGAAGTATTCGAGGTAAGAATTGCATTCTCACCGACTACTTTCTCTACTTCAGAAAGCACAGACGCTTTAACTTTTGGATTTTCGACAACAGCTTCTACAACAATGTCTACGTTCTCTAGTTCGTCGTTGTGAAGTGTTGGTGTAATGCTGGTAAGCGTTGATGCCATTTTCTTAGCGTCAACTTTACCGCGTTGCATGCCTTTACCAAGAATTTTAGATGCTTCTTGCAAGCCCAGATCGAGCGCGTCTTGACGAATGTCTTTCATGACAACCGGTACGCCTTTCACAGCTGACTGGTAAGCGATACCGCCACCCATGATGCCTGCGCCGAGTACACCAGCGCGGTTCAATTTAATCTCAGAACCTTTAGCTAGTTTCTTGCTCTTGCCCTTAACAACTTGGTCTGCAAGGAAAATACCTACCTGTGCGCGGCAAGCGTCGGTTTGCGTAAGCTTAACGAAAAGCTCGTTTTCAATAAGCAAGGCGCCTTCCCGTGCTTCACCTGCGCCACGCTCAACAACTTCTACCGCAGCATGAGGAGAAGGGTAGTGCTTGCCTGCTTTCGCGAAGACCATGCCTTTAGCTGTGCTGAAGGTCATCAAACGTTCTGTGTCGTTTGCTTTTAGCGCTTCAAGCTTAGGCTGACGGGCTGCTTTCCAGTCTAATTCGCCAGCAATTGCGTCGCGTACCATCGCAAGAGCTGCATTTTTCAAGTTTTCCGCGTCGACTACAGCGTCTACTAAGCCAATAGCTAGAGCTTTCTGAGGCTTGTAGTTCATACCTGTAGTAATGGCTTCAAGTGCGTTGTCTGGACCTACTAGGCGTGGCATACGTACCGTTCCACCAAAGCCTGGAATAAGCCCCAATTTAACTTCAGGAAGACCTATCATGGCGGTGTTGTCTGCAACACGGAAGTCACACGCCAAGATAGTTTCACAACCACCGCCCAGCGCGAAGCCGTTAACTGCAGCTACGCTTGGGAATGGTAAATCTTCTAATTTGTCGAATACTCGAGATGCTTTGTGCACCCAAGTTTTCGTGGTTTCAACGTTTGCAAACAACGTTAAAAACTCTGTAATGTCTGCGCCAACAATAAATGTTGATTTCGCGCTTGTTAGAATAAGCCCTTTAACTTCAGAGCTTTGGCTTAAAGCGTCTAAAGCGTCGCTGAACTGATTCAATGTGTTTTCATCAAACTTGTTCACGGAACCCGGTGCGTCGAATACGAGCTCAGCAATGCCTGGCTCGATAATGTCAACACGTAGGTTTTCACCTTGGTAAATCATCTTAGGTCTCCTGAAATGCGAACAGAAAAACTGTCAACAAATACTTATTTCGCTTGAGTTGTTGCCATACTGTGGTACAAGAGTATGGCAAACAGATGGCAGTAATCATCCCACAATGCGAAAAGAAATTAAACAGGTGTTTAAAAAACCGCGCAATAAGCGCCAACAACTCTTAAGCATAACGTGTTCAAGCCGATTGATCACGAATATCGCGTCTGTGTGTCTACTCTTATTAGCGGCTCACCCCTTGCAGGCGCAAAACACTCAACTTCCACCTTCTATGCCGTTAGAGCAGCAACGCGAGCTGTTTTTAGAAACCGAGGACGCTATTGAGTCGCGACGTTTCAGAGAGGCTCGCGAAGGTATGGAGCAATTACAAGGTTATGCGCTTTATCCATACCTAGAAGCGGACTATTTAGAGCAGAATTTAAGTTACGCAAACGAAAGCGTGATTGCAGAGTTTTTAAGTCAATATGAAGGAACACCTGTCGACAACGGGTTAAGGTATCAGTGGTTAAATTTCTTAGCCAACAACAATGACGAAGAGCGATTTCTAACCTATTACCAAGGAAGCTCTAGCAGCCGCTTGCAATGCACGTATTTAGATTTTCTCTGGAAGACAACGGACAACCTTGCAGTTTTATGGCCTCAAGTTGCAAACCAGTGGGTTAGTGCGGAGTCGCAACCACGTAATTGTGACCCCGTATTTGCCGCATGGGAAAATGCCGGTCAGCGAACGGAAGCGTTAGTGTGGGAACGATTAGTGCTAGCGTTGAATGCCCGAGAGTGGGGTTTAGCTCGATATTTAACTCGGCAATTACCGCAGAATTCACGCTATTTGGGCGAGTTATACCGTCGGGTGGAGGTAAACCCGCTGACCCTTATGCGCTTTGCTGACTTCCCTAACAACGACCCCCGTGAACAAGACATTGTTGTAGCCGGAATGAAACGTCTGATTTGGCGTGACACCGATAAAGCTGCAGAAGCATGGCAGCATTTCCAAACCATATTCCCGTTTGCACCAGAAACTCAATGGGACATGAGCGAGCGATTTGGCATTACTTTAGCCGTCAGAAATGAAGAGGGCGCATTAACGTGGTTTAACCGTGTCCCTGCTTCTAAACTCTCTGAGTCGGGCTTGCAGTGGTTTTTGGCGTCTTTATTGCGTGCTGAGCGATTCGATCATGTTGTTATGTTTATTAATAGCTTACCTGCAGAGCAGCAAGAAAAGGCACAATGGCAGTATTGGCGAGGCCGTGCGTTAGCGGAGCTAGACTTTCATGAAGACAGCGAGGCAGTGTGGCAGGTGCTGGCGCAAGAGCGTAACTATTACGGTTTCTTGGCAAGCGCTCAACTCGGTATCGCCCCAAGCTTAGCGCATGTTCCGTTAACTTATGAACCTTCGGCAATGGCTACGCTAAAAGAGCAACCCTCGGTAAAACGCGCTTTTGAGTTATTTGCTATTGGGCGCTCACTACAAGCACGCCGCGAATGGAATATGCTGGGGTACCGTGGTACTTACGACGAGCAGGTTCTCAGTAGTATCGCTGCTCATGAGGCTGGTTGGCATGACCAAGCTATCTTTGGACTCGCCCACACCGGGCAATTCAATGACGTAGAGAAACGTTTTCCATTGGCATATATGTCACTTATCTCAAGTCATGCGAATAGTCACGACTTAGACCCTGCATGGGTTTTTGCATTAGCGCGGAGAGAAAGCGCATTTAGACCAGATGCAATTTCTAGGGTGGGAGCTCGTGGGTTGCTGCAAGTGATGCCTGATACCGCTAATTATGTCAGCCGCAGAACGCCCGGTCCGAATTTAGGACGTGTGTCGAATTATCGGTTAATGCAGCCAGAAGAGAATGTGAAAATAGCAACACGTTATATGTCTGACCTTATGCGTAGGACAGGGAATCATTGGGTTATTGCAACAGCTGCGTATAATGCAGGACTAAACCGAGTAGAAGAGTGGTTACCCGAGTCGCCGATGCCTTTCGACATTTGGGTTGAAACCATACCTTATGAAGAAACGCGTGATTACGTGAAAAATGTTTTGGCCTACCAGCAGATATATACGAACCTGCTCGGAAAAGATGCTAACGTGTTGTCTTCGTTAGTGAATACTCACATGGTTGCAGACGACAGTTAAGCAAAGGTACTGGAAAAATAAAATGGATTATCAGTCTCTTTATCCGGCCCATATAAAAGAACTTAAACAGCGCTCTGATCGTCTTTGCGAGCGCGAGCAAATAGATATGCTGGCCATTCATGCGGGCCAGCACAAACGTTTGTTTATGGACGATATGGAGTATCCGTTTAAGGCAAACCCATACTTTAAGGCTTGGTGTCCGTTTACTCAGTTGCCGCATAGTTGGGTGCTTCTCTCGCCAGCTAAAGACAAGCCGGTTTTGGTTATTTTGCACTCAGACGAATTCTGGGTTGAGCAGCCTGATTTAGATAATGCGCCATGGATGTCGATGTTCCATGTGGAACTGATCTCTCGCCCCGACGAAGTAGACAAGTTACTGCCGTATGACAAGAAAAACACGGTATACCTTGGTGAGCATATTGAAGTAGCGCAAGCCTTAGGATTTCTGCAGTTTAACCCAGAGCCCGTAACTAGCTTTCTAAATTACCACCGCGCTTTGAAAACCGACTATGAGTTAAATTGCATTCGCAGAGCCAATGAAATAGGTATTCGCGGACATCGAGCGGTTGCACAGGCATGGCAAGACGGTGAGAGCGAATTTGACTGTTTACTTGCGTATATGAAAGCCACTCAACAAGGTGAAAACGAAGTTCCGTACAACCATATTATTGGTCAAAACGAACATGCGGCTATCCTGCATTACCGTGGTAAGTCCCGGAAAAGTCTAGAGCAGGGCTTTCACCGTAGTTTAATGATTGATGCTGGCGCCGATTGGAATGGTTATGCTTCGGACATAAGCAGAACCTACGCAGGTAAAGACGCAAGCGAAGAGTTTGTAGAATTAATAGTGGCGATTGACCAAATTACGCAGGCCATTGCGCAAGAGGTAAGACCCGGCATGAGCTTTGGAGATATTCAGCATAAAGCTCAACTTCAAATCTCTCAGCTCCTTTTCGCCTTCGGCTTTTGCTCACTCGATCCTGAAGAAATGGTTAAACGAAAGATAAGCCAAGTGTTTATGCCACATGGCATTGGTCATTTACTGGGTTTACAGGTTCATGATGTGGGCAGTAACTTAGGTGACGAACGCGGAACAGTGGTGCCTGCCCCTGAGCAATTTCCAACCCTCAAGTCCACGCGCACCTTCGAGCCTAAAATGGTGTTTACTATAGAACCAGGTCTATATTTTATAGATGTACTGCTTAACCGCCTGCAAGACTCAGAAAATGGCAAACACATGAATTGGAAGCGCATTGCAGAGTTTAAACCATATGGTGGCATTCGAGTGGAAGATAATATTGTTCTGCATCGGGACCGCAACGAAAACATCACGCGTGAATTGGGTCTGAATTAATGCAAATTCGTACCATACTCAGAATGCTTGGCTTATTGGTGGGTATTTTCAGCTTCACCCTATTACCACCAGCGGTTATCGCTTACTTCTATGAAGACGGCGGTGGTTGGGCGTTTAGCTCGGCCTTTTTGCTCAGCCTAGTGGTTGGGTTTTTAATGTGGTTTGCCAACCGAGATTATCGAAGTGAACTGAAGACCCGAGAAGGGTTTATTATTGTGGTGATGTTCTGGGTGGTGCTTGGTACGGTGGGGGCAATTCCGTTCTGGATGCCAGACGACTACACGCTAACCTTTACCGACGCTATGTTTGAGTCGTTCTCTGCCTTAACAACGACAGGGGCAACCGTACTTACAGGTATCGAAGAGTTACCTCACTCTTACCGTTTCTACCGCCAGCAACTGCAATGGATGGGCGGTATGGGAATCATTGTACTTGCCGTGGCGATACTACCGTTATTAGGCATTGGTGGGCTTCAGCTATATCGGGCTGAAACTCCAGGGCCAATGAAAGACAAAAAGCTTACGCCGAGAATTGCTGATACCGCGAAGCAGCTTTGGTATATCTATCTAAGTATGACCGTTGCGTGTGCTGTAGCGCTCTGGCTTGCAGGTATGAGACCGTTCGACGCAATTGGTCATGCGTTTTCTACCGTGGCCATTGGAGGGTTCTCTACTCACGACGCTAGTATCGGATATTTTAATAGCTGGGTTATTGACTTAATTATTGTTTTCTTCCTACTACTTGCTGCGGTTAATTTCTCGCTCCATTTCGCGGCATATAGAGGCAAAAGCATAAAAACATATTGGCGAGATCCGGAATTCAAAGCTTTGATAGGCATTCAAGGTATTCTTATGCTTATTACCGTTTTAACGCTGTGGTGGAAATCTGATCTGTCCGTAAGCAGTGCCTGGATAGACGGTATATTCCAGTCTGTGTCGATTAGCACCACCGCTGGCTTTACCACCACCGACTACACCTTATTCCCTCTGTTTTTGCCTATCTTACTTATTTTCTCGAGCTTCATTGGGGGAAGCGCAGGTTCTACCGGTGGTGGCTTGAAAGTCATTCGTGTTGCACTGCTATATCGCCAAGGTAAGCGCGAGATCAATCGTCTGATTCATCCAAAAGGTACATTTACGGTGAAGTGGGGAAAGCGTGCTTTACCCGATAGAGTGGTGCAGGCTGTTTGGGGCTTTTTCGCTGCCTACGCATTAATCTTCGTAGTGCTGATGCTCGGTTTTATTGCAACCGGGTTAGACGATTACTCAGCGTTCGGTGCTACCGTGGCCACATTGAATAACTTGGGTCCAGGTTTAGGTGAGGTGGCCAGTAACTTCCAAAGCGTAAGTGACGGTGGTAAGTGGATAGCCATTATCGCCATGATGTTTGGCCGACTAGAGGTGTTTACGCTCTTGGTATTGTTCACACCTACATTCTGGAAGCACTAGAAATATAGTGCTCCAGGTGTGAATAGCTGCTCGATTTCTTCGACGTACTTCTTGTCGACGAGGAACAATATAACGTGGTCGTCGTCTTGAATAACGATGTCGTCGTGTGCAATCAGCACTTCATTGCCGCGCACCAACGCCCCCACGGTTGTTCCCGGCGGCAAGCTTAGCTCTCTAATTTCTTTCCCGACTACTTTTGAAGTGCTTTCGTCGCCTTTCGCTATAAGTTCGATAGCTTCTGCAGCACCTTTACGTAATGAGTAGTCGTTCACGAAGAAGTCACGGCGAATATGTCGCAATAATGCTGAAACCGTAGCTTGTTGTGGTGAAATAGCGATGTCGATATCGCCACCTTGAACAAGGTCTACGTACGCATTGCGCTGAATAAGTACTAGCGTTTTCCCCACGCCCATACGTTTGGCCAGCATCGCCGACATGATATTCGCTTCGTCGTCGTTGGTAACCGCTATAAACACATCTATTTCTTCAATGCGCTCGTCGCTTAATAACTTCTGGTCTGCTGCATCACCTTGCAATACCAAGGTGCTTTCCAGCTCGGAGCTTAATTCCTCGGCACGTTGTTGGCTGAGTTCCACCAATTTTACCCGATGGGTTTTTTCTAGCGCACGCGCTAAACCTGAGCCAACATGACCGCCACCTACAATCATTACGCGCTTGTAACGTTGCTCTAAAGGTTGCAGTTCTTCCATAACCACTCGAATGTGGCGGGTGTCAGCAACGAAGAATACCTCGTCGTCGGCTTCGATAATGGTTGTGCCTAATGGCTTAATGGCATGCCCTTGGCGAAATATTGCAGCAACGCGAGCGTCGATATTCGGAATATGGTCGCGCAAAGTGGAAATAGCTCGTCCAACCAACTTTCCGCCGTAGCATGCCTTCAAGCCCACCAAACTGACTAAGCCTTCTGCAAACTCAATAACCTGCAGAGCTCCGGGGTAATCGATCAGGCGTTTAATGTAATTCGTAACCAGTTGCTCGGGTGCAATAACGTGGTCTACGGGCATTTGGTCTTTGTGGAATAGCGTGTCGGCATAACGAATATATTCTGGTGAGCGAATTCGTGCGATTTTGCGATAAACCTTAAACACGCTGTGCGCTACTTGGCATGCAATCATGTTTACTTCATCTGCACTACTTACGGCTACCAATAGGTCAGCGTCTTCTGCGCCCGCACGTCTTAAAATGTCTGGATGAGCGCCGTTACCTTCAATGACGTTGAGGTCGTAGTGATCTTGAAGCTCATTTAGAAAAGCCGGGTTCTGGTCGATGACAGTAATTTCATTGCGCCCAGACACTAAACTTTGCGCTAATGTTGTTCCGACCTGACCTGCACCGACAATAATGATTTTCATGTTAAAACCGACTTGTTGTTATGCTTTATTGAATGTTTTCAGCCTACTGAATAAACAATGTTATTGCAGTAAAAATTACCAAATTCCTGTTTAGTTTTTCTTAGCTTTTTCTAAAATCGCATAAAAGAAACCGTCGCCCGCGTCTTCACCTGGAAGAATTTGGCCTCCACGGACATGAACGCTGCTGAACGTGGTGTCTATAACGTAGTTTGCGTTATCGTGTTTGGCTATAAAATTTTGAATTTGTTTGTCATTTTCTTCGGGTAACAACGAGCAAGTGGCATAAACTAAGCGCCCTCCGGGTGCGAGCATAGACCAACAAGCTTCAAGAATGTCACTCTGTAGCTGCACTAGTGCTGCAATATCCGCGTTCTGGCGTAGCCACTTGATGTCTGGATGGCGTCGAATTACACCGGTAGCAGAGCAGGGCGCGTCGAGTAAAATACGGTCATAGGGTTTGCCGTTCCACCATGTCTCTGGGGCGCTAGCGTCTTGGCATAATACGTTAGCATTTACGTTTAGGCGCTCGAAGTTTTGTTCCATGCGCTCGATTCGCGAAGCTTCTAGTTCTACAGCGTCGAGCTCTATGGTTTCCGCCAGCTCTGCGATATGTGCGGTTTTTCCACCAGGTGCAGCACAGGCGTCCAATACTCGTTGCCCTGGCTTAGGTTCTAACAGCCGAGCTGCCCATTGGGCGCTGATGTCTTGTACCGAAAGAAAACCTTCATCAAAATGAGGTAACTGCTTTACGTCTATGGGTTTTTCTAACCGAATAGCACTACTTAGTGTTGGGTGTTGAATCGCCCCAATACCTTCTTTTTGTAAAAGCTCTAAATACGCACTGGGTTCAATGTGTTTGACGTTTACACGCAACCATAAAGGCGGCTTCTCTTGGCTTGCAGCGAATACCTGCTCTGCATGCTCTGGCCAAGCTTCAGTCACACGTTCTCGCAACCATCTAGGGAAACACTGTGCTAGTGAATACCGCTGTAGAACTTGTGTTTCCAAAGCTTCTTGCTGGCGCTGGTAGGAACGAAGCACTCCGTTCACAAGCCCTGTAAGTGGCTTTTGCTTAAGTATGCGTGCAGCTTCGACAGTTTCAGCAAGTATTGCGTGAGGCGGGGTTTGTAACGATCTAAATTGGCATAAACCCACTAACAATAGACTGTGAATAATTCGAACTTTCTTTTTTAGCGGCTTGTCGACCAGCTGTTGAATGAGCCATTCATAACGCGGTAGTTCGCGCAAAACCTGAAAACACACTGTTTGAACCCAGCCTTTGTCTGCGCCCTCTAGGCTGGCTTGAACTTCGGGAAGTACGGCTGTTAATGACCGCTTTTGTTCGAGCACCGCAAACAATGCTTTTGCAGCGGCTGCTCTCGCAGCGCCTTTTTTATTTGTGTTTTTGCTACTTGCGGTTGTCATTCATTGTCGCTCAACGGCGCCTCATTCAACAATGAATCGCCCACTTTGAAATTGTCTTTCCGTGCATTAAGAAGTTCATGGATGGCCATGGGCTTCTTACCCGGCAACTGTACTTGCACTAGCTTCAGAGCACTGCCTTCACATTGCACAACTAAGCCATGTTTGTCGGCTTTTATAATCGTACCTGGTGCCTGACTGTTATCACTTTCGATAGGTTCGGCGTGAAGAACTTTAACTCGCTCCCCAGCGCGTAAAAATTCACTACCCGGCCATGGTGTGTACGCTCGCATGTAACGTTCTACAACAGCGGCAGGCAAGCTCCAGTCTATTCTCGCTTCCTCTTTGCTGAGCTTCTTCGCGTACGTTGCTTGGCTATCGTCTTGCTCTTGTGCGTGAACTTGACCTTGCTGTATTTGCTTTAATGTTTCCACTAACGCGACAGGCCCAGTTTCTGCCAGCTTTTCATACAGCGAGGCACTAGTTTCGTCAGCTGCAATCGGAGTTTTCTCAACGTGAAGCATAGGGCCCGTGTCTAAACCGGCGTTCATTTGCATAATGGTAATACCGGTTTCTTGGTCGCCCGCCCAAATAGCTCGCTGAATAGGAGCTGCGCCACGCCACTTCGGTAAAATTGAGCCGTGTACGTTAATGCATCCTAGTCGAGGAATGTCTAACACTGCTTGGGGTAGAATTAGGCCATAAGCAACCACTACCATAATGTCGGCTTGGTAGCTTTGAAGGGTTTGCTGGGCTTCAGGTGTTTTTAACGACACTGGTTGTTCAACCGGAATGTCATGTTCAAGTGCGGTAACTTTCACTGCTGAGGGCTGTAACTTTTTTCCTCTTCCTGCAGGGCGGTCGGGCTGGGTATAAGCAGCTACAACCTCAAATTGCTTATCGTTTAAAAGCGCTTGTAAGTGACGCGCAGCGAAGTCTGGTGTTCCGGCAAAAATAACGCGCACTTTGTTTCCTCTACGCTTGAGCGACTTTTTCGGCTAAGCGAGCTTCTTTCTCTAATTTCTTGCGAATACGGTCGCGTTTCAGCGGAGACAAATAATCCACAAACAGCTTACCGTCTAAATGGTCAATTTCATGTTGAATACAAATGGCTAGCAAACCGTCTGCTTCGCGGGTGAACTCTTCACCGTTGCGATCGAGAGCTTTTACCGTCACAGTTCCTGCGCGTTCAACCTTGGCATAAACACCTGGAAAGCTTAGGCAGCCTTCTTCATTGGTAAAGTGACCTTCTTGCTCAACAATTTCTGGGTTAATGAACACCAAAGGCTCGTCTTGATCTTCACTACAGTCGGCAACAAATAGTCTTTTATGCACGTCGACTTGGGTTGCGGCTAAACCTACGCCCTGAGAGCTATACATAGTTTCTAGCATGTCATCGATAGTTGCGCGCAATGCATCGTCTACGACATCAACGGTTTTTGCCACAGTGCGCAAACGCTCGTCTGGATATCGTAAAATCGTCATCGTTGCCATGGGTATAACTCCTCTCGTTCGGTGAACCCAATATTTTAACGGGTTTAACGCTGAATTCATAGTCAATCATTCGCGCTTCCCTAGTATAGAAATTAGGATAATAGTCTTTAATTTCAAGGGCGCGGCTACAATGAAATGGACTTCTGAAAGCTTAGAGCAATGGCTTCGTATTTATTATGCAAAGGGAACTTTGCAAAAAAAGATTCAGACGGTTTGGAGGAATACATCATTCTTGGTAAATACACCTCTACAATGCCTCCCCAAAGCCATTCTGAACTCGTTGCCGGAAGTAGAGCCCAGAGTTCTGGCAAGAACCTGGAAATGGCTTAATAATGATGAAGAAATACCACGAGACATTATTCTCAACTTACCCAATAGCGCGGGGCCGAATGAATACCCAACTCAGCTTAAGGAGATACATGACGCGCCCTGCATGCTGTTTGTTGAGGGTGACAGTTCATTACTCAACAGTACCCAGTTAGCTGTGGTGGGAAGTCGAAAAGCACCCAATGTCGCGTATTTGGCTATTCAGCAATTCCTGCCCGAATGTATACGCCATGGTATTTGCATTACCAGTGGCCTAGCCATGGGCGTAGACTCCAGCGCCCATCAATTATGTGTAGAGCAAGGTGGTAAAACTATAGCGGTATTGGGCTGTGGAATTGATTTATGCTACCCACCCAGAGCGAAGCAATTACGCAAAGATATTCTGAATAGCGGTTTAATTGTTAGTGAGTACCCGCCAGGAACCGCTGCGAAAACTGAACACTTCCCACGCCGTAACCGTATTATAAGTGGGTTAAGTCATGCTGTTTGGGTGGTTGCCGCAACGCCAAGAAGCGGCTCCTTAATTACCGCAAGGCTGGCGCTCGAGCAAAACCGTGAAGTGTTAGCTATTCCCTATGGCGTGTTTGAATCTGCTGGGCTCGGTTGTAACGAGCTTATTAAAAATGGCGCTAAATTGGTGAATAGTTCTGCCGATTTAATAGAAGTGTATGCGCTTTTTATTTCAAACCTTGAAAGTGGCAGTGAACACCCCCACTTAACTGGGGTAGGGGATAAACAGCAAGAAATGTTCGCTACAGGGTTGGCAAAGCCCGAAATGTTAGCTAACGTAGGTTTTGAGACCACGCCGTTAGAGCAAATTCTTGAACGCAGCGGCAAAACAGTAGCCCAAGCTATGAATTCTCTTGTGGGTCTCGAACTAGATGGATGGATCAAAGCTGTTCCTGGCGGTTATGTCAGAGTGAGGAGGTAATGACGTGTTTGATATCCTCATGTATTTATTTGAGAACTTTATCCATTCGGAAATGGAAGTCGTAGTCGACCACGACGAACTGACCGATGAGTTAACCCGTGCCGGATTTCATTCACAGGAAATCACTAAGGCATTGGCGTGGCTAGAGCGTCTCGCGGATCTGCAAGATAGCCAAGACAAACCTTATTTAATGCAAGCAGTGCCTGTTACTTCTTTCCGTGCGTATACGCCGGAAGAGTTGGCGCGTTTAGATAGTGAATGTCGCGGCTTTATGATGTACCTCGAGCAGATTGGTGTTTTAGACTTCACCACACGTGAAATGGTTGTTGACCGTGTAATGGAGTTAGACACGCCGCAGTTTGCGCTTGAAGACCTGAAGTGGGTTATTCTCATGGTGTTGTTTAATGTTCCTGGTCACGAAGACGCCTATACCCGTATGGAGGAGCTTCTTTTTGAGGAGCCCGAAGGCGTAATGCATTAGCGTTGTGCCATGACGGACCAAGATAAACTCATTCCGGGAATGAACCGGAACCTGTCTGAACACCGAGAGCCTTGCCCGAAATGTGGGGCTCCTATGCACCTTCGACACTCTAAAAAACATGCCGGCAAAGGTAAGTCGAACTCTTTTTGGGGCTGTTCAGCCTATCCGGAGTGTGACCACACCCAACCTCTGCATGAAAAAAGTGACTTTGAAGCCCAGCCTTTGCCCGGTGAAGTATGCCCTGAATGTGACGCTCCGCTTTTATTGAAAAAAGGTCGATACGGTTTCTTTATCGGTTGTAGTGCTTTCCCTGACTGTCATTACATGGTCGACCCTAACGCTCCAGCGGAACAATCTGCGCCGCATTGCCCTAACTGCAACAAGGGGCATTTAGTTTTGCGCACGAGCAGATATGGGAAATCTTTTTATGCTTGCGACGCTTATCCAGAATGCAAATACTCACTTCCAGAACCTCCGGTAGAGCACCCATGCCCAGAATGTGGTTGGAAAGTTATGATCAAGATCAAATCACAGGGCAGAATTACCTATAAATGCCCGCAAAAATCATGCGGTTTCAAAACTGACTCGTTATAATGCAGCAGCATTAAACGGGAGAATCAAATGCTTCACGAATCTGCAGAACCGGGCATGCTTACCGACGAGCAAATTGCCGCGGCAAAACAAGCTATAGAAAACCATGGTGTTATTGCTTACCCCACTGAAGCCGTATTCGGATTAGGCTGCGCGCCTTACGACGAAATAGCGGTACGTAAGGTATTAGAGCTTAAGCAACGCCCCATAGAGAAAGGCGTGATTTTGATAGCTGCCGATTACAGCCAGCTGTTGGACTATGTCGATGACTCAAAAATTGGTCAAGACGCTCGTTTTAAGGTGTTTTCTCACTGGCCCGGACCCATTACCTTGCTTCTTCCCGCAAAGGCTTCGGTACCCAAATTCTTAAAAGGCGAGCACGACACTATTGCTGTGCGGGTTACGGCTTTTGAACCGGTGCGTAAGTTGTGCCGAGTATTAAACACGCCTTTGGTTTCTACCAGTGCAAATCGTTCAGGGCAACCTCCGTTTACCGATGCAGAACAAGTCATTGAAGAATTTAAAGACGAGGTTTCTTGGGTGTGGCAAAGCTCTGTTGGACAAGCTAAAACCCCAAGCAAAATTATTAATCCATTCACCGGAGAGGTATTCCGCGCATGAGTGAACATGCTTATTTAGAACAGGTTAAGTCATTTCTTTTAAAGCTACAGGACGAAATCTGTACGGGTATTGAATCGCTGGATGGCAAAGCTGAATTTCAAGAAGACGCTTGGAAACGTCCTGGCGGTGGTGGTGGTCGTACTCGTGTTATCGCTGGCGGTGATGTTATTGAACAAGGTGGCGTGAACTTTTCACATGTATATGGTGAAGAAATGCCTGTGTCTGCAACAGCGCATAGGCCTGAGCTTGCCGGGCGAAGCTTCCATGCCTGCGGTGTTTCTTTAGTACTTCACCCCAATAACCCGTTTGTTCCGACCACGCATGCGAACGTGCGCTTTTTTATCGCCGAAAAGCCCGGTGAAGACCCTGTTTGGTGGTTTGGCGGCGGTTTTGATTTAACGCCTTTCTATCCATTTGAGGAAGACGTTGTGCATTGGCACGAAGTAGCACGTGACGCAGTGGCTCCGTTCGGCGAGAACTACTACCCAGATTATAAAAAATGGTGTGACGAGTATTTCTACCTAAAACACCGAGAGGAAACACGCGGTGTGGGCGGTTTGTTTTTTGATGACTTAAATACCAATGCCGAAGGCGAACTCGACTTCGAACACGCATTTGGCCTCATGCGAGCTGTGGGCGAAAACTTCTTACCGGCTTGGTTACCTGTCGCGCAAAAACGGAAAAATACAGAGTTCGAGCAGCGCCATAGAGACTTTCAATTGTATCGCCGTGGTCGTTATGTTGAGTTCAACCTTGTCTACGACCGAGGAACCTTGTTTGGCTTGCAGACTGGCGGAAGAACAGAGTCTATTTTAATGTCTATGCCACCATTAGCGCGCTGGGAATACGCATATCACCCTGAGCCAGGTAGTGAAGAAGCAAAACTATATGAATTCTTAAAACCACGGGATTGGCTATAATTATCTGTTTTTCGGGGATATGTTGCCTGAACCCGGAATAAGTATTAAGCTTAATTCTGTTTGAAAAATGAACAGGTGAAAGAGGTATGACAATTCAACTCTTTATATTAGTGGTTCTTGCCGCGATTGTTGTTGTGATTTTTATGAATCGTAAAAAGCAACAGTCGTCTTCAGAAGGCGAAGCCTCTACAGAAAAATCAGAGCAGCCGGAACCAGCTCAAGAGCAAGAAACGCCCGAGCCGTTGCCGAAAGCGGAACAAACACCGGGTTCGCCGGCAATTCCAGAAGCTCTGGAAGAAATTGCCGAGCCTCTTGATGGTGAAAAAGATCCGTTAGTGCGACATAAAATACTGTCGCAGCTCACGGAGAAGGCCTACAAGCATCGTAAAGACGATGAGTATCGTGACGCTTGTATTCATTATTCAGTTGTTCATATTCAAGAGTTTAGCGACATCAAAGAACCGCTGAAAGAAGCCAATGGCGGTAACTTGCCACAAGTTATGACTTTCCAAAACTATGCTAACTTGCTGCTCGAGCAAGAGCGCTTTGATGAGTCTGTTAAGGTATGTGAGCAAGCACTTGAATTTGGTTTAGACGATAAAACGCAAACTGGCTTTGAAGGTCGTATTAAGCGTATTCGTTCTAAACAGAAGAAGGCTGGTTAATCATGTGATGCGCTAGTGCCGTGAAGCGCTGGCGCAATTCATGTTTTAAGTCTTTATCTTCTACTTGCTCGTCTAGCACTTGATACATGCAATGCAGCCATTGGTCGCGCATTTTCGTGTCGATGGCAAAAGGCATATGCCTAGCGCGTAGCCTAGGATGCCCATACTTTTCTTCGTAGTAACGCGGCCCGCCTAACCAACCACATAAAAATTCGAAAAACTTCTGTCGAATAGCGTCCATAGGTTGTGGATGTATCGCTAGTAGTTCACCTGCGGCCGGATCTGTGCTCATAATGTCGTAAAATCGTTCTGCCATATTGCGAACGGCGTTTTCACCACCCAGCTGTTCGAAAGGTGACGCAGGTAATTTTTGTTCACGTTTAAAGAATCGAGACCACATTATGAAATTTGCCGTTTTTGGAGAACCTATTCAACACAGTTTGTCGCCGCAAATTCATCAGCAGTTTGGGCTACAAGCAGGGTTGAAGCTAGAGTATTTGCGTATTCTAACACCTCCAAAAGACCTGAAGAAACGATTCTATGAGTTTGTAGAGCAGGGAGGTTCAGGCGCGAACTTTACGTTACCGCTGAAAGAGTTAGCCACCGACTTAGCCGACCAGGTTGAAGATGTTTCCTTGCAAACGGGGGCTACTAACACGCTGGTTCAGCGCGGAACACAATGGGTTGCTACCAATACCGACGGTTTAGGGCTGGTTTCTGACTTATTACGAAAGTTTGGCAGCCTACAAGATAAAAAAATTCTTATGCTAGGCGCTGGAGGTGCTGCTCGAGGTGTTTTGCCTGCACTTTTAGCGCAAAACCCGCGAACGTTACACATTGCCAACCGAACGCCTGAACGTGCGGAAAGGCTTGTGAACGACGCTTTTCGATTCCATCAAGAAGCACCCTTGTCTGCGGGAGCACTTACGCTTATGCCCGACCCTGACTTTGACCTTATTATTAACGCTACGTCGAGCGGCCTAGACCAAGAAAAGCCAAAAATTAAAGAGTCTTTGCTGAAATCAAAACCGTTTTGTTACGACATGGTCTATGGTGATAAACAAACTCCGTTTTTGGAGTGGGCAAGTGGCAGAAACTGCGAGGTTGCAGACGGTTTGGGTATGTTAGTTGGGCAAGCTGCAGAAAGCTTTCGACGTTGGACCGGTGTAATGCCCGATGTGGGTACAGTTATCCTACGTGTCCGTAAGCAATTAAGCCAAGTGTAGTGCAGGAAGGGCCGATAATATGAATGCGGATCAAGTCTCGATACTGGTAGTTCTTGCGCTAACAGTAGTGATGTTTATTTGGGGCAAATGGCGTCACGACGTAGTTGCTGTGCTGTCTCTTTCGGCGTGTACCTTGCTTGGTTTAATTCCAGACACTCAAGTTTTTATAGGATTTAGTCATCCAGCTGTTGTTACGGTGGCTTGTGTTCTTGTTATGAGCTACAGCTTGCAAAGTACTGGGGCTATAGACGTAGTGGCGAATAAACTAAGCCCGAAAACCGGTTCACCGACACGAACTATTGCGTCACTAACATTGCTAGCTGCAATTATGTCTGCGTTTATGAACAATGTAGGCGCAATGGCCTTGCTTATGCCCGTTGCTATTCAATTGGCAACTCGGCTAGGCATGGCTCCGGGACAAGTGCTTATGCCCGTGTCCTTTGGTGCAATTCTTGGCGGAATGACCACGTTAATTGGTACACCACCTAATCTTATTGTTGCTGGTTTCCGTGCCGAAGTTGCCGACAAAGGTTTTGGCATGTTTTCGTTCACTCCGGTTGGGGCTTCTATTGCTGTTGTGGGCGTTATTTTCCTTGCCGCTATTGGGTGGCGGTTTGTGCCTGTGCGCCAACGAAGTGACGCCGACAGTTTCGACACGGGTAAGTATTTAACAGAAGTAAGGGTTGTTTCCGGCGGTAAAGCAGAAGGCATGACCGTGTGGGAATTAGATAAAGCATTAGACAGTAGCGATGGGCAGCTGCTAGGTATGGTGCGTGACGGGGAAAAGGTGTTCACCCCACATTGGAATAAGAAACTGAAAGCTGGCGACCTTATGATTATAGAGGCCGAGCCAGAAAAATTAAGCCAGATGCTTTCCGC
Organism: Lysobacter sp. N42; assembly: GCF_004344885.1. Lineage (NCBI taxonomy): Bacteria > Pseudomonadati > Pseudomonadota > Gammaproteobacteria > Lysobacterales > Lysobacteraceae > Lysobacter > Lysobacter sp. N42. The sequence goes on from NZ_SKFB01000003.1 coordinate 117,926, forward strand.
GTTAGGCCTACGGTTACTTGAAAATGTGAAACCGGACAGAAAAGGCAATGAAGCAACAGATTTAGGGGAAGTGCAAAGCTTAAAAGCAGAGCAAGAAGCACCAGAAGGGCTTGATGAAAGCGAACAGGAAGTGACTTCGGAGGTGGCGAAGCTGGATGTAAGCCCGGTTCATGCGATACATAAGACAGGCTTTGAAGATCATCAAGAACCAGAGCCAATAAAAAAAGCGGCATCCAAATGGTTTGATCGTAGGGTTACGGTTACCAGTGAGCGCACGCTGCGTGGGTTAAAAGTGGGCATGCGAGACCAAAACGCACCCCAACTGAATACCGAGCCACGAGGCTCAGACAGCTCCGAAATTGTGTTGGTGGAAATGGTGGTGTTGCCGAACGCTAGAATAATCCATAACACCGCTCAAGAACTGCAATTAAGAAGCCGCTATAACCTCAACTTACTCGCAATTTCTAGGCAAGGTAAGCAAACCGTAGAGCGCCTACGTAGAACGCGTATTGCTGCGGGTGACGTTATTTTATTGCAGGGCGACCCTGAACGGTTAGCTACATTTGCTTCCAGTTTTGGCTGTGTACCACTAGCCGAGCGAACTATTCGGGTTCCGAGTCGGAAACGAGCGGTGCTTGCCAGTGTCATAATGCTATTGGCGATCATGGGAGCTGCATTAGGCATTATGCCTGCTGCTCTGTCTTTCGGTGGCGGTGTCGCGGCAATTATGGCGTTTCGCTTATTACCGTTACGCCAGGTGTATGAAAGTATCGACTGGTCGGTGGTTATATTACTAGCGGCACTTATTCCGGTTGCCGGCGCTATGCAAAGTACAGGGGCCGCGGACTGGCTCGCGAACAATATGCTGACCTACATTGCGCAGGGGCATGCGCTAATTGCCTTGGGACTATTGTTAATTCTTGCTATGACGCTGTCGGACTTTATGAATAACGCAGCCACCGCGGCCGTAATGTGCCCAGTTGCATTAAGTGCTGCAGGACAACTTGGGGTTAACCCAGACGCATTCTTAATGGCTGTTGCGGTGGGTGCAAGCTGTGCCTTTTTAACGCCTATTGGGCATCAAAATAACACTTTAATTTTAGGGCCTGGTGGTTTCCGCTTCGGAGATTATTGGCGTTTAGGGTTACCACTAGAATTGTTAGTGGTTTTGTTATCGCTTATATTATTGCCTATTGTTTGGCCACTAACATAATAATAAGGACGCTACTGTGGAAAACCAAAGCGAACCGTCTGGCATACTCAATGGCAAAAAGAGAGCGCGAACGGCGAAAGAGAAAGACTTACGCCGAGAAAGCTTGCTTGACGCTGCGCTGGAATTGCTGCTTGAGTCTAACGGGCAATTGCCCACAATTAATGCCATAGCTAGCCGAGCAGGTGTCGCCAAGGGAACCGCGTACTTATACTTCAAAACCAAAGAAGCTATTTATATGGCGTTGCTTGAATATCAATTGCACGACTGGCTCAACGAGATTCGCCATCAACTGCGCTTTGTGCGAAACGACATTGTAGACGGAGTTGTTGAGGCCATTATGAGTTTCAAAACAAAGCAGCCAAACCTTTGGACACTCGCCGCTTTAGGTCATCAACAACTTGAGCCAAATATTGATAAAAAAGCGCTGCTCAACCACAAAACAAAGCTTGCGCAAGATTATCGTGCGACCGCTAGAAATATAGTGCAAACCGCTCAATTGACTGAAAGTGCAGTGGACGAAGCGCAGCGCACATTAATTCAAACTTATGCTTATTTGTTAGGTTGCTGGCAGATAAGCCACCCGCCAGTATCTATAAAGTCGCTTCTCAAAGGCCCTGGGTTAAGTGCGTTGCAACCTGACTTTTCGGTGATGGCGCAGCAGGGTGTTCAACAAATTTGGAGTGGCTTTTTCGAGAGCTTTAGCGAACAGCCTGAAAAAAGCAGCGTACTTGGGCGTTGGTTTAAGAAATAACTTTCACATCGGAAATATGTAAAACAAAAAGGACGAATCATGAAGAAGATTATTTTGGCTGTTGTCATAGTTGCCGCCGTTTGGTTTTTCGGAATCTGGCAGGCAGGGCGCACCGCTATGGGCGTGTTAGAGGAGCAAACAGCACTCGTAAGTGAAGCTACCTCAGGTTTATATGGTGCAGAAATTGAATGGATTCACAAAGGATGGAACTCCGCGCAAGGGGTCATCATTTTTAATATCCCTGATGAAGCTATTCATATTTCACAACCCTTCACCATGGAACATGGCTTTTTTCACTCAACTTATCGTGGGGTGTTGGACGTTCAAACCGAGGATTACAACCTTGCTGACTTCTATGGTGAGGACGGCATTGTAACCACAGGTAGTTTCAGCCTAGGAGGCTTTGCTCTTTCGGTGGATGTCGCGGAGCTGAACTTCACAGAAAACGATGTCACTATCGCTCATGCTCCATTTTCTATCAACGTTTTCGGTGAGGAATCAATCCAACATGTTGATAGCGACATTGAAGGTCTGTCTATCACCTCGTCTTCTATGGGGGAAGTCATGTTTTTTGACGGGATGGAGATGCTTGTAGCGATGGATTACGACAGGAATAATCGTATCACCCATCAAGATGCTTCATTTACGTTGGCGCGAGCAGGTTTGAATTTCGGTGGTCAAAGCGCTTCGATTGAGGGTGTCGAAATTCGTAGCGATTTTAAGCAACAGGGCAGTGGATTTACAGCAGGCCTTACACAAAGTATCGCCTCACTTAATTTCCAAGGATATGACGTTACGGCTCTAATTGAGGCTGAATATGAAGGCGGTGATTTTGAGGCTTATTGGGAATCTTATGAACGGTTCAAAGAGAAAATGAATACTGCGGATTTCCAACAAATGGAAAAAGATAAAAATATGGACGCCATGATGGACGAAATGATGTCGATTTATATGGACGTGGCTTCATCGATGATGACTCCAGAGGCAAAGCTGAATGTTAGTGTGGAAGTTTCAGACAACCCTTGGATAGGTATGGTGGATGTCGCTTTAAATTACACAGGCCCGAACAGAAGCATCGCGTCTATGGAGCTAGAAGAATTGCTTAAATGGGCATTTGACGGAAATCTTGAAGGATCAATTTCGGGGTTACCTCATCAGGCTCAACGCATGATGAATCAACAGTTTGGATTGCGTGCTGATGCTTATCCATGGTCTGTCCTTTACACGCGTATCGACGGATTAAAGATCGATAACCAATTAATCGTGCCGCCTGAAGCAATTCCTACACCACAATAGGTTAGTAATTATCTATATAACCTGATCTGTAAGGGGTTTTTCTGGGCTCAGAAAAACCCATTCTTAAAACCCCAAAAAAAAGATCAAAAAATTGTTAAAAAAGATCAGATTAGGACTAGACGAGAACTCGAATTGTGATAATCTGTACGACCGGTTGACGTCCTGCCCAGGACAAAACAGAGAGCTCTGCAAGTAGAGTTTCCACAGCCGAAGAAAAATAAAAAATAGAATAGAAAGTTGTCAGGGTATTTCAGTAATTTCCCCGTTTCTCAATCACTTAGAAGTATGATGCTGTCGCTAGCGGAGATCTAGCACACGGCAGGTGAGATCGTTCGTACACAGACTTATCCACAGGTTTTCCCTCGTTACTTTATTCAGAAATCAGCCTTTGCCATGAAACATATAGAGCAGTACAGATAGTGAATTGGCTCGGTCTATGGCATTCTATATCTCACACTAAACGGCTATGCAAAACACGAGCATTATGAGCGAAATTCCAGCAAAACCCTTTATTCTTGTCGACGGTTCTTCGTACCTTTTCCGCGCGTACCATGCGCCACCTCATCTTACGAATAAAGAAGGCGAACCTACTGGGGCTATCTACGGTGTGGTGAACATGCTGCGTAGTCTTATTAAGCAGTATCAGCCTAGCCACATGGCCGTTGTTTTTGATGCGAAGGGTAAGACTTTCCGCAACGACATGTATGAGGAATATAAAGCGCACCGTCCGCCGATGCCCGACGATCTGCGTGTTCAAATTGAGCCGCTTCATCAAATTGTCGCCGCAATGGGTTTACCATTAGTGGTGATCGAAGGCGTAGAAGCTGACGATGTGATTGGCACTTTAGCCGTGCAGGCTGAGCAAGAAGGTCGCCACACGCTGATTAGTACTGGCGACAAAGATATGGCGCAGTTAGTTACGGACAAAGTAACCTTAATTAACACCATGAATAACTCGATTTTAACGCCAGAGAAAGTACCGGAAAAATTTGGAGTGAATGCCGACCAAATTATCGACTTTTTGGCGTTAATGGGCGACAGCGTAGACAACATTCCAGGCTTGCCAGGAGTTGGCGAAAAGACAGCTCAGAAGCTTCTGCAAGGCGTTGGTAGCATCGACAACCTATTAGCCGACCCTGATCAAGTAACTAGTTTAAGTTTCCGAGGCGCGAAAACATTACCGCAAAAAATTCGCGACAATGTAGACCAACTTAAACTTTCAAAAGACCTTGCCACTATTAAGCTCGACGTTGAAATGGAGCTGGCGCCCGAACAACTTACTGTGAGTGAACCTGACAAAGAACAACTTGTTGCTCTATATAACCGCTGTTCATTTCGTAGATGGCTCGGTGAATTGTTGGAAGACGGTGAGCAAGCGCCGGAATTACAAGCCGATGCAAAAGAGGGCGAAAATAGCGAGTCTACTGCCGTAAAAATAGATCGTGAAGCGTATGAAGTGGTGACAGAGCAGTCGGAATTAGACAAATGGATTGAAAAGCTAAAGCAGGCTGATTACTACTCATTTGATACCGAAACAACGAGCCTGAATTATATGGAGGCTGAGTTAGTTGGATTGTCGTTTGCTGTCGCGCCGGGTGAGGCATGCTACATTCCAGTTGCACACCAAGACTTGAGCGGTCCGCAGCAATTACCACGCGATAAAGTGTTAGAAGCGCTGAAGCCCATTTTTGAGGACACCGCGGTAAAGAAAATTGCCCAGAATTTAAAATACGATTTACACGTACTGCGAAATTACGACATTCGCGTTCGGGGTATTTTAAACGACACAATGCTCGCTTCTTATGTGTTGAATAGCGTGAGTTCACGCCATGACATGGACACGCTGAGCCTTCAATATTTAGGTCATAAGCCGATTAGTTACGAGCAGGTTGCAGGAAAAGGTGCGAAACAAAAACGTTTCGACGAAGTGCCCATTGAAACTGCAGCACCGTATGCAGCAGAAGATGCAGACGTAACCCTTCGTTTGCACGAAGTGTTGTGGCCTCGCGTAGCTGAGCATGAAGGGCTTAAGCGAGTGCTTTCGGAATTGGAACTGCAGATATTACCAATTCTTGCCATGATGGAACGCAGAGGTGTTTTAGTTAATTCCGAACGTTTAGGAAAACAAAGTAAAGAAATAGAAGAAAAGCTGAAGAATATTGAAAAGGAAGCGTTCGAAATTGCGGGCGAACCTTTCAATTTGAACTCGACAAAACAATTACAAGCAATTTTGTTTGACCAACTCGGTTTGCCGGTGAAAAAGAAAACGCCAAAGGGCGCGCCTTCAACCGCCGAAGAGGTTTTACAAGAGCTTGCGTTGGACTACCCGTTACCGGATCTCATTCTACAACACCGTGGCATGAGTAAGTTGAAGTCGACTTACACCGACAAATTACCACGCATGGTGAATGGTAAAACGGGTCGCATTCATACGTCATATCATCAAGCGGTAACCGCGACGGGGCGCTTATCGTCTACAGATCCGAATCTGCAGAATATTCCAATTCGCAACGCAGAAGGCCGTAGGGTTCGCCAAGCCTTTGTAGCGCCAGAAGGTTACAAAATAGTGGCTATCGACTACAGCCAGATAGAGCTGCGGATTATGGCGCACTTATCTCAGTCTGAAGGATTGTTAGAAGCTTTTGCCAAAGGACGCGACATTCATGCCGCTACTGCCGCTGAAGTATTTGGCGTACCGCTAGAGAATGTAGATAGCGAACAGCGCCGCAGAGCAAAAGCCGTAAATTTTGGCTTAATTTACGGTATGTCTGCATTTGGTTTAGCCAGACAATTAGGTATTGGTCAAAAAGATGCACAAAGCTACATGGACATATACTTTGAACGTTTCCCTGGCGTGTTGGACTATATGGAGCGCACACGCAAGCAGGCAGCTGAACAAGGATATGTAGAAACACTTTTCGGCCGCCGCTTGTACTTGCCAGACATTAAAGCTCAAAATGTGCCACGTAGAAAAGCCGCAGAACGCGCGGCGATTAACGCGCCGATGCAGGGCTCTGCCGCAGATATCATGAAAAAAGCAATGATCGACGTAAGTGAGTGGTTACTTAATGAACCAGCCCCTGGTGAAGTTTATATGACCATGCAGGTTCACGATGAATTGGTCTTTGAAATTCGCGAAGACTGCCTAGACACGCATATTGCTTCGCTTAGCAAACTTATGGAGAACGCCGTAAAACTCGACGTTCCGTTAATTGCTGAAGCTGGTGTTGGAGAAAACTGGGACGAAGCTCACTAGCGCGTTTATTGCGGAGGCGGTGTTCTTGGCTTCTTATTGGCAAGCCAGACGCCGCCAAGTATTAACGCCATGCCGCTTACCTGCCATATACCAATAACTTCACCGTCGAGTAGCCCCAAAAATACCGCAACCACAGGTATAAGATAGGTAACTGAACTTGCGAATACCGTGCTTGCGATTTGTACCAAGTGATTAAACAAAATCAGCGCCAGTGCAGTACCTACCACGCCTAGTACAATAAGTGAGACTAAAGACCACCACGCAGTCGCTGAGTCAAGGCGGCTCACGACTTCTGCAGGCCCCAACAAATATAACGTGGCGATGGGTAATACCATGAGTAAACTTACGCCGGTAATAGTGAGAGGGCTCTGGTCGGGTAAATACTCTTTAATGAGGTTGGTGTTAATGCCATAGCAAATGGTTGCGATAACCACGAAAAGCGCATGAGCATTTAAATTGAAGGAGCCTGTGGCGTTCATAAGAATCAGTATGAGTGTGCCTACAAAGCCGATAGCGAGGCCTATCCCAGTTGTTGCGGTAATTTTCTGATGAAAAATTACAGCGCCAATAATCAGCACGAATAATGGTGTAAGTGCATTGAGCGAGCCGGTAACGCCGCTGTCTACGTTCGTTTGCGCTAATGCAAATAAGAACGCGGGGATCATAGAGCCTGTTAAACCGACCGACAGAATAACGGGCCACTGTTTTTTCTTAACACGTTTTAACCGCACTATGGCAAAAGGCGCAAGCGCTAGTGCCGCGCTGGCTAGGCGAATAGCGGCAACCTCTAGTGGAGGAAAAGTAACGAGCCCTTTTTTTATCAGAAAGAAACTACTTCCCCACACTAATGCGAGGAAAAATAGTTTTAGCCAAGTGGTAAGCGGGTAGTGCTCATGCATCAGTATTGCCTGAGAACCAGCCCATTAAAATGTCTTCGAGCTCTTGTAGCCCGGTTTTTTTCAGGGTAGACAAACACATCACCGAAACGTCACCACCGAACGCGGGTAGAGCTTCCTGTACTTTCATTAAGGTTTGCTTTTTTGCCCCACTTTTTAGCTTGTCGGCTTTTGTGAGTACTGCAAGAACTGGAATATTGCTTTCTACGGCCCAGAAAATCAGGTTTTGGTCGACTTCTTTAAGCGGATGGCGAATGTCCATGAGTACAACTAGGCCTTTTAGACATTTACGGGCTTGTAGATATTCTGACAACGACTTTTGCCAAGCTTCCTTCATGGCAATAGGCACTTTGGCGAAGCCATAACCTGGTAAATCAATTAGACGGTTAGTTTCGTCGAGCGAAAAAACGTTAATCTGTTGAGTTCGACCCGGAGTTTTACTGGTTCTAGCCAAGTTCTTTTGCTTGGTTAGCGCATTGATTGCACTAGACTTGCCAGCATTAGAGCGACCGGCGAACGCTATTTCCATACCTTCGTCGTCTGGAAGGAACTTTATATTTGGGGCACTGGTAAGAAAACGTGCGTTTTGAAAATTTATTTCTGACATACAGTAGCCCTTTTGAGCATTAAAAAATGCGAAATGAGGCTCTATTATGACGGATATCTTATGCCCATCCAACACCTTGTGTTGAATCAGGCGTTTCATATAGCGTAGATTCGTGTAAAATAACGCCGATAGATGGAAAAGCAATTTGATGTGTCGGGGATTCCCGTTCAAATGCAGAGAAGAGAGATCATGAAAAAACTCGCAATTTTATGTGGAATGTTTCTTTTCGCGGGCAGTGCAGTAGCAGCTGGAGACGCGAAACCTGAAGAAGGAATGGTTGGAAATCCAGAAGCTGGACAAGAGAAAGCACAAGTTTGTGCGGCTTGTCATGGCCCTGACGGAAATAGCCCGACAGGCGGCTTCCCAATTATTGCTGGTCAACATGAGCGTTATATTGTTAAACAGCTTATGGACTACAAACTTGGTGCGGAAACCAATGGTGAGCAAGGTCGTTTGAACATGATTATGGCTGGTCAAGTTGCAAACTTGAGCGAGCAAGACATGTATGACCTAGCAGCGTATTTTGCTTCGCAAGAAAACGAAGTAGGTGCGGCTCCTGAAGAAGTGGTTGAGCCGGGTATGGCGTTGTTTATGGGTGGTGATGCAGAGCGCGGAATCACAGCATGTGCAGCGTGCCACGGTCCAAGCGGTTTAGGTGTAGGGCAAGCAGGTTTTCCATTGTTAAGTGGTCAACATCCAGAATACACTCAGTTGCAACTAGAGCAATTCCGTAGCGGTGAACGTGCAAACGACCCGAACGGCATGATGCGTAGCGTAGCTGGCAAGCTTACAGACGAAGACATCGAATTACTTTCTCAATACATTCGTGGTCTTTATTAAGCTCTGTTTGGTTGCATAGCAGCAAAGAGTTTAAAAAGCTTCATAAAAAAGGTTCGCACTTGCGAACCTTTTTTGTGCCTGATTGCTAGCTCACCCAGCTTAGCTATTCAGCGTGCGCTCAATGTATTCACGAATTTGAGCTTCCAGTGTTTCTAGTGGAATACTTCCGTTTTTTAACACTTCGTAGTGAAAGTCGCGAATATCGAACTTGTCACCTAACGCTTCTTCAGCTTCGGCTCTTAAACGCTTAATGGTTAGCTCTCCGAGTTTGTAAGACAGCGCTTGAGCAGGCCAGCTAATGTAACGGTCGATCTCTGTATTTACGTTATGCATGGAAAGCGCAGAGTTGCTTGCGAGGAACTGTACCGCGCGGTCGCGTGACCAACCCATGGCATGCATTCCAGTGTCTACGACCAAGCGTACTGCTCGCCACATCTCATAGCTTAAGCGGCCGAAATCTTCATAAGGTGTGAGGTAATAACCGCCTTCTACACCTAAGTACTCTGCGTACAAACCCCAACCTTCACCAAAAGCTGAAATATAAGTTGAGCGTCTGTAGTCGGGCACATTCTCTAGCTCTTGCGCGAGCGCAATTTGTAAATGGTGACCAGGAACAGCTTCGTGCAATGTTAACGAAGGCAACACATAAAGCGGTCTGCGATCCAAGGCATACGTGTTAACCCAATAATAGCCGGGTGCCGCGTCTGTTGATGAACCTGAATATCGTCCTGTTGTATAGGTTGGCGCGATTTCAGCGGGAACAGCTTCTACACCGTAAGGCTTTCTGGGTAAGAAGCGGAAGAAACGCGGTAGCATAGCGTCTGCTCGCTTTGACATATAGGCCGCTTCTTTCAGCAGGTCTAGCTCCGTTTCGGCGTAAAACTGCGGATCGCTGCGTAAGTAGTCGATAAAGTCTTGGAATGAGCCTTCAAATTCTAATTCGGCAATAATGTCTTCCATTTCCGCACGAATTCTAGCGACTTCCTGCAAACCAATCTCGTGGATTTCTTCTGCCGTTAGGTCAGTAGTGGTGTAGTGCTTAATACGGTTGGCGTAAAACTCTCCACCGTTTGGTAAATTCGTTGCTGCGATGTCTTCGCGCGCATTTGGAATGTACTCGTTCACCATAAAGTCGTGATAACCCAAATAAGCTGGGTTAACTTCCATGCTAATCACCGACTGAGCTTCTAACGAAAGATTGCGAAAGTCAGCTGCCGATAATTGTGATTCAGCACGCTCAATGGGCCGGTAGAAAGTGCTTTCTGTAGGGTCGTTTTTCACATAGGCACGGATACTGTCTGGCATGCCATAAAGTACTACTGCGGGTTGAGTAATACCGGCAGCCATACCCGCTCGCATGTCGGCAATGTATTGGTCGAATGCAGTAGGTATTTGTCGTAATCGCGACAAATAATTTTCTGCGTCTTCCATATTGCGAATATTCACGCCGCTCGCAACATAGCTTAAACGATTATGAGGGCCAGACTCGTTGGTCAGAGGGGTGTAGTGCATGTTGTATTCGTACTCAGAAATCTGATTTTTGAGTGCGTACATAATCATGTCACGGTTAATTTGGTTTTCCGCACTAAGCTGATTCTCGTCAATAGCTTCAAGCTGTTGGTAGAACGCTATACGTGCTTGGTAGCGAGCCTCTAATGCTTCAGGTGACATATCCATTAGCTGTCCGGCTTGCTCTGGGCTGCCGTTGCGCGCTGCATAACCAGGATACTGCATACGATTATATTCCCAAGCTTCATTCGCTAGCTCAGTAAACGCGGTGTTTGCGTTTTCCGGCTGCGCAGCTTGCTGTGTAGTTGTACATGCGCTTAACAGGAGTGTACCTGCTAACGCGAGCGCATAGGTGGAGGCTCTCATAGTGGGTTCCTTTTATTATTGTCGTAACTTCATTGTAAAGTGAATTGCTGAGATTGACTAATGTAGAGGGTTTAGGCAGGATTTATAATAAATGTTATAGCCAATAGACTCTAAATATTCATGTAGTTGTCATAAAAAATCGATTTTTTGTTAAAAAACGCTTGCACTCTTCGATCAGATTGGTAATCTAAGTCCCGAAGTTGCTCGGTACAGAGCCTTATGGACAGGGTTGAAGTGTGTTTTCTAAGTGGGCAACGAATCGTCAACAACGTTAAAAAAAATGAAAATAATAAATGACGTTGAAGACGCGCTGTAATAAACCAACTTGGTGTTGTGCGGTAAGCCCCCTAAAATTTAGGTTAAACAACAACCAACATGGTGAGAGCAAAAAATACGGGAAGAATAATAATGCCAGGAGGCATTTAAATAATAACAATAAGAAAGACGACTCCAAATCTCCGCCGAGAATAAGGAGCTGCTAGACAGCTGAGAAAAAGAGGCGAGAGATTATAAAGCGCTAAGCGTGGGAGCCAAGAATAATAATTATAAAAAGCTATAAGCGACAACCTGTTCAATCGTTTTGATTGCACAAATTCCAGGGGCGATGATTTCATCGCCTTTTTTATATCTGCAATTCCTCTACAGCTCGCCCGAAATAAGATATGATCTAAATAGACATACGCGGACTACTCTCGTATGGAATCCTAGTTTGATGATTCAGGTTTAGATACATGACACGTAGAAAAAAGACACGTAAAACAGGTCCACTCGCCGCTCGTTCGCAACCCAAAATGGAACGCCAACGAGAAGAAGGCAAGCGCGGTAAAGAGCCAGCGCGCACAAAAGGCAAACCTGCAGGCCAACGTCACACTTTGGATGTAAAAGAAAACAGCAAGGCGGGCAAAGGCCACGGCACGAACTCTAAAGCTCAGGAGGATCCTCGAAAAGGTAGTAAGCGGCCTGTCGAGCTTGTGAAACCTGTGCGTAAAACTGCGGAACAGGTTGAAGATGTAACACCTGCAAATCCGCAGGAAGCATTAGAATTCGAATTTGAAGCGCTTGAGAATGACCCTGTATTACAAGAGTTGCTTGACCAAATAGACGAAGGTGAGCAGCTAAGTGCTGAAGACCAGCAGTTTGTAGACGAGCAAATGACAAGGTATCAAGAGCTAGTAGAGCTGCTTGGCATTGAAGACAACGAATTAGACGAGGACGATGCATGATTTGGTGGATTCTCGGTGCGCTAGGCGTAGCTATCATTTTAGCGTTAAGTGTATATGCGGGTATGTTGCTGTCGCAGTTAAGTAAGCAGCGCAAGGAAAACCAAGCCGGCGAGAACAAGCGTGTTGCGTATATTCATGAAAGTATTCTGACGATCGCAAAAGCCATGCAACAAGGACAATGTGATTTGTCGGAAGGAAGTATTCGTATTTCGGTATTGCTTGATAACTTACCAGAAGCCGGTTCAACGAATTTCGACACTCGTTTTCCTGCAATTCATGAGATGTATGAAAAAATTAAGCACATGCCTACGCACGGTGCTAGAAAGGAATACCCTAAGAAAGAAATTCGTAAACTAGACCGGGAACGTGAAGCCCTAGAAGTGGAAATGGAAACCACTATTCAAGCTGACGTTACTGAAGTGATTGCCTTTATTCAGTCGAAACAATAAGTATTCTTCGCTAGATAAACTAGCTTTAGAAAACAAAAACGCCGCATAACCTGAGAGTCATGCGGCGTTTTTTATGCTTTCAACGGATTATTGGCGATAAACTTCGCCATTTTTCATAATGAACGAAATATTTTGCAGCAACTCAATGTTGCTCAATGGGTTGCCTTCTACCGCAACGATATCTGCGAATTTTCCTTCCTCGATGGTTCCTAAATTCTCTGACTGACCTAGGAGTTGAGAGGCAGAGCTTGTTGCAGCACGAATGGCTTCAATTGCGGGCATACCGGCTTCAACCATATATTGGAATTCACGTGCGTTTTCGCCGTGGTCAAACACACCTGCGTCGGTGCCATAAGCAATACGAACGCCAGCTTCATAAGCGCGACCAAACGTACTTTGAATTAAAGGACCAATAGCTCTCGCCTTGGGGCGTACTTGTTCAGGGAAAAAGCCCTCTATTTCAGCCCTTTCAGCAACCGACTTACCGGCAGTAATGGTGGGTACATACCAAGTGCCGTGTTCACGCATCGCTGCAAAAACTTCTTCGTCCATGTAAGTGCCATGCTCTATTGAGTCCACACCGGCTCGAATGGCACGTAACATACCCTCTTTACCATGGGCATGAACGGCTACACGCATGCCGTAGTCACGAGCCGTTTCTACAATAGCTTCCAGCTCGTCCATCATAAACTGTGGATTGTCGCCACTTGCCGCTAAGCTTAATACGCCGCCAGTCGCGGTGATTTTAATTAAGTCTGAGCCTTCTTGGTAACGGGCTCGAACCGCTTGGCGTGCTTCTAACGGACCATTGGCAACACCCTCTGCTGGCGTTGGAGTGTCGACTAAGCCGTCACGAAAGCCATTCGAAGGGTCTGCATGGCCACCTGTGGTTGCAATGGACTTACCGGCGGTGAAAATGCGAGGTCCCTCAATGATGCCACGGTTAATGGCGTCGCGAAGCGCGATACTTGCAGCAAAACTGTCCCCTAAATCGCGGACAGTAGTGAAGCCAGCGTTTAAGGTCCGCTCTGCATATTGCACAGACTGCAAGGCAACGTCGGTGGCATTTTGGGTAAAACGGTTCATGTAAGAGCCGGGACCTAACTGACTAGTTAGATGAGTGTGCATGTCGATAAAGCCTGGCATGACAGTCGAATTTTTTAGGTCAATTACAGTTTCATTGCCTCTCGCCCGTTGAAATCCAGACTCAACGCCCACAATTCTATTACCTTGAATACGAATAGTGACGTCTTCTTGCGGCCTGCTCTCTGTGCCGTCAATAAGCACGCCAGCGTGAATAAGCGTGACTGCTTCACTTTGCGCAAATGCAACTTGCGGTAAAACAAGTGCGGCTAGCGCACCTAAGATTAAGATGAAATTTCGGACCACGGTAACCTCCTCAGGTTAAACTAAGCTTCACCGAGAAATACGTTCATCGTTATACTAGGCTTATAGCCCGTTGCACTGCAACGACAATTAACTGGAAAAAGGAACACTTCGTCATGCTTTTTCGGGGCATTAGAGAAGATATAGCAAGTGTTTACAAACGAGACCCTGCGGCACGTCACTTTTTTGAAGTGTTGACGAACTACCCAGGGCTGCATGCAATTTGGGTTCATAGATTCAGCCACGTGCTTTGGAAGTGGAAGCTGAAATGGCTCGCTCGTTTTGTGTCTACCTTGGCTCGCTGGTTTACCGGAGTAGAGATACATCCTGGGGCTAAGCTAGGGCGTAGATTTTTTATCGACCATGGTATGGGCGTAGTGATTGGCGAAACCGCAGAAATAGGTGACGATTGTACGATTTACCACGGTGTAACACTGGGCGGAACAAGTTGGAAAGCAGGAAAACGACATCCAACGTTACAAGACGGTGTAGTCATCGGAGCAGGCGCAAAGGTGCTGGGTCCTATTATTGTGCATAAAAATGGACGTATTGGTTCTAACGCTGTTGTTGTGAAAGACGTGCCAGAAGGGGCTACCGTTGTGGGTATTCCTGGGCGTGTGGTGAGCTCACCTGCCGATAAAGACGCAAGAGAAAAGCGCAAGGAAATTGCGGAAAAATATGGGTTCGACGCGTACGCTGTGTCGGCGGATAACCCTGACCCTGTAGCAACAGCCATTGGCCGCATGCTTGACCATGTTCACCTTATGGACGAGCGCGTCAGCGAAATATGTTGTGCGGTAAACAAGCTTGGTGGTGACGTTTGCTCTGAAATTCCGCCCATAGAAGTTGAAGACGAAGACTTTGTAAAAGCCGAAAAGCAAGCGGCGAAGTCTAGAGAAAAAGCAATGGACAAGTTTGACCCACAAATTTAGGAATGTAGGCATGTCGGTATATCAAGACAACTCGGAAAGTATTGGCAACACACCGCTGGTTAAATTAAACCGTGTGGTAGAAGGTAATGTATATCTCAAAATGGAAAGCCGTAACCCTTCTGGAAGCGTGAAGTGTCGGTTGGGTGCAAACTTGATATGGGATGCTGAGAAGAAAGGCATTTTAACGGCAGGTAAAGAACTCGTAGAAGCAACCTCTGGAAATACCGGTATTGCTTTGGCTTACGTAGCAGCTGCACGGGGCTACGGTATTACCCTTACCATGCCGCGCTCAATGAGCTTAGAGCGCAGAAAGCTTCTTAAAGCATTGGGTGCAAAGCTGGAACTTACGCCAGCAGAACTGGGTATGAAAGGCGCTATTCAGCGGGCTGAAGAGCTTGCAGAAAATGAACCTGAAAAATATGTTTTATTACGCCAGTTCGACAACCCAGCGAACCCAGAGATCCATGTAAAAACCACGGGTCCTGAAATCGAAAAATCGCTAGGAAAGTTGCCCGACGTTTTCGTTGCGGGTGTAGGAACAGGTGGAACCATCACCGGTGTTGCTACGTATTTTAATACCGAGAAGGGCGGAAATGTTGAGATTATTGCTGTGGAGCCGGAGTCGTCACCTGTGATCACTCAAACTATGGCAGGCGTTGAGCTTACACCTGCACCGCACAAAATTCAGGGCATTGGCGCTGGCTTCGTGCCGAAAAACCTCGATATCTCGTTGGTGAACCAGGCGCTTACGGTGAGCAATGAAGATGCTATGGCAATGGCGCATAGGCTCATGCGAGAAGAAGGTATATTGGCAGGGATTTCAACCGGCGCGGCAGTTTCTGCAATTGCAGACTTGTTGCAAAATAATCCAGAATATAAAGACAAAACCATTGTGGCGATATTACCAAGCTCGGCAGAGCGCTATTTAAGCACTCCGTTGTTTGAGAATGTGTTTAGCGAGCAAGAATTGAACCCATAAATACCGGTAATCGCAGATTTTTCGTCATTGATATGCTAATTTAATTTTTTATAAACACAGGTAGAGGACTATCGACAGCATGGCCCTTTTAGTGATTGTTTTTTTACCCATTTTATTGGCATGGGTGCCTCGATTGACGGAGCGATTCGGTCGCAATTTTAATTTAATTGTGACCCTTATTCCGCCGTTGATCGCTGTCGGCTTGGCTTTCTCGTTTCTACCGTCCGTACTCCAAGGGCAAACTCAAGAAGTTATTCTCCCTTGGCTCCCCAGCATGGGGCTCAACCTCGAGTTCCGAATTGATGCGCTTAGCCTTATGTTTGCGCTTCTTATTTTGTGTATCGGACTGTTCGTGGTTTGGTACGCCAGGTTTTATCTCAGCGAAAAAGACAGCCTAGGTAAGCTTTACACCTTATTGCTGATGTTTATGACCGCAATGCTGGGTATTGTGCTGTCTAACAATGTGCTTTTACTTTTCGTATTCTGGGAACTGACCAGTATTACCTCGTTTTTATTGATTGGTTATTGGCAAGACAATTCAGACGCACGAAAAGGCGCAAGAATGGCGCTTGCTGTAACTGGCGGTGGTGGTTTAGCACTGCTAGCAGGGGTTATCCTATTAGGTGAAATCGCTGGCAGCTACACGCTGACAGACATTTTTGCCATGCATGAGGTGATTATCGCTCACGAGCTGTATCCAGTGATGCTTGTGCTTATCCTGCTCGGAGCCTTTACTAAATCAGCGCAGTTCCCATTTCATTTTTGGTTGCCGCACGCTATGGCAGCGCCTACGCCTGTTTCCGCATACCTGCACAGCGCAACCATGGTAAAAGCGGGTATTTTCTTGCTTGCAAGACTACACCCGGCAATAGCAGGCACAGACTTATGGGTGTTGATTGTGACCTCCACAGGTTTGATAACCATGGTGTTTGCAGCCGCAATGGCGATGTTTAAGCACGACTTAAAGGGGTTGCTTGCATACTCCACCGTCAGCCATTTGGGTTTAATTACGTTGTTATTTGGTATCAGCACCGAAGTCGCAGTGCTTGCCGGTATTTTCCATATTCTTAACCATGCTGCATTTAAGGCAACATTGTTCATGTCTGCGGGCATTGTGGACCACGAAACGGGCACGCGCGATTTACGCGTCTTACAAGGCATGTATAAGTTTATGCCTATCACCGGTATTTTATCGATATTGGCCGGTGCCGCGATGGCCGGGGTTCCGCTGTTTAATGGTTTCTTAAGTAAGGAAATGATGCTGAAGTCGGTACTTCATGTACCTCAGTTTGGCAGTTTTGGCTGGTTGCTACCCGTAATCGCTACGTTTGCTGCCTTATTCTCGGTTTACTATTCAACGCGTTTTGTATTGAATGTGTTTTTCACCGGTGAAGCAAAGAAAACGCCTAAACCGCCTCACGAGCCACCAAAACTCATGTTGCTGCCTATGTTCATTATGGTCGCCATTTGTGTGGTTGTGGGTATCGCCCCACACCTTGCAGATGCGTTCGTGAATACGGTAGGCAGCGCGGTTTTAGGTTACGCCCAAGAGCCTTACCATATCGCAATTTGGCATGGCTTTAATGCGCCATTACTGATGAGCGTGATTGCTTTAGTCGGTGGTTTATTGCTGTATACCCAGAAAGGAAAATTACTAGCTTGGTATAAAAAGCGTAAGCCTTTTAATGAGCTTCATATATTTGAAGGCACTGTAACGCGCATTATGTCGGAGTTTACCCAGCTGGTTACCCGTGTGGAAAATGGCTCGTTACAGCGTTACTTTGCCATAGCCATTGTCATGTTAGTGGCCATGATCGTCTATGCGCTGCTGCCGATAAGCTCACTTTCCGGTTCCGTCGCAATTACAGAGCTCGACATTGTTGCTGCGGTTGCGTCGGTGGTGCTTATTATTGCGGCTTTCGGAACAGTGCTTATTCACCATAACCGATTTGGTGGTTTACTTATTTTAAGTGTAGCCGGACTTATGGTGTCTATACTGTTCGCTCGCTTCTCGGCCCCAGACCTTGCAATGACACAGCTTTCAGTAGAGGTTGTTACTATTATTCTGCTGATGCTGGCGCTCTATTTCTTGCCGCAGCAAACCCCTAACGAGTCTTCTCAAAAACGGGTTTGGCGCGACGCCAGCATTTCTGGTTTGGCGGGTATTGGTATTGGCGTGTTAGCGTACGGTATTCTTACGCGCCCGATAGACTCTATCTCTAACTTCTACCTAGAAAACGCAAAACCAGAAGGCGGCGGTTACAACGTTGTAAACGTGATTCTGGTCGACTTCCGTGGTTTCGACACATTTGGCGAAATTATTGTGTTGGCCATCGCTGGCTTAGGCATCGCGACCTTGCTCAGAAACCTATATTTGCCATTGCCGCTTACTGATAAAGAAGGTAGACCTTGGGACCCAGTGCGACATCCTCCTCTACTGTCAATGATGGCGCGCATGATTTTGCCACTGGCACTGATGGTTTCCGTGTTTATCTTCTTGCGTGGACACAACGCGCCAGGCGGTGGCTTTATTGCCGGTCTAATTACCAGTATTGCCCTCATTTTGCAGTACGTGGCCAGTGGTGTCGGGTTTATACGGGAACGCATTCAGTTTAATTATCCGAATTGGATAGCTGCAGGTGTGCTCATAGCGGCAATTACCGGAGTTGGAAGTTGGTTCTTAGGATACCCATTCCTAACTTCTACCTATACCTACATTGAGTGGCCTATTGTTGGGAAGTTTGAAATATCTTCTGCGTTACCGTTCGACTTAGGCGTGTATTTAACCGTGGTTGCAACAACATTGCTGATTTTGGCGTATATCGGCAAGCTCACCACCACAGCTCGCGTTGACGATTAAGGAGTAAGTATGGAAATTTTGATCGCCATTGTTATTGCTGTGCTTACCGGAACAGGGCTGTATTTAATTCTACGGTCGCGTACGTTCCCGGTAGTAATGGGCCTCACTTTGCTGACATACGCCGTAAACTTGTTTCTATTCACAATGGGGCGCATTCAATATAATTCGCCGCCAGTTGTGAATGCTTCGGATACCTATACCGATCCATTGCCTCAGGCGTTAGTACTCACCGCAATTGTTATTGGTTTTGCGATGACTGCGTTTGTCGTAGTACTGGCGCTTCGAGCTCGCGCAGACTTAGGCAACGACCATGTAGATGGTAAAGACTCGGTAGACGACGTAAAGGAGGCTAATCGGTGAGTCATTTAGTGATAACACCTATATTGCTTCCTGCATTAACCGCCATTTTATTGGTGTTTTTAGCGCGTAGCAGTTTGAAAATAACGCGTGGCATTAGCCTGATTTCAGCATTGGCTCTGTTGTACTTTAGCTTCAGCTTAGTACAGCAGTCTGCAGGCGGAGTAATAGAAGTTTACTCGCTGAGTAACTGGGAAATTCCGTTCGGCATTATTCTAGTCGCCGATAGGCTAAGCAGCCTAATGGTCTTGCTCAATGCCATGTTAGTGGTTGCAGCCGTTATTTATTGCTTCCGTGGAAATGACGAGCGTGCCGACAACTTACAAGCGTTGATTCAGTTCTTGGTCATGGGGGTCAACGGCGCCTTCCTCACTGGAGATTTATTTAACCTATTCGTATTTTTCGAAGTGATGCTTATAGCGTCCTATGCTCTATTGCTGCACGGTGGCGGCAAAGACCGTGCGAAAGCTGGACTGCATTATGTTTTACTTAACCTCGTCGGCTCCAGTTTATTCATCTTGGGTGTGGGTATTGTGTATGGCTTGGTCGGTACGCTGAATATGGCTCATTTAGCCGAGCGTATGACAAGCTTACCGCCTGAGAATACGGCAATTTTGTCTGCTGCTGCGCTTATACTGCTCATGGTATTCGGCCTTAAGTCTGCAATGCTACCGCTGTATTTCTGGCTTCCAAAAGCCTACTCGAGTGTAAGTGCTCCGGTAGCTGTGCTGTTTGCCATTATGACCAAGGTCGGCATTTATTCTATTGTTCGTGTTCACGGAATGATCTTTTTGCCATCGGCCGTGGGTGAAACGGTGCTACAGTGGCTATGGCCAATTGCGATTGCGACTATGGCTGCCGGTGCGATAGGTGTACTGGGCGCACGAAAATTCAGAATTCAAATTGCCTATACCATTATTGTGTCGGTGGGCACGATGTTGGGTGCAATAGCTATTCACAACGAAGCCTCTATGCAGGCGTTGTTCTATTACATGCTGCACTCAACGTGGATAACTGCATTACTGTTTTTACTCGCCGACGTAATTGCTACTCAGCGCGGTAGTATGCAAGACAGTATTGTCCGCGGCCCACAAATGAAGCGTTACCGTAGCGTAGGTATTGTATTTGTTATTGCGCTCATCGCGCTTATTGGTATGCCTCCCCTGAGCGGTTTCTTTGGTAAAGTGTTGCTATTAAGTTCGGTAGACGGTGGCGCAGCCCAAGTTTGGTATTGGTCTGCCATTTTGCTGGCAAGTTTAGCTACGCTAATCGCGACAGTTCGTACGGGTAGTACTTTTTTCTGGCGCGTAAATGAGCCGAAAAATAGCGCACCAGCTATTCCGAAAAGTGCGTGGTTAAGCTTAGTTATGCTAATTGGTTTAATGCTTTCACTAGTCGTTTTGGCCGAACCTATCTTGCAATATATGAAAGGTTTGGGTGAGCAGCTTATGGATACGCAGCTCTATTACAACGCGGTATTTGGGTTTGAGGTGGTACCGTCATGAGCCATAAAAAACGTATTATTCCGCATCCGGTATTAAGCTTACTCATGCTGATCACCTGGATGGTGCTGAACAGCTTTTCTCCGGGGCACTTTTTACTAGGTACCTTTCTGGCGCTTCTTATTCCTTACTTAGTGCAAGACTTCTGGCCCAATGCTGTAAAGGTGCATAAACCGCTACACCTTATTTGGTATATCATCAAAGTAACAGGCGACATTATGGTGGCGAACTTTGTGGTAGCGAAGCAAATTTTAGGGCCAAGCGACAAGCTTAATGCAGCGTTTTTCGATATTCCGTTAGAAATAGAAAACGATTTCACTATTTCAGTGTTAGCGGGAACCATTTCACTTACACCTGGCACCGTTTCCGCAGACTTAAGTCCAGATCGTAAACGGCTAATTGTGCATGCGTTAAACGTGAACGATATAGAAGCGGAAATTAATTTGATTAAACAACGCTACGAGCAGCCACTGAAGGAGATTTTCGAATGTTACCCACAGTGATAACTATATGTATCGTTGCGCTTAGTATCGCCTTGTTGTTGAACCTTTATCGGTTGGCGAAAGGGCCTACATTGCCAGACCGCATCCTCGCCCTAGACACTATGTACATCAACACAATTGCTTTAATTGTATTGCTCGGCATTATGCAGTCGTCGCTTATATTTTTTGAATCCGCCATGCTTATTGCCATGATGGGCTTTGTCGGTACAGTGGCGGTGTCGAAGTATATTCTTCGTGGCGACATCATTGAATAATTCAGGACAAAGGAAAGCTTATGCCACTATGGGTTGAAGTTACAGTTTCGGTTTTTCTTCTGTTCGGCGCTTTTTTCGCGTTAGTCGGCTCTATTGGCCTGGCAAAATTGCCAGACTTTTTCCGCCGTTTACATGGTCCAACGAAGGCTACAACTCTTGGTGTTGGCGGTATGATCTTAGGGTCTATGCTGTATTTCACGCAAATGGAGCACCAATTTCAGTTTCAAGAGTTGCTCATCACTTTGTTTTTGTTCATTACCGCACCCGCTAGTGCTCACATTGTTGCCAAAGCAGCCTTGCACTTGAAAGTTCAGCATAAGGCCAAACATACAGAACAACAGCCTGAAGAAGAGCAAGACAAAGAGGCTGACTCCTAATTCGTTGTAAGAGAAATCATTCATGAATGAAAGAACAGAGCGAGCCGCTGCCGGTTGGCAAGCGCGGTTGTTAGAGCTGCGTGCCAATAAAATATTTGAAACAGTCGTTATTTCTATCATTGTTCTGTCGGCCCTTATGGTCGGCGCTAAAACTTACGATGAAGTAAGTCGTTTCGACAGTGCTCTGAATATTCTCGATTGGGCAGTCACGCTGTTCTTCTTGTTCGAGATTACCATTCGTATTATGGCTGAGCGTCGATTTATCGACTTCTTCAAGTCGGGCTGGAATATTTTCGACTTCGTAATTGTGGTCGCCAGCCTTATGCCGGTCGACCAAAGCCAAACGGTATTGCTAGCGCGCTTGCTGCGTGTATTTAGGGTACTTCGTTTAGTAAGTATGGTGCCGGAACTGCGCCTACTCATGAACGCCTTTCTCAAAGCTTTGCCGCGCATGACTTATGTTGCGCTGTTCATGTTTATTATTTTCTATATCTACGGCGCAATTGGCAGCTTTATCTTCCAAGACATAAACCCGTTCTATTGGGAAAACATCTCTATTGCTATGCTCACGCTGTTCCGCGTAGCTACATTTGAGAGTTGGACAGCAATTATGTACGAAACCATGGCTGTTTACCCCATGTCGTGGTTGTATTACGTGAGCTTTATCTTCATTAGTGCATTTATTTTCTTGAACATGATGATAGGTATCGTTTTAGAAGTGATGCAAAAGGAAAGCGCAGCATTCGATGCCGAGCACGACCAAGGCGAAGCAGGCGACATTAAGCACATTCGCGATCAAGTCGACAGTGTTGAAAAGCAGTTAGGCGAACTTAAAAGTCTGTTGCGTGAACGTAAGCAGTAAATCGTCTATCTAGGGCTCGTTGCTTTTGAGCGCATGAACTAGCGAAGGTAAGCACCTTGTCACGAGGATAAGGTGCTTTTCTTAAATCACACCGACTCTTCTTCCCAAGCCGCATTGGTTTCTTTTGCGCGTTTTCCGCCTAAAAATAGAAGTACAGAAAATACAATTCCGGCCAGAAAAACGATAACGTTGAGAGAGTGAAGGAAAATTTCCCGTGCTTCATCTACTCCTACAAAGTCAGCGATATCTTTTAGATAACCGAATACTGCAAGTGTATTAATTAATAACAAAGCCGCAGATACATACGCTAATAGCGTTATAAGTTTTTGATTGAAGCCTATACCCGCCAGCACAGTAAAACCTAATAGACTCAGTACCAATGCTGTTCCCAATAATCCATCGTTTAATGGAACCTTAGCGATACTAAAGTAGTTAACAGATATCTCAAGAATGGTCTGGTAAGACAACACTAGCGCGATGAGGGCAAACACTACATATTTTGTATTGTGTATTCCACCTGCTTTAATTTTTCCCCAAATTTGATGCGCTTGTTCCATAGCGTTATTCCTTCTTTATTGTTGTATTTCTTAATTCAAACTAAGTGAGAATTTACACTAGCATGTTGTTGAAATTATGTTAAGCCTATCGAGGAGAGGGTCGGTTGGGTAATTGGCAGAATTGGAATTTAGATATTGCTTTGTTGTGAAAGCTACGCCTATGTTCATTTGAACAATTTATATAAATAATGCACTATTCCGTGGATAATTTTATTAATGATAGTTCTGCTATGGACTGTGCAATTCTCTACAAGGAAGCATAATATGTCATTCACAGCTTTGGCTTTAGCAGCGTCACTTACAACTGACCCATTTGTTGAAGCATACAACCATGCTAAAGAGCATAATCATGATGTGAGCTGTTTAACTGTTCATGCTGATGAGTTGGGGCTTGAGCCTCGTATGTTTTCCTCTTTTGATGCAGAGCAAGCCACTATCGATGAAAACGGCTTATATGTTTTAGATTTAGCTGTTTGGTATCGTCCTGGTTGGGCTGATGCAATTGGTGAGCAAGAAATCGACAAGCGCGTTGCTCAGTGGATTGAAACAACCAATCGTGTGTTCCGCAATTCTGACGTTAATGTTCGTGTGAATGTACTATTTGCCCGGGAAATGGCGTATGCGTTTGAAGATTACCCAGACGCTACAACTTTCGCTAACTCTACTTTGAATAATAGTGCTGGCAGAGGTTGGATGCATGTTTCTCCCTTTGGATCAGGTACAGAAGATTATCTTCCTGACGATTACCCTATGTTTCACCTGACGTCTGCAGAATATGGAGCAGACTTACACCTGTGGATTCAAGAGGGTCAAGACGAAGATGTTATCGAGGGCCCTATGGGTCTTGCATCAACTCATGGCATTACTGCAGCTGTTGTTGACCAATCTACTGCGCCATTCAATGCAGAACGGAACTTAGTTGCAGAGGCTGTTTTAAGCACAGGCCAGACGGTTGCACATGAAATTGGACACAATTTAGGCTTGATGCACGAATGGTCAACCTATGAAGAAGTTCCAAATGGTTTTGAGTCAGATGGTTTTGCCTCTCGCTGTGGTCAAGGGCGAGTGCCAGGCACTGCGACTACTATTATGTGGTCAGTAGGTCATCCTGATTACCTTAAACGCGAAATTGTATCTAGCCCTGAAATTTTTATGGATGATGAAGCGTGTGGGTCATACGAGCGTGAGAATCAAACACGGGTTGCAAACGCTCGTGCGGAAATTGCTTCTGCGCATGCTGTTCGCCCTGAAGCGCTTGGCAATGTTCGCTTTACGCAATCTGTTTACGAATCACCTTACGGTCGTGACAACTTGGTTGTGACCTTAGAGCGTGATGGTGATTTAAGCCAAACAGCAGAAGTTGAAGTTACCGCTATTGATGGTGGCGCGGAAGCAGGTACGCACTATAACGGCTTAAAGCAAGTTGTGACCTTTCAAGCAGGCTCAGCAACATCACTTGCTCAATTTGAGTTGCTAAGCACTCCTGACGACGGTCAGACACGAACTTTTGATATTAAAATGCAGTACCCACTGCGTTTAGATATCGAGTTTGAGTACGCACTTGCTGTTCTTGAGGGGGCAAATGACGCACCAGCTCAAGGTGACTTCTCAATTACCTCGTCAATTACGCTAGCAGAGCGTGGAGAGGGTGAGCTTGTTGTTAGCCGAGTTGGTGGCTCGTCGGGTGAAGCTGTACTTAATGTTTCAACTGTAGATGGTACAGCTGAAGCTTATACGCACTATCAACCCATCAATATGCAAGTTCGCTTTTTAGATGGCGAAACAGAAAAAACGATTCCTGTTCAAGTGTTCACAACGGATACAACCCGTGAGTTTAATGTTGTATTGAGTTCAGTAACTGAAGCTGAAGTGCTTCAAGAAACCGCGCAAGTGCGCATGCTTTCCGGTCAAAGTGGTGAGGTTTACTTCACTTATACAGAGCGTGAGGGTGAATACTTAAATCGCTGTGATCGGATTAGCGAAATTGCTCGCCCTTACCGTTGCTCTGTTCGTACCACTGTAGATAAGCCTTTATCAACAGAAATTAGGCTACCGATGAGTCGTTTATTTGGGGACGTTGGCCCGAAACAAGTAGTAGTTCATGCTTCAACTTTTGAAGTGTCACCGCAAACGAACTCATACCCTGTTCAGCTTGATGAGGTTGTGGAGCCAATCCAAACGGTTTTCTTCGCTGACGGGCAAAGCGAGGGTGAGGTTGTTTTTGTATTGAGTAACCTACCTACTCCAGAAGAGCTTGTTGAGGAATATGGATTTCAAACCACCAACTTAAATTACAATTTTCGAGCTGTCATAGTGGATGAGAGTCGAGATCTAGACTTCCTTCGCAATCCTGTAGAAATAAATATTCAAATCACCCCTGTATTTGAGGATGATGGAAGCGATGGTGATGACGGTAACGATGGCGGCGATGATGGGAGCGACGGTGATAACGACGGCGGAGACGGTGACAATGACGGCGGCGATAGTGGAGACGGAGGTCAACAGCCAGCACAGCCTAAATCATCTGGAGGCTCAGTCAATCCATTATTCTTAATGCTTCTAGTGGGGCTGTTTATTAGACAGCGTTACAAGTCATAAACTATGAAGTGAATTTAAAAGCCCGCGTATAGCGGGCTTTTTTATTACGTCATTCTGAATGGTTCGTGGCTTTTTTGGCTTCAAATATCCGATTAAATTCTCCTATCTAAAACACTAACGCAAATAAGTTTTACTAATATGCTTAAATTTGGGGTTAGCGCTGTCGTGTAACCACTCGAAGGTAACCATTTCGGCGTTCACTATGTGTACCCCTTCGCGCTCAAGTCTTGCTAAAGCGGTTTGTTTGCTTTCTGGAGTGCGCGATGAAACGGCGTCGTTCACAACGAAGACTTCAAAGCCAAAGTGTTTTAAGTCTAGTGCGGTTTGCAGCACGCATACATGTGTTTCCATGCCCACCAACACAATTTGCTGGCGCTCGGTAATGCGCAGCATCTTTTGAAACTCTGACGACTGCCAAGCACTAAAATGGCTTTTTTCTACGGTGTTTGCCTTTGAGATATGTTTACTCAATGCGGGGACCGTATGGCCTAATCCTTGTGGGTATTGTTCGGTAAACCAAACGGGCACACCTAAGTCGGTGGCTACATTTAACAACCATTCGGTACGTTCTACCAGCTGTTCCGCGTTGTGAATGGCGGGAAGCAGCTTTTCTTGAATGTCGATAACTGCAACAAGAGCGTTATGGGCATCAATAAGCTGTGGTGATTTCATGGTTGTTTCCTGCGCTATGTACTTGTTTCAGCGATAAAAAACCGGCTTTCTTGTGACTATTCAAGAAAAGCCGGTTTCTATACTAACACTATTTTTTAGTCGTTAGCGGGTGCGCTGACTTCTAAAGTGCTAATGGTGTTTGCGGCAATGTCTTCTTCTGTCCATCTGATGGGTGACAAACGAGGTTCTTGTGAATAGAACTGAGTTTGATCCAAGTAGTGTGGCGAGAATACGTCAGAAGACTGAGAGTAGGTAAGCAACCCACGACCTTCTGGGCCATTCTCGGTGAAGCGCATTACGAACATCCAGCTTGAACCACTGGTAATGTGGTAACCCTCTGGCGCCAGTTGCGAACCTGGAAGGGTGTCGTAACGATGGCGCGGTAGCAGTGTACCGTCTTCTGCACCTTGCGAACGGAATACGTTGAAGCCGCCTTCAATATTGTTTGCGCCACCCCATGGTAGGCGGTTACCGCTTGCCGTTCCGTCTGGATTGCTGCGCTCAACAAACTGAACGTCGCCTAATGGTGCGTCTAATGCAAAGCCAGCCGCCTGTACTGTTTCGATAGCCTGAGCAAGTTGAACGAGTACCGTTTCATTGGTGTCTAGCGTGTTTGGCGTAGTGGTTGGGTTGTTACGATCGAAAGGTACTACCCACTGTGGATCGGTCGCGAAACGCTGTGCGAATTCACGGAACAATACCGCGCCTACACTTTCTTTATTCATGCGTCCGTCCCACAAGCCAAGAGCTGTACAGCCTGCTGAAACATCCACGTTGCCGTTTGACGTAGTCACTGGCGTGGTGCCGCGTGCTGTACAGTGAGCGATAAGGTCATCTAATACCGCTTCACCTAGGTAAGCACGGTTACTCAGTAACGTTTCTTCCAATACGTCTAGCGTAACGTCGCTTAGCTCACTCAATTTCTTCTGACCCATACGAGAGCGCAAAGTTTGCTCGTTGTTAAAGCGACCGTATAGCAAGTAGTCTGGCGCTTCGTCGCCTTGTACATTGCCTACTGAATCAGCGAACTGAGAAGTTGCCAGTGGCTCGTCTGGGTTAGTTAACCAATAACTGTTATTCGAGTTTTGCACGAAGTCTGTGCGTTGTAGCATTGGTGCACGTGTTGCTGGCACCGTGCCACGCGGCATGAAGGCTTCACTGTTACCCGGAACTAGTGTAAACGGAGCTTGAATACGAACCGCAGTTGAAACTGGGTCGTTACGCAAGAAGTCTAATGCTTCAGGGCTTAGGTCTGGAACCGTCGATCCGTCCATGTAGAACGTATTACCGTCTTTATCTGTCGCCATAATGTTGTTGAAGATAATGCCGGTATATTCATTCATAATTGAATAAATCTCGTCGGTACTTTCCGCCAGGTTAAGTGCTAGCCAGTGATCAAGTACATCAAAGTTAGGCAAGTTAGCGTCGTATAATGCAAACGCAGACGTGGTGCCTTGGAAGTTCATACCCCACTGGAACTGACCTGGGATACTTAGCAATGGCCCGAAGTCACTCATATAGAATGTTCTTTCAAGCTGAATGCTCGTTCCCGGACCTGTCGCAACAGTAATCTGTACGTTTTTCTCTTCCATTTGACGAGGTTCGCCGTCAACCAAGTAGGTTTTACCTGTTTCGTCTGATGGGTCGAGTTCTAGTTGGTAAACAAGAAAGCGTTCTGCAGTTGAGAAGGTGTGTGTCCACGCTACGTTGGCGTTAAAACCAATGTTTACTGGACCAGGCATACCTGAAAGCGAGCCACCTACAACCTTCATTTCGCCAGGAATTTCAACACCGAAGCGCCAGAAGCGTTGATTACCTACGTGTGGGAAGTGAGGGTTAGCAAGTAGCATACCTTGACCGTTTTCGGTCATGTCGCTACCTAGCGCCCAACCATTTGAACCCAGTTCTGAAGGGTTCGGATCCGGCGGTGTAATAGACGCTAAGTCTAGGTTCATGTCGTATGAAGTAGCTTCAGCCATCACAGGCGTTGGGTTGTAGTCTTCGCCTGGCGGCACTGCAATAAACATTGGGTCAAGGAAGTTAGCTGCGCCTGGGAGTAATGCGACGCCTAAAGCGTAGGTCATCATGTCTACTTCTGTGATAGGTCGAACATGAGGTCTACCCTGACACGGAAGCGCAATGTTATTTACGCCGGTTTCAGCTAAGTATGCGTTATATCCTGCTGCGTAACCTTGAAGTAAAGCTTTTGAGTTGTCGCTTAAGCCGTCGATGTTTGCTTCTGCAAGGCCGCGTAAATCTAAGGCTTTATATATGAAGTCGTTGATCACGTTTTTGCTGTCACCAGACCCTAATACAGCATCTGGTCCGAAGAACATGGCGCGTTGACCATTAAATCGAACAATTTGATCCGCAAGCACACAGATATTGTCTTCGGCGAACGCATACGCAGTACCAAAGCCAACACCTTCTAAGCTGTCTGCTGTAATGAAGGGCACGCCAAAATCTGTACGGCGAATTGTTGCGCTTACGTCACCCGGCGCAAACGAAGTAATTGACGGAGCTGTGTATGGCGCTGGAGGAGTACTTCCAGTTGGAGGAGGTGTACCACCATCTCCGTCGTCGATTGCAGGGCCACTCGACGAGCCGTCGAAGCAGCCTGTCATTGCGAGAGCACAAGCTGCGCTAAGCAAGCTAATGTGCCACTTTCTGTTATTCTTCATATACAAAGGTCCTTGTTGTTACTTTTTGGTTATATTTTTTGTCGCTCCAAGTATTAGTAATAAAAAGCGTGTGGTCAAACCTGTTTTGGATAAACCGACATAAAAAAAAGGTCGAACGGTAAACCGCTCGACCTTTTTTAATTCAAAAATAACTGAATTTTATAGGCTTATTCTGCGTCTGGTTCCATCAAGCCGCGACGAATAAGCAAATGACGCGTGTCTGGCTCTTGACCACGGAAGTCGATATAAAGCTCAAGCGCTTCTTTCGTTCCGCCTTGTGACAAGATAGCGTCACGGTAACGCTGAGGCATTTCACCGTCGATACCGCCGTTGGCTTTCACATGAGCAAATGCGTCAGACGCAAGTACGTCAGACCACATGTACGCGTAGTATGAAGAAGCATAGCCGCCAGAGAATACGTGCGAGAAGTAACCAGAACGGTAACGAGGTGGAACGTATTCTAGGTCGATGCCATAACCAGCTAGAGCTGCAGCTTCAAAAGCTTCTACGTCTTCAATGGTAGTGCCCGGTGCAATCGAATGGTATTCCAAGTCGAGTAATGCCGCCGCCATGTACTCAAGTGTATTGAAACCTTGGTTGAAGCTCATTGCATCAAGAACCTTGTCTAATAGTTCTTGTGGAATAGGCTCGCCAGTTTCGTAGTGAGTCGCAAAGTTAGGTAACACTTTAGGGTCTAAAGCGAAGTCTTCGTGGAATGTCGAAGGTGATTCTACGAAGTCACGTGGTACAGCAGTACCCGAAAGTGACGGGTAAGTTACGTCTGAGAATAAGCCGTGAACACCGTGACCCATTTCGTGGAACATTGTGCTTACGAAGTCCCAAGAAATTAGCGTAGGCTCGCCTTCAGGTGCTTGTGGAATGTTCATTACGTTGTATACCACAGGGCTCGTACCTTCTAGGTGCGATTGACCTACGAAAGAGCTCATCCAAGCACCGCCGCGTTTACCTTCACGTGCGTAGTAGTCAGCGTAGAAAATGCCTAAGCTTGAACCGTCTTTGTCGAACACTTCATAAGCGTCTACGGTTTCGTGGTAGGTTGGAAGGTCTTCACGTGGCTCGAAACGAATACCGTAAAGTTCACCCATGGCGTGGAAAACACCATTTTGTAGTACGTTGTTGAATTCAAAGTATTCCGCAACTTCTGCTGGGTTAAGTTGGTAGTCTTGCTCGCGAACACGCTCTGCATAGAATTCCCAATCCCACGGCTTCAGTTCGTGGTCCATACCCATAGACTCGATTTGTTGACGTAAGCGGTTTGCTTCGCGCTCAACTTGCTCAAGTACAGCTGGAACCATGTCTACAAGCATTTGGCGTGCGCGCTCTGGCGTTTGAATCATTGCTGACTCTAAGCGGTATTGCGCAAACGTGTCATAACCTAGAATTTCAGCACGTTCAGCACGTAGCTCTGCTAAGCGGCGAATAATGTCAGTGTTGTCGATACCGCCATTCTCACCTAAACCACGGTTTGAAGAAGCTTCCCAAAGCTTACGACGCGATTCGCGGTTGGTCATTTGGGCAAGCGCAGCTTGGCGAGTAGTGTTGCTTAAGCTAAGAACATACTTGCCTTCAAGGCCACGCTCGGTTGCGCGTTGTGCCGCATTGTCGATAGTTGCTTGGTCTAAACCAGCAAGCTCTTCTGCTGAGTCAAATACTGGCGCGCGCTCACGGCTGTCGGCGAGTACGTTTTGTGAAAACTGAGTCGTTAACGTTGACTCTTCACCGTTAAGTTCACGGATTTGTGCCATTTGCTCGTCAGTTAGGTTTGCACCTGCGCGAACAAAACGCTCGTGATAAACCTCAACCAAACGCTTTTGTTCTGGGTTAAGGTCCATGTGCTCGCGATGCTCATAAATAGCATTAACACGGTTGAATAACGTTTTGTTCAAGTAAATGTCGTCGCTATGAGAAGACATTTTCGGTGCAAGCTCAGACTGTAACGCGCGAATGGTGTCGTTACTGGTCGATGAAGCCATAGCGTAGAAAACGCGAGAAACACGGTTTAACAAGTCGCCACTTTGCTCAAGTGCAAGAATGGTGTTGTCGAAAGTAGGTTCTTCTTCGTTGTTCGCAATTGCTTGCACTTCAGCAGCGTGTTGCGCCATACCAACTTCAAAAGCCGGGCCGTAGTGGCTGTCGTCAATTTTATCAAACTCAGGAGCTTGATACTGTAATGTGCTTTCTTGCGCGAAAGGGTTGTCCATGCTGAGTTGTGGAACATTTTGTTCCGCTTGTGCAGGTTCAGCAACCTGGCTGTCGTAGTCGCTACAAGCAGTTAGGCCTAAACCAAGACCAATCGCCGCAGCTAGTATTGTTTTTTTCATTAACTTCTCTCCTCAAATATACGCCTGGCAGCCGCTTAAAATAGCAAGGTAGGGGCTATTGCTCAATCTTTTGCGGCTGTTTGCGCTTTATAGGCGATGACGGAAGCCAATTTCTACAATAACTTCGCGATCCCAGCGCTGCTCTAATTGTGACTTTAGGGCTCTAATCTGCGCTGTTGTTAACGGTTCAGTACCAATGTGGTCGGCACTTAAATACAAGGTACCCTGAGAAATGGTGACACTAATATTTTTGAGCTGAACCTCTTGGTTATCGAGAAAGAATAGACGTTGTTGGGTGTCACGCTCTACATTCCAATTTTCATAAATGGAAGCGAATGCAACAGCGAGTGGAATGGCTATCGCACCAATAAGTGAAGCGGTAACAACTAAACCTCTGCGCGCTCGCATTACGGGTGCATAACCTAATGCAAGGAAGGTTAAAACCGCTGCTCCAGCTATACCGACTAAGTTAGTAAGCAATAACAAACCGGCGCCAGAGATCATGGCGATGTTGCCCCAGCCTAAACCAATGCCTGCTACGCAAAGTGGCGGTACTAGCGCAACAGCGATTGCAACTCCGGGTAAACTTCGCATAACGCTTGCACGAGCATACGCATATGCACCCGCCACGCCACAGGCAATGGCTACCCCTAAGTCGAGTAATGTGGGTTGCACGCGACTCGAAATTTCCAAGGTTACGTCTTTCATCGGCACAACAAGGGCAAGTAAGCTTGAGGTAAGTAGCCCGACCGCCACGCCAATGGCAATGGTTTTAGCGCTTTGAATCATAATGTTGCGGTCGCTACGCAGCAGGCCCATGGCAATGGCTATAATCGGCGCCATTAAGGGGGCTAGTACCATTGCACCAATAATAACTGCCGCACTGTTTAGAAATAGGCCAAGTGTTGCGACCACAGAACTGAGAACCATGAGAGCTAAGTAATGCGGATGTGTTTTTGCGCTGTCTCGTACTTGTAAGAACAGTTCTCGAAAGTCTTCTTCTAGTGCATGAGTGAAGAAAGGTAAGTGTCTGGCGATCATGGCGATACGTTCGGCACTTTGTGGCAGGTTTTCTACCTTCATCGTGTCTTTGTTGTCGTCCTTTGCTTCATGCCTTTGGTGGTAAGCCTCGCTCATATTTATGCGCACTGCGCGAGGAAACAGTTCGAGATGAATATGGTCAGACTTTCGCTTTTTACCGTCTAAGTAATATTTGAGCGGCTCACGAGCCTGAATGCTGAGTACTCGAGTTTTAATATAACTGATAGCACTCGGTAGCCGCTTTTGGCTGGCGCGCCGACGTAATGTTGTAAGTAAGAAGGCAATGTATTGAACAATCGACTTGGGTGACATCACCACGACTGAAACTCGATTGTCTTGCACCGATATGCTGGTATCCAATAGCCTAGCTGCTGCGCAGTCGACGTCGTTTTCAATAGCGACTAAACCGGTTATTGCTGTTTTAAATTCCTTTTTTTCGGTGGTTAAGGTTACTGCTGTGGCTTTAATGCGCACTAGATTTCGAATGCTATGCCAAAGCAGGCTGAGCCAATACAATATGAAGCGCCATAAGCTTTGCTCGCGACGTAAATAAGTAGAAGAGCGTTGGTTCAAAAAGGGAGTTTCTCCAAGCATTAACATGCCCATCACCACTTCGTCGTTGCATCGAAGCACGTCAATGGCTTCAGGGTCGTCCTCTAAAGCTAGTCTAATGGCTTGCTCAGGGTCTTTGGGAAGCTTGAACCAAGAAGCAAGGGGACCGCCAGAATGAATGGGTACAAAGCCAAGAGAAAACCCCATGGTTTTGGCAAGGTCGATATAACGAGACGCAGTTTGGTCTGTCACAAGCGCTACAATATGACCCGCTTGGTCTGCATAGTGGCCCGGGCGCTCCAGAAATTCGTCTTCTTCAATGTCGATAAGCTCGATGTCGTGCGTTAATGCGAAACTATGAATGCGCGACAGCAGTGGGTACTGTTCTTTCGGGTGAATAACCAATGCTTTGTTGAAAAAGCCCATTTTTGTTCCTTGCTCCATTTTTTGCTTAACCCAAGCATGATTTAAGCACGACAAAATATCCAGAAAACGCTACCCTATATTATCTTTATTTAACGCCTAATTTTTTATGCTTAGCTATCAACATGGGTATCATGCAGGCAATCCTGCAGACGTACACAAGCATTATGTAGTGCTTGCTGTTTCAGCCTACCTCAATAAAAAGCCAGCACCTGTGCATTACTTCGACACGCATGGGGGGAAAGGGCTATATCAGCTTGATGATCCTCAGAGCCAAAAAAAGCAGGAATATAAGGAAGGTATTGAGCAAGCTATGCGGCTACAAGGTCAACTTCA
Source organism: Lysobacter sp. N42 (assembly GCF_004344885.1). Lineage (NCBI taxonomy): Bacteria > Pseudomonadati > Pseudomonadota > Gammaproteobacteria > Lysobacterales > Lysobacteraceae > Lysobacter > Lysobacter sp. N42. The sequence goes on from NZ_SKFB01000003.1 coordinate 151,546, forward strand.
AGACGACATTTGGAAGCGCTACTTTGCTACCGTAGGAAGCGTAAACCCTTCGACTGACAAGTTGAACTATTACCCAGGGTCGCCTGTTTTTGTGGCACAACAGTGTAGAAAAGACGATAGGCACACGGTTTTTGAATTGCACCCCGCAGAGCATGAAGCGCTTGCGGCGCAGCAGAGTCAGCAAGTAGGGCGAGTGGTTTATGGGGACGGGCTAAAAGGCGTTGTTGCCGCATTACCACCGAAAACGCCGCGCTTGATGGTGCTTATCGACCCAGCATATGAAAGAGGGGAAGAGTACACAGACGTAGCAGAAACCGTGCAGCGTATTTTGCAGAAGTGTCGTCATGCGGTCATATTGGTTTGGTATCCTTTAATACCGAAAGACAAACATTTAGTTATGCTTGAAGCGCTCAAGAGCAATGTTTCCGTCCCGATTTGGCAAAGTGAATGGCATTATAAAGAAAGGCCGGAAAACTTCGGTATGTATGGTTCGGGCATGTTAATTGTAAATCCGCCCTGGCAAATCAATAGCCAAATTGAGCAGGGTTTTGAAACATGGACGGCTGCAGGTGTAGGTAAACATTTGGGTCAATGGTTAGTACAAGAGTAGTTAAAGGTAGAAGTACACACATGAAGGTTATGAATTTTAAATCAGCGGTTTTATTTGCAGTCGCTATATTATTTCTCGGCTCTTGTGGTTTAACGCCGAGAGAGCCAGCGCAAATTGAATTGCGCATTATGGAAACCACCGATATTCATGCGCACCTTTTGGGGTATAACTATTTCGCGGCTGAGGATACAGCAGAATACGGGTTTGCCCACACAGCGCATCTCATCAAGCAAGCGCGGGCAGAACAAGCTAACCATTTATTGTTCGACAATGGCGACCTTATTCAAGGTAGCCCATTAGGTGACTGGATCGCTAAATCTGGAAACATAGCTTTAGAAGAACAGGTTCATCCCGTTATCGATGCCTTAAATTACCTAAATTACGATGCGGCGAACATTGGAAACCATGAATTTAATTTCGGCTTAGAGTTTTTAGAGCAAACGCTTTCTGGCGCGAACTTTCCTTATGTAACTGCGAACGCTTTTTATATTGAAGGTGAGCCAAATGAAAACGACGGCTGGCGCACACAAGGCTGGGACAACCCCATTCGTCCACCCTATGTGATTTTAGAGCGCGAATTTAAAGATACCGCGGGGCGTAGCCATACGTTAAACATTGGTGTTATCGGATTTGTTCCTCCGCAAATTTTAACTTGGGACGCCATGAACTTAGCGGGGCGTGTTTACGTGCGTGACATGGTTGCTGCAGCTCAGCATTTTGTGCCGAAAATGCGTGCAGAAGGCGCAGACTTAGTGATAGCTATTCCCCATGCCGGCATTAATGATTCAGCACGCTACACCGAATTTACCGAGCAGGCGACCCGTGAAATTGCTCGTGTACCCGGTATAGACGCTATTTTATTCGGCCATCAGCATCAAATTTTCCCGGGCTCTCCAAGCTATGACAACATTCCGGGTGTCGACAATGTTGCCGGAACCATTCATGGCGTGCCTTCGGTGCAACCAGGATACTGGGGCAGCCATTTAGGTTTAATTGACATGGTGCTCGAGCAGTCTGGAGACTCTTGGGTTGTACAGCGTAGCCAAGTTGAATTGCGCGAGATAACCGACCAAGTCGACCTAGAATTTGCAGCACGAGTGCAAGCTGTTCATCAAAAAACTGTGGATATGCTGAATGAACCGCTCGCTCCTTTAACCACGCCGATAACCAGTTATTTGGCTCGCATGGCACCCGACACGGCTACTCAGTTTATAAATGAAGCACAGCAATGGTACGGACAGAAGTTGCAGAGGTTAGGAGAGCTTCCACAAGACTTGCCTGTACTTTCTACTGCCTCGCCTTTCAGGACCGGTCACCAAAACGCTGAAGACTACGTACACATCGAAGAAGGCCAAGTTACGCTTGGCGATCTTGCCGGGCTATATGTTTACCCTAATACCTTACAAGCTATGGTTGTGAACGGTGCGCAGTTAAAAGAGTGGCTCGAAATGTCGGCCATTGCTTTTGCAACTTTTGAAGCAGGCGTGCAAGACCAACCTTTACTTGCCCGAACTCCAAGCTTTAATTTTGACAGTATTTTGGGGCTTAAATGGACCTATGACTTGAGGCAGCCACCCCGTTATAACCGAGAAGGCGAAGTGATTGATGACGACGCGTATCGGGTGATGAACTTAACTTACAATGGTAATCCTGTTAGAGATAACCAAGAGTTTATTCTTATGGTGAATAACTATCGTGCTGGTGGTGGCGGTAACTTTCCTAATGTGGACGCAAGCATGCTGGTTTACCAAGGCGCCGACGAAATTCGTCAGATCATTGCGGATTACGCGAGAGATGTAGCTGAAAAAGACGGTCAGCTGTCCTTAACGCGGGACGCGAGTTGGTCGTTCATTTTGCCAGAAAATAGCTCTGTATTATTTACTTCAGGGCACAATGAAACTGTTCTTGAAGAAATAAACTGGGTTAGTGGGGCCACTTTTATTGGTTTAAATGAAGAAGGCTATGGTTTATATAGAATTACTTCTGAAGATTAAAACTGACTGTTTGTTGCGTACTTGCGCAATAGTTAAAGCGTATTTATGCTGACGCTATAAAATAAGAAAATATAAAAGGTATATCTATGAAAAACGTTGTTGAACAACTAGCAAACTATGCTTGCTACCATCGCGATGGTAAAAATATTGCCACGCATTTTGTGGGTATTCCTTTAATTGTTATTGCCATAGTGGCGTTATTGTCTCGCCCGGCTTTTGAATTTGCTGGAATCGATCTTACGCCGGCACTGATCGTTGTAGCACTTGCGGTGATCTATTATTTATTTTTGGATCTTGCGCTTGGCATCGTTATGGGTGCCTTACTGTATGGAACATTAATATTAGGTAGTTGGTTTGCATCTATGGAAACGGTGATGTGGCTAACTTATGGCATAGGACTATTTGTGGTCGGCTGGGTTTTCCAGTTTGTTGGACACTTTTTCGAAGGTCGAAAACCAGCTTTCGTAGACGACATCGTGGGTTTGGCGATTGGTCCACTATTTGTTGTTGCTGAAGCGCTGTTCATGTTGGGGCTGCGCAAGCGTCTGTACCAAGACGTAGAGCATTTGGTGGCAGTAAAGTTACCGCAAATGCCACCGATAAAAGCAAAGGCATGAGAGTATAGAATTCTAGTTGTAAAAATATTTTTGAGATCCTCTGTTGATCGCACAAAGATCTGTCTAGAATAGATAAGTAGAAAAAAGATTGCTAAATCTGTGTTAAGGCATTGGCATACGAACCATAAATTGTTATTTTATGGCGAATTAAGTTTGTTTTAGTGTTAGCAAAACACAGGGAAGCAAGCTAAACTGGTTCTTACCCCGGTGCGGGGTCCGCGGAATAATTGAACAAAAAGGAATATTAATATGATGAAATCTGCCCGTTTTACGCTGCCTGCGCTGCTGGCAGGTGTCATGGCAGTGAGCCCCCAGGCACTAGCCTCTGTAGATAACGAGGAATTGTCAGTTGGCTTGCGTTTAGGCATGTACAACTTCGATGACAGCCGTCAAGACGACGTAAACAACACACTTTTCAATGTGGACAGTGGGTTCAAAAACGTTGCTCCTGGTATCCAGTTGAACGTTCCTCTAACTGACACGTGGTCACTGCGTTCATACTTTGATTATGTAAAAGCGGACCTAGACGGCTCAAGCGCATCAGCAGACGGTTATTCAATCGGTGTTGACGCTTTATACCGCCTAACTAACGGTTTCTATTTTGGTGGTGGTTTGAACACTACCAAAACTGGTGAAGACAGCGGTCGTGGCTTACGCGGTACTGCAGGCTACCGTCGTGCAATCAACGACAACTTGTCTTGGTCACTAGAATACGCGATGCAGTTTGGTGACTTCACTGACTCTGCAATTATCGCTGGTCTTAACATGAGCTTTGGTGACGGTGGTTCTGCACTTACGCAAATCCGTTCTTCTGCTGAAGAAGAAGCGCGTCGTCAAGCTATCGCAGCTCGTCGTGACTCTGAAGTTGCTCCAACTACAGACGCTGGTGGTGTAGACACAACTCGTCGTGACTCAACTATGGCTTATCGTTCAGACGAAGAGCTAGCGCCACAAATTCGCGCAGCATTGGTTGACATCGACCGCACTGCTGACGAAGACGGTGACGGCGTTCCAGATTACCGCGACGTGTGTCAAAACACTTCTCGTGGTCACGCTGTTGACGCACGTGGTTGTAGCGTTTACGAAGAGCAATCACAGGTTCATCACTTGCGTGTTAACTTCGGTTTCGACTCTGCAATGGTTCCAGAAGAGTACTACGGCTACATCCGTGAGCTAGCAGTTCTTGTTGGTGTATACCCAGAGCTAGAAATTCTAATCGAAGGTCACACTGACTTAATCGGTCCTGAAGAGTACAACCAACGCTTGTCAGAGCGTCGTGCTCAAGCAGTTGCTGACATCCTTACTAACCAGTTTGGTATCGATGCTAGCCGTATCACTACAATCGGCCACGGCATGAGCCAGCCAGTAGTGAACCGCATCACTCTAGATGCGAACGCTCGCAACCGTCGTATCGAAGCGACAGTTACAGTGACTGAAAGCGTTCCTTCACGCGACTAAGCGAAGAACGTAACGAATTGAAAAGGGACCTTCGGGTCCCTTTTTTTGTGCCTACAATTTAAAAACGCGGATTGAACTCTATATGAGCAACTAGGTCTATTCTTTAAGCTAGCTTTAAAAGGAAGGAACCTATGAAATTTAAAACTCATCTTATCTATATCGTCTTAATTATTGCTGCGGTGTTCATTGGACGGCTGTGGCAGCCTGCAACAGAAAGCAGCCCCCGCGTTGTCACTCAACCTGCCTCTCACACTATACAAACGGTGCAACCCCAGAGCTCTAGACTCAATACAGCCTCGTCTAATCTCCTCGACGCGGAAAGCGTAGTAGAGTCTTTGCAGTTACAAAATGCCCAGCTCCGGGCTCAATTGAATGAACTTAACGACCAACTTATGGAGCTTGAAGATAACAACCTTAGCTTAGCGGCAGATTTGCAGGAATCTAAACAATCTTCTTCTGATTCGCCGTTTCCAGAACGTTATAGCACGCCCATTAATATCGACACCATTGACGAGAGGTTAGAAGCTGAAGAGGTCGACACAAGTTGGGCGTTTGATATGGAAACGCATGTGAACGACTTTTTAGTTCTGTCAGAAGACTTGGAGAATTTGTTTATCAATGACGTACAGTGTAGAGCAACTTTCTGTGTTGTGGATTTCGGAGTTTACGACTCAGAGGAAGGTTTCGATACAATGGAATTTCATCAAAGCCTGAGTCAGTATGAAGGGTTCAATTTTTCAGACTATGACTATGTGACCATGCTTGATACTAGCGATGGCACCGCCAGATGGATTCTGCAAAAAAGAGACGGACATTAATGTTCGTTTAAGATCCGACCAGCCGACTATTTGTACGAAAATTGTATAGCTTGACTAGGAATTAACCAAAGAATGTCGTTATAGTGAGTTGGCTATATAACTCGCTAAAAGCGACATAATTCTAATAAGAGGTTAAGACGTAATGAGCAGCTCACGCCCCAGCTTTAATTGGCAAGACCCGTTTTCTATAGACGCTATGCTATCTGACGAAGAGCGTATGATCAGAGATAGCGCCCATGCTTATTGCCAAGAAAACTTAATGCCAAGAGTGTTGACTGCAAACCGTGAGGAGCGTTTCGACCGAGAAATTATGAATGAAATGGGCGAGCTAGGTTTACTTGGTGCAACTATTCCAGAGGAGTTTGGTGGCGCGGGTGTAAACAATGTTTGTTATGGCTTGATAGCCCGTGAAGTAGAGCGGGTAGACAGCGGCTATCGCAGTGCCATGAGTGTTCAAAGCTCTCTTGTGATGTATCCAATCCATGCATTTGGTACACAAGCTCAGAAAGAAAAGTATTTACCGAAGCTGGCTAGTGGTGAGTGGGTAGGCTGTTTCGGTTTAACAGAACCGGATGCAGGCTCAGACCCCGCAAGCATGAAAACACGTGCTACAAAAGTAGACGGTGGCTATAAACTCACCGGTAGCAAAATGTGGATTACCAATAGTCCGATTGCTGATGTATTTGTGGTGTGGGCGAAACTCGATGGAGAAATTCGTGGTTTCGTATTAGAAAAAGGAATGAATGGCCTCAGTGCACCAAAAATAGAAGGTAAGTTCAGCTTACGCGCGTCAATTACCGGTGAAATTGTCATGGACAATGTATTTGTTCCGGAAGACAACATATTCCCAGAAGTTAGAGGGCTAAAAGGCCCGTTCAGCTGCTTGAACAAGGCACGTTATGGTATTTCTTGGGGCGCATTGGGTGCCGCTGAGTTTTGTTGGTACGCAGCACGACAGTACACTTTAGATCGTACTCAATTTGGTCGTCCTTTAGCCGCCAATCAGCTTATTCAAAAGAAGCTTGCCGACATGCAAACCGAAATTCATCTTGGTTTGTTGGGCTCATTACAAGCAGGACGCCTCGCGGATGAAGGCTTGTTAGCCCCGGAAACTATTAGTTTGATCAAACGTAACAGTTGCGGGAAAGCGTTAGACATTGCTCGCGTTGCCCGCGACATGCACGGCGGTAACGGTATTGCAGACGAGTACCATGTGATTCGTCACGTAATGAATCTTGAAGCAGTAAACACATACGAGGGCACCCACGACGTGCATGCCCTTATTCTTGGACGTGCGCAAACTGATATTGCTGCTTTCGGTAGTTAATTCTCATGAGTTTATTCGAGCGTTTGAATGGCGTGTTGTTCGACACGCCATTACCTGAGCCCGCATATACGCCAGATTTAGAGAGTTTAGGACTCACTAAGCAAGCGTTAGCAGACATGGTCGAAAGTCAGATTGTAAGCCGATTGCTCGACTTACATAGCCGTGAGTTGCAGGCCGCAGGCGAAAGCTTCTACACCATTGGTTCTGCAGGTCATGAGGGTAATGCTGCAGTGGCTTCGGCGCTTCGTATTAACGACATGGCTTTTTTACATTATCGGTCGGGCGCCTTTTTTGTAGAGCGGCAACGCAAGCAAAAAGGCAGTACGCCAATACATGACATGCTACTCAGTTTCACCGCAAGCTCAGAAGACCCGATCTCCTCTGGACGTCATAAGGTGCTTGGCTCTCATACGCTCTATGTACCTCCGCAAACGAGTACTATCGGCTCGCATTTACCTAAGTCTATGGGAATGGCTTACAGCATAGACTTAGCGCGTAGAATGAACCATCAAGGTAATGTGCCTAACGACAGTGTTGTGCTCTGTAGTTTTGGCGACGCTTCTGCCAATCACAGTACAACGCAAGGTGCAATTAACGCAGCATGCTGGGCGTCGTTCCAAAGTGTTCCTGTGCCAGCAATTATGTTGTGTGAAGACAATGGCATAGGCATTAGTACGGCAACTCCACCGCGCTGGATAGAAATGAATTTTAAGTCTCGGGCGGGGTTGCATTACGAGAGTTGCGACGGCAGAAACTTACTCGATGTGTATGCAGCGACGAAACGAGCCGAACGTATTGCACGTATTCACCGTAAACCGGTGTTTTTACATATGCATTGTGTGCGTTTGTATGGTCATGCTGGCTCAGATGCGGAAATGACTTACCTAAGCAAAGAGCAAATAGCGCATAACGAAACACAAGACCCGCTTCGCACCAGCCTAGCCCTTCTTGAGCACTATGAAATATCAAATCGTGAAGCGCTGAAAAGGTTTGTAGAAGGAACCTATCAACGTATCCAGCAGGTAGGTAAATACGTGGTTTCGCGTCCAAAACTAAAAGACGCTGCAGAGGTAATGAGAGACCTTGCACCCAGCCACCCACCGCTTGAAAGCCCGCCCGTAGCCGAGGGCCCAGCAAGAGAGCGGCTGTTTGGTCATGAAAAGCATAATCTGGGCAAGCCACAAAGCCTGAACAAGCTGATGAATTGGGCATTACACGACCTTATGTACCAGTACCCCAAAATCGTCATGATGGGTGAAGACATCGGTAAGAAGGGAGGTGTGTACGGAGTAACTAGTCGTTTGGTACAAAGCTTTGGTAAGAACCGTGTCATCAATACGTTGCTCGACGAGCAAAGTATTCTAGGGCTAGCCATCGGTACGGCGCATAATGGCTTTCTAGCGATGCCCGAGATTCAATTTCTTGCCTATGTACACAACGCGGAAGACCAAATTCGTGGTGAAGCTGCAACGCTCCAATTCTTTAGTTCTGCCAAGTTCAATAACCCGATGGTTATTCGTATAGCGGGCCTAGCCTATCAGAAGGGTTTCGGCGGACATTTTCATAACGACAACAGCATTGCATTGTTTCGAGATTTGCCAGGTGTGGTACTTGCATGTCCTTCAAACGGCGCAAGTGCCGCTAAAATGGTGCGTGAGTGCGTAAGGTTAGCGGACGAGCAAAAGCGAGTGGTCATTTTCCTTGAGCCGATAGCCCTCTACAACACTAAAGATCTTCACGAAGCAGGGGACAACCTATGGCTCCGTGACTACCCAGAGCCAAATGAAGTTATTACGTATGGTGAAGTTTCGACCCAAGGCGATGGAGCTGACATCGCAATAGTCAGTTATGCAAATGGTTTCTATTTAAGTTGCCAGGCGCAGCGTAAGTTAGAAGATAGAGGGATAAAAGCAACGGTTATTGACCTCAATTGGTTACATCCGTTACCTCTCGAGTCATTGAAAAATGCTTTAGGTGATCACAGAAAGGTACTTATTGTAGATGAGTGTAGAAAGTCAGGCTCTCCGTCTGAGGGCCTAATGACTTTCTTCCAGGAACAAATGGCAAATGAAAGCCTTCATGTGCAACGTATTACTGCGGACGACAGCTTTATTCCACTTGCGAAGGCGGCATACCACGTATTGCCAAGTGTAGAGCAAATTATTCATGCGGCAGAAGAGGTGGTGAATGACTAAGCAAAGAGCAGTCGTTATTTGTCCTGGGCGGGGAACTTATAACCGTAAAGAACTCGGTTACTTAGCTCGCTATCATGCAGACAAGAAAAACCTGTTAGATGAGTTTGATGCATTACGCCAGCAACAAGGTAAAGCAACGCTCGCCTCGCTAGACTCGGCAAATGTCTTTAAAAGCAAAGAACATTTGCAGGCGCAAAATGCTGCTCCTCTCATAATGTCTTGTGCTTACGCCGATTTTCTAAGCATCGACCGTGATAAGTATGACATTGTTGCGGTTACGGGCAATAGCATGGGCTGGTATATAGCTTTAACATGCGCCCAAGCAGTAGAAGCGCAACAAGGCTTCGATCTGGTCTCGACAATGTCAGACTTCACTCAGGGTGCAGACTTAGGTGGTCAGCTTATTTATCCCTTAGTGAATGAGCAGTGGGAGTTAGATGACACTCGTGTGCAAGATGTGAAAAACATCATTGCTGCAAGCCAAAGTAGTTCTGAAAACCAGCTTTATATGTCTATCGAGTTTGGCGGTTATGCGGTATTAGCTGGCAGTCATGCAGCTATTCGCGAAGCTAAACAAAAACTACCTGTGATCGACGACCAGTTTCCCATGGAATTGCCAGGTCATAGTGCATTCCACACGCCGCTTATGCAGCGAGCAAGTGAGAAAGCCTTCGATTACTTTGGCGATGATTTTTTTGCCTCTCCCCACGTGCCTTTAGTCGACGGCGACGGCCGAGTTTGGCAACCGCAACTGACCCAACCCAGTGCCTTGCGTGAGTACACACTGAATAATCAAGTAACGCAAACCTACGGGTTCTCTAAAGCGGTAAGTGTGGCGTTAAGAGAGTTCGCTCCCGACACTGTGATTCTAACAGGGCCGGGTAGCACTATGGGTGGAGCTGTGGCGCAGGTTATGATCAACGAGAAGTGGCAAAACCTGGCAAATAAAGACGACTTTATTGCCCGCCAAGACAAAAGCCCAATACTGCTGGCCATGGGGCTTGAGGAACAAAGAAAACTTGTGGTTAGTTAACGTTTCTTCTTGTTTCCTTTAGCCATCATGCGCGCATACCAAGCTCTAGGTAACCATTTTTTCATGCGCCAGAACTTGCGAGAGCTTTTGTGCGGAAGTATATAAAACTTATTATGCTGTATACCTTCTGCAATGATTTTTGCCACATCTTCAGCATTTATCTCGCTTTTGCTCATGAGTCGGTCTAGCTTTTGTTGCATGCCTGGCACGGTCGAGCGCATACCTTGGCCAAGGTTGGTTTGGAAAAATGAAGGGCAAACTACGCTTACACTGATGTTTGCTGGGGCAAGTTCATGCTGTAGAGTTTCTGAAAGAGAAACCACAGAAGCTTTTGTGGCGTTATATGCAGACATAGAGGGCACATCAAGCAAGCCAGCAAGTGACGCCACATTCACAAAGTAGCCGTGCCCCTGCTTCTTAAACATAGGGGTAAATGTGCGGCAACCGCGCACTACACCCATAAGGTTAATGTCAATAATCCAACGCCAATCTTCATCAGACACGTCCTCGATATTTCCGACCTGAGCTACCCCGGCGTTATTAAAAACAATGTCGACGCCGCCCCACGTATCCATAAGTTCCTGGGCTACACGCTGAAGGTCTTCGCTCTGGGTTACGTCACACGGTGTAAAGAGTGCTGAAGGCGAGATAGCTTGAAGTTGCTCTAAGGCTTTAGCTCCTGCCTCTTCGTCGAGGTCGGCGATACACACTGTAGCGCCTTCAGATGCGTAATGTTTCGCCAACGCCAAACCTAAGCCGTTAGCTCCTCCGGTAATAAAAACCCTCTGCGAACTTTTCTGAACCACGTTGAAACCTGCCTGCTGTTTGTTGTCGATTTAATTATCGTTATTTAGTAATCTAGCGCTCTTATGATTCATATTACCCACATTTTATTTATTTTCACGGCCTTATTGGCGCTTTTCTCGGTGATTAGTGCTCAAATTGCGTTGTTGGCGGGAATCGTGTTTGCTTTACTCGGCTGGGTACCTACGCACTTGCCCTTGAGTAAATGGGCGAAGCAGCTGCTAGCAACCTCTATTGTATTATTGGGGTTCAGCGTACACATCCAAGAAGCGGGAAATCTGCTTTATAACAATATCTTTATTGTCACCAGTAGCATTGGCGTTGCGTTTCTAAGCTGTTTTATTCTTGCTCGCTTAATGGGTATAGACCGAGACCTCGGCTCATTAATCGGTACAGGAACAGCAATTTGTGGGGGTAGCGCAATTGCCGCGGTAAGCCCAGTTATTCGCGCGAAAAGCGCTACTATCGCCATAGCGCTGGGCTGTGTTTTTTTCCTGAATGCCGCCGCTCTTTGGCTCTTTCCAAGTATTGGTAAAGCATTGAACCTTTCACAAACGCAGTTTGGTGTATGGGCCGCACTTGCTATACACGACACCGCCTCTGTAGTTGCAGCTGCTGGTGTTTATGGCGAGAGCGCACAAACAACAGCGACTACATTAAAGTTAGCGCGCGCATTAGCCATCATTCCAGTTGTGATTGTTTTCGCATGGATAATGAAGCGAAAAGGAGCGAGTGCTGGAGAATCTCAGGGCGTATACTTCCCATGGTTTATAAGTGGTTTTGTTATCGCGGCCATTATCTCTAGCCTGTTACCTTCGTTTGCAGCAACATACGACTGGCTTGCTTGGGGCGGAAAGAAAATAATGGCCTTGTGTATTTTCCTGATTGGTGCCGGGTTAACCCCCGCTCTGTTAAAGCAAACCGGGTGGCGTGCCTTGGTAGTAGCGGTTGGCGCTTGGGTCTCTGTTTCGGTTTTCGCTTTATGGTGGGTTGTTACACAAGTTCCAGGGTAACGGTTAAAATGGTCGTCCAATAGCCAGGTATGCACTATTTCTGCTGTCACTATTCTGGCTAAGCCCAAGGTAAAGAGCACCTACGGGTGTTGTAACCACGCCAAGCACTGAGGTGCTATAAGTAAGATCACTTAGCTTAACGTCTTCATTGGTTTGCCAAACATTACCCGCCTCTAAAGCTATACCTAAGTAAACAGGTAAGGTTCCAAACTGCCTGCTGGCCTCTAGTCGATGTAAATATACCGCTTGCCCAAATACCGAATGCTGCCCGGACAAAGCGTTGCGTTCATAGCCGGAAAGGCGCATGAAGCCCCCAAGCTGATGTCGCTGATAAATAGGAGCTTCGCCGTTAAGCGTGGTAGCGAACTCGCCGCCTAGCACTAGCGTATGATTTCCTGATGTCGCAGCTCCTAAACCTTGTATAGAAAGCTGCTGAAAGTTCTCGTCGGAACCTAAAGTTTCATGAAACCACTTGTGCTGCAACGAAACCAACGTTCCTTGCGTCGGCAGGAATACGCTGTCGAGCGAGTCGAAATTAACGCGAATGCCTAATGAACCGGTTTGAAAGCTTTGTTCCGGAACAGTGCTAAAGTTTTCTTGGTAGGTTCCTGTCGAAAAGTCTAGGCTTAGTCGCACGTCGGCGGTATGGCGCCAATGGGTTCCTATATCAAACCCTAGAGTTTGGCGGTCTATCTCGGTAAGAAAGCGAGTTTGCCCCTGGGCTGTATTGTTTATTCGCACTCGATTCAGTTTTAAGCGGGTATTGGTGTATGTGCTCGCGTCTTGGCGAAGGGGCTGCCAATACTGTGCGCGAATCACCGGTTCATTGCCAATTTGAAGGTCGAATTGCAGTTCAGCGCCGTAGTCGTTGACCTGTGTTTTGAGGTAGCTTACTGCAGCACGGTAGTTAGACTGACGGTCAAAGTTTTCTTCAAAGGTTAACCCAAAGCCTAGGTAATCAGGTCCCCAGCTTCTGGGCGTTGCTCGAAGCTCAATGCCGGGCACATCATCTTCCCACATGATCTGGTAGTCAACTTGGTCGAAATAACCTAATCCGTAAATTCGCTCTACGTCGTCATTCAGCGTTTCTGGGTCGAGCAGTCGGCCCGATTCTGTTGCAATGTTCGCCCACAGCATTTGGTCTGGAACGTCAGCACTATTTTCGATACGAAACCAACGCGGAATAAGAGGTTGTGCGTTAACCGAAAGGCTACGTCTGTAGTTGGCCCATTGTTCAGGCGAAACCTGCAATGGCAAAAGCTGTTCTGACGCTTGTTCAGCGGCTTCATAACCGGCACGAATAGCCAGTTCAGCTTTCCCGAAGTCAGCAGCACCAATGTCGAGGCTGAGTAATTGTGGAACAATATGCACGTCGTTTTCATTCAGCAGGGCAACTTGTTGCTGACTGTTATTTCGAATCATTAAGTTTATGGCTTGCTCCATAACCTCGAGCGGTCCTTGTAACTCCTCGAAAGAAGGAAAGTCCTCACCCACGTCCACGGCAATAATTCGAGTCGCGTTCATTTCCTGAGCTAAGTCGACAGGAAGGTTGTTTACCATGCCGCCGTCGACTAAATATCTATTATGCCAGTGCACAGGGGAGAAAATTCCGGGAATCGCCATACTTGCCCGCATAGCCAGTGCTAAGTCGCCATCTTCAATTACCAACAATTCACCTGTTTCTATGTCTACTGCGGTGGCGCGAAACGGTAATGGGAGGTTGTCGAAGTGTGTCAGCTCGCGACCACGAATCGAAAATTCGCGGAGCAACGGCATCAGGCGCTGGCCCTGAATTAAACCGGAAGGGAACTTAAACTCGCCGTCAGAAAAGCCCACTAATGCTTGCGTAGGATATAAGCGGTCTTCTTCTTTGCGGCGAATACTGCGATATGCACGCGGAGCCTGGTCGGTAAATACATTTTGCCAATTCACTGTAAGTACTAGTTCTTCAAGCGAAGCTGCACTGTGTCCTTGCGCATAAAGGCCACCCGCAATAGCGCCCATACTCGTGCCCACCACGAAGTCGACTGGAATACGATGTTCTTCTAAATAAAGTAACACGCCAATGTGGGCTAAGCCTTTTGCACCTCCGCCACCGAGCACTAACCCTACGCGCTCTTCCGGTTCGCTAGCGAATGTCGGAAAAGCTAGCAAAAACAGACTTAAACAAAGTGCCTTTTTGGTAAAATTAGGCATAAGTTGCATGGCAATAGACTTTCCTTGTTGTTTATTGGCTCGGGTACGACTACTCTTTCACACTTAATATTTAGCATGATTATAAAGCAATTATATGAAAATTAATGGATTTAAAGCCTTTATTTGCCCGCTCGACGGAACTGCGCTTAGTGAAAATGAAGCGGGTTGGTCGTGTGCGCAAGGGCACCATTTTGACCGTGCTAAAGAAGGCTATATCAACTTACTTCCGGCTCATTTTAAACGCTCGAAAGATCCGGGGGATAGTAAAACCATGGTGGTCGCGCGTAGGGCGTTCCTTGAAGCGGGTTACTATGAGCCTCTGGCGTCGTTTTTAGCGAAGCTACTCAGCGCTTATCAAGACTCGTTTAGTGGTATTGAGAATAAGTTCAGCATACTCGATGCCGGCTGTGGAGAGGGCTTCTACCTGCGTGAAGTGCTGGAGCACTTACGTTGGGAAAACGACGATTTTGAGTGGGATGCCGTAGGTATCGACATTTCCAAGTGGGCGGTCCAGTCGGCTGCGAAAAAAGCAAAAGATCTAAGCTGGGTGGTTGCTTCTAACGCACAATTACCGCTGCCGTCAGACTCCATGAGTATTGTGTTAAACGTATTTGGATTTGCAGTTTACGAAGAGTTCTTTCGAATTATGAAAGGCGACGGTATGCTGATTCAGGTTGACCCCGGTAGCGACCATTTAAAAGAACTACGGGAAATTATTTACCCTGAAGTTAAGAAAGACAGCGACAATGAGCGAGAGGCTGGAACAGGTTTTAAAACTTTTGAGCGCAGATCGATTCGCTATAAAGTGTTGCTGGAAACACAAGCTGATATTCAAAACTTGCTTACCATGACGCCGCATAGGTATCGTATTTCCCAAGAAAGTTTGATTAAGCTTGAGCAGTTAGAGTCACTAGAAGTCACTGTGCACTTTCAAGTGCATATGATGTCGAAAGGTAAGCTTCCAGAAATTACGGTTCACTAAACGTTATGGCACATGACACGCAAACTTTAAATAAAAACCGTATGCCCTTACACCCAGAACACCCCGTGTGGGTTTTTGGTTATGGTTCGTTAATTCATAAAGTAGACTTTCCTTATCTGCAGCGTCGGCCCGCCTACATAGAAGATTGGCAGCGCCGGTTCTGGCAGGGTTCACATGATCATCGCGGAACCCCTGAAGCACCGGGGCGTGTGCTTACATTAATCCCTGCCCAAGGCCAGCAATGTGTAGGTATGGCCTATCAAGTTAAACCTGAAGTGTTTGAACACCTTGATCACCGCGAAAAGAATGGCTATTTGCGCATAGAAACGGCATTGCATTTCGTGGACGGTAACCAGCCAGAGTCGGAAAGAGGTTTGGTTTATATTGCTGGCCCAGACAATGCAGCTTACTTGGGGCCTGCGTCAGACCTAGAAATTGCGCAGCAAATAGCTTGCTCGGAAGGACCAAGTGGCCCTAACGACGAGTATGTACTTAAACTTGCAGAGGCTTTACGGCAACTCGACACCGAAGACGATCACGTGTTCAGCATCGAGTCTTTATTAGTAAAGCCTAAATAAAACTAAGCTTCGCCGCCAAGACATAAGTATTTCATTTCGGTATATTCTTCAATGCCGTGGCGGCCACCTTCACGGCCTAAGCCTGAAGACTTTACACCACCAAATGGTGCAGCTGCATTTGAAATTAAGCCCGTATTTACTCCAATAATGCCGGCTTCTAATGCTTCACTCACTCTGCGAATGCGATGAATATTTTGCGCATAAAAGTAAGCTGCCAACCCAAACTCTGTGTCATTCGCATGCTCTATAGCTTCACTTTCGTCGTCGAATATAAAAAGCGGCGCTAAAGGGCCGAAGGTTTCTTCGTGGGCGCATTTCATGGATTGAGTCGCATTGCCAACAATGGTTGGCTGAAACCATAACCCACCTAATTCATGAGGCTTGCCGCCTAATTCTAGCGAACCACCTTGGCTCAATGCGTCTTCGATGTGTTCTTCTACCTTTTTCACTGCGTCATTGTTGATCAGAGGTCCAATAACTACATCGCTCTCCAGCCCGTCTCCTACCTTTAACGCAGCTACCTTTTCTCGGAAAGCGGCTAGAAATTCAGGATAAACACTACGCTGAACATAGATTCGGTTGGTGCATACACAGGTTTGCCCAGCATTTCTAAATTTACAGGCCACAGCACCTTCGGCTGCTGCTTCAATGTCTGCGTCATCGAATACAATGAAAGGTGCATTCCCCCCAAGCTCCAACGAAATATTTTTGATTGTGCTAGAGGCCTGAGCCATTAATGTAGAGCCTACTGCGGTAGAGCCAGTGAAACTTATTTTGCGTACCAGAGGGTGCGTGGATAGTTGTTCGCCAATCTCTTTCGCGGATCCGGTAATAACATTCAAGACACCGTCGGGAACGCCCGCTTGAATCGCTAGTTCAGCAATAGCTAGCGCGGTAAACGGCGTTTGAGAGGCGGGCTTCACCACCATAGTGCAGCCAGCAGCGAGTGCCGGCCCAACCTTGCGGGTAATCATTGCAGCAGGAAAGTTCCAAGGCGTAATCGCAGCACATACACCAACCGGCTCTCTTGTGACCACTATTCGTGCGTCTTCACTTGCTCCGGGAATCGTTTCGCCGTATACGCGTTTACCTTCTTCGGCGTACCACTCTATAAAGCTAGCGGCATAAGCAATTTCACCGGAAGCTTCGGCTAAGGGTTTGCCTTGTTCGCGAGTCATAATTTCAGCGAGGGCATCTTGGTGATCCATGATTAAGTTGAACCAGTTGCGCAAAATACTCGAACGTTCGTTCGCGGTTTTCTTTCGCCAAGCGGGAAATGCTTGGTGTGCCGCATGAATCGCTTTTTCTGACTCTGCAGATGACAAGCTTGGAACTGTGCCCAGCGTTTCGTTAGACGCAGGATTATTTACCGAAATGGTTTCACTTGAGCTGCTCGAAATCCATTGCCCATTGACTAAACACTGTTGCTTAAAAAGCTGCTTTGCTTCGTTACTCCAAGTCATAGCGTACTCCTTACCCTGGAATCTGCACTAGCAAACTCGGTTGCGCCCACTTTCTTTCGCTTCATATAGGGCTTTGTCCGCTCGCTCAAGTACAGTCTGAATTGCATGTTCCGGTGCTGTTATATTTTCAGGCTGCATTACTGCCACACCGACCGAAATAGTAATTTGACTCACTGTAGACTCTACATGCTGTCGCATTGCTTCTGCGACATCAAGTGCATGCTCTTGAGACGCTCCTGGCATAACTACAGTAAACTCTTCTCCACCAAACCTTGCGACTAAATCTTCTTGTCTTCTTAACGTTGTTTGTAGGGCATGAGCTACTTCTTTCAAAACATTATCACCGGCTAAATGACCATTGGTGTCGTTATAAGACTTAAAGTGGTCAACATCGATTTGTAAAAGCGATAATGGTTTTCCACTGCTCATACAGTGATGTACGGCTTCACCAAGAAATTGATCAAGTCGTCTACGATTAGCGATGCCGGTTAGACCGTCCACATTCGCCATAGACTCAAGTTTCTTATTAGCATTCGCAAGGTCTTGGGTTCGTTCCTCCACCATGTCTTTTAAACGCCGTTTTTCGAGCGCTAACAAACGCGTCCGGCGACGAATGAAGTATTTAACGACGAGGAATAACATTGCGATGATAAGCAATACAGCGAGAGCGCGTATCCACGTATTGTCATACCACGGAGGCTGAATGGTAAAGTTAAGCGGTACCGTTTTCGTAATCTCGCCGTTGGGCGAAAGTGCTTTTACCATAAAGGAATAGCTACCTGGGGATAAGTTAGAATAGGTAATTCTCGTGCTTCTATTCCACTCACTAAAATGATCTTCGTATCCTTCCAAACGCGCACTATAAAGTGTTTCACCAACGGCCGAAGAATTAGGCATGGCGAAGTTAAATTGCAATGCAAACCTGCCTGACTCGAAGTTGTAATTCTGATTGAGCTCCAGTCGTTCAGCCGAATCGCCTTTAATTTTCACAATACTATTCATGCGAACCGGTTCAGTATTAAAGCTTTGCTGAGTCGCTTGCGGTTGCAATGTAACTAATGCTGAATGGCTACCTAACACCACATATTGTGCGTAAGCGTCGTTTACAAATAGTGTGGTAATGGCCCCGGGTAGCAAGCCATTAAATTGAACGTTTTGCCATTTTTGTAGATCTGGATCGCCACCATTGAAGTGATATAGATAATTGAAGCTATAAGCCCAATAGTCGTTGTTTACACCGCCTTCTATTCTTACCGCTTGCTCAGCTTCTAGCGCTTCCCAAAGTCCAGAACCTTCGGGTGTGGCAGTACCGTTTTCCCAATTATAAAGACCTTTGGCAGTACTTATGACGAGTTGGCTGTCAAACTGAGAGAGAATAGCCTCTCGCGCCAAGCCATAACTTATCCCGCTCTCTTCTCCCACATAGTGCACACGTGTCACCATCGAGTATGACTCGTCCAGTGTGACCTCGATAACTCCTCGATGTGATGTGCCAAGTAATAGCGTTTGTGCATCAAGCTGCGCAATAGAATTCACTAACGTACCCGGTTCGGTCCACTCCAATGTTAAACCGTGAACCGGGTGCCAAATCGCTAAGCCCAACTCTGTGCCGACAAAAGTATAATTTTCTCGAAACTTCGATTCTTGAAATAGGCGCGGATATAACGTGGCGTGGGTTAACGGAGTTAAGCCATCGTCGCTGACTTGTTGTATTTGATAACTATCAGCAAGAAGAGCGTAGTCGCCATTGAGCTCCATGAGGTCCCATGCTTCGTGATTGGTCCAACTGACCTTTTCGAAATGAGGCACCGGCTCGCTAATAAGTTCAAACACGCCTGCGCTGGTGAGCGTAAACCAGCGGTCGTGCCAATTGCGAATATTATGAACCCGACCTCTAATACCGGTTTGCGGACCAATAATACGCCACTGGGACGGCCATTCAATGCGAACAACATCTTGTTCTGCTAGCGCATAAATAGCATTGTTGAAGCCGCCCGCAAGTTGCAAAATGGTGTTGTAGCTTACGGGAAAGCGCTCTACATTTTGGGTGTCCCAATGGAAAATGAATACCGAACCTTCCTTGTGTGCCAAAGCCACTTGTCCGGGCCCTACCTCTGCGACATCATAAAATTCGTCGCCGCTTGGAAGTTGATCTAGGTTAAATAATTGAGGAACTAGGTAGTTATCCTGTTCAGGTTGATAAGGGTTATCTACATGAAGCCATTGGCCGCTACGCGTATTGGCAAGCCAACCGTCTTCCCCTAAACCGACCAAATCATAGATATGCTCGTGCCAAAGTGAGTGTTCACTTACTAATTCAAAATTTCCTTGGCGATAATGTGCTAGGCCTAACCCACGGTATTGCACATAAACTTGATTGTCGAAAGCGTTAATGGCGCCGAAGCGTCCTTCAAACTGCCACACAGACGTAGCGCCTGTGTTTATGTCATAGCGAAATAAGTCCCGAACAGCTTTAAAATAAACAGCGTCTTCGGTCACCAGCAAATCCCAAATATCGGCATACCCAGCCGTGCGTAATGACGTAAATTCTTGCGAAAGGTCATGAAAGACCAGTTGCCCCGTGGTGTCTGGCTCAATATAGCCAAAGCTGTCGTAACCGCCCACGTACATACGCCGATCCTTACCCGCGGTTAACGAACGCACAAGTTTGCGATTGGGAGTGGCAATGAAGGTCCAGTTCTCACCGTCGTAAACCTTAATGCCGGTATTTGTTCCTACATATATGAAGCCTTCGTTACCCACGGCAATCGCGTGTGATTCGGGGTGACTATTCATATTCGACTCGAAGTTGCCGATGGGGGGAATACCAATGGATAGAATAGGATTAGTGTGATGGCTAGCAAAGCTTGCAGCGGGAAGCGCGGAAAGTAGGAGCAAACATAGAAGCCATATACGACGCACAGATACACTCTCTTTTGTATGAAAATTATTCAATATCAAAAGTTAGCACGAGTTTTGCGGTGTGGGAAGTTACCTAAACGTTTTCTAGTGGCGCTTATTCCGGCTTCTCAATCGGTAGTAATGCGGCATCAAACTGCAAAATATACTGTTTGAGTTTCGCTTTGTCGTTTTCATTAAAGTTTTGCAGAATGGTAGCTGCAAGTTGAAAGCGCTCTGTGGTGACTTTGTCGATAAGCTCAACGCCTTTGTCTGTTAACTTAATCCAACGCTTACGCCTGTCATGCTTATCTTGAGCTCGAATAAGCAACCCTCGTTTGATAAGCCTGTCCACACAAGTGGTGAGTGCGCCACTCGTTAATAGAATTTCTGACAAAATGTCGTTGGCTATAGCCGCATAGGGTTGGCCTTTGCGCCTTAAGCAAGCTAATAGGTCGTGTTCATTATTTAGTAATTGGTACTTCTTTAATGCTGTTTGTCCTGTGCGCTCAATACGTCTGACTACGCCAATTAGAACACCCAGTAACGCTGCATCTTCAACCGGTAAATCAGGTTTCTCACGGCGCCATTCAGACGCCATAAAGTCTGCTAGTTCAGGGTTTTCGTTGGCTTTAGTCATTACAGCTCCTAGCTTGTTCTCGCTGCATAGGGAAACGTGCGCCACCCATAGCTACTGCGAAAAGTTGAGGCTGATTATTGTGCCACTCTATTGCAAAGCTATCGAGCACTTTAGGGTCGTGAAATAGTGTGGTTTCGTTTTCAAATAAAAGCTCTTGCGGAGCTTGCTCTGACGCCGGATCATTCAAATAAATGCCGTTCGCGTCGCACGTTAGAATAAGGGTTTGGCCATTAACCAACAACGTGTAATCGCCAGCAATTTGCTCCGCTATATACGGTTGGTATGCGATAGCTTGACGGTTAATTTCTTTTGGAATAGGTACGGCTTCTCCTGTAAAAATCCGCTTCATGTCAGAAATCACATCGGTTATGGGAACAGCTGTTGTATTGGCAAGCATCACGAAAGTAAGTTGTTGGTTGCTGTCGTGATAAAGGTAACTACGATAGCCTCTTTTGGCTCCGGCATGCTCAACAATGCCGTTGGAGCGAATATCTGGCGATTCGATTTGGCGTACAAACTGGGCAAGGTCTTGAGCCGTCGAATAAAGATCTCCGCTTTCGAATTGCAGAAACTTATAGCGTTCAGCCGCAACCGCGGTGTCGCTTTCTGGATAATAGTAACCTTGCGCATAGTTATCTTGCTGGAAGGCTGCATTCGCATTCATAGTTCGAGTCAGTGATAACGGTTCGAAAACCTCAGCCCTAAAAACTTCATTTGGGTGTTGTTCAAACCATTCTCCAATCGCTATATCGATAAGCAGGTAACCAAAGTTAGAATAATAAAACTCTTCTCCGGGCGCAGTGCGTAATGGCTGAGAAAGAATCAATGCTTTCGTTTCTTCTAGCGTGTATGGGGTGTCGCCGAACTCATGCGCTTCTCCTCGGGGTAAGCCACTTTCGTGATTGAGCAACATGCGTAGGGTCCACGCTGGATGTATATTGGCGCCATCTATCCACTCAACCAAGGGAATGTCTGCGAAACCTTCTACGGGAGGGTTTTGAAAGACAAGATATTGGTTCATGAGTTTACGCACAGAGGCAATATGGAACATTGACTCTGGGGTTACGGCGCCTCGAGTTGGAAAGTCTTGTGCTTGAAATGCTTTGTTAACTAATACTTCGGAGTTTCTAGATAAGTAAACTACGCCATTAAACTTTGATAGGTTAGCCAGTGCTTCAAAGTACTCAACAACATCTGTAGTTGTCTCTTGTTCGGAGTTCTCGCTTAGCTCAGGTTGTGGATTGTTGCACCCTGAAAGTAACGCGCATAAACCAAACATGATAAATATTAATTTCAAATCACGGACGAACATAAACACCTCAATATCTTTGTGTAGAGATAATTTATCTTTACATAAAGATATTGTCAATGCTGACGTTTACTTTAAATAAAAGCGTGAACCGCGTTCCATTCAGTTTGGCTAAAGGGAATAACCGACAGCCTATTGCCTTTCTGTACCAGTGGGTTCTTTGCGAGGGCAGGAATAGACTTTAGTTCATTTAGCGTAATAACTCGTTTGAACTTAGCTTTGAAGATTAAGTCGACGGCACTCCAGCGGTTGCTCTCAATATTTTCTTGCGTGGGGTCTGGGTAAGCCTCTTTCACAACCTCCACTGTTCCGGCGATGCCGATTGCTTTGCAGCTGGAATGGTAAATAAAGACGCTATCACCAACCTTCATTTCTCTCATAAAGTTTCGAGCCTGGTAATTTCGTACTCCGTCCCAGCAAATCGGCGACTCTGCTTGTCGGGCAAAGTCGTCGATGCTGCACTCATCTGGCTCGGTTTTCATAAGCCAATACGCCATGTGTTGCTCCTTGAATAATTAGCGCGCTAAATCGGGGAGCCTGGCGGTAACTCCGCAGGAGCAAACGCTTCAGGCCACTCTTGGTCTATAAGTGCTTGATTCACCAATCTTGCCAAATAAGCACTAAATGCACTGCTCTCATAACGCCAGCTATCGGCATCGTCGGCAAGCTTATCTGCGGAGTGACGAAGTACCTGTTGCAAGGCCGCGCGCACTTCTGGTGCCGTGTTTGAGTTCATCGATGTTTGGAAAATTTGATACGCAGTCACATAAGCGGTGCGCTGTGAAATCGGGTCTTTTACGTCTTCTAATGTATCCCAAGTTGCTTGCAACGCCTGCCTAGCCACCTGTGCAGGTGATGGAATGCTTGCGTCATTTGCGTGTTGCCACTGTAATCGGTTCAGACGCAATGGATGGAACAAAAGCTGTAACGTATGGTTCGCACTCGCTTCTGCAATCGTAACTGGGTCGTTAAATAGCCCCATTCGTCCTGGGAAGTCTTCTCTAGAGTCATACGAGCCATATGCATTGGGCACAAGTAATTGTTGAACCGACTGAGGAATAGTCAAGAAGTCGGTACCTAAAGTGTTCAATAGCGCGTCAATCGCTGCTTGTTGTTGCTCGCTGCTCACCATGGTGTGATCGACTGGCTGCTCACCCGTAACGTAATAGCGGTAATGCACACCCGCTACTAGTTTAGCTGCTGCCTCCACCTGATAACGGTGTAAATAGAACATCGGCACTAACACATGCTCTAAGTCACTAAGCGGTTGACCTTCGGCTATATTGCTAAGGCCGAATTGATTAAGTACTTGGCTACGAATGTTCACCAAACGGTTTAATTCGTCGGTGGCATTTGCGCCGTTATTCCATAGGTGCGCGGTAGGGTGCCCACCATGAGCTGCCCGTGCGTCACGGTCAGAAATGAAGTGCAGGTCTTGCTCACGCGCTTGTTCAAGCAACGAAGTAAGTCCACGACGTTCTGTTTCTTGGTCTGCAAACTCACTATACGCATAAGCCACTGTGAATTTGTCCCATATACCCATACCTGTTGCGTAAGCATTTTGCAGCGTAACTTCGCCTTGCTCATTAAGCTCGATGAGAGGGTGTGGGTAGTCCATAACAGACGCACGGTTTTGCGAGTTCGAAGCAAAGTTATGAGCAATACCCAGGGTATGCCCAATTTCATGTGCTGAAAGTTGACGAATACGATGCAGCGCAACTCGTTCAATTTCAGCTAGTAGGGCCTCGGTGTCTTTTTCTTCTGAAAATGGCGCTAATAATCCCTGGGCGATGCGCATGTCTTGACGAACGCGCAATGAACCTAAAGTTACATGACCTTTCAGTATTTCACCGGTACGTGGGTCAACTACAGAATAACCGTAAGACCAGCCTCGAGTTGCGCGGTGAACCCATTGAATAACGTTATAACGAACATCCATTGGGTCTGCGTCAGCAGGAAGATCGCGAATTTGGAATGCGTTAATAAAACCAAGGTCCTCAAAGGCTTCGTTCCACCATTCGCCACCTTCGATAAGTGCTGTGCGAACTGGCTCAGGAACACCTGGGTCAAGGTAATAAATAATCGGTTCAATTGCTTCACTTCGTTCAGCACTTGGGTTTGCTTTTTCCAAGCGATGACGGCGCACATACTGAGTGGTCATGTCTTGCTGTAGCGGTACTGCATAGTCTTGAAAACTGTTTGGGAACAAGCCGCTGTTTGGGTGGAAAGCACGTGGTTCATAATCTTCTGGCGGTAAGGCAATAAACGAGTGGTGTAAATGAACCGTAAGCGCAGAACTGTCAGGGGTTACCGAGCGCAAGTAATAGCCTGCTTGGCTTCCAGAAAATGTGACTTTAGCTTCTAATTCCGTATTGCGTGGGAACGACTTGGTACGCTCTAGCCACAACACTGAGCGTGAAGGGTCAACACGAAATTGTCCTTCATTCAGGCTTTGTAAGCGTGTGCTAATGCCATGAATGTCGGTGTATAAGAATGGTGTGTAGTCAAGCAATACCCGGCCATCTGTTTTAGCGACAATGTCGAAGCCAAATAATGTCGACTCGGCGAAGGCTTCTTGCACGCTAAGACGCTCTGCTTGGTTTTCGGTAATTGCCCTATATTGTGTATTTTTCTCAATGAGTAATGCTCTTTCCCCATGAAAGCTGAAGTGAGCAAGACGCGTTGCGCCCAGTTGCCCTCGGTCCAGGCCTAAATCGTTTGAACCTACACCTCGGGGAAGGCTACTTTGAAAAATAAATGCACCGGCATTTTCAGGTACTTCGAGGTATACCCGGTCTTTTGCTTGGTCAACATAAAGATTAAAAAAGCCTTCTCGTCTTTCTAAGCTTTCCGTAAATTCTTCTATGCTCTGCTCTTGCGCCTCAGCTAACGGCATATTAATGAGCAGAAGGCAGCTTAAAATGAGTGTAACCAGCGGTAATTTAAATAAAATGCGCATCACGAAGTACCTTTTTGAATTGTTATCAAGGCAGTATCGCTAAATTTTGTAGGGAATAAAACCGAATAGGTTAAAAACAGCAAGGGCGCTTTTAAAGCGCCCTTGGATATTCACGAAATTCGAAATTTCGTTTAGTCGAGTAAGTCAAAGCGGTCAGCATTCATAACCTTGGTCCATGCTGCCACGAAGTCTTTAACAAACTTCTCTTTCGCGTCACTTTGAGCGTAAACTTCTGCAAGTGCACGAAGCTGCGAATTTGAACCGAACACAAGGTCTACGCGTGTTCCTGTCCACTTCACTTTACCTGTAGCGCGGTCGAATGCTTCAAACTCTTCAGCATGTTCATTGGTTGGTTTCCACTCAATTCCCATGTCCGTTAAGTTCACAAAGAAGTCATTGCTTAACACGCCAGGTTTGTCAGTGAATACGCCATGTTTGCTACCTTCATAGTTTGCGTCTAGAACGCGAAGGCCGCCTACAAGAACCGTCATTTCTGGTGCTGTTAGGGTTAACAATTGTGCTTTGTCTAACAGCATCTCTTCTGCACGAACCGTAAACGCTTTTTTCATGAAGTTCCGGAAACCGTCTGCTTCTGGCTCTAGAACATCGAATGAGTCCGCGTCAGTTTGTTCGTCTGTGGCATCGGTACGACCTGGTGTAAACGGTACTTCAATATTGAATCCGCCTTCTTTTGCTGCAGCTTCAACTGCTGCTGAGCCACCGAGTACAATTAAGTCTGCAACAGACACCTGTTTGTTACCTGATTGACTCGAATTAAAGTCTTTCTGGATACCTTCAAGTGTGCTGATCACTTTCTTCAATTGCTCTGGTTGGTTTGCTTCCCAGCTGTTCATTGGCGCTAAGCGAATACGAGCACCGTTTGCACCGCCTCGGCAGTCAGAGCCGCGGAACGTGGAAGCAGAAGACCAAGCTGTGTAAATCAACTCGCGGTTGCTCAAACCTGAATCTAAAATGGTTTTCTTCAGGTTAGAAATGTCGCTACTGTCGATTAAGTCGTGGTCTACCGCAGGAACCGGATCTTGCCAGATTAGGTCTTCTTCAGGAACTTCTGGACCTAAATAACGAGCTTTTGGCCCCATGTCCCGGTGCGTAAGCTTAAACCAAGCACGCGCAAATGCGTCTGCAAATTCTTCAGGATTCTGCTGGAACTTCTCTGAGATCTTGCGATATTCAGAGTCTTCTCGCATAGCCATATCTGCAGTTGTCATCATGATCTTGGTTTTAATCGAAGAATCTTCGACGTCCGGCGCGTGATCTTCGTCTTTCAAGTTCTTAGGAACCCACTGATGTGCTCCGGCTGGGCTTTTTGTCAGCTCCCAGTCGTAACCAAATAGCACGTCGAAGTATTTTCCGTCCCACTGCGTTGGCGTTGGTGTCCATGCACCCTCTAATCCACTGGTAATGGTGTCTCTGCCTTTACCTTTACCGTGGGCGTTTCTCCAACCAAAGCCTTGTTCTTCAAGTGGAGCAGCTTCTGGTTCCGGACCTAAGTTAGAATCAGGTGCGGCGCCGTGAGTTTTACCAAAGGTGTGACCACCAGCAGTAAGCGCAACTGTTTCGTAGTCGTTCATTGCCATGCGATCGAAGGTGTCGCGAATATCGCGGCCAGAAGCTACAGGGTCGGGGTTACCGTCAGGCCCCTCTGGGTTTACATAAATAAGACCCATTTGAACGGCAGCTAGAGGCGCTTCTAGGTTACGGTCGCCAGAGTAACGAACATTACCTAACCACTCGTCTTCAGCACCCCAATAGATGTCTTCTTCTGGTTCCCAAATGTCTTCACGGCCGCCACCGAATCCAAAGGTTTTAAAGCCCATAGATTCAAGTGCAACGTTACCTGCAAGTACGAAAAGGTCAGCCCAAGAAAGGCTATTGCCATACTTTTGTTTCACCGGCCATAGCAAGCGGCGAGCTTTGTCTAGGTTTCCGTTGTCTGGCCAACTGTTTAGCGGTGCAAACCGTTGGTTACCCGTAGACGCACCACCACGACCGTCGCCAGTACGATAAGTACCTGCAGCGTGCCATGCCATACGAATCATGAAAGGACCGTAATGACCATGGTCTGCAGGCCACCAGTCTTTTGAGTCGGTCATCACCTCTTCAAGGTCTTTTTTAACAGCCGCTAAGTCGAGTTTCTTGAAAGCTTCGCGGTAGTTGAAGTCTTCACCTAGTGGGTTCGACTTTTTGTCATTTTGGTGAAGAATTTTTAAATTCAGTTGATTTGGCCACCAGTCTAAATTTTTTGTGCCGGTAGAGCCCATGCGAGTATTCGAGCCATGCATTACAGGGCATTTACCTAATGCGTCTTTCTTGTTGTCCATAGTTTTCTCCAGTTTGTGTTTACTCTTGAATAAGAGATTTACGACACGGATTAACTTCGCAAGAAAACTATAGACCCTGATCGGACTTTTTTGCACAAGCTATTTTCGAATAGCCTAATAGATTTTGTCTATACAGAAGTGCAGTTTGTAATCGGTTATTGCGTTCCTACTGCGCTAACTCCCAGGACAGTGGTGCCGCAGCCTTCAGCGGCTCAATGCTTTGCGTTTGAATGGCTTGCTCCAACATCCGTGGTATTTCGTTTCTAAAAGGGCTTAACTCGTTCCAAGCGGCTAAAAATTCGTCGCGATCTTGGCGATCGGACTCGATATATTGGCGCAATAGTGGCCCT
The DNA here is from genome assembly GCF_004344885.1 of Lysobacter sp. N42. Lineage (NCBI taxonomy): Bacteria > Pseudomonadati > Pseudomonadota > Gammaproteobacteria > Lysobacterales > Lysobacteraceae > Lysobacter > Lysobacter sp. N42. Next base: position 179,132 of record NZ_SKFB01000003.1, read on the forward strand.
ACAATCTGAAACCCGTGCATGACACGCTCGGCCTGCTCTGCTTCAAACGCCAAAATGCGTTGTAATGTTTCTGGGTTAATGTTGCTAGGCTGATACACCGGAAAATTCTTCTCTATAAAATAAGACTCGTAATCTTCATCAGCCTTTGCAGCCGCGCTGGTCCATTGCTGAAAGTCAATTTTGTTCAAAATGGTGCTGGTATTTGGATCAACAATAAGCACCGTAGGCGTTCCGTAAAACGTTGGTAACCCAAAAGTTTGAGTAATGCCATAGCCGGCCTCTAAGTATCCTACATCTACACTAAGCACTTGGTAATTTTGATTCAGTTGTTGATGAAAATCGGGCCTTGAAAAGGCTTGAGCTAATGCCTGGCTATCGTGGCACCACTCTGCACCAAGTACCAATAGCATTGGCTTACTCGAGTTTATTGCCGCCTCTCTTGCTTCATGTAGCTGCTGCATAGAGGCTGGGTGTTGGCTGAATTGAAAGTCTGCATGAATATCTGCCTCATTCGCGGCAGATACTGTTGGAGAAATACCGGCGACTGTGACGAAAAGCAGGGCTTGTAGCCCTGCGATAATGGTTTTAAAAGCTTTGCTCATAGCGCTCTTGTTCTTGGTTATCTAGACTTTCTTCGACGTTTCCAACTTTTGCGTTTTAGCCACATGTACGTTCCAGAAACAGCTAAAAGAAGTGGTATAACGCCAACAAAGCTCCAGAGTATTTTTATCGGCATGCCTGCAAATGTACCAAAGTGAAGGCGCCTAAAGCTATCTAAAGTTTTCATACCGACACCCTGTTCATTTAAATTGTAGGTGCTCTGGTATTCGCCGGTCCATGGGTCGTAATTGGACACACTGCCATAGTTGCTCAGCAATGGATTTGCGGTTGGTGCGCGACCAAATACAGTAAACGGTAATTCTGGCTCAAACGGAAACAATAAATATGTAGGCTTAAAGCCTTCTATTTGTTGCTCACTGTCTGCTACTAAAGCATCGATATTCAGTTCCGAATTATAAAGCCGATCCGTCATAATATGGTGTTGCTCACCGCTACCGTGCTCTTTCCATTCTTCATAATAAATAATCGCGCTGTAATAGCCGCCGGTAATACCCAATACGAGTAATACTGGAGACGCAAAAGTACCGAACATTTTGTGTAAATCACTAAACACCACAAGCAAGCGTTGGTTCCAGCGGAGTGTGAAGAAACGAAGCCAGAATTTCCGGTAGATGATTAGACCGCTGATTCCCATAAAGACTAAGAAAACAGCCAATATAAACGAAACAATAAGACCTAAATGCTCGTCTACGTACGGTAAATCATTCAATAACAGTGTGTAGTGGAGCTCAACTAGCCAATCTGTTAGGTAATGGCCAGACTCGGTTGGACCCGCCTGAAGCTCTCCAGTGTAAGGGTTTAAATAAGCTTTATGCCACTCATCTGTACCTTTCTTTATGACGAATACACGATCGGCTTCGTCGTGACCTTCAGGAAATATCTCCCAGCTGCCAATTTCATAGTTCGGTAGCTGCTCATTCACTTCAGCGGTAAGTTCAGTGAGTGGAAGCCTTGCTTGCTCTGTAGGCTCTAGAGTGGCTATTTCAGGCATAAGCCACGCGTCTAGCTCCTTTTTAAATACAATAATACTTCCGGTTAGGCAAATAACGAGAAAGGGGACCACTAAAATGATCCCCGCCCATCCGTGCCATTGATGTAACTTTTTTCTAGCACTCATACTCGATTAAAAACTCCAAGCAATCGACGCTGAATAGTTGCGTGGCGCACCGTAGTATCCTTGCGCCCAAACCAAGCTATTGATGTACTTTTTGTCGAGTACGTTGTTGGCATTAAATGACAAACGTAAATTGTCGTTCAATTGGTAACTAGCCATTAGGTTTAAGCGTCCATAAGCACCTTGTGTAGTTACAATCGTTTCTCCTTCGTTAGCGTAAAAGTCGCCAACCACGCCTTGCACTCGGCTAATGGTGTCTTGCCACTGGAAGCTAGCACCTAACTTCAACGCTTCAATGCTTGCAGGGGTATAGGTCATGCTGGCGCGGAACAAATTTTCAGGCGTGTAATCTGCAACCATGTCGTCACCGTCGATATTAAATGACGTCAATGACACGCTCGCTTGTAAACCACGCGTTAATTCACCCGCAATTTCCATTTCTACACCGCGGCTACGCACACCGTCTGCTGCACGGTAGATAGTTTCAGGAGCATTGGTTTCTGGGTTTACAACCGTACCATTCGCAACAGCTAGGTTTTCTTGTTCAACATTGAAAATAGCTCCCGAAAATAGAGCTTTTCCGTCAAATAGCTCTGTTTTAACGCCTAGTTCGGTATTTTTACCCGTTAAAGCAGGCAGACGCTCAAAATTCTCGTCTTTCTGGTTCTGCGCCATAAATGTTTCGGTGTAAGAGGCATATACGGTGGTTTCCGGGCTAAACATGTGGGTAAAACCGATATAAGGGATAAACTCAGCGTCATCGCGGGTTTCGTCTACGCCATAACCTACACCTTCGGTTTCAAACTCGTTGTAGCGACCACCGATGAGTAAGTGAGTATCTAATGAGAGCGCTAAACGAGCCTGCGCATATATTGCCCGTTGGGTGTTGTCGATAACACTGCCAGCCAAGCCGTCAGTAAATTCTGGAAACGGAGTATTACCATTCCAGTCTTCAAGCGCAGGCATAGCAGGGAAGCCGTTGCCTGTATGGAAGTCGTATAAAGACGTGTCTACATAATCTAAGCGAGAGTAGTTTGCGCCGACTACAAATTGATGTGACTCACCGAAAGCGTCGAACATAGTGGTTAGATACGCATCAAAAGTGTCTTGTTCGTCGTCTAAGTCGTACTCACTACCATAACCAATTAATCCTAAACCGGTGTCTGGGTTTAATCCTTGGTTTGTGTCTGCAAGGTAGGTGTAGAACAACATGCTGTCTTCGTCGGTACGAACACGGTTGTATGCCACGCGAAGCGTGGTGTTTTCGCTAAGTACTGACTCTACATCAATAAAGCTACGTTGCTCTTTAACGTTCCATTCAGACCAGTCGGCAGCAATGTTAGTTGAGCGATCAAAGTTCGTTGGTGTGCCGTCGCCATAGTGAAGGGTTAGCGCACCCCACATATTTCCGTCAGTTTCACTGCGGTGCTCGCTATGACCAATCGTAATGAGCGTATTCGTACCTGGCGCGAAGTCGATCACACCATAAATTACTTGCGTTGAGTTCTCGTAACGGTCGAGATAAGACTCAGAGTCGTCGTTCACTAAAACAACCCGACCACGCAAGTAGCGATTAAGTACACGGGAAAAGTCTGCTTCTGCGCGCTGCCCGCTCCAAGAGCTTGTAGTAAAACTCACTGAGCCAGAGTTTTCAGCCTGTGGGCGCTTACGAACCATGTTTACGGTTGCGGCAGGGCTTCCCACACCAGTCATAATACCGTTTGCGCCATGCACAATTTCAACACGCTCATATAGCGCGGTGTCCATGCGGCCATGAGAGTTACTATTAATAAGCGGAAGACCTAAACCGTCGATTTGAAAGTTATTGAGTTCAAAGCCACGAGAAGAGTAGTAAGTGCGGTCAGTTTCAACTTGCTCAACGTTAATCGTAGCCGAGTTCTCTAGCAAACTGTTGATGTCGTTAAGTTGAAAGTCTGCGATACGTTCGCCATTGATCACTGAAACCATTTGTGGCGTGTCTTTCATATCTAAATCGAGTCGTGAACTAGACTGCTGGTCTTGCACACGGTAGCCAGACTGTTGCTGACCACGAACCTCGATATGTTCAATAGTGTCCTCAGTACCTTGGTCGGCTGCAAGCACAGCAGTTACCGGTAAACCAGCCACAAATAATGCAAGTGTCAGGGTTGAAAACTTACCCACGATAAACTCCTCAACAGATTAGTTAGCGAATATTTTGCGAATGATAATCTAAATGCAAATTATTCTCAACACCGTTAAGGTCTGTTTTTTGAATGCTGGTTTTAGTTGTTTTAATCCTCTACGAAGCGTTGAAATGCCTCGCTTAATGCGCCGATGGAGTCAAATTCAAGAAATGAAGCAAGGTTTTCAATATCCGAGTCGGGCTGTGCGTAGCGAATAAGTTGCTGACGTTGTTCTGGGGTTGTGCGGCTAAAAATGAAGTCGCCAAAATGTGCAGACTGCAGATAAAAGTGGATCAATTCATTGTCGTCGGTGGTAAGGCGAATGGTTTGCTGGCTGCTTCCGTTGCCTTGGCGTGCGGCCAATATCGCTGCAACTCGAGCTTCTATTTGTGCATAAACGGGGTGTTTGTTTGTAAGGTATTGCTCTAACGGTGTAATGGGAAAGTCCTGGTCTCGACGGCTTTGTGCTACATCACCTTGTTCACATGCGACTGCAATTGTTTCGTCTAGCCAGTCGTTAATTTGGCCGTGCCCGTATGCAGGAATTTGTCCGCCGCTAGTTTGTGGAATGCCCTGACTGGTCACATAGTCGATAAACCATAGATGACAGGTTTCGTGTGCAATGATTGCGGCGAAGGTGCGGTCTGGCCCCTTTTTTGCGGCTAACGTTTCACGAGAAAGCGCTAAATGACGAGAGCTTTGAAGCTCCGGCAGTGAGCCTAAAGTAGACTGACTATCGCTAATAAAAATATCTATTTTTTCAGGGGCTACAAACCAGTCTGTAAAGGTGCGCTCTGCCTCTAGTAGGTTGGCACGGATTTCTGAAGCATCTTCAATGTCGTGGCTGAGCAAACGAATAGAGTCGTTTTCGAAAACGGTAATCCAGTCGCTTTCTTGCTGGGGAACACTTAAAGCAGCGGTTGAAAAGGAAAAAATAGCCAACGTGATGATCGATTTAACAGTATGCATGGAATAGCGTCCTTGAATATTGATTGAATATTAGTCGCTTTTTGAAACATTTTGGTTCAATTGAAAAATGTCAGAATTCGTCAAGCAGTGCTAATCTGTTGGCGTTACTCAAATGGAGAACGCATTTATGTTAGACACGTTGAAATTACATGAAAAGCTCGTGTTATTAGCTCTGCACGGCGCAAAAGGCCGACTTCAGGTAGGCTTCCTACAGTATGGAATTGCAGCGTCTATGCTTGCAGAGCTTCTTTTGGAGCAGCAAATTGAGTTGACTGAAGGTAAAAAGAATATCGTTGTGTTGAAAGAAGGCGCAACCGCAGACGAGCCATTGCTAAGGGAAGTTATAGAGAAGCTTAGAGCGTCTAAAAAAAATAGAAAGTTAAAGCACTGGGTAACTAAGCTGGCAGCTATGAAAGGCTTGAATCACCGCGTGGCTGAAAGTTTGGCCGAAAAGCATATTGTTGAGAAAGAAATTCATAAAGTTCTTTGGGTTTTCAAAGCGCGCCGCTACACATCACAGCAACCTCGAATAGAAGCCCAGCTTATTCAAGACATACGCGACACTATTATGAAGCCGTCAGAGAATACAGACCCGCGTATGGTTTTGCTTATTTCTATCGCTAAAGCGCTTAAGATCCTTGGGAAAGCGTTGAGCAAGAAAGAGTTAAAAGAACACAAAGCAGCAATCGAGAATATCGCGAAAGGCAATCAGTTCGGTGAGCTGACTAAAGAAATCATTGCTGCCATTGAGGTTACCGTGATTATAGCGGCAACCGTGCCGGCAATTTCTGCTGCGACTGGCTGATTTGCGTTAAGCCAGAAACGTTCAGCTGTTCACTGAGCGGAATTCTGGCTGGTAATGAAGGCAAAAAGTTTTCTGGCAGTAAGAGGCTTACTGAAATAATAACCCTGTATTTCATCACAGGTGAGTTCAGTAAGTTTCTCTAGCTCTTCTTTTGTTTCCACTCCTTCAGCAATAGTTTTAACGCCGAGGCCGTGAGCCAGATCGATAATACTGCGAGCAATCGAAATACCTTTGTGAGATTTATGTACATTGGTCACAAACGAGCGGTCTATTTTTAATTTGTCTATACCGAAACGCTGCAAGTAGCTAATTGACGAGTGCCCTGTTCCGAAGTCGTCTAACGCTATTTTGAATCCTTCGGCGCGCAAAGCTTGAATAGTCTTTAAAGCTTGCTCTGGATGATGCATTGCCAAAGTTTCGGTTAATTCCAGCTCAATTTCATGAGGCTCTACATTTAGCGGCTCTAAGTTTGCCAATAACTTATCGATAAGCTCGGGGTCTTCAAAACGCACGGATGACAAATTAATAGACAGTTGGAAGTCTTTTAAACCTTGCTCTTTCCAATCATGTAGCTGCTGTACGGCATTTAAAAATACCCAGCGGTCTATATCGCCTATGAGGCCGCCCATTTCTGCAAGCGGAATAAATTCTCCAGGCGGCACAACGCCAAGCGTTGAAGACTCCCATCGCACTAAAACTTCCGCGCCAAAAGGAACGGTTTCGTGAGTTCGTACTTGCGGCTGGAATACTAAATGAAATTCGTTCTTTTCAATGGCGAAATTTAACGCATTAAGAATTTGAAGCTGTCGGTTTGCTTCTTGTTGTAACCGTGGTTCAAAAAACTGGAAGTTATTTCGTCCGCTTTGTTTTGCGTGGTACATGGCTGCTTCTGCCGAACGCAACGTGTCTTCCACCGAGTGAATGACCTTTTTGTATAAATGAATACCGATAGACGCGGTGACCACAATGACTTCTGCGCTTACCTTTATGGGCTTGCGAATGGCGGCAAGCAATTCATCGGCAATTTGCGCTGCCTCATTTGCTGGAGTTTCTGGAGCAATGCCTGCGAAAACATCTCCGGAGAGTCGGAAAGCTTTACCATGATTAGCCATAACTCTTGCTACTGCTTCCCCAAGCGTGAATAAAACATGGTTACCCACCTCTATGCCTAATCCGTCGTTTACGAGTTTGAAGTTATCTAAATCAATATAGAAAACCGCTCCTTGAGGCTCTTTTAAGTTGCCATAGGTCGACTCAAACGCGTTGCCATTGGGTAGCTTGGTGATTTCGTCGTAATAAAAAAGTTGGTCTACACGGGCTTGGCTTTCTAGTAGTTCGGTAACGTCGGGTTGGAAAGAAATGTATTTATAGGTTTCGCCTTCTTCATTGTGAATGGGGTAAATCGTAGCTCGTTGAACTATCTCATTACCTTGCGCATCGACATTAATGATGTCGCCTTGCCACATGGTTTTGTTTACTAATTTTTCCCACATATCTTCGTATATTGCAGGTCTGTTTTTTGCCGAGGCTACTATATTGGGGTTTTTCCCTAAAAGCTCAGGCAGGGAGTAGCCAGAAAAGCGAGAATAAGCTTGGTTTGCATATTCAATTTCGGCTTTGGTATTGGTAATTAAAATAGGAATAGGACTTTGGTCAACCACCATAGACAGCGTTCTTATTTCTTCCAACTGTTGAACTCTGTCTGAGATATTTCGTGCGACAACGAGGTATGTAGTTTGTTCTCCAGGGGCGCTTTTATTTAGTGCTACGGAAGCTTCCACAAAGTACTCGTGGCACAGCTCAAATACACTGCGTTTACTTTTACCTGAACGAAATGCTTGAACCATTGCTACTTTCAGTTGCTTTCCTGCTTTGTCGGGAAGTATTTGAAAAATATTTTGACCAAGCGGGTCCTGGGGTATTAAATCAGCCGTTTCATGGTTCGAATAAATGTGAATAATTTCTCCGTCTTTTGTAATTTCAAAAACAGAGTCTGGCAGGGTGCTGATAGTGGCTGAAAGTTGATGTTTAGCTTCGGCAAGAGACACGTAGGGCAGCGTAACAGCCTCCACAAACACAGCTCGATATAAAAACAGATAAGCAAATAATTTAAAAACATGTCCGAAAAGATTGAAAATATCAGTTACGTCGGCGTATAGCGTGAAGAAATATTCACTAATAATGACAATCAAGGCTACGTTAAGTAGTGCGCTGTTATTTGTGCCCGTTTTTCGGTTTTTTAATGAAATAAAAAATAGGGTCGCGGCGCATGCGTTGATAGCAATAAGCACATACTCGAAGCTTTTTTTGAAGAAAGTAAGCCCGGTGGTCGAATCGAACGTGTCAGGGATAAGTTGTGGTTGAAATAACACCAGGTAAATAACGACCAAGCTCAGAACCAGCATGCTACTGAGTAACTTATAACTATTAAACTTGGGTATTTTTACCCATGGCGCAACCGCCAAAATAAGTAGAGCAATCGAGCCTGCTAATCGAGCGGCCAACCAAAAATTGATTGCTTTCTCGGGCCCTGCAGGAGTTACAAAGTTAGGCATTCCCGAGTAGGAAAGGGTGTGGCAGAAGTCTAAAATCGCCACCACTAGCATTAAACACCCCATCACAACCAAATTGTATGACTGGGTGAACCTACGGGTATTCCAAACCACAGAAAATAAAAGTACGGAAACCACCACGGAGCTAATTTCAAAGATGGTATGTAATTCAAGAAATGCTGGCTGAATGGAAAATACACCGCTAATTTGAGCCACAAAGCCAAAAGCTGCCACAACTAACATAATTAAAAAGAGCGCGCGGCTTTGTTTAAAATCTTTCCTATGAGAAGCGTGTATGTTCAAGGGTTAGGTTCCCGTGCTCAATTTCATTACTAGTTGTTAATGCTACCAACAAAAAAGCACTAAAGAGTTGATATAAATCAATCCAACAATACTCAAAGTAAATTATATTATAACTGATATTATTGAAAGCTAATATAAATACTTGGTCGTATGCCATGACTAACCGAGATTTCGAACAACTCGCGCAAGATAACCATCTCATATTGGAAGGCGGTAACGTCGGAACTTGGGTGTGGAATGTACAAACTGGGGAAACGCGTTTTAATGAAGCATGGGCCAATATTATTGGTTATACACTTAGTGAAATTTCTCCTGTTTCCATTGAAACTTGGATGAGTTTTGCCCACGAAGAAGATCTCGAATTGTCCAACCAAAAGTTGCAAGAACACTTCACTGGAAAAACCGAGCAATATGTTTGTGAAGCACGTATGAGGCACAAACAAGGCCACTTAGTTAAAGTGCTCGATAAGGGTAAAGTTTTCACATGGGACAAAGACGGTAACCCCGAATGGATGTACGGCATTCATGTAGACATTACCGAGCAGTGGGAAAAAGAAAAAGAAATAGAGCGGCTAAAGCAAAAATTAGAGCTATTTACCGACAATCTTCCTGGTTTCGTATACCAATACAAAATCGATAGCCAAGGCAATGCATCCTTTCCATTTGCATCTGCGAAAGTTGAAGAAATATATGGCTGTAAGCCAGAACAGATTATAGAAGACGCCTCTATTGTAATGGATGTGCTGTCGCCGAAAGACCGACACAGAGTAGAAAATAGCATTTCTAAATCGATGCAGTATTCTCAAGATTGGAATGCAAGCTATCGTGTGAACCATCCGCAAAAAGGTGAGATTTGGGTAGAAGGGAAATCGACACCACAGAAAATGGAGGACGGCTCTGTTATTTGGCATGGTTATTTACACGATGTAACCGAGGAAATGCGCCAAAGAGAGCAGCTGAAATTAATGTCCGCCGTATTTTCTGCAACAAACCAATCGGTCATGATAGCGGACAGTTCAGCGCGAATTACTGACGTAAATAAGGCCTTTGAACACCTCACAGGGTATAGCAAAGAAGAGGTTGTGGGTAACAACCCTTCCATGCTTTCTTCGGGTCGCCAACCTAAATCATTCTACCAAGCAATGTGGGCAGAAATTACCCAAACGGGCCATTGGAAAGGGGAGCTGTGGAATCGGAAGAAGTCAGGTGAAGCCTTTCCGCAATTGTTGACTATCGACGCTTTGATGGGTGAAGACGGCGAAATTACGCACTACATTGGCGTGTCCAATGACATTTCGGAGTTGATTGCAAAGCAAGACAAACTTGAGGGCTTGGTGCACGAAGATCCACTTACGGGCTTGTTGAATCGTAGGGCGCTAGATAGAGAACTAGAAGAGCTTATTAGTAGCGAAGCTTACCGCGAGGATAAAGAACATTTGTCGGCGGTTTTATACTTTGACTTAGATAACTTCAAGTCGCTGAATGATCATGTGGGACATGCTGCTGGTGATGATTTCTTAGTGGAGTTAGCAGTTTTATTGAAGTCAGAGTTACGTGAAAGTGATGTGTTGTCTCGTGTGGGTGGTGACGAGTTTGTCGCTGTAATCAATGGTGTTAAATCTAAAACCTTCATCGACGAAATTGTGAAACGTTTTGAAGACGCCACCCAAAAACTGGCTAAGCAATATAAAAGCCCTAAGCCAGTGGGTGTTAGTATTGGAGTAGCTTATTACCCGGTAGACGCAAAAACTTCCAAGGCACTTTTAGAACTTGCAGACCAACGCATGTACGCCATTAAAAAGGCTCACAAAACAGAGCTCACTGAGTAGCTACACTAAAGCCATTTTTCCAAACCTCATGCGGTGTTAAAAACACACTTAGGTCGGTTAAAGGTGAACTGTCCAGTACTACGAAGTCTGCCCGTACACCGGGTTGAATAACTCCTCTGTGTTCTAACGAAAACGCCTGCGCTGTATTTGCAGTTGCAGCTCGGATAACCTCTGCCGCAGGCATGCCAGCTTTTTGTAGCATGAGCATTTCAGTAATAAGTGACCAACCATGAGCAGTATTTGGGTTGGGGGCGTCGCTTCCCGCTAGAATAGGAATACCCGCTTCATGCATTTTGCCTGTTGTCTCAAGCAGGTTGTTATAAAAATGCGCAGGGAATTGGTTATCCGCTCCAAAGCTCCGTTGCAATGTGCTTCGTGCTGATCTTTCTATAGTTAATGAGTCATTAGAATACAAAACCTCTTGGTTCAACTCATCGCGAAGCATGCCCTCGTATACAATCATGGTAGGAATAACAAAGGTACCGTTTGCTTGCATGAGGCTAATTAGTTCGTCTGAAACTACTTGGTCAAAAAAACTATGCACTAAACCGTCTGCTCCGGCTCTCACTGCGTCTAATGCTGAATCATGGTCTGCAATGTGAACAATTGCCAGCATGTCGTTAGCATGTGCTGCCTCGATTACTGCGGTTAGCTCTTCCAATGAAATAGAAGGTGCATGTTGGTATGTCGAGGTTTCGCGGGTGTAAACAATTTTAATAAAGTCGGAACCACTCTCTATACGTTGCTCGACAAGTTGCTCTGCTTGGTCTGGCGAACTCATGGTTGGTACCGAAATTCCATATTGGGTGCCGTGTCCATCTGGCGCGGTAACTAAAAGCCCTGCACCAAAAATATCAGCATTGTGGGTGTACTCGGAGACTTCGCGTTGGGCTCGGTGTTGCATCAAAAAGTTGGGGTCGCCAAACATATCAACAACAGTGGTTACACCGCGAGAAAGGGTTTGAACTAAAGCGTTGCCCCACGCATGAACGTGAGCGTCTATTAACCCTGGAGTTACCCAGCGGCTTTGGCCATCGATGTGAACTAAATCGCTATCCGGCATCGACTCGTGCAATGCGTAAATATGCCCGTCTCTCACTTCCATGAACTTTTCCTGGATAGCATCACGACCATCGAAAATGTGAACAGGTCCAAGAATAAAATTATTTGATTTCGCATCCGGAGTTGGGTCTGGTGTTGGCAGTAATGCGAAAGCCGAAATGAACACTGCGAGTACTGCAATAATGAGAAAAATCTTTTTCATAGTTCATCCCTCCTTATTTAGACATGCGCTGAAAGCGCCACGCCACAACAGCAAGCATTGCCGCTGAGAAAGCCACTAAGTAAGTAACATGCAGCAACAAGGATTGCCCTTGGTCAGTACCAATCACTGCGTGTGCGAGCTGCGAATAATGGTAAGCAGGAAGCCACTGAGCAATAGTGCCAACGAAGTCTGGAAGAATAGAAATAGGCATCCAAAGGCCTGAAAGGAAAGCCATCGGTAGGTAAATCAGGTTAACGAGCGCTGGCGCAGCTTTATCGGAAAGGCACAGGCCTAGTAATAAGCCAATGAGTGCAAATGGAAGCGTGCCCAAAAGTAGAATGATGAATAAACTAACCCATTGCCACGGCCACAGTTGCACGTTCGCAAAGACTGCCGAAACCACAAACAGAATAAGAGCGATACAGGCTGCAAAAACCAAACTACTGAAAAACTTAGCCACAATATATGCAGATAGCGGCATCGGAGACGTGCGCTTTAAAGTAAGCCATCCGTGTGCTCGGTCGCTAGCCACCGCCGTCGCATAATTGAACATGGAAGGCCCCATCATGCCAAAGCATGCGTAAGACACCAGCATGTATTCGGCGTGCCCCGAACTCATATTAAAAACAATGCCAAAGAACACGTAGAAAACCACTGGAAAAAGAATGGCGGGCAAGAAAAATGCTGGGGTGCGCCATAAGCTTAACAAGTCATAATAACTTTCTTTGAGGTAGATATTTTGGTTATGCATGAGTGGACTCCGAAGTGCTGGTTTCACGATTTTGGGTGATAAATTCAAGGTATGCGGACTCTAGAGAATCATGTTCGCCAATCACTTCTTGTAAGGTTCCCTGCTTTAATATGGAACCATCACTTAAAATGGCTACGCGGTCTGCTAAGCGTTCAGCCTCCTCTATATAGTGAGTGGTAAGTACAATGCTGGCGCCTACTGCTTTTGCTTGTTCAACTTGCTGCCAAAGTTGGAACCTAGCTTCAATGTCCATTCCCACCGTCGGTTCGTCTAAAAACAAAAGATCAGGGTTGCCGGTAACAGCAATCGCAAATAGCACTTGCTGGCGCTGTCCGCCGGAAATTTTGCCGAATTTTTGCTGAGCGATATTTTCGAGTTTAAATTTTTCGATTAATTTCTCCGCGCTTAATCCAGTCGGGTAATAGCTAGAAAACAAATCGAGTTGTTCATAAACCTTTAGGCTTGCGTTCAATGACCCAACTTGCATCATCACGCCTATGCGGCTTTTAAGGTGTTGCGAGCGGGTATGGTTGGCCTGTTTTTCACCTAATATTTCCAAACAGTCTGCTTGATAGGTATGAAGTCCAAGAACGCTTTGAATGAGGCTAGTTTTACCCGCACCATTTTTCCCAAGCACGGCTAGTACCTCGCCGGAATTAGCTTGCAGGTTTACTTGGGTAAGTGCGTGTTTGTTTCCATAAGACTTATTCAGGTTTTTAATATTCAAGCTCAGTGTCATCTTTCAGGTCCCATGATGTGTGATGGGAGAACTTTAACGATCAGGGTTTAACTTCGGCAGTGTCGTTTGTCAGCAATGGTTCATGACATTTGTCACTAGAGATAGGGGCAATAAATCTTCATAATGAAATTCGATTTATTGTCAGGTGCAGCTATGACTGAAGAGCAAACTGATCCTAACCAAAAGCACGGTTGGATTTACTTATTTAACCTGGGTTTTTACATCTTGCCTATGGTGTTGTTTCCATATTCCTGGGAACAAATAGCGGTTCTTTCGGTTGCGTTAGTTGCATTTGTTGCCCTTTATTTATACTGCTTTCAACTGCCTCCACAACGCATGTGGCTTCCTATTATTGGCATGTTTGTTATTGCTTGTTTGGTTACACCACTTAATTCAGGTTCTATAGCTTTATTTAGTTATGTTGGCTTTTTTGTCGGTTTTGCTTATCGCTGGCGTATCGCTTTATTTGCTGTTATTGGCGTTATTGCAACTATGGCCATGTTTCATTTCTGGTGGGGCGTTGGCTGGGACCTATTTATTCATTACGGCTCTGTAATCGTCATAACGGTAGCTATTTTTGGACGCGTAGAGCGGTTACGGCAGCGTTATGCGCGTGAGAAGCAGCGCAGCGAAGACGAAATAGAAAGGTTGGCTAAAAATGTAGAACGGGAACGCATAGCCCGAGATCTACATGACATCTTGGGGCATACACTCTCGAGTATTATTCTGAAATCGGACTTAGCGAAAGCGCAGTTAAGTAAGCAGCAATACGCTGAAGCGGAGCAACAGCTTGCGGAACTCAGTGATATAGCGCGGCAAAGCCTGTCTCAGGTGCGGCAAAGTGTGTCGGGATACCAGCACGGTGGTTTAGTACTTGAACTGAAAAGACTTGAGCACAGATTACATGACGCAGGATTTCAAACCGCGATCAGTGGTTTGCCGCCGCAAATTGAAAAGACTCGAGAAACCGCGCTCGTTTTGGCACTTACCGAGCTTGTTACCAATATTATTCGACACAGCAAAGGGCAAAACTGCGAGATACATTTCGACGAAACTTCAGATACTTATATGGTTCGCGTTGTTGACAATGGTGAATGCGAAGGCGTTAAAGAAGGTAATGGCCTGTCGGGCGTTTCAAAGCGACTAAAAGAGCTGGGTGGTTCGGTAGACATTGCCAATAATCGCGGTTGTGCTGTTACGCTTATGCTCCCTAAACAAGCCAGGGAGGCCGTATGAAAATACTACTCGCGGAAGACCAAACGATGGTGCGAACTGCGCTAGCAAGTTTATTGAGACTAGAGAGCGATTATGAGGTTGAAGAAGCTGAAGATGGCTTAATTGCTCAGCAAAAATTACTGCAAAGCGAATACGACATCGTACTCACAGATATAGAAATGCCAAACATGACGGGCTTGGAACTCGCGAGCTGGTTGGTGAAGAACAAGCCTGAAGTCAAAACAGCCATAATTACAACGTTTAATCGTGCGGGATATATCAAAAGAGCTTTAGACGCTTCAGTGCAAGGGTTCTTATTGAAAGACGCTCCGATTGACGTGTTGGTAAGTTCACTGAAGCGTATTGCCAATGGCGAGCAAGTTATTAGCAACGAGCTGTTGCTCCAAGCGTTGGGCCAGGAGGATCCCTTAACGGACAAGGAAAGAAAAGCCCTTAAGCTTGCGGGTGAGGGTATGTCGACCCAAACCATTGCAAAAGAATTGTTCATTGCTGAGGGTACGGCTAGAAACTATTTGTCTGAAGCGATGAGTAAAATGCACGCGTCTAACCGAGTAGAAGCCGCCAGAATTGCACACCAAAAAGGCTGGCTCTAATTTAACGGAGTTTATACTGGGTTGGACAATACCCGCGTATGACACCTTCCGGCCTTTTGCTTTTATGCTTCGTTACTCTGCCACTCACCCGAGCACGCCAGTTTTTGAAGGCTTTGGGCTTGAGTTCACGCCGCATGAGTTTAATGACCTCGGGTTCGCTAAGGCCGTAAAGTGCCTCAATGGCCTCGAAAGGTGTTCTGTCTTCCCAAGCCATTTCTATAATTCTAGATTGGTCTTCCTCTGAAAAACCTGACATTCGTATTCCCGGCTCTTTGAAATGTTTCAGTGTGCTTCCTATTACGCAAATTTTCTCAATTTGGTGCAGCAGAGGCTTTTGGAAATGTTTTGATCTTTATTGAAAAAATAAATGTAAAGCTAGAGTGAATTCAAAAAAGGAGATGAAAATGGAAGTTATTCAATTTGGTAGTGATGATGTGGAAAACAAGCTTTCAAGCATGAGCAAAGATCAATTTGATGATGTTGCTTTTGGAGCGATTCAGCTTGATGCGCAGGGCAACATTTTAAAATATAACGCCGCAGAGGGCGATATTACAGGAAGAAACCCTGAAGAGGTTGTTGGAAAAAACTTTTTCACGCAAGTTGCGCCGTGTACAAATAGCCCTGAGTTTAAAGGGAAGTTTGATGAGGGTGTAAAAAACGACGATTTAAACACAATGTTTGAGTATACGTTTGACTATGAAATGAAACCAACACAGGTGAAAGTTCACATGAAAAAAGCGATGGTCGGTGATTCTTACTGGGTGTTTGTGAAGCGCCTGTAATGTCCAACCGGAGCTTAAAATGGGCTCCAGTCATCGGCAGTTTAATTGCCGATGAACTGGTTCATCTGAGGAAATCAGATCCGAATTCAGACGCAGAGCTTTTAAAAAGTCGAGTTTGGAGTGCGCAGACAAAAATTTCGTTGTCGGAACCATCAATTTCCGAAAAAGACGTGATTTTTCTCGATTCAATGGAGTGGATGGCTTGCGCTACGCGCGTGGTGAAATTCTTTCATATCCATGAGAGTGGTGTGGAGGACTATTTACTCAGAGTGAAAACAGTAGGACAGTGGGCCGAGGTTGTTGAGGAGAGCCGTAAGCTCGGTGCAACGTCTATCACTTTTAATACTTCAGGTTCGACAGGTACACCGAAGTCTATTCAACACGACTGGAAGGCGCTACTTTCGGAAGTTAACTTTTTCAGTTCATTCCTGCGCGAGGGGAGTGCAGCTCCTAATCGCATAATTGCGGCAGTTCCTTCCCACCATATTTATGGTTTTCTTTTTACAGTATTAATTCCAGAGCAACTCGGTATTGAGGTTCTACGTGGTATGAGGGCTCACTCCACGGTTTTTGCAGGGAAACTAGAGGCTGGCGACATTATTGTCGCGTTTCCTGGTTTTCTAAATCAGCTTGTGAAAAAGGAGATGTCTTTTCAGCCTGATGTAACTATCGTCAACTCAACGGGTCCTTGTGCTGTTCATGTGATGTCTGCGTTGAAGTCACAGGGCGTTGACACTTTAGTTGATGTTTACGGAAGCTCTGAAACAGCGGGTATTGGCTATCGCACTGAACCCGGGGAGCCGTACACTCTCCTTCCAAGATGGTTAAAACGCAAGGAAGATTGCTTAAGCGAGCGAGATACTGAGCGCGAGTTCGAAATTCAAGACCGAGTGATTTGGTTGAGCGAACAGAAGTTTCAGTTGGGTGAAAGAAAGGACCAAGCTGTTTCTATCAAGGGAAT
Organism: Lysobacter sp. N42; assembly: GCF_004344885.1. Taxonomy (NCBI): domain Bacteria; kingdom Pseudomonadati; phylum Pseudomonadota; class Gammaproteobacteria; order Lysobacterales; family Lysobacteraceae; genus Lysobacter; species Lysobacter sp. N42. The sequence continues at coordinate 195,816 of NZ_SKFB01000003.1, forward strand.
GAATGTATTCCCAAGCTATGTGTGCGAGAAACTTAAACTACATCGAGATGTTGCCGACGCTCGCGTTCGCGCGATGAACCTAGATGGCAATCACTCTTTAAAGGCCTTGATAGAAGTTGCAAGACCTCTTTGCAAACACGAGCAAGGCGTATTGATATCAGATCTTAAAGAATGGCTAAGTAAGCACTTACTTAAGCATGAAAGGCCAGTGCATTATACATTAGTGGATAAAATACCAACTACAGAAATGGGGAAAGACATGGATTGGTCGATTGAGGTGAAGTCTTAATGAGTGAGCAAGAGGTTGTTTTCGGTGAAAGGGCATTAACGCTTGAAGATATTCATGCGATAGCGATAAAGGGAGTGCCCGTAAAGCTCTCAAAAAATCGTCACTTCAAAGAAACCATTGATGCAGGCGCTAAAGTTGTTGAGAGTGTTCTGAGTCAGGAAGGGAAAGTATATGGAGTGACCACAGGATTTGGTGAAGATTGCACGCATTCGATACCTGAAGAAACCACCTCAGACCTCTCAATCAATCTCACACGCTTTCATGGCTGTGGATTGGGTGACGCTTTTAGTACTCAACAAGTCCGCGCTATTTTAGCCGTTCGTTTGTGTTCGTTAACACAAGGATATTCGGGAGTAAGCTGGGAGCTACTTGAATATCTGTGCCTGTTTTTGAACAAAAATATCTTACCCGTGATTCCGCAAGAAGGAAGTGTTGGAGCAAGCGGCGATTTAACTCCTCTATCCTACGTGGCTGGTGCCTTAATCGGCGAGAGAGATGTCTATTTTGAGGGAGAAACAAGAAGTAGTGCTGAGGTCTTTAGTCAACTTCGTATAAAGCCTTACGTGCTAAAACCTAAAGAAGCTCTGGCACTTATGAATGGTACGGCAGTGATGACCGGAATTGCTTGTTTAGCTTGGCAAAGAGCTGAATACCTCACGCGTCTTTCGACCAAAATTACCGGCCTATGTATTGCGGGCGTTGCCGGCAACACATTTCATTACGACGAATCTCTCTTTGATGTGAAGCCGCACAAAGGACAGCAAGAAGTCGCGAGTTGGTTAAGACATGATTTGAAAAACACGCAAGCGGAAGAGAACTCTAGTCGATTACAAGACAGGTACTCACTTCGTTGCGCGCCACATATTGTTGGTGCGGTGAGAGATGCCTTACCCTTCTTACGTCACACTATTGAGAATGAGCTGAACAGTGCAAACGATAACCCAATTGTTGACCCTGTAAGCAAACGAGTATTACACGGTGGTCACTTTTATGGTGGCCACATTGCAATGGCTATGGATTTGCTGAAAACACAAGTGGCTAACCTTGCAGACTTGCATGACCGGCAGATGGCCTTGTTGTTTGACCCCAAAGTGAACAATGGATTACCGAAAAATTTATCGGCTGCACCTAAAAATAAAATCGCGAGCCACCACGGTTTTAAAGCCGTTCATATCGGTTGCTCTGCATGGACAGCAGAGGCATTGAAGCTTACTATGCCGGCATCAGTTTTCTCACGTTCTACGGAGTCTCACAACCAAGATAAGGTAAGCATGGGAACTATTGCTTCGCGTGATGCAATTAGAGTACTTGAGTTGACTGAGCAGGTTGCTGTAGCGACGATGCTTGCGGCGCATCAAGCGTGCTGGCTACGACAACATAAACTCAAAGAGCAACTAGTCAGTACCGATTCGCTTAAATCTTTCAACTCATATATAAGCGAGAACTTTGAAATAGTTGTAGAAGACAGAAGGCTCGACAACGACTTAAATAGTTGGCTCAAAAGAGCTCACGCACAAACTATCCCTGTTTAGTCTATCGTAAGCTCTAATCACCAATCGGTTGAAAACTCCCAGCAAGAATCCCACCATCGATGGTAAGTTCAGAAGCGTTCATGTAATTAGCTTCGTCGGAAGCCAGAAGCACACATACTGCGGCGACTTCAGATACTTCACCAAAACGTTTCATGGGACAGTCGGCTACGATATTCTGAATATTCTTTTCACGTTGTTCGCCTTCACCCAGCATAGGCTCCCAAATTGGCGTCATGATTGCGGCCGGATGTATTGAATTGCATCGAATCGGTAAGTTTTCTTGTGCGCAATATAGCGCGACGGACTTGGTATGATTGCGAATGGCCGCCTTCGAAGAGGCGTAGGCTGCGGCACGTGGAATGCCAACCAGCCCGGAACGAGACGACATATTAATAATGCTTCCCGAACTTTGCGTTTTGCGCATAAGTTGAATGGCATACTTACAACCCAAAAATGTACCGTCCAAATTCACGGCATGTACTTTGTGCCACTCCTCCAGTGTTGCGTGCTCTGGATCGTGTGGACCAACACCGTCTTCAAAGCCGGTAATGCCCGCATTGTTGAATAGTCCGTTCAGCTTACCAAATTGCTTTTCAATCCAACGGGTGAATTTTTGCCATTCTGTTTCGTTTCGCACATCCAGTCGATAAGCGTAAGCTTGCTTACCAAGTTCATTGGCTAACGCTTGGCACTCATCTTCTAAGATATCCGTTAAAATGACCGTTGCGCCTTCATCGTGAAAAGCCTTAGCGACTCCTGCTCCAATTCCTCGTGCCGCGCCTGTAATAGCAATAACTTTATTGGCTAACCGTCCCATGTTTTTGTCTCTTATTGTTTAACCGCTATTAAAAATAGCACAACCTAAGTCTTTGTTAGCATGCAATTATGCATAACGGGTGAACATGCTTGCGCTGTGAAAAGCACCGTTGTAAGTTAAATCGGTAATTTTTAAAAGGGATAAAAAGTGCTCACCATAGACGCCTTTTTCAGGTTCTCGGCGCTTAGCTTGGCTATTCTTCTGTCGGTGATTGTTGCTCGCGACTTATTTCATAGTCGGCAAGCTAAGCTGTTGGTGGCGACAAATGTCCTCATCGCCTGCTTCTTGTTGGGCGCAATGCCAGACCCTTTTCAGCTTCCGTACGCTATTCGTGTACCTCTTCGATGGTTAGACACCTTATTACTTCCTATAACTTGGCTGTTTGTGCTTACGTTATTTAAGCGCGATTTTTTTATTCGTACCTGGCATTTACTGGGCCTTACCGTGTTGGTGGGTAGTATGTTAGCGGAGCGCCTTGCATGGATGGAAGTGATTGATCGTCTGCCTGATTGGTGGGCGTTATTGGTTCTCGGAAGCTCGTTGCTATTGGTGGGTCATATGCTGGCGATAACCTTGCTCGGGCGCAAAGACGATTTAATAGAGGTTCGTCGCAAATATAGATTGTACCTCATTGCCTTAATTGCACTTTCGATGTTTCTTGCCATTCTTGCTGGATCTTTGTGGTTTAAAGAACAACAGACAACGGTAAATGCAATAAGCGTTTGGATTCCTGCGGTAGCTATGAGTCTTTGGGTGCTATCAGGTCACTCTACTGCCTTAACTTTTTATCATGATGTCAAATCGAAGAAAGTGCCCAACCAGGCAGAGAAAAAGTTATTGTCGAAACTAGAAAGTTTAATGCTCGAGGACAAAATTTACCTAAAGGATCAGCTGACCATTGGTCGTTTATCTGGTTTGATGGGTGTTGCCGAGCACCGATTAAGAAAACTAATCAATAACTATACAGGCTATGAAAACTTCAGTAGTTACGTGAATAACTATAGATTACAAGACGTTATTAGGGTTATGTCTGATAGTGAGAATGACCATTTGCCTATATTAACCATTGCATTAAATCATGGTTTCAATTCGTTACCGCCGTTCAACAGAGCCTTTAAAAAAGAGGTGGGCATGACACCCTCAGAGTTTAGGAAGAATAGGCGTAGTTTTCAGAATTGACGTTATTTTCTTCATTTTCGATAAGATTAAGGTCTACCCTCCTCTTAATCTGAACCTACATTTTCAAACACAGTAGGTTTAGCGCAATGAAAGCATCAATATATAAAAAAGTTCTTCTAATCACCTTTGCCAGTTTGCTGGTTTTGACCTTGTTGTCTTTTGCCGTGATGTACTATCAGGTGAATAAAGCATGGGGAGAGTTCGTTCCTACCGTCAATTCTGAGCAGTTTAGAAGTGAACAGGGCGCGTATGCAATTTTGAATGCCTCTGTACTCTCCCAAGATGGCGAACGGATGCTCGCGAATCAAACTATTATCGTCCGAAACGGAATAATTGAAGCCCTAGATGAGGGTTTGTCAGTTCCAGAGCATGTTGAAGTAATCGATGCTAGCGGGAAGTTTATAATTCCTGGATTAATAGATGCACATGTTCATCTATGGCAATCGCCAAACGATTTACTACTTTACCTCGCAAATGGTGTAACTCATGTACGTGAGCTCAATGGTAGTGAGGAACATTTGTCATGGAGAGAAGATATCGCCGCAGGCCGACCTGGTCCGGATTTATTCGTAGCCACTAGAAGACACAATACTTCAACAGGTTTTTCTGCTTTATTTGACCGCTGGGCAGCAAAAATAAACCCTGTTGCTAGCACAGACAACATGTCGCAGCACGTAGCGAGTATACAAAGTGCAGGTTACGACGCAATTAAGGTTTATACCTTGTTAGACAACGACCATTTTGTTGCCTTACAAGATGCGGCGCGGGAAGCGAATATCCAAATTCTTGGACACATTCCTTTCGATCTCCCGTTAGACCAAGTTTGGGCGTCTGATCTTAAAGATTTAGGCCATGTTGAAGAATTGGTAAAAGCTTTAGATCGAGAATTTGGTGGCTACACTAGAGACGACACAGAAGAGTTTCTTCAGTTTGTAAGAGACCGAAGCGAAGCAGTAGCCGCGGAACTTAACAACAATGACATCGCTGTAGTGACAACTCTAGCGCTCATTGAAAGCTTTTCAGCACAAAAGCTGAGTGTCGAGGACGCGTTATCACACGTTCACGCAGAATATGTAAACACGGGTATCGCTGAATCTTTAGGTGACAGCTTTAAGGTTATGGGTTGGTTGCCAGAATCTAATATCTATCGTTTACCAGAAGATTATCCTGAAGACCTTATTCCAGGGAACCAAAGATATTGGAATGCATATGCAGAAGCGAACCAAATACTTCTTCAGGCCATGGTTCAGCAGAATGTACTCATTCTAGCGGGAACAGATGCGAACGTACCTATTATGGTGCCAGGTTATTCACTTCATGAGGAGTTAGAGTCGCTAGTCGCTATTGGCTTTACGCCTGCGCAAGCTTTACGAAGTGCTACTACCACCACAGCGCAGCAAATGAATATTGAATCAGGCGTTATTCGTGAAGGGTATCAAGCAGATTTATTGATATTGAATGCCAACCCTTTGAATAACATAAGCCATACCAAAACTATCGTTGAAGTGATAAGTAATGGGCGTAGGTATACAGGTGAAGACATCGAGAATATGCGCGAAGCTGTAAGAGTCGCTAACCAAGGTTAGCGACTCAGCGACGCTTAATCTTTGGTTTTGCCAAGCATGCTCTGTAGTACTGAATCTTTGCGAATCAGACCGTGATGGAGTGCTGCCGCTATATGCAAAACAACCAGTGCGACAAGACCCCATGCAATCCAACTATGCGTTTCACGGAAGAAGCCATACGCGGAAAGATTGACAGGAATTATTGCTGGGAGCGTAAACAAACCAAAGAATTCGATAGGCCGGCCCGCTGCATTTTGCATTAAGTAGCCGCTTATAGGCATGGCAAACATAGCGACATAGAGTAAAACGTGTGACAAGTGCGCAATACGTTTCTGTGAGGGCGCGAGGTCTTTAGGTAACTCGGGCTGCTCGTGAGTGAGGCGAATAATGAGTCGCCAAATGACGAGCAGTAATGCCACCACACCAAACGATTTATGAATGGCGAGCAGTTCAACCTGCCAGGTTTGCAGGCTTTGCACCATTGAAAGCCCCGCAAAAATAAGAGACCAAATGAGCAATGCCATGGCCCAATGAATAATGCGTGCTGGAGTGCTATGTACCGTTGGCTTACTCATGGCTTGCATCCTCACCTTGTCCTAAAAACGTTTCTCTTGCTCTTCTTCGATAAGACTCAGCATAAGCCGCTGAACGCGCTCTTAAAATGGGGTCTGCTGTTGCTGCCATGCCTTCGGGTAATACCAACGGGTCAAAGTTAATTTCATTACAAAGTGCCCCTGCTTGAGGTGACACCCCAGTAATAACGATTTGCCCTGCATTTATAGTTTCGCGATCTTCTGGCCAAGGAATTGTCGGATTGTTTTCGTCATCTTGTTCGGATGCCAACGTGACCATAAAGTCAAAAACAACAGCGTTTTGTTGAATACGTGCTGCAAACTCTTCTTGCAGTGCGTCTGGGTTCTCTGCGTTTATAGCAATAGCGGGCGAACTGCTTGTTTCGCTCGAAGGGGCGACTGCCCAACGGATCGCTTGCTGGTTACCGTTCTCGTCTATGAGGTAAAACGCGTTAATACTGTTGTAAGTTTCCGTAGCAAAGCTTTGTGATGGCGAATAGGAAGCCTGCCAATTCCGCAAGGCTTGCGTTTCTGGGTGGCTGGCAAAGAAAGCCTGAATTCTTTCAGGATTACGCTCACCCGTTTCAGGGTCTGGAGACAAGGCTTGAATCATGGCGAAGAAATCTTCGGGTGTTCCCACAGGCATAACCGGTGGTGTATTCATAGCGGTACGCCAAGTTTGGTTACCCTCACCAAAGCTGAGCGCTAAGCTTCGAACGCCAGCCGCCATATCCGGTGCGGTTGGGTTGTTACCAGAAATAGAAATGCGTCCTGTAAATGGGTGACTTCCTGATTGAAAAGCATCTGCTGTGGTATACGAGGAAAGTGCCCCATTCGCGTTAAAGTTACCTTCTATACAAAAGCCTTTGGCATGTGCGCGCCGGAAACCCGCGTGTGGATTTTGTCCGCCTTGCATGTCGACGAAGCGTTCCGCGGTTACCTCTGATTGACCTACGCCAGAGGCAACAGCCCAAACTAAGGCTACTAGGCCAACGATAACAACACCGATCACACCATATCTTGCGAGCATAAGAGACATCCTTTGAATTCAATTAATTATTGAACGAAGTTTTTCTTTGTATGGATCTGTCCGTAGCCAAGTTACGCGGGAAGTGAAAGAATAAAACTACTTGAGCAGCTTCACAAACTCCTCCGGTGGTAATGGCTTATTGAAGTAATACCCTTGGAAGTAGTCGCAACCAAATGTCACTAACGTATCCACTTGTTCTTGGGTTTCTGTGCCTTCGGCGATTAGCGATAAGTCCATGGCATGGGCAATGGCGATAATCGACTTCACAAGTTCCACGTTTTCTTTCGATTGAATTTGGTCGACAAAGACTTTGTCGATTTTAATCGCATCAATCGGCAGCTTGCTGAGATAGGACAAAGATGAATAGCCAGTGCCAAAGTCGTCGAGTGCTACTTTTATTCCATGACTCTGCAGGTCAGAAAGTGCTGCTGAGGCGGTGTCTTTTTCAGACAATAAGTTCGATTCGGTAAGCTCTACCTCAATGTCGGCATTCTCTAATGAGAAATTGGTTAGCTCCTTTAGCAACTGCTCTACAAAATCTCGGTCTTCGATTTGTGACGCAGTAATATTTATGGAAATTGGAACAACGCTTAAATTTTGGTTTTTCCATGTCATTTGCTGTTTGCAAACTTGCTGAATTACCCACTTACCCAGTTTGTGAATAATGCCGCTACTTTCCGCAATGGGTATAAATTGGGCTGGTGAAATAAAGCCTTGCTGAGGGTGTTTCCAACGTATAAGGGCTTCAGCGCCTACAACTTTTCCACTTTTATGGTGTTTCGGTTGATACACCATAAATAATTCATTTGAAGAGTCCATGGCGTGAAGTAAGTCAATTTCCATTTGTCGCCGATTATTGAGTTCATGCAGAAGCACAGGATCAAACAATGATGCTTGGTCTCTTCCCTGCTCCTTTGCTTGTATAACCGCGCGTTCTGCCGCATTAACGATGTCTAGGTTTTCCCCAACTTGAGAAGGGAAAACAACTGCGCCCATGCTGCATGTGATATTTATTTTTCGGCTACCGATTTCAAATGTTTTCATGACAACTGCACGAATGGCGGTCCAATGCATTTGAATAGAAGCATTAAAGTCGCCTGTGAATTTATTGATAAGAATCGCGAATTCGTCGCCTCCATTTCGAGCCACTAGGATACGGTCGGATTTAAAATGAGAAAGGCGTGCGCCGAGCTCTCTAATCACTTGGTCGCCGGCCTCATATCCGTACTTTTGATTCACTTCTCCAAAGTGGTCGATATCAAGCATGAGCAGTAGACAGTTGGTATTCGACTTTTGAGCCTGAAAAAATGACTCGCTAATTTGGTTTAGTAGCCGCGCTCGGTTCGGGAGACGCGTAAGGTAGTCGGTATAAGCGGTCATTTTCAATTCCGACTCTAATTTGTCACGTTTAATTTCAGCGCAAATTCGACTTGAGAATGCTTCGAGCACTACCCGCAGCTTTCTGTTGGTGTCGATCTCATGCTTATAAAGAATAACAAGTAAGCCAATTAGCCTATTTTGTTCGTCAAACAACGGACAGCCGATATAAGACTCAATACCTTCTTGGAGAAGCATCTCGTCGTTTGGAAACAGCTCTGCTACTGAACTTGGATAAAAACATATACCTTTGTCGATAACATTCTCACACGGTGAACCGCGCCGTGCATATCTAAAGTTCGGTACGCGTGTTTGGCCTTTGTAAACTACTTTGGTTTGTATGTAGTCGGGAGCGCTTTCATCGTAGTCGGCGAGAATGAGAAAGTCTGACTTCGCGTAGTCCGCAAGTATTTCCAGTAGCTCTTCATAAAATTGAGAGAGGTCGCCGCTGTTCGATACTTCCGCTATACGGCTTAGTACTGTATCCATCTGCTCGCTTTCAGATATTTCGTGGTCGAGCGCCATGGTTTTGTATCGCAAGTAGTCACTAATATAGAGTGTGACATACAACGATAGAAGGGTTAGAGGTACGCCGCCAACATAAAAGATATTCCATTCTAGATTATCGAGTTTATACCCTGCGAAGGTGGCTAAGGGCATAAGAGTTACAGTTATAAAGAGAGCGGTACTCAAAGTGGTTACATGGTGTTTATAAAACTTAAATGCACAATAAAAAAGATAAACGCTAATAAAACCAAAAAGGCTATGAAGTAGAAAGAAGGAGTTACCCTCTTGCCCTCGTAGCAAATAAGCTTGATCACCAAAAATTGTGGTGTACGGCACTAAATGATGTTCTGTGCCATAGCGAGCGTTTGAGCCTATCAAAGCGTTAACGATAAGTATGGCTAACAGTACAGCGGCGACGCCCATGGTTACCTTGCCGGTATGTTTGACCCTCGACCATTTCCCAAAGGTATAAATAATCAAAGGGTATCCTAAGAGGATGAGCGATGAATGGTAAAAAGCGAGTTGTTGTGCTTGTTCTAAGTTGGAGGTAGATAACAGCGCCATACTGGTCAGGTGAAAGAAGAACAGTACAACGTTAAGAACAGCTAGAGTAAGAAAGTAGACACGCTTTTCAGCTAAGCCCGAGCGCGCAATTAACGCTGCGCACAACAGGTTGAAACCCATGAGAATGCTATAAAAAATATCCATTCACACCACTTAGCTAAGAGCTGCTCAAATTAGGTACGCATACCACCGACATCGCAATTCTCTCAAATACAAACATATATTAGAAAGCAATTGCTTTAAAAATAACCATTTTTATTGATGCGGGTCAATAAAAGATAGCCAGTACACTTTATGCCCGTGGTTTTGAGCAGTTAAACGATGGCAAGTACTCCAAAGATAAGCATCGCTACAATGACAAGCCATGAGGCAAGAAACAGGTTGAAGCGCAGCAACACAACATTGGTTGTGGTTTGTACCCAAGAGTGAAGAACGCGCAACGTAACATAAGCCCATGCTAGCGATAGCGTGGTGATATGTACTGCATCAAGAATAGCCAAGCTAAAACACGCCACATAAAAAATAACGGGTTGTTCGAACAAGTGATTGTAATTGTCAGCAATCCAACCAGTTTTCTCGCTCAGTAAACTTTTTAAATGTTTGGTGTCTTGCCCTTTTTGAGGGTGTACCTTCAGCGCTTTCATATCTTTTACTCTTGCGAGCATAAGGCGAATAGCCACAAGGAAAGTAAACAAGCCCATGGCAAGAGCAGGAAGGAGTATGAGTTGAGAGTTCATCATGGTTAATAAAATCCTTAGTTATAGGTTGTTATTTCGGACAATCAGCTTGAAGCATTCACTTTAATATAGCCTGATGCTCTCCATCTTGTCTTGATTGACTTGCCATAATTAGATTACAAATGTAGTCTTGAGGTTCGGATTACGATTGTAATCATAACTGTGCGAGGACTCTGATGACCAAAGCAAACGATATATCTAATGCTGAGTTAACGATTCTAAAGGTGCTATGGAAAAGCTCGCCAATACGTTCTGCAGAAGTGGTTGCGCAAGTTCAGGAAGTGGAAGCGTGGCATGAAAAAACGGTGAAAACACTTTTGAATAGGCTTGTGAAAAAAGGCGCTGTTAGCTTTGAGAAGGAGGGGAGGTCGTATAGTTATTTCCCATTAATTGCGGAGCAAGATTATCAGAAGCAAATGAGTACTTCGCTGGTAGATCGAGTTTTTTCAGGGAAGATTTCAGGGTTGGTTTCAGGCTTTGCTGAACAGCGTAATTTAGACGCTGAAGATATTGAAAGTTTGAAGCAACTTATTGACGCTTGGGAGGAGAAGCAAGATGGAAAGCCTGATTAATTTTGGCGTGGCGAGCACGCTTTTTGTTTCAGCTGTGTCTTTACTACTTCTTATTACTAACTCTTGGTCATTGAAGCATTTGGGTGCTAGAGCAACCTACCAATTATGGGTATTAATTCCGCTTTCGCTCGTAGTACTCGGTTTAGCGCCTTCCGTAGCTGAACTTGCAGCGCATATCTCTGGCGCTGAAATGGAACCCATAAAAGTAATAGCAGAGCTACAAACAGCAATTCAGGCGAGCAGACCAGTGGGAGCTGAAAACTTAAATTACACTGCAATGCTAATTGTATGGGGCGTTGGAGTGTTAATGATTGCAGCGCTTGGAGTGTACGATTTAATAAAGCTGCATTACTTTATGAAACGGAATGCTAAGTGTTCAGGGCGCTTTCAGTACCAATATAAAGGTGTTGCGCCGTCTACATTTGGGCTCTTTAAACCAAATCTTCTTCTTCCCGATAATTTCGCAAGCATTTACAACAGCCAAGAACGCAGGTTCATTCTTACTCATGAAATTATGCACTGGCGCCGTGGCGATACTCGAGCCAACTTAGTTGCTTGGCTATTATTCAGCGTGCAATGGTTTAACCCGTTAATGTGGGCTGCCTATAGACGATTTCGGGTAGACCAAGAGCTAGCATGCGATGCGGACGTGCTCGCAAAATACAATGCTGAACCTAGTTCAGTAACAACTAAAAAATATGCGCAGACCCTTTTAAAGGCGACCGCGGAACATTCATCCAGTAAATCTAATGCGTGGTCTAAGAATTCAGTGTTTTCGGTAAGCCCATGTAGTACGCATTATGGCAACCCAAAAGGAAATAAAACGATGTTAAAACAACGCTTTAACCAGTTACAAAACCGCTCGAAAGGAAACCAAGTTGTTGTTGTAGTGAGCGCGGCAATGATTGCTGCGTGCGCATTGGCCTGGAATATTCCGACGGCCTCGGCAGAGTCTGAAGAAGCGCCTACTCCTCTTGTTCGTGTTAGCCCTATGTATCCAGCAGCGGCAGCTCGAAATGGTGTTGAGGGTCATGTAAGAGTTCGCTTTACGATTAATCAAAACGGGCAAACTGAAAACCTTACGGTAATAGAGTCGGTGCCTGAAGGTGTTTTTGAACGTGAAGCTATGCGTGCTTTGTCGAAATGGCGCTATATGCCACAAGACAATGTTGAAGCGACTGTGAAATTGGAATTTAATATGGGTTCTAATAACTAATTCACGGAGATAACCGGTTCCTGTTTATGAATCGATAAGGAAAGCATTATGACAAGAAAGTTTATTTTAATTATGGCTGCCGCGGGTTTACTTGCGGGGTGTGCTGCATCAGATAATTCGGTGAGTAACAGCGAGTCAGTGGATACCCATAGAACCTTGGCAACAACACCTGAGCAAACTCAGCCACTGGTGCGAGTGGCTCCACGCTTTCCAGTTGAGGCGGCTCGACGGCGTCTTGAGGGTTACGTGTCTTTGCAATTAACTGTGGATAATGAGGGTCGTCCACAAAATATCACAGTCGTTGATTCTGAGCCTGAAGGTGTCTTTGAGCGAGAAGTTATTAAAGCTGTTGAGCAATGGCGATATGTTCCGGCCGACAATGTGGAAATCATGATTCGACTCGATATGAGGCTGGTCCAAGAGTAGGTCCTTGGAGCAAACAACAAATACCGCATCTCTTATGGGATGCGGTATTTTATTTAGGGTGTCTTATTGCTCTAAAGATTTGGCTTATTATTTTTCTTGCTGGCGCAAATAGTCGTCGTAACTGCCTGCAAAATCGCGAAATCCTTGGTCGGTAATTTCAATAATACGGTTGGCAAGTGACGAAACGAATTCACGGTCGTGACTCACAAAGAGCAACGTTCCTTTGTAGTTTTCTAAAGCTAAGTTAAGCGCTTCAATCGACTCCATGTCTAAATGGTTGGTTGGCTCATCCATAACCAAAATATTCGGACTTTGTAGCATGAGCTTGCCGAAAATCATGCGACCTTTTTCACCACCCGAAAGAATTTTCACAGGCTTTTTGATGTCGTCTTGTGAAAATAGCATACGACCCAAAACCCCACGGACATTCTGCTCGTCGTGGTGAGGCTGCATCCACTGGCTCATCCACTCAAATACGTTTTGGTTTTGTGCAAACATGTCTGCGTGATCTTGTGGGCAGTAGCCTATATTAGCGTTTTCCGACCACTTATAACTTCCATCTGTTGGTGTGTAATCGCCAACTAAGGTCTTTATCAGTGTAGTTTTACCGATACCATTGCTACCAAGAATCGCGACTTTCTCACCCACTTCGATATGGGTAGAAAGTTGCTTGAGGACTTGGTTGTCCTCGAAAGATTTACTTAAGTTCTCAACTTCAAGCGCTAAGCGGTACAGTTTTTTCTCATTCTCAAAGCGAATATATGGACTCATACGGCTAGAAGCTTTCACTTCTGCCAATTGAATTTTTTCAATTTGGCGTGCCCGAGAAGTTGCCTGTTTGGCTTTTGAAGCATTCGCAGAAAAACGACTCACAAAGCTCTGAAGTTCTGCAATTTTGTCCTTCTTCTTCGCGTTGTCTTGTAATAATTGCTCCCGCGCTTGTGTTGCGGCAAACATGTAGTCGTCGTAGTTGCCTGGGTATAAACGAAGCTCGCCATAATCAATGTCAGCCATGTGAGTACAGACACTATTAAGGAAATGACGGTCGTGCGAAATGATAATCATGGTGCTTTGACGCTCCGCAAGAATATTCTCTAACCAACGAATGGTGTTGATGTCGAGGTTATTGGTCGGCTCATCAAGAAGCATAATGTCAGGATCGGAGAACAACACTTGTGCAAGCAGTACTCGAATCTTCAAGCCGGGCGCAAGAGAGGACATGGGCTCAAAATGCTGCTCAAGAGGAATGCCCAAACCTGAAAGAAGTTCCTGGGCTCTTGGTTCTGCCGTGTAACCATCGAGTTCTCCGAACTCGATTTCAAGGTCGCCAACACGCATGCCGTCTTCCTCGGTCATTTCCCTAGCGTAAATTTGATCTCTCTCTTCCTTAACCGCCCACAGGGTTTCGTGACCCATAATAACGGTATCCACTACAGAAAAAGCTTCATATGCGAAGTGGTCTTGGCGTAACTTACCGACACGTAAGTCAGGCGGTATGGAAACGTTGCCGCTTGAAGGCTCTTGCTCACCACTTAAAATTCGCATGAAGGTAGATTTGCCGCACCCATTTGCGCCGATTAAGCCGTAGCGATTTCCTTGGCCAAACTTAACGGATATATTTTCGAATAGTGGTTTTGCACCAAATTGCATGGTGATATTTGCAGCTGAAATCACGAATGGGTACTCAATTAAAAAGGGGAAATAAAAGGCATGTCGCCAAACGGGCGCAAGTTTAACAGAAATAATCGTGAATTTGATGGTTTATCCTACGAATTAACGCCGCTCTCAAGTAGAATGTAACTTCATACCTTTATCGAGTTGCATATCTATACATGACATTTTCCGATCTTAAGCTTTGCCCTGAAATTCTTACCGCTCTAGACCAACAAGGCTATACCGAGCCTACGCCAATCCAAGCACAAGCAATCCCCTCAGTACTTGCAGGCAGTGACGTTATGGCCGCTGCTCAAACTGGAACCGGTAAAACAGCAGGGTTTACGTTACCTATATTAGAAAAGCTGAAGGACGGAGAGCGCGCTAAACCGAATACCGCTCGTGTACTTATTTTAACGCCGACACGGGAGCTAGCTGCGCAAGTAGGCGAGAGTGTTGCAACTTATGGTGCTGGCTTGCCATTAAAATCTGCTGTGGTTTTCGGTGGCGTGAAAATTAACCCACAGATGATGAAGCTCCGCAAAGGCGTCGACATTCTTGTCGCCACACCTGGACGCTTGCTCGACCTTTACCAGCAAAACGCCGTTCGTTTTCCTAAATTAGAAATATTGGTGTTGGACGAAGCTGACCGCATGCTCGACATGGGCTTTATTCACGACATCAAGAAAATTATTAAACTGTTACCTGCAAAGCGACAAACATTAATGTTTTCGGCGACTTTCTCGAATGATATTCGCAAACTTGCGAAAAGTTTGGTGAATAATCCTGTGGAAATATCGGTGGCGCCCGCAAATGCTACTGCTGAACGTATTGAGCAGGTTCTTTATGCTGCTGAAAAAAGCAAAAAGTCGCGGATGTTAATGCAAATACTTCGTAACCTGAAGTTGCCTCAAGTGATTGTATTTTCTCGCACCAAACACGGCGCCAATAGGTTAGTGAAACAGCTTCACGCAGACGGCTTTTTAGCAGCGGCTATTCATGGCAACAAAAGCCAAGGTGCAAGAACAAAAGCGTTAGCCGAATTTAAGTCTGGAAAGGTACAGGTGCTGGTTGCGACCGATATTGCTGCACGCGGTATAGATATCGATAAACTCCCATACGTCATTAACTATGACTTACCGCAAGTGGCGGAAGACTATGTTCACCGTATTGGGCGCACAGGTAGAGCCGGGCAAGTAGGGCATGCTATTTCATTGGTGATGGACGAAGAATTCAAAACGTTAAAAGCGATTGAAAAACTGACAGGTGAACCTATTGAACGCCGCCAGCTTGAGGGTTTTGCGCCAGTTGAACTAACCGGTAAAACACCACCGCCTAAAAAAGCTCCGAGGCCTCCTAGGAAACCATCGAACTCTAATAATCGAAACCATCGTAAGAAATAAATACAAGTTACATTTAAAGCTTGGAAGCTCAATCAACGCGCACTTTTGTGCGCGCACCTCATAATTCTGTGCCCTTGTTAATTCACTCATAGTGAACTTAAATCTAAAGAAATGCGTAAGCCTAATTGCTAAAGAATATTCATTCAGCAGTGTAGAAATAATTCTAAAAAAATGGATATCCAAACGAAGCTCCCTGAATAAAATGAAAGGACAGTCTTTATGGCTACGCCAAACTTCTCTAAAGAACTTCACCTGATTGCTCTTGGCGATAGGGTGGCTTTCAAAAGATTCTACGCTCAAACCTCATCCAAGCTTTTTAGTGTTTGTCTAGCAATACTGCGCGACCGCGAGCTTGCAGAAGATGTACTTCAAGACACTTATGTGAAGGTTTGGCATTCGGCATCTCAATATCGAGAGGACCAAGGCTCTGTAATGTCTTGGGTAACAAGTATGGCTAGGTATCGTGCAATAGATGTCTTGCGTGTTACTGATAACCAAGCGATATCAGTGGCTGATATCGAACAATTAATGAGTCAGAGTACAGTCGACGTAATCAATGATGTAGAGCCTGACACTCCGCGACTCGACACCTGCCTTGGAGAATTGAAAGATTCTCAACGACAATCTATTCACCTCGCATATTTGTTTGGTTTAACTCACCAAGAAATAAGTCAACACTTAGGAGAGGCTCTTGGTTCGATTAAAACTTGGATTCGACGTGGGCTAGATAGTCTGAAGAGGTGTCTGCAGCCATGAATTACCATAATCTAGAACTTACAGATCAACTCGCTCGTCGTTATGTTATCGGCCTCATGAGGGGGCAAGCGCGTGTAAAATTTGTTTCTTTAATGCAAAGAGACTCGAAAATTAGCCAACAGGTGGTTTATTGGGAAGGTCAATTGCATGATTTGACCGAACGACTTCAACCTGTTTCTCCGCCGAAAAAGAGTTGGAACAACATTCACGGAAGGCTGTTTAGTAACGTTAAAAAGAAATTTGACCTGTGGCATTGGTTAGGAGCGTTTGGAAGTGTAGCTGCAATCGTTTTGACAGTTTTGTTGATAGGGCAGACCAACCACATCGTAGATGAACCTAATCAAAAGTTTGCAGTCATTCAAAATGATGACAAACAAACTTTATGGGTACTTAATGTTTCGAATAATTCTATAGAAGTGAGTCCACAACCTTCGATTGAAGGTTATAGCGACAAGGACTACGAATTGTGGATGTTACCTAAGGATGGCTCAAACCCGATCTCGCTGGGATTGCTACCTGAAAGTGAAGATCGAATAGTGCTTACGGCACCTCCAGGGTTTAGCTTGGCTGAAATCGGAGGATTAGCAGTAAGCCTAGAGCCTGCTGGAGGTTCAACAACCGGTTTACCTTCTGGGCCAGTACTTTATCTTACTGATATTGTTCAAATATAAAAAAATTAAACTTTTTTGAATCCAAAATACCCTCTCGTTCGGATAGTGAGTGAGAAACGTAACAACGAGAGGGTATTATGACTAAATCTTATTCAAAAACACCAATAGCAATAGCACTTTTCGCTGCAGGTATCGTATCTGCAACAGCCGTAGCTTCTAGCCATAGAGAAGCTCCGAACATTACTCGATTTCCGACACTAGACTCGACTGACTTCTATTTATTCAACAGCTATGAGTCAGGGCGGGGCGACTATGTTACGGCGATAGCAAATTATATTCCTTTGCAAGACGCCTATGGTGGTCCCAACTATTTCGCGATGGATCCGGCTGCTGTTTACGCTATTCATTTTGATAGTGATGGTGATGCGCAGGAAGATCTAACTTTTGAGTTTCGTTTCAATAACTCGTTGCCAAATGGCGGGGTGATGTTACCCGTAGGGCCTGAGGGTATGCAGAGAAATGTGAGTGTTCCGCTTAAATTTGTGGGCGGTATTTCAGCAAGTGACCAAAGCGCTCTCAATTTTAATGAGATGTACTCTATTGAGCTAGTTGAAGGACCACAAAGAACGGGCATGTCTACTCAAGTGACAGGAGCTTCCGGGGAACAAGAATTCACAAAGCCTATCGCATTTGTGGGAGAGAAAACTTTTGGCAGCGCTCAGTCTTATGAAGATTACGCCAATCAATATGTTTATGAAATCCAGGTCCCTAATTGCTCGATGCCGGGAAGAGTTTTTGTTGGGCAGCGAAAAGACCCGTTTGTGGTTAATTTAGGTGAAACTTTTGACTTAGTGAATTACGTACCTATCGAGTCTAGCGCTTTTCCAGGCGGCATTGAGCAAAGTGATGCAAACGACGATTTAAGAAATAAGAATGTCAACACTATCGCTTTAGAGCTTCCAAAAGACTGTGTGACAGGTGATGGTAATGGTGTTGTGGGTAGTTGGACTACCGCACAAGTACCTCAGGCGAGATTACAAAACCCTAATGCAACTATCGACACGCCAGAAGTAAATGGTGGAGCTTTGGTGCAAGTGTCTAGATTAGGTTCGCCACTTGTGAACGAGCTAGTGATAGGCATTGATGACAAAGATACTTTTTCTTCAGCTTCGCCGAGTGAAGATGGTCAGTTCGCAGACTATGTTACCCACCCTACTCTTCCTGTAATCCTTGATTTGCTCTTCAAAGACCCTGTAAACGCGACCTTGGGTACCGATTTCGCTAGCTTGGCACCATCCAATTATCCCCGTACAGATCTTGTTGCCGCGTTCCTGACCGGTTTTGCTGGTGTTAATCAGCAGGCTATGGTTACGCCTTCAGAAATGCTGCGCTTGAATACAGCTATCCCTGCAACGCCTGCCGCCGAGCAGTCAGCATTTGGTGTGGCAGGAGATGACTTAGCTGGTTTTCCAAACGGGAGACGTCCAGGTGATGATGTAGTTGATATTGCTTTGCGCGTAGTGATGGGAGCTTTATGCCATGACATTCCTGTGAATGGTGAACCAACAAACTTAGGGTTCTGTAGCCCGAGTGATGCGCCGGTGGGAAATGTTCCGTTCACGGATGGTGCGCCAATTAACGCTAGCTACGTGGATGACGGATTTCCATACCTACAAACTCCAGTTCCGGGTTCTTCAAGCGAATAACGTAACGACGAGGAGGCAATATCATGAAACATATATATACAGTTCTGATTCTTGCAACAGCCTTGGCTTTAACGGGCTGTTACGAAGACAGTGAGAAGAATTTCCCACCCGCGGCGCGAGATAGTTTGTATACGTTAACCGTGGATAGAGCGCTAAATGACAAACTTATTGGCTACGACGTTAACGGCGACACATTGAGCTTTCAAGTTGAGCAAGAAAGTGACGTGGGAGACTTAAATGTAAATTCGGATGGTACATTTAGCTTTATGCCACCAGCAGAATTCGTCGGCATTGTTGAGTTTACTTATTCGGTTTCAGACGGCGTTTTCTCTGACGAGGGAATCGTGTCTATTGTCGTTGAAGCAGAGCATGTTGCTGCGAGTTTTTACATTCGTGAGGTGTTTTCGCAAGGGGAAGATGCTGACCCTTTGCCTTTAAACGGTCGCATCTTTAATGATGATGTGACCGACACTACTGCTTTTGATGATCTCATTGCAGAGGGTGAGGGCGGATGAACTGGAGAGGCGTATTGGTGCTTGCCGGGTTGTTGGTAAGCACTCAAGCATTTTCCGAAGAAGAAATACTGTGGCAGCCGGAGGTTGCCACAGTACCTTCGGAGATAGCTGAGCTGGAGCTGCAGTACCAGCAGCAGACTGACAGCTTGGTCTTAGCGTCACCATTGGTAGAGGTCTATTTAAACTTTATTCGACGCTCTGATAGCCACGATTTATTGCAGCGGGCGAAAGAAGTGCAATCTACTGCGTCTGAACACCCTGATGCATCCGAAAATATCCCTTGGCTATTAGCCAGTGCTGATCTGTACCAATACCAGCATAATTTCAACGATGCTCGTGTGCTTTTACTCCAAGTCTTGGAACTTGACTCAAGTCATTTGCGCGCTTCTTTAATGCTTGCTCGTATTGCCCTTGCGCAAGGTTTAGAAGAGGAAGCACGAACAACTTGCTCTGAGTTATTCGGTGATCATGCATTAGGTGTGGTTTTAACTTGTTTGCTTGAGGTAGAGGGAAGAGGAGATTATCCACAACAAGCGTATAACCAGTTAAAACAATTGCAACAGCGAAGTAATTCATCCGCCGACAGTCATATTCGTCATTGGAGATTACAAATTTTAGCTGAGCAAGCTTTGTTACTTGAGCTGTATTCAGAAACACGACAGTGGCTAGCGCAATTACCTCAACCCTTAAGCATTGTTGAGCGAAAACTTCTACTCGATAGCTATTTATTCGATGAATCATCATCTGTACCGCAGGAATTAATACCTAGTTGTGAAGCGCAAGAAGTTGATGCAATCGCGATTCGTCTTGCCCGAGCGCAGCAGGGTAGCAACGAAACGTGCTGGAGTGATTATGCACAGGAGCGAATTCAAATCAGGGAAATTCGAGGCGATCGTCTCCATAGTGCAGATATTGCTTATTACTACACTTACGTTAAACCACAACCAGAAATGGCTTTTAGGTGGGCAAATATCAACTATTCAGTAGCCAAAGAGCCGCTCGATGAAATACTACTCATGGACGCTAGGAATTTGGGCTCACAATCGTCCGACTTTGGAGGTTAACTATGAAAAAATTCATGCTACTTACTATTATGAGTGTCTTCCTCGCTTTCATTTCGAGAGGCTACGGGCATTCATTTAGCACTTCGTTTTTGACTGTTCAGGAGCAAGGTGTAGTTAAATACCAAGTTTCTTTTCATGATTTAGCGGCTCTGAATCCATCATGGTTAGAAGGAAAACCAATTGATGCAACTTTATTGAATAACCACCTTGAGGACATCGAGAGTTTTATTCAGCGCGTTGTTGTCGTGAACAATAGCAACTGCGATCTCAAACTTGCGGAATCTTCACCATGGTCGGCGACTACTCATGCCAACCAAAGCTATATAGTGATTGAGGCTCAAGCTCAGTGTAATGCGACTGATATTGATGATATCGAAGTGCACGAAGTTTGGAATGAATTTCCAGACCATAGGGTGATTACTCAAATCACGTTGCCCGGTTATGAAACTTCGCAAAGGGTGCTTAGTGAGCGTGGTGAATCTATTTCATTTTGATTTTTTAAAATTAAATTTTCTGTATTTTTAGTGGCTTATTGAGATAACTGTTCCATACTTTAACTTTGATAAAGGTTTTAATTTATGAGTTGGAGTTTTAGTTGATGGGCAAGCAGATATACGGTTGGATCGTTCTGGCATTATTGCTTGTTGCGTTTCTTATTGGCTTAGCAATAGTGCAGCCTTATCGACTGTGGCTATATACAAAGCAAGAGAGAGACATGCAGCAAACTGCAACGAATGTAAATAGCTTTATTCTTGAGCAGTTAAGAGAACCAATTTTTATATCTGTTGGTGTTACAACCTATATACAATCTTTAGAAGGCGATATCGAAGCCTCGAGACTCAACCGGTGGTTAGAGAACTTATTTGATTACACAGAGCATACAAAAAATATAGGTATAGCGCCCAACAATGTTATAGAACATATATATCCACTAGCAGGAAATGAAGCCGCATTAGGCTTGAGGTTTGCGGATTTGCCAGCGCAGTGGCCTGCAATTCAAAGGTTAATGGAGGGCGGACCAGGCCAATTAACGGGGCCGATTTCCTTGGTACAGGGTGGTCGCGCTTTTGCTTATCGTGAAGCGATAAATGTGAATGGTGATTATTGGGGTTTAGTAAGCACTATTATTGATGCGGACTCGATTTATAATGCATTAAATGTTTATCTTGCTGAGAATTCTATTTTTGACGTTTACCTGACCAATTCAGCCGGAACCGTATTTTTTGAAACATCGGGTATAGAAAACAACAAATCGATTATTCATGTTTCTCAAACATTACGCCTGCCAGGCACTGAGTGGCAAATTAGTGTGGTAGAGCCAGCACCCACCCAAACTATATTGGTCTTTTTGGTTGCTTCAACAGCACTGCTATTTTCTATTCTTCTACTGGTGATGTGGTTACTTTACAGTTACAAAAAACGGGCAGAAGAGAAAGATGAACTGAATAGACTGCAAGCTGCGTTTTTAGCATCTGTAAGTCATGAACTAAAAACGCCTATTACTGTACTGCAAGGCTCGCTCGCTCTTATGGCTCAGCCTCAAATTACTGAAAGCAAACGTAGTGAGTTGTTAGAAAGCGCTTTAACCCATCAAAAACGACTGTCTCGACTAGTTGTTGACCTTATCGACTTGAATTTAGCACTTAATGGCCAGCTTCGCTGTCATCTTGAGCCAACGTTAATTATGCCTCTACTTGAGGAGCTGACCTCCTTGTATGTAAAGAAATTTGAAAGGTTAAATATCCGTTTTCGAACCGAATTAGGCTCAGCAAAAGATGTGTCGATAAAGCTAGACAAAGATCATGTGTATCGAGTTATTGAGCATCTATTGGATAATGCCATTAAGTTCTGCTCAAGTGGTGATGAAGTGACTATAGGCATTGATGAGAGTGAAAGTTTTAAAATATGGATAACTGATACGGGACCGGGAATTCCTGACGCTCTAATTGAGTCTAAAGGCTTTCATTTTTTCCAAGAAGATAATACCGACACGAAAGAGCAAAGCGGAACTGGTATGGGTTTGGCGCTCTGCTACGAGTTTACAAAATTGTCGGGCGGAACGATGAAGCTAGCGCATCGTAGTGGTGGCGGAACCTATATTTCACTTACATGGCCCAGACTGTTAATGACTCAGTCCAATTGTGATAAGGATAAAAACAATGACGAATCGTGATGCGTCGGGAGAAAATGGTATTCCTAGCACAAAAAATGCTGACCAAACGTCCTTAAACATAAAATTTGCTCACAGCGCTCTTGTGGAAGCTGCTTCAAATGTTTCGATGATTGCAACGGATACGAATGGCTATATTCAAGTGTTTAATTCTGGTGCAGAAGAGATGCTTGGCTACAGCAGAGAAGAAGTGTGCCGGAAAGAAACACCGTTGTTATTTCACGACGCCGACGAAATTACTGCTGTTGCACAGGAGTTCGGACTCTCTCTAGAGGACAAGTCACTTTTCGACGTGTTTAAGTTTGCGGCGAAGTCACCTAATTTTGGATATCGACATTGGCGTTATATTAGAAAAGATAAGCAAGAAATTAGAGTTGTTTTAAAACTTTCTGAAGTTCGCAATGACCACAACGAAATTATCGGCTACTTAGGTGTAGCTGTTGATGTAACGGATGACTTGAATACTCAAAAAAAGCTTGAACTACAAGAGTCACGTTTACGAGCTCTGTTTGAGTTTTCTCCTGTCGGAATTGCTCTGAATGACTTTGAGACAGGGCAATTTTTAGACGGGAACGAAAAGCTTATTGAACCTAGTGGATACACTGCAGAGGAGTTTAAGAAGCTAAGTTACTATGATCTAACGCCAGAAGAGTACTTTGAGTCTGAAAAACAAATGCTGGAGGCATTACGACAAACAGGGCGATACGGCCCTTTTGAAAAGGAATACATCCGTAAAGACGGAACTCGATATCCAGTCCTGTTAAATGGAATATTAGTTACAGACTCTAGCGGTAATCAACTGATATGGTCCATTGTCGAAGACATTAGTGAGCGTAAACATGTCGAGGAAATGAAAACCCAATTTATTTCCACAGTGAGCCATGAATTAAGAACGCCACTAACCTCTATAGCGGGAGCTTTGTCACTTATAAAATCCGGCAAGTTTGGGGAGTTAGGAGAGAAAAACTCCAAGATGATTGAAATTGCCGCAAGTAATAGCAAGCGCCTAACAGCCTTAATCAATGACTTACTGGACTTTGAGAAATTAGCTTCTGGAAACACTCATTTTAATCTCAAAGAGCACAACCTCTCTGAGCTGCTTAAAAGCTCGATAAAAAACAACAGCACTTATGCATCAGAGAAGAATATAAGAATTTCCCTATGCCTCGAGAGTGTTCAAGAAAGCTGTGCTGTAAATGTAGATGAAGAAAGATTTCAGCAAGTGATGAATAATCTATTGTCTAATGCACTGAAGTTTTCACCCGAAGAGCAGGTCGTTGAAGTAGAAGCTGTAGAGCATCCGTCACACGTGAGAGTCTTGGTTAAAGATCACGGTGTGGGTATAGACGAAGAATTTAAAGGAAGAATATTTCAACGGTTTCAACAAGCCGCCACAAAAGATAAAAATGCGACGACTGGAACTGGGTTAGGACTAGCAATTACTAAAGAACTGCTGGAGGCAATGCATGGAAAAATTAGCTTCGTTTCCGTAAAGGGACAAGGAAGTTGTTTCTATTTTGACTTGCCACTAAAAAGTGGTTCAGACCTGATTATAAATCATGAGCTACAGAAAGTAGGCACCGACTTTGCCCTTGTTATCGAAGATGACTTAGAGGCTTGCGAAGTTATTTCTGAAATATATATTCGACACGGCTTTGACGTAATTACCGCCCACTCTATTGCTGAAGCGCGAACAAAAATCGATGAGTTGAGTTTTAGTGTAATTAGTTTAGATTTAATTTTGCCTGATGGTGAAGGGCTTAATTTCTTGCATGAAATTAGGGCGAGCCGCAGGAACTCACAAGCAAAAGTTATTATTCTTTCAGGTAAGTCTGTCGACACAGAGCAAATTAATCAGTTGAAAAGTACTCAGTTAGATTGGCTAATAAAGCCTATCGAACCTGAACAATTAAGTGGGGCTATACGGCAATTGATTGATTTGACAGAAAAAAAGCGAATATTACATGTAGAAGATGACACAGACTTGAGTGTGGTTGTTGAAACTATCCTCGAAGGCTCCTTTGAATATAGAAATGCGATTACTCTCAAAGACGCACGTATATTGTTGCGGAATCATCGGTTCGACTTGATTCTATTAGATTTGGCTCTGCCAGATGGTTGCGGTGCTGATTTAATTCCTTACATTGAGTCAACTCAAGGAGGAATACCTATAGTTGTTTTGTCAGGTCAAAATGTTAATGAAACGATTCGCAAAAGGTTAGCGGATGTACTGATAAAAACAGACTTGTTAAGTATCGAGCTTGACGAAAAGTTGCGGCGTGTTTTGGGTTTTCAAGGAGTAAAATAAATGAGCGAGACTCTATCAATAGTATATGCAGAAGATGATCCTGATATTCAAATGATCGCTACGATTGCTCTAAAAGATATTGGCGGATTTGAAGTCCATATTTGTAACGACGGCAATGAAGCTATTGAAAAGTTAAATACGATAAAGCCCGATTTAATTCTTTTGGATGTGATGATGCCGAAGAAAGACGGACCTACTGCCCTGCATGAGTTGAAGCAAATTCATGGTAGCAATTTACCTCCAGTGGTTTTTATTACCGCAAAAGCTTCATCAAAAGAAGTTGATAAGCTTATTGAGCTTGGAGCTGTAGGAGTTATTACTAAGCCCTTTGACCCAATGTCGTTAGCGCAAGAAGTTACAGCTTTAATACAGGAGTCGCGTAATGGCAAATGAGACTTCGGAGAAGTTGCAGCTTTTAAAGAAGTATTACATTGAGAAACTCACAGAGGATTTTTCTTATTGGTATCAAGGTACCACTAATGAGTCTACCGAAGAGCATTTGCATGCACTTAAAGATTATTTTCATAAAGTTTCCGGCTCGGGCGGAAGCTTTGGTTTTAACAGTATTTCGGTTTACGCAAAGGCTGGGGAAAACTTAGTTAAGAGTGTTTTAGCGGAAGCTTACAAGAACCCGTCAGAATTAGTATTATCCGAAGAGTCTTTCGCTAAATTAAGTAAGATTTTTGAATCTTTAAAATTGGAAATAGCTCTCACCTCTCAAAACAAAGACTCGTTTTTAGACCAGCAGCAAGAGCTTGAAGAGACAAGTGAGACGTTAACACAAGTATGGATATTGGACGATGACCAAGAGTTTTCAGCCTTTTTAGGAGAGCAATTAGGAAGTTTTGGTTTTGAAGTTTCAACGTTCTCAAACTTGGAAGACTTTAAAAATGCTTGGCTTGTTCAGTCACCGGGTTTTTTAATTGCGGATGTTCATATAGGTAACAACAGGACGTTCTATGAGTTGTTTGCAGAATATGGATTAACTTTAGGAACGACGGAGCTGGTGATATGCTCGTCGTCCGATACGTTAGACAACAGGCTTCATGCTGTTCGCTTCGGCGCATTGACTTTTCTTCCTAAACCTTTTGATGTCGCGAAATTAGCGAATTTATTTAGAGACTGCATCACAGATATTAATGCTTCCCCTGGTAAAGTGCTTGTTATAGATGACGACGAGGAGTTATCTCAACTTTATCAATTGGCTTTACAAGAAGCGGGTATAAATGCATTTGTAGTGAATCAGCCGGAAAATACCTTAAAGAGTATTCAAGAGCATAATCCAGACTTGGTGCTAATTGACTTATATATGCCCGAGATCAACGGGACTGAGCTGGCTTCTGTAATTCGACAACACGACGCAATGGCTTCCTTGCCTATAGTGTACCTTTCCTCGGAAATTGATTCGCAGCGTCAGTCGGCGGCGTTGTCGAGGGGAGCTGATGACTTCTTAACAAAGCCAATTGATTCAAATACCTTAGCTTTAGCTGTGCGGTCGCGTATTCGCCGTGCAAGACAATTACAAAAACTTATTAATCGTGACAGTTTAACGGGACTACTAAAGCATAGTTCAATAAAAGATGCTTTAGTCCGAGATCTCAAAAGAGCAAAACGCAAAGAGGACGAAATCACTGTTTGTATGCTCGATATTGATCACTTCAAAAGAGTAAACGACACCCATGGGCATGCAACTGGTGACATGGTGATTGCCTCACTAGCAACCTTGTTAGTTCAGACATTAAGGCAAACTGACGCCATCGGGCGTTATGGGGGTGAAGAGTTCTTATTGGTTATGCCTGACTGTGGCGAAAAAAATGCGGAACAAATACTTAATAAAATCCGGAAACGATTCGAAGCGATTAAGTTTACGTCAGGCACAGAAGTGTTCAGCTGCTCTTTATCTGCAGGATACATAAGTACACTTTGTAGTGCGCAGCTTGAAACGACCTATGAGGATTTAATAGAAGTCGCGGATCAGGCTTTATACCAAGCTAAACACAACGGTAGAAATCAAGTTGTAAAATCACAAACGAGTATATATTAAGGGTTATGGAATGAAATCACCTTCATTGCCTGCCAATGAGCAGTCCCGGTTAGATGCTCTGAGAAGCGCTAATTTATTGGATTCACAGCCCGAGCCGCAGTTTGACCGAATAACTAAGCTTGCTCAACGCTATTTTGACGTTGACATTGTATTGATATCCCTAGTTGACGAGCACCGTCAGTGGTTTAAGTCAAAACAAGGCTTAGATGCTTGTGAAACCGGGAGGGACATTTCCTTTTGTGGGCATGCCATTTTGCAACACGAAACTTTAGAGGTTTCTGATGCAACCAAAGATCCACGATTTTCAGACAACCCGTTGGTTACAGGTCCTCCTAATATTCGTTTTTATGCAGGAGCACAATTAACACATAATGATTTTCCAATAGGGACATTGTGTCTTATACACAGTGCTGTGAAAACATTAAATCAAGAAGAGAAAGATACGTTAAGAGAGTTTGCAGACCTTGTTGAGCAAGTTATTGACGACCGTTTGCTTCAAGCTGTTTACCAAGACTTAAAAGAGAGTGAATTGAGGTACCGTTCGGTTCTTGAAGGCACCAGAATAGGTACTTGGGAGTGGAATGTTCAAACTGGCGAAACAGTTTTTAATCAGCGTTGGGCTGAAATCGTGGGTTATACACTTAAGGAATTAGACCCAGTAGACATAAACACTTGGTTGAATTTAGCTCACCCTGAGGATTTAAAAGTTTCAGGGGAAAAGCTACAAAGTCACTTTAATGGTGAAACGCCTTTTTATGACTATAAATGCAGAATGAAGCACAGAAAAGGGCATTGGGTTTGGGTTCACGACCGTGGCAAAGTCGTTACTTGGACGAATGATGGCCAACCCTTAATGATGTACGGCACGCATGCAGACATTACAGAGCAAGTGAACTCTGAGAGGGCGCTGGAGGATAGCAAAGAGCAATTTGAAACTCTGGTCAATAATATTCCCGGTGTTACATATAGATATTCAGTGCTTGAAAACCGAAAGTTAAAGTACTTGAGTGGCAGCGTGTATGAATTAACGGGTTATTCACCAGAAGAATTTATGGTTAGTGAAACGTTGTCTCCCGCTTCTCTGGTGCACCCGGACGACTTTAAGCGTGTAAGAAAAACTATAGAGGATGCACTGGAAGCGAGAACAAATTGGGTTGTTGATTATCGCTCGCTCCACAGAAATGGAACGATTCGCCATGTGGAAGAACGCGGTATAGGTGAATATGACGAAACTGGTAACTTAGAATTTATTGATGGATTTGTTTTAGACGTAACTAAAGAAAAAGAATTGGAGCGCCGGTTAGTTAAGTTAACGGATCAAGTCCCTGGAGTTGTTTACCAGTTTCAAATGTGGCCGGATGGTCGGAGTTGCTTTCCTTATGCGAGTAAGAATATTAAGCATATTTACGGTGTCTCACCAGAACAAGTGCGGCAAGACGCTAGCGCAGTTTTCGATACTATCCTGGACGAGGACCTGCCAAAAATTCAAGCAAGCATAGCTACTTCTCAGCAAAACTTATCGATATGGGAGATTGAATACCGAGTTAAACTCGAAGGCGGAGATATAAAATGGTTATCTGGACGCGCCATGCCAGAAAAAATGATAGACGGGAGTGTATTGTGGCACGGTTATATTCACGATGTTAGTGACCAGAAGCGCCATTACCTTAAGTTAGAACAAGTAAATCAGGACTTAGAGGTTGCTCAAACCAGGCTAGACCTTGCAAGTAAAACAGCGAAAATAGGGTATTGGGAGGCTAACTTAAAAACGGGAGAGTTAAAATGGTCTCCCATGATTTTCGATATCTTTGGGTTCAAAGAGAGTGACACCAAACCTAGTGTTGCATTGTTTCAGAGTACTGTTCATCCTGACGACAAACACCTTGTCGCAGCCATTGAGGAGCGAGCTAAGGAGTCTGGTATTCATGACGTCGTTCATCGCATAGTGCGTAAGGACGGAGAAATTCGTTGGGTCCATGAGCTTGCAGAACTTTTACCAGAGGCTGAAAACCCCGACTTAGTTATGGTTGGCTCAGTACAAGATGTAACAGAAAGAATGCAGTTGTTAAAAGTAAAGGATGAGTTTATCGCAACTGTAAGTCACGAACTAAGAACACCATTAACTTCAATCTATGGAGCGCTTCAACTTTTGAATGCTTCTGAATCCTCACAATTGGGGGAGAAAGCACGAACGTTGTTGAACGTAGCACATAGTAATACCACTAAGCTTCTAACGCTGATCAATGACTTACTAGATATTGAAAAGCTAGTTGCAGGTAAAATGCAATTCGAGATGAGAAAACACTCGGCGCGGGCGTTACTAGAAAAGTCTGTATTAGACCACTCCACATACGCAGAAAAACACAGTGTCACGCTTAACCTCGAAGAATGCAATACAGTCGAGAACTTATGTATTTCGGTAGATGAGAGTAGATTTCAGCAACTTATGGCGAACTTGTTATCGAATGCTATTAAGTTTTCGCCCGAAAATGGATTAGTCCGAGTGATAATAGCAACAGAAGACTCGAAACTAGAGGTCGCAGTGTTAGACGAGGGTCCAGGAATATTGGAAGACTATAAGGACAAAATCTTTGATAGGTTTTCGCAAGCAGATGCAAGTGACAGTAAAGCAAAAGGTGGCACAGGTTTAGGCTTGGCGCTCTGTAAGGAACTGGCAGAAGGAATGAATGGCGAGGTTGGTCTCGATGACAGCTATACGAAAGGCGCAAGGTTTTATGTGAAATTCCCGTTGGTATGAATTCTTAAAAGCGAACTAAACTATAGTTTCGATAAAACCTAAATATGGAGGTTTTGTAAAACATGGAGAAATCTACTTTTGTAAAGCTAGAAGAGTTGCGCTCTGACTATTTGCGCTCACTAGTCGGTTATGTGAACGAGCTAGAAGTGCTTAAAGAGGATTTCACAAAAACGAAAGTTTCGTTAGACCACCTGATCTGGATTTGTCACCGCCTTTCTGGTTCTGGGCAAGCTTATGGGTTTTCAAAACTCTCCATTTTAGCGAAAGAGACTGAAACTAAGGCACGTAACCTTGAAATCGGCCCTGCATTCACAGAGCAAAACAGTATATTAATATCGTTAGAGTCTTTAATATCTGAGTGCAACACTATTCTGAGTAATGATGAAGTCCATGCGCCTTATTTGCCGACACCCCCCCATAAATATCATCAGCAAGGTAGAAAAGTTAATTTGTTACTCATAGATGATGATCCAGAGTTTTCAGTTTATCTGTCAGAACAATTACAAGATCAAGGCTATGAAGTACATTATTTAGCAAATATTCATAAGCTAAGCGATACTGTAGATACTTTAGCGCCTTTGGCTGTATTGGTTGATATGGACTTTTATGGCGATCAATTTGCTGGGTCAAAAGCGGTTTCTTCTTGGCGCGAGAAAAATGGCCATCCTTTACCAGTGATTTTCATTTCTGCTTATGACACCTACAAGACAAGGCTTTCTGCTGTCCAAGCAGGAGGTAATTATTTTCTACGAAAGCCTATAGATCTTCCGAAATTGTTATCAATTTTGAGTAGAGAAATAGAAATTGCGCCGCTAGCAGCTTACAGAATTTTAATTGTGGATGATGACACTGATTTGTTGCAGCTGTATCGAGAAACCTTGTTAGAAGCAGGTTATCAGGTCTATGTTGCAGCTAGTGCCCTCGAAGCTCTGGAAACTATTGAAACCGTTCTGCCCGATCTAATTCTTCTCGATGTACATATGCCTGACTGCAGTGGTATTGAGCTGGGTAAATTGATTCACCAGCATGAAGACTTTTCTACTGTACCCTTACTATTTATGTCCTCTTATGGAAACACGGATGTTGAGCTAGCGTGCGCGAGGCTTTCTAGCGATGAGTTTATAAATAAACCTATCGAGCCTTGGCGGTTACTAATGACGATTAAGCCGAGAGTGGAGCGCGGAAGAAAAGTATTGCGGAGTGATGTACATGCCAATAAAAAGGAGTATGAAATTGATCACCTAACGGCATTACCCAAATTAGATTCTTTGATGGCTCTTATTCCTAGCCTATCTTCGGGATCTAATGACGGTGGTATTGTCGTTTTAGCGAAATTAGATATTCGTGATTTCCATACAATCAACAATATTTACGGGCCTTATATTGGCGACGAATTATTGCAGCGGTTAACGCAAGACATTTCAGAGAAGGTAAGCGACGGCGATAGCTTATTTAGAGATTCAGGTGACGAATTATACGTATTATTAGCTCATTATACGTCTGTGGAGCTAGCGCAGGAACAATTGAAGAATATAGCGCACACTGTGACAAAGGAGAGGGTGATTCAATCTCACACAGTTATGCCATTGTCGGCAGATATTGGAGCCGTAGTTCTAGATGATTCCCTAAACGCCGATGAAATTATTTCAAGAGCTGAAGTTGCTTTGTCTAGCGCGAAAAAAGAGTTAGCGCCGAGTATTATTTTGTTTGAGGATTCAATGAAAGCCGAAGAACAAATAAGGTTCACACTTGCGCAAGAAATACAAAAAGGTTTGGAAAACCAGGAGTTCACTGCTGTTTATCAGCCTATCGTCGATGTAGATGAAAACAGTTTGGTCGGGGCTGAAGTGTTGTCTAGATGGAACCACCCAACAAAAGGTATGTTACCGCCAAGCAAGTTTATTTCGTTTATGGAAGAAAAAAACTTAGTGCCCTTACTTACCGATCAAATGTTAGAGCGCTCGTTAACTCAACTTAAAATTTGGCAAAAACGTATTCCCGATTTCGTCATGTCAATAAACTTGTCTACGCGAGATATAGAGACGCCTCGGTTTATTGAAAGGCTGAGAAAATTAATAGAGAGGCATGAGTTACAACCTAACTCCATTCTTTTGGAGGTAACAGAAACAAGCTTGCTCGCAGATTGGGAGCAGGCTCAGATAGTGATTGCTGCTATTAAAAAAATGGGCGTACAAGTGGCGCTAGACGACTTTGGTACTGGGTATAGTTCACTTAATTATTTAAACCGCATTCCTGCAGATAAACTGAAAATAGATCGAAGCTTTATTCAGGCATGGTCCAAAACGAGAGATGCCCGTTTAGTTACAGCGATGGTGAGCTTAGGAAAATCCTTAGGTATGTCGGTTGTCGCTGAGGGCATAGAGAGTAAAGAAGAGCTTGCCTTTATGCAAGAAATTGGATGCGACCAATATCAAGGTTTTGTGTTTGCAAAGCCTATGACCCCTGAGGTATTTTCAGAGCATTATTTGAAATAAAAGCTATAGTCAGTTTTAGGTTTACCAAAAAGATAACCCTGAAAGTTCTCACAACCCATATTTTGCAAGTGTTTAAACTGCTCTGCGGTTTCAACACCCTCTGCTATAACCTCCAGGTTCATGCTGCGGCCAAGGTTAATAATAGTTTTGGTTAGCAGTTCACCCTGCTTGTTATTGCCTAAATCACGAACGAAGGTTCTATCGATCTTCAGTTCATCGAGTGGAAGCTGAGTTAAATAGGCTAGAGACGCATAGCCTGTGCCGAAGTCATCTAAGGAAATTGAAACCCCAAGCTCTCTTAGACTGTTCATTTGCTCCACGGTAAACCCAACATCGTCGGTAAAAATGTTCTCTGTTAGTTCTAGCCGTAGGTTTTTCGGATCTGCTCCTGTTTGTTTCAGAATTTTTTGAACATCGTCTGCGAAATACCCCATGCGGAATTGTACGGGACTTACGTTCACTGAAACTTTTAGATGTGCCCGCGATTTTTGTGTTTTCCATGTAGCCAAGATTTCACAGGCTTGCTCGATAACCCATGTGCCAATGTCAATAATACTTCCTGTTGCTTCGGCGATAGGAATGAAGCTGTTGGGGGGCACTGTACCGAATTTAGGGTGTTGCCACCTTAGCAATGCTTCGAACCCTATAATTTTTTGGCCTTTATCAACCTGGGGTTGCAACGCGATACTCATCTCTTTATAGGCAAGAGCGTAGTTTAGTGCTCGTGCGAGTTCCATGCGTTCTATAATTTCAGATTCCATGTCTTGGTCATAGAAGCTGATCGTGCTTGTATTCGAGCGCTTTGCCGCTTTTAACGCGATGTCTGCCTGGCGTAATAGTTCATCTCCCGGGGTTTGAGCCGGATGAGCGAAAATGGTGATACCCACACATGCGTTTAATTGGTGATCTCTATTGTCGAGTGTTAATGACGACTCTAGTTCTTTTAATATTTGTGCGGCAAGCAACTCTGCTTCGGCTGCCACTGTTTTATGGGAGCTGGTGTTACAGGGCAGCAACATTACGAATTCGTCTTTGCCAAGACGAGCAAGGTTGTCAGGACCCAAACAGAAACGCTTAAGTGTTTTTGCACAGTGCATCAACACACGATCGCCACTGCTGTAACCCAAGCTTTCATTTATGCTGTGGAAGTCGTCGAGGTCAATAATCAACAATGCCGCGACAGAGCCGTCGACGTTGGTATTCCGCATCATACTGGCTAACCGCTCGAGTAACAGGCGGCGATTGGGTAATTCCGTAAGAGAGTCGTAATAGGAAAGTTTTTGTACTTCTGCCTCAGCTAAGTCTAGTGCACGCATATCTGCGTCCATACAGAACATAATCGGTTCATCACCCTCGAGCGCAACCACAGTGTGACTTGAATATACCGGAACGGTACTTCCGTCTTTATGTTGAAGGTTTAGTCGAGCAGGAGGAATACCCTCTTGATGCTCAAACATCCAAGCGACTGCCTGTTTCACTTCAGCGCACATTTCGCTTGGAATGATTAAATTATAAAGGCTGTCGCCGAGTGCTTCTTCGGCAGTGTAGCCATATATTTTTTCCGATGCATTATTCCAATAAACAACCGTTCCGTCGGCGCGATAACCCTGAATGGACATAGCTTCTGTGTCATCAAACAGCCGACGGAACCGTGCTTCGCTAGGTTGCTTCTCGCGGTTTGTAGTCATCTTTTTTGGCCGTTTGTTGAAAGTGAATGTTCAACTTAGTGAAATGTAAGTGTAGAAGATAATTGAGAAATTTGTAGGCAGCTATGCTGCTGTAGTATTTTTATTTTCTGGAATATGGAAGTATCGGTGCTACGTTAGATAAGTAATTCTTAATTACTTTATGAACATCATGTTTATTTGTTGAAGTGGAAGATCTGCGACCACTAACGGATTCTTAAATGAGAAAATTACTTTTTACCTTATTAATGTTGAGTGTCTCAGGTTTTATTACTGAGGCAAGTGCGGAAATAACTCGCTACGAAAAAATCAAGTTAGGGAATATGCTTGCTTCACTAGGAGTTGAACACAGTCGTGATGCGTTGAATATAAATGATTCCCAGGCTCATATTAATTATGCATGTCGAGACCTCGATATATCGGACTGCTCAAACATTCCAACCATTAGTGCAGCCATTTGCAGTGCTTATGGTGATGAGTCCTGCAATGCCTCCCAGATTGGAGCAGCCGTATGCAGTGTCGCAGCCAATGATTTGTACGTTTTTGACTGCAGTAGAACGGGACTTGAATCTGCTTTTTGTATGGCCGCCGTAGAGGAAGGTACTGCCCCCGATGATGTGGTGTGTCATCATAGAATTTACTTTGGCCGCTCTCTTTGTAAATTAAAAGGAGGAACTAATTGCGGTCGCCGTATGGCATCTTCTGACGCCCTACAAGTTTTACCAATGGACGTTGAATGGAAATGGGATCAATATAACCATAGAAGCCGCGGAAGAATTTGGGAATGTCGGGGTACGGTAACAAACAGATTAGCGCCCAGTAGCAACTGTGAAGGTCAAGCTTTGGTAGACAATTATTGGCGTGATAATTAGGACCTCGTTAGAGATTTTTATACATAATTGCGGCGACCGATAAAAGTAATGATGGTCTTCACAACGTAAACCGAGCATAAATGGGATTGTGATCAGACACGGTTGTGGTGTCAATTGCGGCGGTTTCTTGTAATGAAAGTCCGCGGTAGAAAATAAAGTCTAATGGGTGCTCGCGATAGGTTTTGATGTGGTGGGGGTCGACCATAATGGCTTGCCTCAAGCCGACACTGCGACAAAACCGTAGTAAGTGCAAGCGCCGCTTACGGCTCCATACATTAAAGTCGCCAGCCACAATTAATGGCCCTTCGTGGTGTAACAGGTCGTCTTTAATGAGGTCGATTTCTCGGAAAAACAAATTCGCACGTACGAAGTTAATCGCATGAACATTAACGACCAACAACGACTCGTCATTCGCTAAAGGGTGATAAGAAAGCATGTAGCTTTTGTGCGTAGCAAACATGCCCTCGCGTTTACTACTTAGCTTGGGTAGTGCGTCTGTAAATGCACACTGGCTTGCTGTGAGTACACCAAAAGTAGAGCGACGGGTTTGCATGTTTGGTGCAACGGCATAAGACCAATGCGGTAACTGTAACTCAGTGTTCGAACTAAGCTTAGCTTCTTGAAGTAATAAAAATAGGCTGGGAAACTTTTCTAACACGTGCGCCAAAGCAAGCTTAAACCTTAGCGTTTGGGTAAGCTTTTGGGTGTTCCAGCACAGCACGCCGAACTCTTCACCATGCGCGATGGGTTGTTCATGAATAAGCTGTTGAGGAATAACTACCTTGGGTTTGAGCACGTTCCTGCCTTTCTAAAATTGAAAACCAGCATAATAAATAAGCTTTAACATCAGACATTAGTTTAGTATGCGAGTTCGAAAGCTTTCAATCGTTCTCGTTAAATGAGCAAAGGGGAATCGGCAGTAACGGGCTGGCGCTCGATTTTGCCTTTGAAACAGTTAGTAACATAGAGCCGATTGTAATTGGCTAAGTCGGGGGCTAGGGTTTATTTCTTGATAAACCACAAATTCAAATAGAGAAACTTATGATAAGAGTACTCTTGTTTACATTGCTCCTAATTCAATGGGTCGCGGGTTGTTCAGATCATGAAGGCACTCAAGGTTCTGAGCGTTTTGATGCCGAATATGCAGAAAAAGCAGAACAAGTACTCACCGAACATCAGCAGTCCAGCGCATTTATGGGCAACATTGTGGTGCTGAAAAATGGTCAACAGATCTTTCAATACTCGTCTGGCTTCTCGCAGATTGAAGAGAATTTGAGGAATAGTGAAAGTACAGGTTTTAGAATTGGCTCCGTGTCAAAAATATATACGGCCGCCGCCATATTCAAAGCGATTGAGCAAGGGCGGTTATCCTTAGATGACATACTCGGTGAATATTTCCCCATGATTGAGAGCGCTGAGCGCATTACCATTGCGCACTTGCTTCAACATCAAAGTGGAATTGCTAACTACACAAGTGAACCCTCTTTTAGAAATTATCATGTTGAAGGCATAACAAAAGAAGAGTTGCTAAACGTTATTTCCTCTATGCCTAGGGAGTTTGATGCGGATTCTCAAACCCAATACAGTAATTCTAATTACTTTCTGTTGGCTAACATTCTCGAAACGGTCTATCAATTGCCCTACGCTGAAATAATTAATAATGAGATCGTTCAACCTCTGCAGTTTAGTAATACATATCATCCGCTATCTAAAACTCTTTCTGAGAAAGAAGCCGCGTCTTATGATTACACGGGCACTTGGGAGCTGCTGCCCACCACTTCACCATCGAGCTCTTTTGGGGCTGGCTCTTTAGTGTCAACAGCTGACGAAGTAGGTTTCTTTCTCCATCAGCTAATGATCGGTAATGTCGTAAACGAATCTTCTCTCATTTCTATGAAAGATATAGAACGTGGTTTCGGTATGGGGCTCCAACAGATTTCCGCAGGCGCTTATAATGGGTTTGGTCACGGAGGAAAAGTTGATGGCTTCGAGTCAATTGCCGTTCATTTTCCTCAGGGCAATCTTACTATTGCAATTATAAGTAACGGGACAAGCCAAAACCTGAATCCGCTTATGGTAAATCTCGCTAAAGCTACTTCGGAGAAACGCAACAACCGCTTACGCAAGAGCAAGCAGAGCTTTTTGCAGGGCGTTACGCTGAAGCCACAAATCCTTCAGAAACCTTTACCTTTATAGCAAGAGGTAATGAGCTCATTCTGCTCGTGATGGACGAGTTTGAAGAATCGCTTAGCTATCAAGGCAACGGGGAGTTTCTATTCGAGCAGGCGCACGCCACCAATATGACGTTTGAATTCTCACAAGACGGTCAAACGCTTATGTTCACGCAGGGAGCATATCAAGGCGAGTATAGAAAAGTTCCGTCGGGCCAATAAATGGCGCACGCTCAGGAGGTCGAACCTGCGGCCTCTGCCTCCGGAGAATAATTGAAGAATTTAGGAGTCTTCCTGTTGGGTTCTCATAAGTCTTTCTTTGCGCGCTTGCATCCCTTCAAAAATCGGTTTTGAAACTACCTCGGGGAAACCACGGGGTAGGTTTTTCTGTA
Organism: Lysobacter sp. N42; assembly: GCF_004344885.1. Lineage (NCBI taxonomy): Bacteria > Pseudomonadati > Pseudomonadota > Gammaproteobacteria > Lysobacterales > Lysobacteraceae > Lysobacter > Lysobacter sp. N42. The sequence goes on from NZ_SKFB01000003.1 coordinate 232,802, forward strand.
CCCGGCTAATAACATCGTCAACTTGGCCGCACATGTTACTGATAATCTGGTTCATTTTTGTTGGACTGAACTCAGCGAGTTTTGATGTGTTAAGGAAATGCCGCTTAAATATTTGATATATATTCCACTTCTTCCCAGTGCTTCCTCGCAAACTCATCGCCAACTTCAACTGACGAATATTTAATCCTGTACCACCTAACATGGGGTAGGCTGAGATAATGTCGTATAAAGGAGTTAACCGATATGCGCCATAAGGCTCAATATGCAAAGAGAAGTTCTTTGCATGTCCATCGGTTGCAGCTAACAAAAAGAAAAGTACTTGTGCCGCCATAAAGACTTCACGATCATGTTGGGCTTTAGCAGAGCCCTGAAGGTGTTTCATTATATCGGCTATTGATGGTCCATTATCTGATTCGTATTTTCGTGCGGACGGTAGGCCGAAAACTTGGCAATAGTCTTCTTGCGGGAGCCGCATGAGCCAGGACCGGTCTTTTGCGTATTTTCGGTCAAAGCGTTCGATCGCGAGTGCTTTCACGTTTGACGTTGTTACCACTTCACAATCCGGAACGTCAAAGCCAAACGCTTTAGCAATTCTCAAACAAAGCATTTCGTTTTCTACGCTATCACTGAGGTCTATTGTATGGTCATGGCTTTCAATTTTACCTATTGGAAGTTTAAGAATATGCGACGTGGGAGTGTTTCCAACAGGTATGCACCATTCACCATCCACTTTCAATAAAGCAGTTTTTTCCTGAGCCCCTGCAATGGATATTTTGAAGTCGTCCAATTCTCGAAGCATTCCTAAGGGAGCTCTCGACTGATACCCCGTTAAAATACGTTCCAATTTTTCTTCGGTGAGTTTCTCATAACGAAGCTCACGTACTCCGCTAGGTTCTTTTCCTTCCGGTACGAACTGAAGTGCTCCAACGCTATCTCTGCCGATTGCCGAGAGAAGATCAAATGCTTGGTTGGAGTCAGCTGCATATCGTGCAACAACCCGATCTCTAATTTCTTCGTTATCGGGGAGAAGGTTGTCGAAGAAATTAATAACCTCCGGACCATAGTACGCGTCGTGGCGCAATGGCATAGATAAAGATATTGGCCGGGCACCTTCCTGTATAAGCCATTGGTTGTCATAGCGAAATTCGTGAGCACCCGAGTCAGAGCGTTTCAAGTAGCCAACTTTAAAACCATTCATATAGACGTCGAGCTTACTCATCACCACTCCTCATTCCATCGTTCACCGGCCGATGTTTCAGTATGTGAAGTTGTATTTTTAGGCTTTACAGAGAGCTCAAGCTCTAGGGCAGACAAGAGCCGAAATAGGGTGTCGAGCTGAGTTTTATCTGGCATAGACTCGAATTTAGATACAGTGCCCTGTCTTAAGCCAACCACGTCTCCTACTGCTGCCTGGCTCAGACCGCGGGCACGACGTTCATTTCGTAAATAGTTTGATAGAGCTTTGGAATCAGTAATTTTCATTATTTAACCGTTTTATACGCAAGGGCGTTTATAATTCATTTTATACGCAAAAGCGGATAAGTCAATTTTTACACGTAAAAGCGCATATATATTCCTGTATACGGACTTGCGTGTAAATCTTCTCTTTCATAAATCCCATACAAAGGGTGGTACATGTCCACTTTATGATGCCGGCTCAATAAGCATATTTCGTCTAGCAAGATGACAGGATAATAGGTTCCGGCACGAAAAATTAAAGGTTTGATTGGAGTGACTGCTAAGAGGACGTTTGAAAGTACAAATGGCGCACCCGGCAGGAGTCGAACCTGCGGCCTCTGCCTCCGGAGGGTAATCCCGTAAAGTGTCACAAGTCTCTTTTATTTTACTAATCAATATTTTACTGTGTTTTCGAGTGCGGTTTTTCGTGCGGGGCTGAGACTTTTTAGATCAATTAAAGAAAATTTTGGTCACAGAAGGGTGGTCCGAAAAGGCTTAAATTTGACCTTTAGCCACGACAGGAGTTCCCAATCGAGCCGGAAAATCTGACTTTTTATGTCGAAAAATTTCGACATAAAAAGTGATTTGCAGGTTTCAAAATGAATGTTGATGAGGGTCACGACTTAATTAGTTGAAACATTATGTCGATATATAGTTGCAAGTATCTACGTTTTGTTTCAATATTGAGAAATGAAAACGAAAGAGCAAGTCATTCTTGAGGCCCTTGAAAAGGGGCCTATGCGAACATCCGAGCTAGAAATCTTGGGGGTTTCGCGTGCGACTATCACACGACTCACACAAAATGGTTCTATCGAGCGAATCGCCAGAGGTCTATACCAGAAGCCGGCGGCTGAGTTTGATGAAAATCAACAACTTGTAGAGGTCTGCAAACAAGTGCCGAGGGGAGTGATTTGCCTTCTATCAGCACTACAATTCTATAATATCTCGACAGAACTCCCCTTCCAAACCTGGCTAGCGATTGAGGGTAAAAGTAGAGCTCCAGCGATAAATTACCCTCCCATTCGCATATGTAGATTTACAGGAGAGTCTTACCATAAGGGTATCGAGGAAGTTCCGACAGCAAGTGGAGTTATTCGAATCTATTCCCCGGCCAAAACAGTGGCCGACTGCTTTAAGTACAGAAATAAGATAGGCAAAGATGTGGCAATAATGGCCCTAAAGGATTGTTACGAACAAAGACTAGCAACGATAAACGAGCTAAATCATTTCGCTAATATTTGCAGAGTAAATAGAGTCATGCGCCCTTACATGGAGGTATTGGCACATGGTTAAAAACATCGCTGTTTCCGTTAGACAAAGGCTTATGAATGTTGCGAGAAAGCGTAAGGAGAATTTTAATTTCGTTCTGACACGATATGGAATTGAGCGCTTACTTTTCAGGCTATCCATATCCCCTTATGCCAATCAGTTCATATTAAAAGGCGCGACACTTTTCGCAATATGGAATGATGAGCCTCATCGACCAACTCGAGATGTCGATTTTTTGGGTGTTTGTAGTAACGATATCAATTCAATTCGTGCAACCTTTACTCAAGTGTGCGAAATCGAAGCGGAAGACGGAATCGTATTTGATGCACAATCAATCAAGATTGACGAGATAAAAGAGGATGCCGAATACAGCGGTGTCAGAGTGAAGCTGATTGGCCATATTCAACGCACCCAAGTTAACGTACAGATAGATATTGGTTTTAATGATGTTGTCGTGCCTGAACCGTTGACCCAAAGAGTCCCAGCGCTCCTGGATTTTCCTGAGCCTGAGTTACTAGCATATCCCGTTTATAGCGTCATCGCGGAGAAGTTGCAGGCAATGTATTCGCTCGGGGAAGCGAATAGCAGGATGAAAGATTTTTATGATTTGTGGACTATTATAACCACTCAAAAACTTGATACTTCGTTGCTGAAAAAAGCTGTACTGGCGACATTCGAGCGCCGAAATACAGAATTCACTTCACAGGCCGTAATTTTTGAATCATCGTTTGTGAATGATGAGGAAAGGCTTCGTATGTGGAACGCTTACATGAATAAGCTTGGTATTTCTGGAATTGATTTTGCTGAGGTTGTGGACTCAATTCAGCTTCTTGTCATTGAAATCTCAAATATACTGCGGAAAGAAATGCGTTAGGCTAGCTCGGGACTAACTAAGAAAGTTTGTCAAAGCGATGAGAATTTCGTCGAAGTCATGGTTTTATTCTTGGGTTAGGTCAGTGTTGTAAAGCCTAGTAGGAATAAAAGTCCATATTACGATTTAGAATAATCGACTTACAAAGGACGTATAATGAAAAAACTAACAGTTATAGATAAGGTTCTTCGCTCCTCAAAAAAACCAGGCGTAGTTTTAAGAAATGCCCTGACTAAATTAAAAGATGAGAATTTAAGAGTGTTCTCGAAAGTTGGTTTATCGAGCTATCCATTGAAGAACAGTCGATACGCTGAAATAGAAACTCGCAATATCGCAGATATAAAAAATCTTAAGGTGTCGGTGGTATTTGAAAGCATATCAAATGAAAAAGTTTTTTATTATGTTCTGGGTATATTAGAAAAAAATAGAGAGAAAATAGAGCAATTTAAAATTACTAGGGACAATATTGAAAATCTCATCGAGCAAAAAAAATATGATCAAGCTGAAAAAAAGATCAAACAGTTGGAGTCGGCTCTTGGTTCCAGCTTTTGGTCTCAGAATAAAACGCAGTTTGTACAACTTAATCAAGGTAAAGAGTATTCGGCTGAGAGGTCGGGAGTGCCATCAGGAACTCCACAGGAGTTAATTCTGCATCATTGGAACGCCTTTTTAAAAGAAACAGATGAGAGTCGGGTTCGCACAGAAGTTCTAGAACAACTATCAGAGCATAGAGAAGATAGTTTTGTAAATTACATTATATACAGACTACTAGGTATTGATCCGCGAGCGGGGGTGGATTTATACAGAATCTTAAAAACGGAACTAAATACAACACTGATAGACCTATACGTGGCATTCGAAAGTTTATGCTTTTATGAGGTGGCATTTTCAAAGGACAACAATAAAAAAGCAATATGTGAGAATTTTGTAAAGCCGAGCAAAGACTCGGTGAATCAGCCTTGTGAGTCCGGCATCATTGAAAGATACACGGCGATAGAGCATTACACCCTTGGGAATTATGAAAGTGTTGTTAAAGCTTTAGCGGAAAAGAGCAAACTTGATTTTACAGAACTTTACTTATTTTCATATTCCTTAAAATTGTTGGGATATAGGTTAATAGGTGGCTCTGAAAAGTCAAGACTCGTTAATTGGCTTGCAGATGTCGTTGAAAACGGTGAGCTTTTTCTGAGCTCAACGCTAAATCTGGACAACTATATTTTTACTAAGTCTACTTCTTATGAAGCTTTCATCTTGACCCATTTTCTAATGCTAGAAACTGAGCCAATGTCTTTTGAACAGACGTTAAAAATTAACGACGGAATTAAAAAAATTCAATCCAGCAGATCATGTGTTACTTCAACTGTAGAAAAGGAAATTAAAACAAAGTTTGCTCCAGAGACTACTAAAATATTTGAAGCGGTAAACCTTTTGAAGGTTGAGCATAGTTATTTAAGCAATAAGATTTATGCAAAATATCTTGGAAGAGCGTTAATGAAAAATGGGGATTATGAAAAAGCAAAAGACGTTTATCAGCCATTTTCTGACACTTCAGATTGTACTTTAAGAAGAGATATTTTGACTTGTCAGATTAGGCTCAATAACCGAGAGGTTGCTGTAGATTATTTTCTTTCATCTATTGATAACATTACAAAATCTATTAGCTTCTGGTATTCACATGAACTATGCGAAATGCTGAAGCAGAACGCTCTGCGCACAAATAATATTAAAGACATAATTTCCTTATATTTTCTAAATGAAACAGTATCTAATACAACTAATCAACGAGCGATCTCACTAGCAATACGAGCTTATACGCGTTACATGGAGAAGGATAACCCTTCTGATATTGAGTTCAATATTAACGATAGGAGGCATGTCTTTTTCTTAGAGCGTATCTGTAGCCGAGAACTGCTAGTAAAATCATTGCTCTATCGTACTCAAAGGGACGCGTACGAGGAGAGAATTAGGATTTGCAACCTCCTAGTGCTTAAAAAGCTGGGTAACACTTCTAGATTAAACCATGAAGCAAAGGAATTATCTAAGCAGCAAGTTCTAGAAGAGGCTTCAAAACAAGTTTCAAGCTCAAAAGTTTATGCCGATTTGGACTATGTAAGAACACAAGTGTGGGAGGATTTTGAAAATCATTTTCAACTTTTCAAAATAAGGAGTCATGAGGGCGATAGAGCGGTTCAGGAGTTGGAGCGTACGATTGAAATGATGGAGGATAACTCTATTTCAGAGAATGCGTCTCCTTTAGCAAAGTTTATATCTGGACAGTTGGAAAGCTTTTTGAGTTTAGGCAAAGACAAAGTGAATAAACAACTTTTCCTTATTTTGCAAGCTGTGATAGAGGAGTACTGCTATGGTTTAAAGGGATTAAACAGCTACCTAAGCACAAGAGTAAGGCATGGGACCTTCAGTTCTAATTTAACAGCACCACTAGAAGCCGAAGGGTTTCTAACAAAAGCAAAGTCCCTCGATGAGCTTCATATCGATGAAGGTAATTTTCCTCCAGAGATTTCAGAGACAAAAATTTACGCGATAATAGAAGGTTTTTCTAAGGAATATACTGAGGCAATCGATAGGTTCATAGGTGAGAAAGTACAAGTGGTCACCAACGGAAGAGGAAATGATGATGGTTTTTTCGATTATCGGGTTTCCTCCAAAGATTTATACAGTATCCGAGAGACGTTAGGAGAAGAATTTACCAGCCAGGATTGTTGGGATTGTATCGTTAGCTTCATGATAGACAGAACAAATATAGGCTGTAGTCGAGCCAAGGAAATGATAAGTGTCGAATTGGCTAATCAGCTAATCAAAGCGGTAAATCGATTTTCTGAAAATGTAACGGGGATCCTTGAGGATTGTTCGCCTGTCTACAGAGAACAATTTATCAGGAAGCTAGATAAGTTAAGAAGAGATATTAACGAGAAAATATCGCATGTTGAACAGTGGTTTGAGGTCGAGTTTTCAGCATCGAGCACGAAATATGACCTCGAAATTGCTTTTGATATAACTGAGAAAATGTTAGGCAGGAAAATATTTAAAGACTCAAAGGTCCCGAGCCTAAAAATTAAGAACTCTAATTTATCATCCTTTGTAGATATTCTTCACAACATCGTTACTAATGCTGTAACTCACTCCAATATAGAGGGGAGTGAGGTGCGAGTAATTGTACATGCTGAAAAGGAAAATGGTCGATATTTTTTCAAATGTAACAATAACTGCAAGTTTTATGGAGATGTGTGTATGGAAAATACACGTCTTTCTCAATTGACTGATATGAATGAAAATCAAATGAAGGAGAGAGCGCAATTTGAGGGAGGCAGTGGTGTCGCGAAAATCCTAGGAATTTTAAGATATGATTTGAATTCTGATTCTGGGATAACTTTACGTTACAAAGATGACCAAGAGTTTGAGGTTTGCTTTGAGGTTGGAGGAGGGATTTTTGTGTGAAAGTTTTAATGGTGGAAGATGATAAATATAAATCACAGGCAATATCAAAGTATTTAGATTCACTTCCAGAACATTTCGATATTGATATTGAAGAGTCATTGAATAGTGGCTTATTCAAGCTTGAAGAATGTCACTTTGACCTGATTATCCTAGACATGAGTATGCCTAGTTTTGATATCTCTAAAAGTGACCCTTCAGGAGGGGCTCCTGAGAGTTTTGCTGGGAAAGAGTTCCTAAGTCATATGTCGCTTATTGGCAAAACCATTCCAGTCATTATTGTAACGCAATACGATAGTTTTGGCCCGGACGAGCAGCAAACATCTCTGAATACTTTGAAGAAAAATCTACAAATTGAATACCCACAATTATATAAAGCTTCAGTCTACTTTAGTATTAAATCGGATGAGTGGAAAAGAGCTTTATTAGATGCACTGAAAGGAATCATATAATGAGAATTTTATTAGTGGAGGACAATTACGAAAAGTTGCGCCTTGTGCACAAGGCTCTGGATGGTTACGGGTGTAACATTCACAGAGTCAGTTCCAGCAATGATGCAATACTTAGGCTCGAAAGAGAACAATTTGATGTTCTGCTGATCGACATATTTATACCCGTGGTTGAAGGGGGAGATGTATCAGAGCGCGGGGGCGTTGAATTGTTGAGCGAGTTAGCTGAGATAGATACGATTATATTTCCAAAGTACGTTATGGGCTTAACCAATGAAATGGATAACTTTGATGCCTTTCGCAAGGAGTTCTCGAGCCATGGCTGGTTTTTATTTAAAGAAAGAGAGGACTACGATTCTTGGGCAGGTATTTTACAAGGCAAAGCCAGAGCGAGCCATTCAAACATACACAACAACATTTGTGATATCGCAGTTGTGGCGGCCTTACACTCTCCTGAACTGAAGGCGTTTTTAAGTGAAGTAGGTGAGGATTGGATAACGTTAACTCATCATGGTCAGGATATTTACAAAGGCTCAATCCCAAGAAGTGGGGAACACCCGTTGACAATTGTTGCGGCATCTTGCCCAAGAATGGGCATAGCCTCCGCTGCAGCACTTACATCAGAATTGATTTTCAAATTTTCTCCAAAACTAATGTTCATGACAGGCATCTGTGCCGGCATTCGAGGCAGAGTTGATTTAGGGGACATAATAGTCGCTGATCGTACATGGGATTATGGCGCCGGTAAGATTATCTCAAAAGGTGATGGTTTTGAAATTCAACCAGACCCACATCAAGTTCCACTGCAGGCCAACCTTCGATTAATGATTAATCGCTATGTTGAAAACTTTGATGATGGAGAGAGAATTTTTCAAGAGTGGAAAGGGAACAAGAAGTGTTCTCCTCCAACAGTAAACCTTGGGCCAATGGCGTGTGGAGCTCAGGTAGTTGCACTAGATTCATTCGCTAAAGATTTGATAACGAGAGATAGAAAGCTTCTGGCGATAGAAATGGAATCCTACGGGTTCATGAGTGTTTGTGAAAAGCACGAAATTGCAGCAATTGTTGCAAAGTCTGTCTGCGACTTTGCGGATTCGGAAAAATCTGATGATTTCCAAGATTATGCAGCTCACACAAGTGCTGCATTTATTAAGACTTTCATAGAGCGCGAGGCTGGTAATGGTTTAATAGACTAAGTGACGGCTTTGAGTGCTGTTGCAACTGAAACAACTAAATTGTCAATGTTCTATGAAGGTCAGAGTCATATCAGGCGGGTAAATTCGCAAAGAACGGAGTAATAGGATCGATGAAATCAAGCGACTGGGTGATCATAGCTTCAGTCACTGCTCTTAACACTCCAAAAGAGTAATTTAGCGTTAAAATATTTCTATTCTTGGGGGAGAGGTCAAGCGCTAAGTGCCCCTCCCGTGGTACCAGATCAATGGTCAGTTTTGAACGAATTTCGGACCATGCTAATTTAACTAGTAACTCGCCTCGCAGTAGTTAATAATTCTGGATAGCGCGAACCGGACACGGCACTCTTATCTCTGCAATATTGCGCGTTTTGTTATTGTGTTGTGTATTTAAGTCTTTTACTGTCAATAACATAATCAAAAACTAAAGTTAGATATTGTGCGCACGTTAGAGAGGTACTGGAACTTAACTATGAAGACTTTTCGTTACTATCGCTCACATGGCTGTGCGCTGAAGCTGGGCGTTACGCTTCATTATTAATTAAGGTACTAAATTTGAATTATGATTTTCGACTTTCTTAACAGGCAAAAGGGGATTTCAGTAGATGAGTTAAATGTTCGCGAGGACAATATGAAGTTCAAATTGGAATTCTTGAAGAATTTATTTTATCTCTCGATTAAAACATGGCCTGAAAAACAAAAAGAAACGATAAAGTTCCAGGTAGACTTTGGTGACTCGCTAACCCCTGTTGCTAGAGCCTTTCCCGGGGGACTATATAGAATAATTTTCCCTGTAAGAATGCTATATGAGTTAGAGCAAGTCGTATATGGTCCTGGAATTAAAAAGCACAGGAAAAAGTCTGAAGAAACGAGAGTAGTGCTAATCTGTTTAATGCTATGTCTAGCTCATGAAATGATTCATTGTGTTCGAGGCCACTTGGATAATGATGTAGACAGCATTAAGTCCGAAGAAACTGATGCCGACTTCATGGCAGGAGGAATGGTATGGGGGTGGATTCATAATCAGCTTTCGTTTCTTAAGCCCTATGGCTTTTTAGATGAGGAGCAAGGAGGATACGAAATGGGATATGCCTCTACTGTATTGACCTCTTTATTTCAAAAGTATCACTTTGAAGATGATGGGTATCATCTTCCGCGTCAAAGGTTACTGACCTTTATGGCTGGCTATATAAATCCTGTAAAGCAAACTCAAGGAAACTTAGCGGCAAGAAAAATTGGTCAGCTTCAGGAAGCAGGCGTTAGTGCTGCTAAGTTACTCTTATCTGAAAGAGGTTTTGATATCCATTTACAAAGTATGTTCGATAATCCAGATAACGATTCTGATTACTATGAAGTCATGGGCAAAACAAATAACAGACGAGATGAGGATATTAATGAATGGCATCGTGCTAGTTTTTTGCTAGAGCCCATCAAAAAACTACTATTCAAATTCAGCTCAAAAAATAACAAGAAAAGTAAGCCGTAGTAGTAAAATAGCGGTGTACTTGGCAGTGTATTTCTGAGGAGTGAGGGTCAAGTTGATTGGTTTTGAGAAGCCGCTTCCAGATGGCATCGCATGAGGATCTGGAGCCAGCAGTCAGCCGTCTTTATAGTCGGTTTGGGGTACCTAAGAAGCTTTTCCTCTCTATTTTCAAATATATGACATTTACCTGTGGCATATACAATTTACTATCAAACGAATTTGTAGCCTATGTCTGGTCACTTTAAGAATATAAATCGATGAATGAAATAACAGAGGAAGTTAAAGAGCGTCTAAGTGGGATAATTGATATTTTTCATGGATTATTCAATGGACTAGACCCACATTTTGTTGCTGATTCTATTGGATACAGCTTCACAATACTGGTGGGGTTCGTAGCTATTGGGATTCCATTAAGTCTCCAAGTTATTTCCCGAGCAACAGAAAAGTATAACTCTGCACATATCATCCGTTACTTAAGTAGCTGGAGGCTCATTACTCCGAAACGAATTTATTGGGGCTTGATTTTATACTTCATTTTATCCCTAACTTTTAAATCACTATTACCGGTAGACGGTGAGTCTGACATTTCCTTTCTAATGCAAGTTTATGCATGGGCAGTTGCGCTAATGTGTTTGGCTATAGTTCTCGCTCTTGGAATGTGGTTCAGCCATATATTTTCTCAGGCGAGTAAGCGACCACGGGAAATCTATGATTCTCTAAAACGAGGAGTCGAGCCCCATGTAGGTGCCAGAAGAGGGCGCTATTTAGATCAACTAAATGCTAGGATAGACATTGTTCGAGAGGGATTAAGCTCAAACCCTCTTGATGTCGAGCTAGAGGAACCTATAACAGAGTTGATGAAGGAAGTTCGTCCCTTGGTTTTTAATGAGGACTGGGTGGTTCCTGTTCAATCAAATGAATGGCTGGTGGTTGTAAACTTCATACTATCGCTCAACGAAGTATCAAGAGCTGCAAGGAAGAACAATCGGAGCCTTAATTTCTCCGCCCAGCGCTCAGTTTTCGTATTGTTAGGGTATATCTTTAATCATCCACAATTTTCAGAACTTTGCGGATCGAGAAGATCACGTCCTACGAAGGCACCTTTCCTTAATCTAACGCAGATAATGTATAGTGAAGCAGAGCGACAAAACTATGATCCTTGCTCTTATGATGATCTTTATGCAGAAGGTGAGTGGCTCAGCAATATAATGGGGCTCTTTATGCGAGCGAGGGATTTTTCGCTAAACCCAGAAGGTCTGGATGCCGCATTAAACTTATGGGAGAGCCTCGTAGCATATGCGGCTCGAAACAATCCTAACCGCCTAACTAAGCTTCATCAAAGTTTAAAGGAGGCTGCAACGAGCGGTTTGTACAAAAAGCAATTGGCTCCTGTCATGTTAGGAGAAAATGAAAAGTTCAGTATGTGGCGTAAAAGATTCAACAATCTAAAGCCCTTTAAAATATCAAAATTAAATCAATGTGAGGAGGCCTTAGGCGTATTACATGGTGATGAAGCCAAAGGAGAATGGTCTGAATTTAATGGTTGTTTTGGACACGAATCTAAATTTCTAAAACAGACTTTGCCTAATGTATCGGATATAAGAGTTACTTGTATACAATCGTCCGCACTTGATTCAATTGCTTATTTTTTCGCACTTTGTGCCTTGAATAACTCATGGTCTGAGCTTAAAGAAAGTTGGTACCAGTATCAGCCAAAAGATGCAGACGCAAACTATATACAGTACGGTCTTTTTAATAGGGACCTCGGTTCTTTTTCTGATTGGATTAATGAGCACGTACTCTCATTAGATAATAAGTTTTATGAAAGACACAACATTAAATCATATGCAGCCTCAGCATGCGTAGTAATACTTGCCGAAATGTTAAGTTTGGGTAATCCCCCCTCATTTAGACTCCTCAGTATTGAGCAATCAGAAAAACTCGAGCAATTTATTGTGTTGCTCAAATCAAAGTCACAACTAATAATGAGAGAGTCAGTAAGGGATGCATTCGACTGGGACTACCCTGAAGCACATCGTATAAAAATTCAAGTTGACGATTTCTTAGATACGGAGTTGGAAAATTGTAAACAGTATACCGTTAAGCAACTCAAAAATTGTGTTCCTGAAGCATCCAACCCTGATGACCTAAAGCTTATATATCAGTCTTGGAGTCAAACTAACAGTAATTTCTGGATTCGCTTTAATCAAATCCGAAAAGATTATTTAGCCATCAAAGTTAAGTTTGCTAACAATATTTTCCCCAACACAGTAGAAGTTCCATTTAACACCGGTCCTGCATATTCGTTATCAGCGAGGAGCGGAAAAGTCATCCACGGAATTGAGTTTAATGGTATTCAGTTAGCGGAACAACTGGAAGCAGAACTAATTCAAAAACTTAAGTCACTAGCTAGAAGCACAAGTACACCTGGAAACGCAGGCAGTATGTGGTTTATATGTGAGGATGACCGAAACACCGGTCGATTTAATAAAGTTCTGGCTCAATATGGTTTTAACTCTAAAACAGATCGAATCAGATATATCCAAGGACAAGAAAGTTTTGTTGTTGAGAAAAACGCAGTTGGACTCGTTTTCCATCAGTGGAAATTTATGCCTTGGGCTAACGAAGCACAAGACCCGATAGTTGTTTACGGGTTTACTAAGTACTCTGGAGATATTTCGGGAATATCTTCTCTCCACTACTTCCTCGAAGTTCATAATCCTCTTGGGATTTGGAAAGTATAGGTAACGTATTTAAAGGGTAAGATTACTCATCACAAGTAGAGATTTAAAAGTGTAATTGATGCTTTCTCGATCTCTAGGTTGGTGTAGGAAGGTCCCCAACTGGCACTAGGCGGAGGAGCACGACTGGTAGTTTCCTTATCTTTTTGACTCAAAGATTGGTAAAAATTCTGCCGATATCGTTTTAGGGTAAAGGTCAAAATAATCTGGTTCGAATATTCAACAAAAAAATTTTGTCACGGGCTTGTCACGAATGTGTCACGGATTTTTTCTTGTGAAATTTGAGTGGTTTTGAGCAAAGGTCATTAGTGTTTTTAGGATGACTTCAACTCAATACTAAGAAAGAAATAGAAATTGCGAGAGGAAATATGCTGAAAGGCTTTGATGGCGCACCCGGCAGGAGTCGAACCTGCGGCCTCTGCCTCCGGAGGGCAGCGCTCTATCCAGCTGAGCTACGGGTGCGTGGTATTGGAGTTGCTAGAAAGCAGGCGTGGATTCTAGGGAAATTCACGAGTTTTGTCCAGTAAAAGGCTTTAAAGCGCCCTAAAGTTTGGGCGCTGTAAATGTGTAGCCATTGCTCTCTAATGTTTTACCAAAATGTATGAGTTCCTGGTCTTGGTGGTGTGGTGCGCTGATTGAGAGTCCTATCGGTAAGCCTTGTTTATTAAGGCCTGTGGGTACTGTAAGCACGGGGTGTCCGGTAAGGTTGTAAAAGGCTACGAATGGGAAGCAGTAGTCTAAATATGGAATGGCTTCTCCGTCTAGCAAGATTGAACGGTGCTTGTGGTTGTGTTCAAACGCTGGTCCCATGGAAGTAGGGCTAAGTACAAAGTCGTAAGGCTCAAACAGGCGGTTCACTTCTTGAATAAGCTCTTCTCGTTCTGCCATTGCTTGACTGAAGTGTTGAAAGCTTAGCGAGAGGCCTTGTTTCAACTCTTTGCGGGCGGGCAAAGAAGACGCCTTTAGTGACGGGCTGAACTTCAAATAAAACATTTTCCGCACGAGCCAAGGCAAACCCTGACCCATCATAACTCCGAGTAGTTTGGTCCAGGTTTTCAACATGCGTTCAGAAAGAAACTTGTCGATATGAATAGGTACGGCTTCACCACCTAGTTTTTCAATGGTGTTCACCATGCGGTGTATGGCATTGCGCACGTCGCTGCCAGCTTGCAAGCCATACAATGAGTCGAAGTAGGCTACCTTCATGCCTTGTAGGTTGACGTTTCTTCCTTTTGTATCGAGGTAATGCAGCCGTTGAAGATCGGGCTTGTAAAGCACGTCATTCGCTAGTTGTATGTCGTTCATGGTTCTAGCGAGCGGCCCTGTGTGGTTCATTATACTTATGCCAATGTTGTCTTCAGGATAGGGCGGCACATGTCCGTCAGAAGCGTAACCGTTTTGGGTAGGTTTGAAACCAAATAGGCCACAATAGTGAGAGGGGTTTCTTATTGAACCACCAATGTCGCTTCCCAGTTCAAATGTAGTTAAACCAGCAGCTACCGCGGCAGCACCTCCGCCGGTGCTACCCCCTGGTGTTCTTGTTAGGTCGAACGGATTGTTCGCAGTTGGGTAAAGTGGGCCAAAAGTTTGCGAGTCAGAGAGTAGCGTAGGTACATTTGTTTTACCCAGTATTACCGCCCCCTGTTCCAACAAGCGCTTTACCAGAATAGAGGTTTCTTTTGCTCTGTAGTTTCGCTTCGGTGGGTAGTTTAAAGTGGTGGGTGTGCCTTCCCACAAATAGCATTCTTTAATGGATACAGGTACGCCATGCAGTAAGCCTTTCTCTTCTGTTTCTCCGCTCTGGTCACAGTGTTTTGCTCCTGCGAGAGCCTGCTCCGGCTGATGAAACACATACGCCTGCAACTTCTCGTTATGCTCTTTAATGCGTTCTAAATACAAAGAAGTGATGTCCACACTGGTGAGTTTCCCTTCACGTACTTGTTGTGCAATTTCGCTGGCGCTTAAGTATTCCATAACTTTTCCCACTCTCTGATTGTTACTTCAGCCTAATAGAAAATGCGTTATTTGAGAATCCCTTGAAAAGTTTGCACTATTTAGATGTTTAAACGGGAAACGTGCTGCTTTTTAGAAAGTCTTTTTGTACTTCCATTTCGAACAGTATTTTAACTCCGACAGAATCGAGTTGCTTTTTCATATCGTTTCCATGCTTCTCATAGTTTCGCGGCATTATACCCTTGGTGGAATTTCGATAGGCCTGTTCGCTGGGCCATTGCGCGTAAGCGATAAACCGACCTGATTTATCTTTATGTAATCTGGAACCTAAACTTCCTTTAAACAGATAAATGCCTCGTGTTGTCTTTAGCCAATTTAAAATAAATTTCTGTTCACAGCCTTTTCGTGCAGAGAATTGATAAACCACTACGAACATATTTAGAACTCATTTGAAACATTAAATTACGGTAAATCCATTCAACCTAGGCATGGAACCTGAAGCTTGTTGCCCGTAAGGTTCCATGCCTTTGTAAAGCAATATTAGAGTTGCACACGTTGCTCTAGAATGAACTCTCTTAAGCACGATAGCGCAGCTTCACCACTTCCTTCTGGGCATTCCAACTGAATATCCGGTGTAACACCGTCAGCTACAGGGTTCCCATTAGGGCGTACGATGAGCGCTTTCGGATAACCGACACTAATGCCCGTATTTTCAAGCGTAAATGTTTCCATGGCTGCATAGGTTGTAGCAGGGTCTGCTGTTTTCTCACCAATCACTGTGCCAAATCCATAGTCTTTCGTAATAGCTGCCACAGACACCGCATTACTGAAAGAGAAGCGGTCAATCCATACATAGATTTGAATATCACTATCGGAGATATTCATATCACCACTGTGGGGGTAACTATCTTCTAATGGAAATAAAATCACATCGCCTTGCTCGTTCTGGGCATAGAATTGCTCTAGCTTGGCGGTGATAGATTCTGGATCGTCGTCTAATGCGAGTCTTTGTAAGTTTGCATTTCTTGAATGTTCAGACACTTTCACGCGGAACTCTGAAGCAAATCGGAATTGCTCATCTGCATACCAACCGATTAAGTGGTCGCTAAAACTATTGGTGCCGCCCGCGTTACCCCTCACATCAATAACGATATCTTTTACGTTCGCGTCTAGAAAAGTATGCATAGCTTCGTCTATAAAACTATGAAACTCCGTGGTGTCCCAAATTTGGTTGTTATCTTCTGCGTAGACGTTATAAAACTCTCCTGGTTTTAAATAACCGATTTGATTGCTTAGAACTTGGTATTCTCTAGGCTCGGAGTCGTCAATAGCTTGGCTTGCAACGTGTTGTTCTTGGGTTTCATGTGACAAGGTTGGTTGCACAACTTCATATTGCTCACCGGAGTGCGCACGTTCGAGTGTAAGTGTGTATTGCGGTTGTTCACCTTCATGTAACCAAAGGTATGGTGCAATACCCCATGCTTCTAGCAATACATAAGCAAGTCTTGAGTCGTCGGCGGCAAGGTATTGAGCCAGTGTGTCTAGCCAAATTAGAGCAGGCTGCCCGTTTACGTTGATTAGCTTGTCACCTTGCTTGATATCTTGCAGACCTAAGTATTCAGTAATGATAACGCTGTCTGCTTCAACACGAATACTTAGCGGCAATGTTTTCCCACCACTGTTAAGAAATTCACGGAAGAATTGAATAGGGAAGTCGATTCGTGTGTGTGCAATGTCTGCAAGTGCAACGAAGCGTAAAAACAAGCGATGAACTTCCAGTTGCGTCATGTTGCCATTAATCTGGTTTTGGAACTCGAGGTAGTGTCGGTCAAAAGTATCTTTATCTGTGTGGGCGAAAAAGTTGTAGCTCGAAGACTGCAAGTCCTCGTACAATTGCGCGAAGTCGTCTTTAATTTGCTGTTCATTGAAAGTGTTGGCGTGCGTTACCGCGATAGTGGCAAGCAGTAAGCAAATACTTGTGAATGTGGTATACAATCTTTTCATGTTGTCTCTCCTGTAAATTTGATGAACAGCAGATTACATGGGAGCATAACCGCATTATCGGACAGTAAACTACTAAAGTCCGGACAAAACCCTGACAAACAGTAACCTATTGAATTAAATGAATAATAAATCCCAAAAATTTAAGCTTGGAGAATGGATCGTTGATCTTGAGTCAGGTAATTGTGTCTCCGACGTTCTAGGTACTGTTCGACTTGAACCAAAAACAAGCGCTGTTTTTGCTATTTTAATTCACGCCCAAGGCGAGCTTGTGAGTAAAGACGAGATTATTGTACAAGCTTGGTCTGGACAGTTTGCGAGTGACGAAACACTTCTGCGCACCATTTCTCGTTTACGCTCAGCTCTTCATGATGACCCAAAATCGCCAAGATTTATCGAAACTGTACCTAAACGTGGTTATAGGCTTGTTGAGAAAGCTCAACTTATTGATGAAACAGCGTCGGTGCAACCTGTTAGCGGCCAACCAAAGCGTAAATGGCTTTATATAGTGCTCGCAGTTCTTATCTGCGCTGCTGTCTTAGCTGGGTGGTTTATACATACAGCAAAAGAGCAAACCGCTGGTCGCGACCTGCTTACACAGGCAGATGATTTTTATCACCAAATGCGGCTAGCCGACAATGAAATGGCTATTTCCTTATACGAGCAGCATATCGATTTACAGCCCGGTGCTGCAGCTGGCTACGCTGGTCTCGCAAATACCTTAGTGCAAAGGGCGGTTCGGTATACGGTGGCAGAGTCAGAACATTACTCCTCATTAACAGAGAAGGTAGAGGCTGGGGTGCTGGACAACGAAGAGGCTAGAAACCTTCTCAATCGTGCCCACACACTTGCGGTGCGAGCGGTAGAAATTCAGCCAAATAGCGCTGTGACTCTGAAAGCCCTCGGGTTTGTGCAATCGGCACAAGGAAAGTACGAAGACGCAATTGAAACCTATGAGCGAGCCATTGCAATTGATGATCAAGCTTGGCAAGTGTGGATTAATTTAGGTGAGCTTCATGGAGTGAGTGGAAATCGCCAGCTTGCTGTCTCGGCTTTTGAGTCTGCATTTCAGTCTATGCGAGCAAGGTATGAAGAGCAGGAGGTTCAAATTCGACCATGGATTGCGGATATTGCAGCCGTCATTGGAACTTATTATCTTGAAGATCAAGCCTACAGTCAGGCTGAAACTTGGTTTGAAGATGCTCTTCGTTACGCCCCGTTACATGAGTCAGGCACATTGGGGCTCGCACAGGTTTTGTATTTAACAGGAGACAGGCTTGGTGGCGTAGAACTTTGTCAGCAGCTCGCTTCTCGATTGCAAAAAGAAATTCGCTGCGAGCAACTTCCCGAAACACCCGCAATTCTGCACTAAAAAGATCGCGAGGATCACGTTAAGTTTTTAGCTGCTCGGGCCGATAAATAAGCAAACCTTTCTCAAGAGAGTTTGTATGAAACGCTTAACTCAACGTGCAAAACCGATAGCAGCGGTTTTATTAGCATTGTCATTTACCGCAACTTTAGTGGGTTGCGCGTCGGCTCCTGAACAAAGTATGGCAGACCGCACTCCTGCGCCGTCAGCGGTTCCGCATAGTCCGTTAACGCAATATGAAAACATTCTTGCTCATGAGTTGTTTCAATATCACGAGGGTATTCGACGTGTAGCTGTAACAAGCTTTGTGCCGGCAGAGTCGCTTCAACATCAGGCGTCGGACAGCTACTCTGATTTAGCGCGGCAAATGCAAGAAGGGTTAATGGCCTCTGCACGTCCATATAATATTGGTTTTTTAGAGTATAGATTAACCCAAGCACTGCAGCTGACCGACGAGCAAGAGCTCATGCTTAGCCGCGACACCGAAAGGTTGCGCGACAACTATATGATCGACTGGGTGGTCGTAGGTACATATAGCGAAGTAGACAATGGCTTACTTGTGAACACTCGCTTAGTGAACGCGCGTTCTGCACTAGTAATCTCGTCTTCAACTGTGCTCGTGCCATGGGAAACCATTTCTTCAGACGAAGTGAACTCACAGTGGCGCCGCGGCGGTTTGTATCGTAGTTCGCACTTGTCTGACCCGCAGCCGGAACGTGAAAAGGGCGGATTCTTAAGTAGCATGTTCGACGCACCAGGCACACGTGGGGAGATTGAATAATGAGAACAATAACGAAGTTATTAAGTACGTTTGCTGTTCTTGCAATAACAGCTTGCGGTAATACGCCGCCTCCACAAGAGCCTGCAAGAGTAAACGACAACCCAACATATTCTACGGGTTATTACTCATTCCAATTGGTGGAAGAGCTTATGTCGACGGCTAACGATGTTAGCGTAGGCGAACGTGTAGCGGTAACAAGTCCTGTGTGGTTGGCGGGTGGCTTACGTGAAAGCAATTTAATGGGTTTGCAGCTGCAGCAAGAGTTAAGTGCTGAACTTCATGCCGCAGACTTACAAGTTGTGGAATTTAAACTCACGAATGCAATTCGTGTAACTCCTGAAGGAGACTTTGCACTTTCGACCAATTACCTTGAATTAAACGAAACATTCGACGTTGATTATGTACTTGTAGGCACATTGTTAGACCGTGGCGCTTCTATGGTGGTAACACTTCGTATGTTGGACTTCGGTACTCGCGTCGTGAAAGCCACAGCTCAAATAGAAATTCCAAGAGACGTTGTGCGCGACATGGTATATACACGCGGTACTGCAATCGTTAATTGATATCTTTTTCTCGCTCAAGGTATGCTTAGGTAAAATAATAATAAGACAGGCATACCTATGCACACTTCTCGCTTGAAAGCGTTAGGTCCAGGGCTTCTTCTGGCCACGGCCGCTATTGGCGGCTCCCACCTTGTTGCGTCCACTCAAGCAGGAGCGTTGTTTGGCTGGCAGTTACTGTGGGTAATTATCGCTGTAAATGCCCTGAAATATCCTTTCTTTCGCTTCGCCGTTCACTACACAGCTACACAAGAGCAAAGTTTAATTACCGGGTATCGCAATAGTGGTAAAGGACTTTACGGTGCCTTTATTGTGGTGTGTTCGATTGCCGCCATTGTCGCAACTGCTGGTGTGCTGCTACTCACTGCGTCTTTGTTGCAATACTTTGTGTCTTGGATACTTCCTTCGCCGCCTTCGGTCATTAGCTTAAGTTTATTTCTTTTAGTCGTTAGCTGGGTATTACTAATTTGGGGACGCTATCCGGCGCTCGACAAAAGTGCCAAAATTTTCATGTTGCTGTTGGCATTGGCAACCTTGGCTGCTTTTATTATTGCCTGGTCGAAAGGCGCCGCACGGGTAGACGACTTTGTGAGCCCTAATCCATGGCAGCTAGCGAGTTTTGGGTTTTTAATTGCCATGATGGGATGGATGCCCGCACCGATTGAAATCTCGGTGATTAATTCGCTTTGGGCAAAGGAGAAATACACATACCAACCCGAAGCTAAGAAGTATGCGCTTTTCGACTTTAACTTAGGCTACTGGGTAACCGCCGGTCTTGCTGTTTTATTCCTCGGTTTAGGTGCCATTATTCAATATGGTTCTACTACGGAAGTTGCGCTAGCGGGTGGTGCGTTTGCCCAGCAGCTCATTGATATGTACGCCCAAACTATGGGCGAATGGTCGCGTTGGTTGGTGGCGTTTATTGCTTTCGTTTGTATGTTTGGCACCACCATAACTGTGCTTGACGGTTACGCGCGAATTTTTGATGCCTGCTTCCATGAAAGTCGCCAAACAAGATCGAAGTTGCGTTTTAACGCACTGCTTATTGCCCAAGGTTTACTGGGCTTGTTGATTATTATCTTCTTTGCGGGTGCATTACGCCCTATGCTCACATTCGCAATGGGGTTGGCGTTTGTGACAACGCCATTATTTGCTTGGCTTAATATGAGGCTAGCGAAAGAAGCAGGGCTAATGAATAGACCATTAAAGGTATGGTCAATAATGGGTCTTTCTTACCTAATTATCTTTGTTTTCCTCTACTTAATCTGGCTATTGATGTAGCCACTCAAGGAGTTGCTTGCAACCGACATAAATTGTCGTTATTTTCTTACATCGGGTGAATTTCACGTAAGCCATCATATATAAAAATAATAGGCTTCCGTTTGTGGAGTTGTAGTTATCCATTCAAAGTTAAACGCCAATCAGCACGGTAAAAATAGCCGTACCAATAGAACGCGCATTTTGCGTGCTTTTGCACGTTTAATGATGCTGCTTTTGGTCGTGGTGGCTATCTTCACATCTTACATTGCATGGCAACGCACCCTCTCTTCCGAACAAAAGCAATTAAGCCATTTAAGTGGAATTCTTGCCCAAGGCTTTGAACACCAAATGGCGAAGCAAGACGTTATTCAACAAATTCTCGCCGAAGGCCTGGAAGTTAGCTCGGAATCTTCGAGTACTGAAACTGCTCAGGACTTTTTTCAGCGTATGCGGCCATATCATAGAAGTGCACTTGGCTATGCCATGCTCGACATGCAAGGCAATGTGCTAGGCTCTTCGCTTCCAGAATATGAATTCGCCCCAGACTCCCAATCCGCTTTAGACATGAGCAGTGAAAGCTTGCAAGAAGCTATACTCACACGTTCATTCCAAATCGGGCGCCCACAACTTTCCACCACCATCGATAAGTGGGTTACCCCGTTATACACACCAGTGTTTGACGACGATAACGAAGTTCGCGCGATTATGGTGTCGATGCTGATTATCGATAGCGACAATGCGGCGTGGTCTGAATTACAACTTGAAGACAATATTGAAATTGTACTGGTTCGTGACGACGGTTACTTAAACTATATGTATCCCGAGCCTGCTACTCGAGAGCGCTACGACCGAATTTATCAAACCCGAGCGTCGGAGCCATTACGCAATTTGATTCGCGAACAGCATGGCTGGGCTTCATACGATCGCCCTTATAACATGGCGGGTGGCTATCGCCATCATTACCTTTGGGTAGAGCCTATGGCGCAGTATGGTATGACTGCGGTGGCAATGAAAGACCGTCGCTATGTGATTATGGCTTGGTTGAGTAACTTAGCTTTGCCTACGGTGGTATGGTTACTAGGCGTATTAGTTTTAATTTATGGCTACCGACGAGCGAAACGCCTGATTGATGTGTCTGATCAAGATTTAAGAAGTTTAAACAGCCAGTTATCAAGTTCTTTAGAGCAATACGACTCGCTTACACAATTGCTACCTGTTGGGGTGTATCAAGGCAGAGTAAACAGCGAAGGGGAGCGAGAGGTCACGTATCTGAATCAGCGCGCTCGCGAAATATTAGAGTTGCCTGACTCTCTCCCGCTCGAACGTATGTTTACCGAGATAGAGCAACGAATCCACCCTTCGGATCGGTATGACTACAACCACCAAAGTTTAAAAGCCGCGCGAGAGAAAGCGCCTCTTTATTGGCAAGGCCGTATACTTGTCGGAAGCGAAATTCGTTGGGTTGAGGTGCAGTCGATTCCGCAAGTGAAAGACAATGAAAGTTTGCTTTGGAATGGCGTTATTATCGACACCACTGCAAGTAAACGGGCTGAAGAACAAATTAACCAATTGGCATTTTACGACGCATTAACCAAGCTACCGAATCGTAGAATGTTGCAAGAAAAGGTTAAAAATCTGAAACATAAAATGCAATCTATACCTCAGTATGCCGCAGTACTGTGTTTTGACGTCGACAATTTTAAAACGCTGAATGACTCTTTGGGGCAGCAAGCCGGCGACGACTTACTTGTTACCCTTTCTGAGCGGTTACGTCGCTCGATCCGAGATCAAGATTTTGTGGCTCGTATTGGCGGAGATGAGTTCGTGGTGGTGCTTACTCGGTTGTCTGAGCACGCAAGTGCTGCGGCTAACCAAACTCGCGCGTTGGCAGCGGAACTCATTCGTGACTTTGAACAGCCCGTTGCGCTAAATGAATCCTTTTATCGGGTAACGGCAAGTGTCGGTATTACCTTGTTTGACAACGACACGCGCTCGGTAGACACCCTACTGCAACAAGCAGACCAGGCGATGTATCAAGCCAAAGCCGCTGGTCGCAATACCCATATTTTCTTCGACGAAAGTATTCAAACCATGTTGCAGGACCGCCAAGAGCTTGTTCGTGACCTGCACCGCGCCATTGAAGATAACGAATTCGAGTTGCATTACCAGCTCATCGTAGAAGCAGATAAGTCGGTGCATGGTGTCGAGGCGCTGGTACGCTGGAGTCACCCAGACCGTGGCATGATTCCTCCAAACGACTTCATTCCGTTAGCCGAGGAAACTGGCGATATTTTGCTGCTTGGCGAGCAAATACTCACATCTGCGTGTCAGCAATTGAATGAGTGGCACCAAGATCCAGAACGAAAGCACTGGACCATGTCGGTGAACTTAAGTGTACGCCAGTTACATTCACCGAGCTTTGTGGCCGACACCTTAAGTATTATCGAAAAGTCGGGGGTAGAGCCACAATACTTGGTGCTGGAAATTACTGAGTCGATGCTACTTTCAGAACCAGACGACGCCATTGAGAAAATGACAGCCTTGAAGCAGCACGGTGTTAAGTTCGCACTCGACGACTTTGGTACGGGTTATTCTTCCTTAAGTTATTTAAATAGCTTGCCGCTCGACAAACTTAAAATTGACCAGTCATTTGTGCAAAATCTCCATAAAAACGAGAGTCCTCGCACCATTACCCGCACCATTATTTCATTGGGCGAGTCTTTAAGACTCAAGCTGGTTGCAGAGGGGGTAGAAACGAAAACCCAAATGGAACTACTTGCGGCACAGGGCTGCCAGTTATTCCAAGGATACCTGATTAACCGACCTACTCCTGTTTCGCAAATTGACCTTGTGCTGAAGCGCTTGCAAGAAGGCTCTGAAGCGTAGCGGTGTCATTAAATCGTATTATCTCCGTCAAATAATCTTCATATTGAAATGCCAAACTTTGCCTGACTTGGCTTACGTTGAGTTGTTGAATTCATCCACCTGCTAAAAGGGCAAAAGTTATGAAGCATCAAACAGCTCCGGTTGTGGCTAGAACACTATTCATTTCAGACGTTCATTTAGGGTCGAAAGACTGTAAAGCCGACTTTTTGTTACACCTTTTGCAGTCTGTGAAAGCTGAGAAAATCTACATTGTGGGTGACTTAGTCGACTTCTGGGCGATGAAGAAGCAAATGTTCTGGCCCGCTAAACACCACGAAATCATCCAGTCATTACTTGCCAAAGCGCAGTCTGGCGTAGAGGTTATTTACATTCCAGGTAATCACGACGGAGCCATGCGCAAATACCGTCACCCCAATGTTGCAAGCATTAGAATTCAGCGCAAAGCGATACATACCACAGCCGCAGGGAAGCGGTTGCTGGTACTTCATGGTGATGAGTTCGACGAGCAGGTGTACTTAGGTCGTTGGCTACATTTTATTGGCGACAAGCTCTATTATTTTTTGCTGGCGCTCAATCGTCATGTGAACCGTATGCGCAAATGGACAGGCCGTTATTATTGGTCGCTTTCTAGTTATGTGAAAGGGCAATTTGCTAAAGCGGAGTTGGCGATAACTCGTTTTCGTGAAGCGGCTATTCAAGAGGCTAAAAAGCGTGGATTAGACGGCATTGTTTGCGGACATATTCACCAGCCGGATCTTCGTATGGAAAACGGTATTATTTACGCAAACGATGGCGACTGGGTAGAGCATTGCAGTGCTTTAGTTGAGAGTGAAACGGGCGAATTGGAACTTATGTATTGGACGGATGCAGAAATAGCATCGGCGAGCACATCTGCATTTCCTGACAAGAACGTAGTACTTACGGAGCCAGAGAAACGCCCGCAAGCAGCTTAGGTGTAAAATTAAGCAGTTAGCCGCAATTCGCTTGAGAATGTGTAAGAATATAGACGACACTTCGTACTATTCATGCGCGTTACCAAGGAGTTGAAATGAAACTGCACGCAAAAACGTCGATGTTGGCCATTGCCTTCGCTAGCATCGTTGGATTTGGAGCCCAAGAAGCTCAAGCCAATCCAGTCGCTATTGAAAACCCTTTCGTAGAACAGTATTTGTTCACCAGTAACGAAGTTACCGACCAAGCCATTGAGCAAAGTGACATATTGGTTGTACCGGTGCCGGAAGACACCCAGGTAACACTACCTGAATGGTCCAGCGCAACGACTAGTCATGTTCAAAGAGTTTTAGAAATCGCCGAGTTTAGCGGTGAAGCGGGTTCGCAACGCGTTATTGTGGCACCTGCAGGATTAGACGTTGAACGTTTAGTGCTTATCGGTGTTGGCAACCCTGCAGAATTTGTGCGTAAAGAAGCAGAGAAAGCAGGCGCTGCACTTTCAGCTTTAGTGAACAGTACAAATGCGGAAACGGTCGGAGTAGATGGTCGTTTAATTACCAACCCTGTTTACAACGGACGAATTCTTGCTGCGATGTCACATGGTGCAGATCTAAGAAACTACCGATTCGACCGTTATTTTAGCGAACCTGAAGCGCGCCCTTCGCAACAATACACTTGGCGTGTTGCTAGTGTTTCTCAAGCAAACCAAGAGTTCTCGGCGTTGCAAGCCATTGCAGAGGGTGTATTTTTAGCGCGTGAATTAACCAATTTACCCGGTAGTGCAGGCTACCCAGAAGCATTTGCTGAATATGCGCGTCAGGCATTAGAACCCGCTGGTGTTGAAGTGACCATTTTAACCCCAGAACAGGTTCAAGCCTTAGGTATGGGGGCACTTTACGGGGTGTCTCAAGGTAGTCAGCACAAAGCGCATTTGCTTGTGGCTCACTGGGAAGGCAGCGACGATCAGCCGCTAGCGATGGTCGGTAAAGGTATTACTTTCGACACGGGTGGCTATAACCTGAAAACCAACAGCGGCTCTATTGTTCGTATGCAAACAGATAAAGCTGGCGCTGCTGCAGTGGTAGGATCGGTGCTCGCGTTAGCTCGCCAAAATGCCGAAGTTAATGTGGTAGCAGTTGCGCCTCTTGCTCACAACCTTATTTCAGGCGAGGCTCAACTCCCAGGAGACGTGGTAACAACCGGTTCTGGTTTAACGATTGAAGTGACGAATACCGACGCAGAAGGTCGTTTGGTACTCTCTGACGGACTTTGGTACGCACGTGAAAACTTCCGCCCTCGTGCCATGGTAGATATAGCAACACTAACAGGCTCTAAAATTGGTGCTGTTGGTAATGAATATGCGGCTGTATTTAGTGACCACGACGAAGTGCTTCAAGTTATGCAAGAAGCAGCAGACGTAACTGAAGAGCGTATCTGGCGTCTACCTATGGATCCTATGTTCGCAAGTGCAATTGAAAGCCGTATTGCAGATATGAAAAACGTGGGCTCGCCGGGTGCTACTGCCGGTGCCATGTTGCTGCAACGCTTTGTAGGTGACACGCCGTGGCTACACATCGACATGGCCGGTAATGCCTTGGTAGACGGACCTTCTGGTATTCACCCGCGTGGTGCGACAGGCTTCGGGGTTCGCCTATTGACTGAATGGGCTATTCGTCAGCCGTAATTTTAAGCTAAAAGCATTAAAAACAAAAAAGCCCCGAGCACACACAACTCGGGGCTTTCTCGTTAAAAGCTTTCGTTAGCTTTTGTTTTCTAAAGTACGTTCGTTTGACTTAATGGAAATAGAACGTGGCTTCATTGCTTCTGGAATTTCTTTCACCAGATAAATATTCAGTAGGCCATTGCGTAATTCCGCGTCGGTTACTTCAACGTGTTCTGCAAGGTTGAATTTGCGCTCGAACGCTCTTGCCGCAATGCCTTGGTATAAGTATTTACGCTTGCTGTCGTCTTCGGCCTTCTTGCCGCGAACGGTGAGTACACCGCGCTCGGTTTGAATGTCGAGTTCGTTTTCTTCGAAGCCAGCAACCGCAATGGTAATCATATACTGGTTTTCTTCCTTCGCTTCGATGTTGTAGGGCGGGTATCCACCTGTGCCGGTGTCTCCACGAAGCGCGTTGTCTAGCATTGAGGCTAAACGGTCAAAACCAATGCTGTTTCTGTAAAGTGGTGTTAAATCGATAGTGTTCATCATATCCTCCAATGAGCGATAATTAGTTACGCAGTCCGAATGTTCTCAGCGAGACCCATCCTCTGCATAACTAGACATAAGTACTGCCATATTTCTTTTCAAGTATGCGCAGCAAAAATTTTTACGTTGTTTGTTGCAAGAAAGGCATGTGGTAAATTGCAGCATTAGCCTGATTAGTGGGGTTTAATGGAGGTTCTATGAGCCATGAAGTTGCAGAAGGTTGCGTACGTGTAGAAGAGAAAATTTCACCTTTTACTCAGCAGGTCACCACTTATAACCACCGTTGGTTGGCTGACGAACCTGAAAGTCTTGGCGGAGCCGACGAAGGCCCTGCGCCGATGGAAATGTTGATGGCGGGTTTAGGGGCGTGCACCTCCATGACTTTACGAATGTATGCCAAGCGCAAGAACTGGCCGTTACAAAAAGTAACCGTAGACTTGTCGCATCAGGAAGGAAAGTTGCAAGACGGCGAAATTGTAGGGGAAGTTATTCATCGATCCATTCGTGTTGCGGGTGAGCTCACCGAAGAGCAAACCTCTAGGCTTTTAGAAATCGCGAATAAATGCCCTGTACATCGAACTATAACTAACCCGAACTTGGCCATTGAAACAGAATTGAATTTATCGACCGAAACGAAAGATTAAAGGATTGTAATGACTGAACAGTATTTACCCTGTGTAGAAGTAAGCCCAGAGCACGAAGCAAATGCAGCCGTTATTTGGCTACATGGCCTAGGCGCCGACGGCCATGACTTTGAGCCTATCGTGCCGCATATTCAATTACCCGCAGAGTGCCAGGTTCGTTTTGTGTTCCCTCATGCCCCAAAAATACCCGTGACGGTGAATGGTGGCATGACGATGCCTGCTTGGTACGACATTTTGGAAATGAGCATAGACCGCAGCGTCGACGAAAAGCAGTTACGGATTTCGGCAAAGCAGGCCCAAGATCTTATCGAACGGGAAATAGAGCGCGGTATACCAGCAGACCGTATTGTTTTAGCAGGCTTTTCTCAAGGTGGTGCGGTTGCTTATGAAGCTGGACTTTCTTTTGACAAAAAGCTTGCGGGCATTATGGCTTTGTCTACCTATTTAGCCACGCGTGACTCTATTCAGCCGAGTGAAGTTCAAGCGGAAACGCCAATATTGGTTCACCATGGATCACAAGACCCAATCGTGCCAGTTAGTCTAGGTGAGCAAGCAAAAGGGTGGTTAACCGACCATGGCTATGACGTTGAGTTCCAAACTTACCCGATGGCTCACCAGGTATGTGGTCCGCAAATTCAAGACATCGCAAAATGGCTGGCGCGCTTTTTATAACGCGCCTTAGCTCGGTTTTTTGCTTGGAAAAAGTTTGCTTGAAAAAAGTTTGCTTGGAAAGGGCTTGTTTGGCAAAGATTAGTTTAGAAAAGACGTTCCAAACTCAAGTTGTGGCAAGCCTAAATGCTCGGCAATGGTTTGCCCAATGTCTGCAAAGGTCTCTCGTTTACCTATATTCCCCGGCTTCACTTTCTTCCCAAAGCAAATCACAGGCACATATTCACGTGTATGGTCGCTACCTGGCCAAGTAGGGTCGCAACCATGGTCTGCGGTAATAAAAACGATGTCGTCTTCTTGCAGTATGGCTTCGAGTTCAGGTAAGCGCTGGTCGAGTTGTTCTAAAGCATGCGCGTAGCCTGCTACATTTCGACGGTGTCCATATTCCATGTCGAAGTCGACAAAATTGGGGAAAATAATACTGCCGTGCGGTGCTGTTTTAACAACATCTAACGTGACGTCGAAAAGGGCATTATTGCCCGCAGCTTTGTGCTTCTGTGTAATACCTTGATGCGCATAAATATCGGCTATTTTACCGATGCTAATTACTTCATTGCCGGCTTGCTGGTTTTTAACGAGTACAGTGGGTGCAGGAGGTAGCACTGAAAAGTCTCTACGATTACTCGTACGCTTGAAGCTCTCAGCGCTTTCTCCGGTAAATGGGCGCGCAATAACGCGGCCCACGTTTAGGTTTTGTTGGTCTAGAATAGCTCTTGCCTGCTCGCACAATGTAATTAAACGTTCTAGGCCAAAGTGCTCTTCGTGTGCGGCTATTTGTAATACTGAGTCTGCGGAGGTGTATATAATTGGCTTGCCGCTGCGAATATGCTCTTCGCCTAATTCGGCAATTATTGCTGTACCCGAGGCGTGGCACTCACCTAATACGCCCGGCAAATTACCAGCTTCTTGAATAGCGCTAATGAGCTCTGGTGGGAAAACACTTTCGCCTTTGGCGACTTCCTCGTTTTTAGGAAAGTAATGCCAGTCAAATTGCACCGGAACACCCGCTAACTCCCAGTGTCCGCTTGGTGTGTCTTTACCGTTACTCAGCTCTTGTGCAAATCCGAACTGAGCTTTTGGTTCTATCGAGTCATCGAGCCCCGGAATAGCGTGCCCTGCGGCCTCTGCTCCCAGTTGGGCAAGCCCTAAACGTGTTAGGTTTGGTAAGTTTAATGGTCCTTGGCGCTCTGCATTATCTGCCTGCCCTTCGGCACAGGCTTGAGCGATATGACCCAAAGTATTGGCACCCACGTCACCAAATAGGTGAGCGTCTGCGGAAGCGCCGACACCGAAAGAGTCAAACATCAGAATAATTGCGCGCGCCATGTTCTTTGCCTCACTAAAGTTTAAACAAAACCTTCAAGAACTACTTGATTAGAGAATACACCACTGGTGGCGCTTCTACATTCGCTTCGTTAATTGAATATGCCGATTGCACTGATTGAATAGCGGCTTTAGCGTCTTCTTCCGTTTTAGCAAAAACCCTAGCAATCGGTGTTTTTGTATCTACTTTCTGGCCTATTCGGGCAAAGTCGGTTAAGCCAACACTATGGTCTATGGTTTGGCTTGGGTCGGTACGTCCACCACCTAAACTCACCACAGCCAAGCCAACTTCACGGGTGTCGATAGCATGGATGTAGCCGTCTTGCGGTGCGAATATGTCCATGCTTACGGCAGACAATGGTAAATGCTTCGATTTGTTCTCGATAAGGTCACTTGGGCCGCCTAAAGCTGCCACCATTTCACTAAATTTCTCTGCGGCGGCGCCAGTTTCTAGTACAGTGCTTACCTTTTCTAATGCCTCTTGCTCGCTTGATGCCAAGTTGGTGAGTACTAACATTTGTGCGGCGAGCGTAACCGTAACTTCATGTAAACGTGGATGGCGATAATGGCCTGTTAAATACTCGATAGCTTCCCGAATTTCTACCGCGTTACCGGCTGTAGACCCTAACGGTTCGTTCATGTCGGTAATTGTTGCAGACGTGGCTACTCCAGCTCGGTTGGCAACCTGCACAATACTTTGCGCTAGCTCAGTTGCGTCCTCTTCTTGAACCATAAACGCACCGCTTCCGGTTTTAACGTCCATGGCTAGTGCGTCAAGTCCCGCTGCTAGCTTCTTCGACAGAATCGATGCAGTAATGAGTGGAATAGAGTCAACGGTGGAGGTCACGTCTCGAATGCTATAAAAGCGCTTGTCCGCAGGTGCAATCTCTCCCGTTTGGCCAATAATGGCTACGCCGACTTGTTTCACGATGCGTTTCAGCTCGGCTTCATTGGGGGCAGTGTTGTAACCTGGAATACTTTCAAACTTATCAACAGTTCCGCCGGTGTGTCCTAATCCGCGTCCGGCAATCATAGGTACATATCCACCACACGCAGCAATAATCGGCCCTAACATAAGGCTTACCGAGTCGCTTACGCCGCCCGTGGAGTGCTTGTCGACTACTGGACCGTTGAGGTTCATTGAGCTCCAGTCGAGTACTTGGCCGGAATGCATCATTTGCTCTGTTAATGCCACTCTTTCTGGCATGGTCATACCCTTGAAGTACACGGCCATGGCAAAAGCAGCAATTTGACCTTCGGTAACTGCGCCGCTTGTAATGCCTTTTACAAAGTAGGCTATTTGTTGTTCTGAAAGTGCTTTGCCGTCGCGTTTAGCACGGATAATTTCTTGCGGTAACATGATTAGTAATCTCCTTGATTCTTATTTTCGCTTCCTGTGAGCACTGCTGCTAAGTCACCTCTAACCGAGCTTGCGCCTATTCTAAAGCGAGCTGGCGTAAGTGCGTCAGGTGATAAAATTTCGCTGACTAAGTTCATATAGGTAAGCGCGTCGCTAAGGGTGCGAATTCCTCCTGCTGGCTTGAACCCGTGGTGAGAAGGTGAGCGTTTTGCAATTTCGTTCAACATGACTTCTGCCGCTTGTGCAGTAGCATTTACAGTCACTTTTCCTGTTGAGGTTTTGATAAAGTCGGCACCGGCTTCTAGTGCTATGTTGCTTGCACGGGCAATGTTCTCTTCACTTCCAAGCTCGCCGGTTTCTAATATAACTTTGAGTTGCACATAGGTACCGCAAGCGGCTTTACATGCCTGCACGAGCTGTTTAGCCAAAACTTCGTTACCTGCTAAAAATGCACGGTAAGGAAAAACAACGTCTACCTCGTCGGCGCCATAGGCAACAGCGGCTTGAGTTTCCGCAACGGCAATGTCGATGTTGTCTCCGCCGTGAGGGAAGTTGGTCACGGTAGCTATTTTTACCTTGAACAATTCTCTTGCGTCTAGTGCCGCTCTTGCGTAAGGAATAAACCTTGGAAATACGCAAAGGGCAGCGACATGAATAAGTTCTCCGCTGGGTAACAGTAAACTTGCGTCGTCCGCCAGTTGTTCAATGTCTGAAACGGTTTCTTGGTCAGTTAAACTGGTAAGATCAAGAAACGAGAAAGCCTGAGCCGCAAGCTCTATACTAGGTAAATTCATAATGTTTCCTCAGGCGATGTGTTCTGGGCCGAATGAGTGGGGTAAGAGGTCTTCTAAGAATAGACTTTTACGAATACCTTCAGGCCCGCAAATATGAACTTGTGTTTGCGCGTTAGCGAACTCGCGAATGCGCTGACGGCATCCGCCGCAAGGAGAAACCAGTGCTTCGCCATTGCCGATAACGTAGATGTGTTGAATGTTCTTTTCTCCTGCCATCACCATTGCAGCAATAGCACCGGCTTCGGCACACGTTCCCTCGGGATAGGATGCGTTTTCTACGTTACATCCGGTAAATGTTTGGCCCGAGCTCGTCAGAATAGCCGCACCCACAGGAAATTTTGAGTAAGGCGAGTACGACTTTTCCATGGCTTGCTTGGCAAGCTCAAACATTTGTTCTGCACTTTGTGTTGGTTCATTCATAGCTGTTTAATTTTCAGCAGCAAAAGGGGAGTTATTCTAGCGAACTTTAGCCACTGCTTCCAACCAACGTTGATATTGTCGCTCACGCTCTTCGGTGCTCATGTGTGGCCCCAAGTCTTGGTCATGCTCCACCAAGCCGTAAATGTCTTGAAGGTCATTAAACAAGCCGGCTTGAAAACCTGCTAGAAATGCTGCGCCACGAATACTTATTTCTACGTTTGCAGCTCGCTTCACCGTTTTTCCAGTAATGTCGGCAACGGCTTGCAAGAACCATTGGTTTTCGGTCATACCGCCGTCTACTTTTAGGGTCTCAATTGTTTGACCGTCTTCCGTCATAGCGCGCATGAGATCTTGTGTTTGTAACGCTACGCTGCGCAACCCCGCTGCTGCAATTTGCTCTTTCCCTGTGTCGCGGGTCATACCTAAAATGGCCGCACGAGCATGGGGGTCCCAGTAGGGTGCGCCAAGACCTGTGAATGCCGGTACGAGTATTTCTGACTGTTGCCAAGGCACGTTTTGCGCAAGTTGTTCTGAGTCGGAGGCTTTCTGCAGTATGCCTAACTTGTCACGTAGCCACTGCATAATGGCTCCAGCCATAAAGATACTTCCTTCTATGGCGTATGTGGTTTCGCCTTGAATGCGCCAGGCTACGGTTGAAAGTAACCGGTTTTTTGAAACAAGAGGTTTGTCACCGCTGTTTACTAATGCAAAGCAACCTGTGCCATAAGTGCTTTTAGCTTCACCGGGCTGTAAGCATGCCTGACCCATCAGCGCGCCTTGCTGGTCGCCAACCATGGAATAAATAGGAATTTCAGCGCCCAATAATTTTGAGTGTGTTACACCAAAATTGTCTGCGGTGTTACAAATCTTCGGTAAGCAGTTTTTCGGGATATCAAAAATATCCAGCAGTTCGTTGTCCCAGTCGCAGGTTTCAAGGTTCATGAGCAGGGTGCGAGAAGCGTTACTGGCGTCGGTGGCAAAGCTTTCACCATGAGTCAGTCGCCACAATAAGAAGGTGTCGATAGTGCCAAAACATAATTTGCCTTGTTTGGCTTGTTCGCGTGCGCCTTCTACGTTCTCTAAAATCCAGCGTATTTTTGTGCCTGAAAAATAGGGGTCAAGTAATAACCCTGTTTTCTCTTGAATTTGGGTTTCAAGGTTTTTGTTTTTCAGTTGTTGGCAAAAATCTGCTGTTCTGCGGTCTTGCCAAACAATTGCGCGGTAAATAGGTTCGCCTGATTCACGATCCCAAACTACGGTTGTTTCACGTTGATTGGTAATGCCAATGCTGAGAATGTCGCTTGCCTGCAGGCCTGCGCTATCAAGTGCGTCCTCGCATGACTTTAGAGTGGATTGCCAAATATCTTCAGGGTCGTGCTCTACCCAGCCACTTTGCGGAAAGTGTTGCGGAAATTCATGTTGGCCTTGGCCAACTACATTTAGCTGTGCGTCGAAAATCAATGCGCGGCTAGACGTTGTACCTTGGTCTATCGCTAAAATATGCTGTTTTTGAGGTTTCGGCATAAATCGTAAACTTTGGGTTATGGTTTTCCTTTACCATAACCCTGTCTAGGTTTTACGCCAACAGTTGATGTGTTTCGAAATACTGTGAAACAAGCTCTTCCGCTTGCTGCAAGCTAGTTACAGAGAAGTTTACGTGTCCTACCTTTCGGCCTGGGCGTGGCGCTTTGCCGTACCAAAACGGTTGGCTGGTAGGTATAGCCCAAAGACTGTCGGCAATTTTTTCAGCACCAATAATATTCAGCATCATGGTGGGTGCCATAGTGAGTTCGGGAATCGTATGTTGTGCCATGCAGCGCATATGTAGGCTGAATTGAGAGCAGTTACTGCCTACCATCGACCAGTGCCCGCTGTTGTGCACGCGAGGGGCAATTTCGTTCACCAGAAGCTCTGCGTTCTCGCCTTCGCCAACAACAAAGAATTCGATAGCGAGTGTTCCTACATACCCCAAATGCTCAGTGAGTTTTTGGAACCACTGCTCGGCGGTAGGTTGTAAATGAGTAGGAATGTCTACAAGCCCAGCAAAGGTGTGGCTTAGAATACCTTCTCGGTGGACATTTTGTACCAATGGGTAGCAGTGAATTGAACCGTTTTGAGTACGAGCGCCCACAATCGACACTTCGTAATTAAAAGGTATAAATGCTTCGACAATACCGGGTTGTTGTCCTGCAGTTGCCAATAAGCTGTCGATGTCTTGTCCTGGCTTCCAGCGCCATTGGCCTTTTCCGTCGTAACCACCTTCTGCTGCTTTAATCACTGCGCCCGTTTCCCACGACGCTAAAATATCAGCTAGCTCCTCAGCTGTATTGAAAGACTTCCATGGAGAAGTTGCGATACTTAGGTCGTCGCACATTTGCTTTTCATGGCGGCGGTGCGTTAAAGGTTGAATCGCATTAGGATCGGTTAGGAATTTATGCTTCGCCAACGCAATATGCTGTGGCGATATTTGTTCATGTTCCCATGTAACAACGTCGGCCCATTCCACCGCTTGTTCCAAAGTTAATGAAACAGCTTGGTGGGCACCAACAGGCATAACCTCGTTGGTTTTAGTGTTGACCAATAATACTTCGTCGCCCAGTTGAACTGCGGCTTGTCCTAGCATTTGGCCAAGTTGGCCATTACCAAGAATTAGGGTCTTCATGAATCCAGTTCCAGCTTACTGTTACTCATCACTTTGTCGCGTTGTTCTTCACGGAATTTACGAACTGCGCTTTGAATATCTGGGTTTTGCGTGCCTAAAACTTGCGCCGCAAGCAGACCAGCGTTTGCTGCGCCGGCTTGCCCTACCGCTAAAGTACCAACGGCTACACCCTTAGGCATTTGTACAATGGAGAGCAGGCTGTCTAGTCCCTTCAATTGCTTCGAAGGAACAGGTACGCCAAAAACAGGTAAACAAGTGTAGGCAGCTAACATACCGGGTAAATGAGCGGCACCGCCAGCCCCTGCAATCACAACTTTAACGTCGGTTGCTTCAGCTTCTTCCATGGTCGACTTCAGAAGATCGGGCGTACGGTGTGCAGACACAACGCGAGCTTCCCAGTCTACTCCAAGGTCTTTTAACATGGTCGCTGCGTGTTGCATCACGGGCCAGTCAGATTGAGAACCCATAAGAATTAGAACGGATGCCATTGTTAGCTCCCTCAATTGTGTCTTAATATTAACCACATTGCCTTCACGTCGACTGTGCGCTTACATCGATTATAGAGGCAAAGTAGTATGGAAGTTTGAAAGGCGCGGATTATAGCAGAAAATTCCGCCAATGGCAGGTGTGCAAAGATTCGTCGTAACGTGATAAGTTCCGTACCCAAGTTGTAAAAACAAAGTAAACTGGTTGGAGTCGACGGAAAGATTTCGCCATAGTCAAAAACCACATTAACTGGCGCCAAAACGGAAAGGCAAATTTATGAAGTATGTATTACCACTTGTCTGGGGTTCATTGTTACTGGCCAGTGTGGCTTTCACAAAACAAGTGGCAGCGTCTGAAGGATTATGGCTTCCTAGTGAGCAGCCAGATCTTTCGAATAATTTACCTACTCAAGCGGTAGTTAAAATTGGCACCTGCAGTGGTGTCTTGGTCTCTTCTCAAGGATTATTGCTCACCAACGCGCACTGTATAGAAGACACGCTCGAAGTGAGTAGTGACGTGGAGTCGGAAATTAAGGCGTCCGGTTTTATTGCGCAAAGCCAAGACCAAGAGTTAGTGTCCGCACCTGGACTTTTTGCCTCTATTACCCTCGAGCAAAGTGACGTGACCGAAGCAATGAGTGTGGGTGTTACGGCAGACATGACACCGCGCGAACGTTTCTTGAAAATAACACGTAACCGAAACCAACTCATTACCGAGTGTGAAAACGAAGCAACCATAAAGTGCCAAGTTCAGTCTCACCAAGACGGCTTAAGTTATTTGTTAATAAAAGAACGAGAGTATCGCGATGTTCGCCTAGTTTACGTACCGCCCGTGTCGTTAACGATGCATGGTGGCGAGGACATGAATTGGCAATGGCCAAGGTTTTCAGCGGACATTGCAATTCTACGGGTATACACCGACACCGAAGGTAAAGCAGCAGACTATTCCGAAGAGAACATTCCCTTAGAGCCACCCCAATATGCCGAAGTCGGTGATTCACATTTAACATTCTTTGACACCGTTCGTGTGGCAGGTTTTCCTGGCCAAACTCAACGTCTACGCACCGCGTCTGAAGTACAGTGGAACTTCACAGAAAACTATCCAGCCTTGCTAAGTTATTTGCATGACTTTGAAGCAATGGTGGAAGCGCAAATGGAAACTAGTGAGAGAGCTCGCATTCGTTTCCAGCCAGTTTATTTTCAGCTGAGTAACCACATTACTTTTATCGAGTCTCAAATTGAGTATTACCAGCGCTTTGGCGTGCAGCGTTTAAGCGAGAATAGGCAGGGGCAATTGCTACAGTGGCTATCTGCACCAGAACGCGAGCCTATGTTTCGTGAAGCGTGGTGGACGGTACAAGAGCAACTACAGAGTGACCGTACGTGGCTAGAGCAAGATTTGTGGTGGAATTTCCTCAATAGGTTGAGTTTGCCGGGTGCTGCATTACTTGTTCATCGTTATGCATACGAGCAAACCTTACCTGCAGACATTCGCAGTCGCGGTTTTCAGCAGCGCGACTTACCAGCACTACAGGCTCGTTTGGACCAATATGCACATAGGCTCTGGCCGGAGTTTGAGCAGCGGCTGATGGTGTACCTCATGAACCGTTATCTTGAGCTTCCGGAGGCACAGCAAATTGCTTCTGTTAATGACTTCTTTGGTATCGATGAAAACACCACAGAAGAGAGCTTACAGAACCGTATTGAAGAGTTGTACGCGGCCCCCGGCTTGCTTGAAGACGAAGTTAGGGAAGCGTGGTTAGGTAAGTCTTTGAACGAAGTTCAGCAGTCTGACGACCCGTGGTTGCAGTTTGCGACTCAAACTTCAAGAGCGCGCTTGCAAATGGATAGTCGTGAAATTGAGCGCCGTGGTCGTATGGCATACGCACGCCCAATGCTTATGAATGCCCAGTTAGAACTCGAGGGGACGTACGGGCGTCAAGTGCCCGCCAATGCGAACCGAACTTTAAGAGTGAGTGAAGGACAGGTTCTTGGTTATAACCCAAGCCCTAACAAAGATCCAAATGAATACAAGCTGGCGCTAACTTATTTAGATGTTTTTCGTGACCATATTCAAGAAAACAACGAAACGAATGTTCCCGAGCAGTTTGTCGGGATGATGAGAAGGCATAATAACGAGTGCTTTATTAATTTCGAACGCGAATCTGTACCAGTCAATTTCATTAGTACTGCCGACAGTACCCCGGGAAGTTCTGGCTCTCCAACTTTTGATCAGGAAGGGCGTCTAATTGGGTTGGTTTATGACCTTATGGAAGAGTCAACCATTAGTGATTGGCATTACAGTCGTGAGCATCATCGAACCATTCATGTGGATATTCGATATGTACTATGGATTCTAGGTTATTACGAGGGCGCCGACACTATTCTTCGAGAACTCGGATTTAGCCACCAAGGCGACGCAGAAACACCGTCTTGCAGACTTACTGCGCTGAACTTTTAGCGTTAAGTTATTCTAGGTCTAACTCCAATTGCCGGTCCTCGTCGGGGTCCGGCAATGTCACACCTAAACCAATTAACCTTACTTTCCTATTTTTTGCTCTAGCCCAAGCTTCTCCAAGCAGCTGGTAAAACAGGGAAGGTGAGACTTTGTTGGCACTACGAGAAACGGTTGTTTGTTGAAAGTCGTTAAACTTCAACTTAACGGTTTGAGTACGAATTCTAGTTCCTTGCCAAGGGCCCGGAGGAAGTCGCTTTTTCAGCGAAGGTAACAGAAACTTCTCGATAAACACCTCGGCTTGTTTCAACTGTGCGAAGTCTCTCGCTAAGGTGTCCTCGACACTTATTTGTTTACGCGTGCGTGAAACTGAAACCTCGCGAAGGTCGATTCCTTGGCAGCGCTGATGCAGTACATAGCCACTTTTCTCACCCAGTATCTGTTGAACTTGCTCAACGCTAGCGCGCTGAATGTCTTTGCCTAATCGGAATCCAGCATTGGCCAGCCTCTCTTGGCTTTTTGGGCCTACACCGGGAATTCGGCTGAGCGATAATGCGCTAATGAATGAGAATACTTGTTCGGGGGGGACGACAAATTGGCCGTCTGGCTTGTTTTCGTCGGACGCAATTTTTGCGACCATCTTTTGATTGGAAATGCCTGCGGAGCCGCTGATTCCCATTGTTCGCAATTGGGCACGCACATCTTCCATAGCCAACGAAGCAGAACCCTGATGACTTTTTAAATGAGAAAGATCGAGGTAAAACTCATCGATGGAAGCAGGCTCAACAAGGTCGGTATACTCACTGAGAAGCGCTCGTACTTTTTTGGACACTTCCTTGTAACTTGCCATGTCAGGTTTAACAAAAGTGAGGTGGGGGCATAATTGCCTAGCTTTAAAGCCCGACATGGCACTTCTCACACCATACTTACGTGCTTCATAATTACAGGTCGCCACAACTCCCCGTTCACCACCTCCACCAACAGCAAAGGGAATGTTCTTGAGTGCAGGGTTTTTAGTGACTTCCACGGCAGCAAAAAACGCATCTAAGTCTAGTAGCGCTATCTTTCGTTGTACCGCATCCGGCGTTGTATCAGCTGGCAAGGTCGCTTCCTAATTTCATGGCTTACCCAAAATATCTCGTGGCAAGTTATATTGCCACTTTACCTGAAACACAGAGCGTCTTGAATTGAGAAAGCACTAAACGTTTTATTTTAAGTTGCCGTAATTAACATTACATACAGTGTGGATACATTTTCGACAGCGCATTTACCTTGCGAAGATAAAACCGTATAATCGGTGCAAGAAGTTAGCAAAGCGGATGTATTCGGAAGCTTGAGTACGAGTAGCCAGGAGTGAGATGTGAAAGTGTTAACCCAAATTAAGTGGAAAAATATTTTAGCGGTTGTTGCAGGTGTTGCGGTAGCTGGCAGTGTTTGGGCAGCTACAGACGACATGAGTCGCGAAGCCATTTTAGAGCGTATTAAACCTGTAGCGAAAGTTCGTTTAGCAGGTGAAGAAACGCAGACTGCGAGTGCTGGTAACGAAGCGCAAGGTACGCGTTCAGGCGAGCAGGTGTTCAACCAAGCGTGTGCGGCATGCCACATGAGCGGTGTATTAGGTGCACCGAAGAAGGGCAACGCAGCTGATTGGGAACCACGTATTGCCCAAGGTATGGACGTACTGCTAGAGCACTCAATTAACGGTTTCAATGCAATGCCACCGCGTGGTACATGTATGAACTGTTCTGACGAAGAAATTCAGGTTGCAATCGAATATATGATCGAAGGCATCTAATTTACTGAGTTTTCAAAGCATTATGAAAAAACCGCCAGTTGGCGGTTTTTTTGTGCAATCTTGTCCGACCATTTCACTTTTCAAACCAAGCTGACCAAGTTATACTCAGCCCTTGGTAGTAATTATTACATTTCAATAACAATAATAATTACGGTAATAATATTTCTACCGCCTAAAGATAAATAACAAGTAACCGTTAACTAACTGGTTGATTAAATTGTAGTTAATGGTAGGCGAGAGAGTAAGTGACAAAGTCGGGAACACAAGGAACACCCACAGAACGTGTTGACGCGCTAGAAAAACTAAAACGACTAGAGAAGGTTGTTGAGCGGTTAAAGGCGTTAACCGAGAAATATAGGCAGGCTGAAGTAGTTCAGCAGGCCCTTTTCCGTATATCCGAACTTGCCTCGTCTGCACAAAGCATGGAACAGCTTTATTCTTCAGTGCATAAAATTGTTGCGCAGCTTATGGAAGCGCGTAACTTTTATATCTGTTTGTATAACGAAGACCGCAGTAGCTTTAGCTTTCCTTACTTTGCCGACGAATATGACACACCAGAATTTGTAGCCGAAGTTCCGGCAGAGTCGTTAATGAACGGTATGACAGGTTACATTCTGCGTTCAGCGGAACCATTACTCTGTACCGGTGAAGACATTCAGTCACTCAACGACAGCGGTGACGTAACTACAATGGGTTCATTGCCTGTTGATTGGATGGGTGCTCCTCTTATTCTGGCTGACGACGTAATTGGCGCAATGGTGGTGCAAAGTTACGTAGACGATGTGCGTTACCAACATGAAGATCTCGAGTTATTAACTTTCGTTTCTCAACACGTTGCGAATGCGTTAGAGCGTTTCAGACAACGCGAGTGGATGGAACGTGAGATACAGCACCAAACATCTGAACTGCGTTTCGCGAACGAAAGTCTATTAAAAGAAGTTACTGATCGGGAAAAGGCTGAGCAGCAAACTAGTGTGCTTTATGCTATTTCTGAGTTAACGAACACCGCGGAGGACATGCGCGGCTTCTACAGTGACTTACACCGCCAAATCGACAAGCTTTTAAACGCAGACAACTTCTATATTGCTTTATTGACCGAAAATGGTCAGCAGGTTTACTTCCCTTATTACATAGACGAAAGCGGTTCAGAAGCTCGCCAACGTCGCCTGCAAAAAGGCTTAACCGAGTATGTTTTGCGTACGGGTCGTCCAGCATTTGTGAATGCGCAGCGCCGAGACGAACTAATACGCCGTGGTGAAGTGGTGCGCGCGAGCGACCACGGTAAACTCGCTCACGAATGGTTAGGTTCGCCTCTAACTATGGATGGTGAAGTATTCGGTGTATTGGCGGTTCAGAGCTATAGCGAAGAACAAAAATATTCGAAAGACGATTTAGAATTGTTGAACTTCGTTTCGCAACACGTAGCCGTAGCGATTGAACGTCGTCGTTCTGCAGAGAAATTGGCCCGAGCCAACGTATTCTTGGAAAAAAGAATTGCCGAACGTACTGAAGAGCTTGTTGAAGAGATTGAGCGTCGTAAGAAAATTGAAGCTAGGCTTTTCCACGATGCGCACCACGACAACCTTACAGGCTTGCCAAACCGCGCAATGTTTACCGATCGTGTTAAACAAGCGTTGTCAGCTCAAAAACGCCGAAGTAAAGAATACTTCGCGATTCTATTTGTCGACTTAGACCGCTTTAAAAACATTAACGATACGCTTGGTCACTCAGCGGGTGATAAGTTCCTGCTCGAGGTGAGCGAACGTTTAAGCAGCATGATTCGGGAACACGATTTGCTGGCGCGTTTAGGTGGCGACGAATTCGTTATTTTACTCGATCGCATCAACCATATTGATGACGTGAAAGACATTTCCGCGCGCATTATCGAAGTTATGAAAGAGCCTTTCGTTCTGGAAGGGCAGGAACACTTCTCGGGTGCGAGTATTGGTATTGCTAATTACCGCGACGAGCATGACACGGTTGAGCGCTTATTACGTGACGCCGACGCGGCAATGTATGAAGCTAAAAGCATGGGTCGTGGCCGTTACGTGGTATTCGACGAAACCATTCGCAGCGGCTTGGTAGCAGCGATTAACCAAGAAACAGCATTACGCCATGCGCAGGTGAATGAAGACTTCATTCTTTGGTATCAACCTGTACAAGACTTAGAAACTCGCTCGAATGCGGGCTTCGAACTGCTACTGCGTTGGAAAAAGGGTAACGAACTTATTCAACCGAAAGAGTTTTTAGAGTTAGCAGAGCGTTCTGGAGCTATTCTAGAAATGGACGCATGGATGCTTACCCAGGCATCTGAACTTCTGGCTGCTCGAGAAGCTGCGGGCGAGAGTACGGCGCCTATCCATATTAACTTGTCGGTACAACACCTTCTGAGAAATCGTCATATTCAGCGACTCATCGACATTGTCGAGGCGGCGAAAGTTAATCCAACCGCATTGGTATTTGAGTTCGACGAAGAGTCACTTCAAAACGAAGATGCGCGTCGTATCTTGGCAAGCCTTCGTAAACTTAAAGATCAAGGTTTCCAACTGGCACTTGACGACTTTGGTAAAGGTGCGGGACCACTGCAGTTTATCTACAACTATCCATTCGACATTGTGAAGCTCGACCACCGCTTTGTAGCGCAAGTCAATAAGAAAGACCGCGCGCAAGCTATGGTGCGTCACGTAGTTACATTGTGTGAAGAGTTGGGTATTCGCCTTACCGCAGAAGGTGTTGAGAATAATCGTCAGTTAGAGAAGTTGACGGATCTTGGCGTGCATTTTGGTCAAG
This sequence comes from Lysobacter sp. N42, assembly GCF_004344885.1. Taxonomy (NCBI): domain Bacteria; kingdom Pseudomonadati; phylum Pseudomonadota; class Gammaproteobacteria; order Lysobacterales; family Lysobacteraceae; genus Lysobacter; species Lysobacter sp. N42. The sequence continues at coordinate 275,086 of NZ_SKFB01000003.1, forward strand.
GTTATTACTTGGGTGCTCCACAAGAAGTGCAGTCGGAGAAGTCTGAACTGCGTTGCTCAGCTTAGCCTTCAGAATATTTTAATCGGCACTTTTTCCTTTAGTCTTCATCTAGCATGGCGCGAATGCGTGCGGCGTGTGCTTTACTGCGCTTAATACGCTCTTCTTCCGGCAACCGTTGTTGTTGGTTTTCCCACTGAATATCGTCTTGTGGCAGTTCTAATAAAAACCGACTAGGTTCTGGACGAATCACCTCACCAAATTGTCGACGTTCTTTCGCCATGGTGAAGATAAGCTTTTGCTGGGCGCGAGTAATCCCCACATAAGCCAGCCGGCGTTCTTCTTCAATATCGTCGTTATCTATGCTGGTTTGATGCGGAAGTAAGCCTTCTTCCATACCCACCATAAAAACATAAGGGAACTCTAGTCCTTTAGACGCGTGCAAGGTCATCAGCTGAACTTGGTCGGTTTCATCTTCCTCGTCTTGCCTGCTAAGCATGTCGCGTAGCATTAAGCGTGACACTACTTGCTCAAGGTTCATGGCTTCGTGTTCTGCGTCGCCTTCCAGCATGTTGACGACCCAGCGGTATAGTTCATTAATATTCTTTACGCGCATTTCCGCGGCTGTTGGACTCGGGCTGGTTTCATATAGAAATTCTTCATATCCCGACTGCTGAATAAGGGTTTGCACCGCCTCTATGGCGTCGCGAGTGTCTCCGGAAGAACTTCTGGCAGCGTTGAGAATAAGCTGCACGAATCCGAAAACGTCTTGATAAGAGTGCGACGAAAGCATGGTTTTTAAGCCTGGGTGCTGGCACGCGTCGAATAAACTAATGTTTTCTTGGTGCGCAAATTGCCCAATTTTTTCCAATGTCTGAGGACCAATGCCACGGCGAGGAACGTTAATAATACGCAACAAAGCATTGTCGTCGTCGCCGTTTACCACCAATCGCAAGTAAGCCATAACGTCTTTAATTTCTGCGCGTGCGAAGAATGACTGGCCACCGGTAATTTTGTAGGGAATACGGTTCGCCATTAGTGCCTTTTCGAACACTCGTGATTGGTGGTTACCCCGATACAGAATAGCGTATTCACCATACTTGGTTTGCTGCATGAAACGTTCGCGCACAATTTCCGCAACCACGCGCTCGGCTTCGTGCTCTTCATTTTTGCCGTAAATAACTTGCAATGGTTCGCCATATTCCATTTGCGAAAATAGTTTCTTATCGAATACGTGTGGATTGTTTTCAATAAGTATATTAGCAGCTTTCAAAACACGGCCCACAGAACGGTAATTTTGCTCTAATTTAATCACTTTGAGCTGTGGAAAGTCATTTTGTAGCAACGCCAAGTTTTGCGGCTGTGCGCCACGCCAAGAGTAAATACTTTGGTCGTCGTCGCCTACCACGGTAAAGCGCGCTCGCTCACCTACCAGTAGCTTAACTAACTGATATTGGCTGGTATTGGTGTCTTGGTATTCGTCTACTAATAAGTATTGAATGCGTTGTCGCCAGCGCTTTAATACCGACTCTTTCGACGCAAGCAGCAATGTCGGTAGTAAAATAAGATCGTCAAAATCTAGTGCGTTGTAGGCTTTTAAATGTCGTTGATACGCCTTGTAGGTTTCCCATGCGAACATCTCGTCTGGGTCGTTATTTACCTGAACATGCTCGGGCAATAACATGGCGTTTTTCCAGTGACCAATTTGATACTGCACTTTTTGAATCAGTGCTTTGTCGCCCTGTAACGTGTCTTCAGTCAAAGCATTCAATAATGCGTAGGAGTCTTGATCGTCGAATAGCGAGAAGCCTGGTTTAAAGCCCAAGTGGGCTGCTTCTTTGCGAATAATGTCTAAACCCAACGTGTGGAACGTTGACACTCGAAGTCCGCGCGTGCTTTGCTTGCCAAGGGTTTGACCAATACGCTCACGCATTTCTCGCGCAGCTTTGTTGGTAAACGTAACAGCTGCAATGTTACGAGCCTGGTAGCCGCCTGAAGTAATGAGGTGTGCAATTTTTTCGGTAATAACTCGCGTTTTACCACTGCCAGCGCCGGCTAATACAAGAAGGGGCCCTGTGGTGTACTTAACAGCTTCTTGTTGTTGGGGGTTGAGTAGCATGTCGTTGAATCACTGTTCGGCTTTGGCGTGAGAAGAGAGGAATTGTACCTGAATTCTTATTGGAGCTGAAACTCCTGCTAACATGCTATAGTAAAACAAGTAGCAAATACCCCAGCAGTAATAGGTAACCTTATGATAGACGGTAAAAAGTTAGAAGAACTCGCAAAACAAGTTACAGACAGTATTCCGCAAGGTGTGAGAGACGCAGCAGATAACTTAGAGTCGCGCGTGAAACAAACCTTGCAACAGCAGTTAGGTAAGCTGGATGTGGTAACTCGAGAAGATTTGGAAATTCAACAACAAATGGTGCTTCATATGCGACAGCGTATAGACGCACTAGAAGCTAAGCTAGATGAACTTAAACAGGCTCAAGACAAGTAACGAGGCTGCCTCGTGAGCTCGCGGCGATGGCGTGCTTGCCCTGAATGCGACTGGGTAAGTGCCTTGCCGGTACTAAAGGTGGGCGAATCCGCTTTCTGCCCGCGGTGCCAACATGAGCTCGTCCACCGCCACGACGCCCCTGCTCAACGTATACTTTCCTATGCGACTGCAGCGTTGGTGATGTTATTACTCACCTTGCCATTCTCTTTTCTTAGCTTTGAAATGGGCGGCATTCGACATGAAATTGTGTTGAGCGACGCTGCGTTTGTCATGTTCGACAATAACTGGCCGATACTGGCATTACTGATTGCCCTTTCCATTATTGTTCTTCCCGGAATTTTCTTACTTATGGTGACGTGGCTATACGGCTCCATAGCGATGCGAGTCAAACTGCCTGGTACTTTATTTATTGCCCGAATATTAAGCGGACTAAAGCCGTGGCTCATGACTGACGTGTTTTTAGTGGGGGTGTTAGTTAGCTTAGCAAAGCTGGCTAATATGGCAGACATTGGGTTTGGTTGGTCGTTTTTCGCGTTTTTCATTTATGTCATTTTGTTGGCAAGAACGGTAAGTATTGTTGACGCAGACTGGTTATGGTTTGCCTTGGAACAAGAGCCCCAGCCACCCTCTTTTGCGAAAAGGGGTATGACAGCGCACGAGCAAGGTTTAGTCGGGTGCAAATGCTGCGGCATGCTGAACTCTGCTACAGAGAGGCAATGCCAGAGATGCCATACATCGATAGCACCCCCCTCACCGCTGCGCATTCAAGCGACATGGGCGCTACTTATTTCTGCTTTAGTGCTTTATATACCTGCCAATATTTATCCCATGATGTACACCCAAACTTTGGGGGGGCAAAGAGAGTCGACTATTCTCGGTGGTGTGTTACAAATGGTTGATATGGGCAGCTATTTGATTGCCCTTGTAATTTTTGTGGCAAGTTTCATTGTACCTATCGCAAAGATAGCGGTACTTGGATATCTTAGTTATTTGGCTTCAAAGCCTGCTAAGTTAGCTACACCAAAGAAAATGCAGCTTTATAGACTTACAGAAGTTGTCGGTCGCTGGTCAATGATAGACGTGTTTGTGGTCGCTATTATGGTAGCTCTTATTCAAGGTGGTGTGCTGTTAAGCATTCTTCCGGGCGCAGCGGCTGTCGCTTTTGCCGGTGTTGTGGTGCTTACCATGATTGCCGCCAATACATTTGACCCGCGCTTGTTGTGGCAAGCAGAACTTAACGCTGACGAAATGAACGATGCAGTAAACAACATGGAGCAAGCTGGTGCAAAACGAAACGCCTGAAACGAAGAGCTCAATGATGCGAGCTGAGAAGAAGGTTAGCCGAAAGCTAAGTTCAGTATGGCTTGTGCCTATTGTAGCGGTGGCGATTGGTATTTGGATGGCTTACGACACGGTAACGAGCCGTGGGCAAATGATTACTATTGAGCTTGCAAGTGCAGAAGGTATTGAAGCAGGTAAAACACTGATTAAAACCCATGACGTGGCTGTGGGGCGTGTCGAACATGTTAGGTTGTCTGAAGATTTCGAACGCGCAGTTGTGGAAGTTCGCATGTACCAAGACACAGAGCGAATGCTGAATAGTGAGACACAGTTTTGGGTGGTAAAACCGCGTGTGGGCAGGCAGGGAATAAGCGGCCTTTCAACCTTATTGTCGGGGGCTTATATCCAATTACAAATCGGCGATGCTAGAGACAACCAAAAGAATTTTGTGGCATTAGACGCTCCGCCTGTAACACCCGCAGATATGGACGGCTTACGCGTTCATTTAACCGCGGACGACGCGACTATGCTAGGTGTGGGCGACCCGGTGTTGTACAGAGGCTATACCGTTGGGCGGGTAGAAACAGCTGTATTCGACCATGAAACCCGCAGCATGGATTACCAAATATTCGTACAGGCGCCATACCATAGCTTGGTGACACCGAGTGTAAGATTTTGGATGAGCTCGGGTGCTCAAATGGATCTGGATTCTCAAGGCGTACGCGTTGAGATTGGTTCTTTAGAGTCGTTATTAGGTGGCGGCGTAACCTTTGGCGCTTTCGAGCCGACCAATAACGAAGATATGGTCAGTGCGAATAGTGAATTTCGGTTGTTCGTCAATGAAGAGGAAGCCTCTCAAGCTCGCTATACTAAAGTTATTCGCTATGTTGTGTTGTTAGAAGACAGTGTGCGCGGGTTAAGTAAAGGCTCTCCTGTGGAGTACAAGGGCGTTCGGGTGGGTACGGTAGAAGAAGTGCCTTACCGTGGAGTTCCTGGAAGCTCTTCTTCGCTTCTCGATTTAGAAATTCCGGTGCTGATTAGATTCGAGCCAGAGCGTATTAGCGAAACGGTTTCTGAAGCCCAAATGCTCATGTGGCAAGCGGAATTGGCGCAAATGTTCCGTGTTGGTTTACGGGCAAGTTTACGCGCAGGCAACTTACTCACGGGGGCTTTATTCGTTGACCTGAATTTTTACCCCGACGAAACTTATGAAGTAGCCTCTATAGACAGTGAATACCCGGTTTTTCCCTCGGTCACGAACAGCTTCACCCAGCTCGACCAGAAGTTAACCGCATTGTTAGACAGCTTAAATGACATTAACTTAGACGAATTTGTCGATACCGCGACTGAAACGCTTCGTTTCTCAGAACAGACCTTAGAGTCTGTGGCTCAGGCTGCAGACCAACTGGCGGAAATATTAAATCATGAGGATACCCGGGAATTGCCGGGCGCTTTAGTAAGAGCGTTAGACGAATTAGAAAGAACATTCTCAGGTTATTCAGTTGATGCTCCGGCTTATAACGAACTTACTCAGTCGATTGAGCGTTTAAATGCAATTCTGCGCGACTTAGAGCCAGTGAGTGAAACTTTGAGAGATACACCAAGTGCTCTATTTTTTGATACCAAGGTGCCAGAAGATCCGCCGTTAAGGAGAGACCCATGATCACATTGAAGTTGTCTACATTGAAAAAGTGGAGCTTGATGGCGGCGCTTTGCCTATTAACTGCTTGCGCGGCAAGACCTCCTACCATAACTCATTATGTGCTTGCAGAGCCGGAAAGCGAAGTAGCCGATGCTGCATTTGCTGGCAAATATGCCATTGGTTCGATTCGCATGGCTGAGTTCCTAAAAGGTAACGCGTTAATCATCGCCGAAACCGACTCCCAGATTCGCCATACAAGAATGCACCGCTGGGCAGAACGTTTGGAAGCGCAAATTGAGCGACAGCTTAGGTTGGGTTTGGCGCAGCAATTTCCACAAAGCCAATTTGTGCCACTGTTGAGTACCGGCTATTTGCGCAATATGGATTACCGAGTGGACTTGCACGTAGACGCGTTTCATTTGAATGCGGAGCGCCAAGCTGTGGTGCGTTTGCAGTGGTTTGTTCGCGACGCGCAAGAAGACTTCGTGCATAGCGGGCGAATTGCTACTGAGGCGAATATTCAATGGCCAGCAGAAGAAGACAGCGATTTAGAGTATGCAGCAATGGTGGAAGCTTTAAGCAATGCTTGGCACGATGCACTCACTCAGCTCGGGCAACAACTTCAGCAAGTTAAACAGAGTAACCATGCCAACTGAAATACCCTTATTTCCCGCAAAACGTATTTGGTACAAAGCTCCACATAACGCGTTTACTGACCTTGCATGGTTTCGGGGCGCGTGGTGGTGTGTTTTCCGTGAAGGTGAAAACCATGTGTCGCCAGACGGGCAAATTAGACTTCTTCGTTCTAAAAACGGAGAGTCTTGGCGGACCGTAAAAGTGTTCGTGGCTGAGGGTGCAGACTTAAGAGACCCTTCGCTGGTCGTAACACCACAAAATAAACTTGTGCTATTGAGTGCTAAGAAAGTGCTTCGAGCAGAACATGGATTTTCTCATTTGGTGTATGCCTGGCAGTCGGATACCGGACGGCAGTGGTCGCAAGCACAAGAGGTAGGTGAGAAAGATTTATGGCTTTGGCGCGTGGCATTTCCTGACAGCAACGAGCAGTTAACCACAGGGCTTGGTGTTGCTTACAAGGTAGGTGGTGACTACCACGCTCGACTTTATAGTACTGAAAACGGTATAGACTTCATTCCACTGGTTGAGCGCTTACGCGGAAAGCGAAAGCCTGAGTACAGTAATGAAAGCGGGCTGTGTTTTAGCAAAGACGGAACAGCGTGGTGCTTAATGCGACGCGACCCTCAAACAGCGTTGCTTGGTTCAGCAAAGCCTCCTTACAAACGCTGGAACTGGAAAGACACCAAACAACGCATTGGCGGTCCGGTTATGGCGACCCTAGACGATGGCCGAATATTGAGTGTTGTGCGCTTTTATACGGTAGAGAACAAACAAATTGTTGCTGCAAGAACTAGCTTTGCATGGGTGAATACTGAAACAGGTAAACTAACCGAATGTGGTCGCTTGCCTTCTGGCGGCGACACGAGTTATGCCGGGTTAGTGGTGAAAGATGGTGTGGCCTATGTGAGCTACTATTCAGCGCATCGATTGGTAGCTCGAAAGTATCGCCCGTCGATTTACTTTGCGCAGGTACCTATTTGTGATCTATTGCCTGACACCGAGGAAGGGTAACGTCGTTGTTCAAATTTAATATCCGTACACAATTATTTATTGCCATTGCAGGAACTGGACTGCTGCTTATTGCGTTGGTGCTGTTAGGAACGCGAAGCTTATTTATGCACAACTTCCAAGAGTACTTAGCAGCCCAAGAGCGTGAACGACTCACCCGCGTGGCTATTATTCTTGCTGACTACTACGAACAACAGCAACAGCGTTATGAAGAGCAAATTCAACGAGGTCGTTGGAGTCCCGAACAAGAAATTACGCCCACGAGCTTATGGCGCGAAGCGCTCAGTAATTTGCAGCGAGACCTGATTATTAACCCTGAGCGCTTCAGTGCAGAGTCGCAGCTTTCTTTTGTCGAGTTAAATTTATATACCCCAGCGGGGAACCGAATATTTGGTCCCGAAATTAACGACCCCGTCACTATTCCTATACTCGTTGGTGAGCAAGTTACAGGGCTTTTAAGTACAGTTCGCCCCACTGGAGCTACCGGACCTATAGATGCGGTTTTTGCTCGACAACAGGGTAGTGCACTGCTCTATGCCGGTGGCATCGCCATTTTAGTTGGCGGTTTTGTAGCTTGGCTATTAAGTATTTGGTTTAGGAGACGAATTCGAGCTTTGGCAGACGTAAGTCAGGCTTTGGCGCAAGGAAACTATGGAGCACGTGCAGAACCGAAAGGTCACGACGAACTGTCCGAGCTTGGTGTCGATATGAATAAGCTTGGTGCGGCGCTGGAGAGCGCACAGGAGCAGCGCCAACGCATGTTGGCAGACATCGCGCACGAACTGAGAACACCATTGACGGTTTTGCAAGGTGAAATAGAGTCAGTACAAGACGGTATTCGGGTTGCAGACAATGCGCACCTTGCTCGGTTGCATCACCATGTAACGCATTTAACTCGCTTGGTGAACGACCTACATCAGTTGGCCCAGTCGGACGCTGGCGCGTTAAATTACGAGTGGCAAACCATTGAGTTGAGCAGCTTTGTAAAGGCGATTTGGCAAGATTATCAAGTACGTTTCACTGCAAAGCAGTTAAATGCACAAGCGACATGGCCAGAGCAAACAATAGATATTCTTGGAGACATGGACCGTTTATGCCAAGCACTAAACAATATTATTTCTAATAGTGTTCGATATACCGAGTCGCGTGGCGAGGTTCAGTTGTCATTGTCGGTGAATGAAGACGCGGTAGAGGTGGTACTCGAAGACTCTGCTCCGGGGCTTAACGCTTCCCAATGTGAATTATTGGGTGAGCGATTGTATCGCCCTGATTCTGCCAGAAGCAGAGCAGAGGGAGGGAGTGGTTTAGGTTTGGCAATTACCAAAGCCATTATTAAAGCGCATCATGGAAGTATAGAGTTTGAACCGTCTTCATTGGGCGGTGTCCGAGTCACCATTCAGTTACCACTTCATTCAACCTCGAGAACAACAAGATGAGCCAAGCGTTAATATGGGTAGTAGACGACGAGCCAGACATTCGTGAAATTATGCGCGACTACCTCAAGCATCATGATTATCAAACGGAAGAGTTTGAGTCGGGAGATGCCATGCTAGAGGCGCTTGAGCGAGGCGGAAAGCCAGACTTAGTGTTGTTAGATGTAATGATGCCTGGAAAAGACGGCTTTGAAGTGTGCCAAAAGTTGCGTGCGACAAGCCAAGTGCCCGTTCTCTTTTTAAGTGCGCGCAATGACGAATTAGATAAAATTCTGGGTTTGAAACTAGGCGCAGATGAATATTTGGTTAAACCTACCAGCCCAAGGGAAATTGTTGCTCGAGTTGAAGCCATGTTGCGCCGTATGTCTTGGTCGAAGTCGTCGGAAGATACGAGTAACGCAGCCGAAGGTATTCTTTGCCATTCTATTTTTGAACTCGACCAACAGGCGATGGAGCTGCGCATTGAGGGCAAACCACTGGTGCTGACCCGAGTTGAGTTTCGCTTAGTAAAAATGTTGATGTCACAGCCTGGCAGGGTTTACCCAAGAGAAACATTGGTTGAAGGTGCTTACGAAGATCACCGTATAGTGAGTGACCGAACCGTAGATAGTCATATTAAAAATATTCGTTCTAAAATAGAGAAGTTGGTGCGCGGAGCCGATCCAATACAGTCTATTTATGGTGTGGGATATAAGTGGCTCGAGAATAAAAACTAATTCTCCACACTTTCTCCATATTTTGAACAAACTCGCTCCATAGTGTTAGTCCATGATAAGCCGTGTGAGATGAAACATTCCCTGTGAAGGGCGTTCCCCTAAAGGAGAGAAGTGATGAAAAAATTAACCCAATACTTAGTGCCACTTACACTGGCTTCAATTGTAACTTTGCCTGCTTGTGCACAAGTTCCAGCCGCTGAACAAACGGAGCGTGCTGAAGCGCAAGAACGCGCGGAACACCGTGAAGCCCACCGAGCTGTATGGTTTGAGCATATCCATGGTGAAAGCGACGGTGAGATGCCTCATCCTCCGCGCCCACCTCGTGCAGGGGCTCCGCATATTATGGAGCAGGTAACGATTGTGCGCCGCGAAGCCCTGGAAGAGCAATTTAATGAATTTGACTTAGACAACGACGGCTATGTGAACGTGAACGAGCTGAAGGAAGTTATGGAACGTCAAGCTCGAGAAAAGGCGGAAGCCTTGTTCACCCGACTCGACCAAGACGGTACAGGTATGGTTGACCAACAAGCGTTCATTGATAACATTCATGGATTTCGTGTGATCGACCGTGAACGAATTCGAGCTCGCGCAGAGGCTGCAAGAGAAATGCACGAAGAAGCACGCCGTAGAATGGAAGTGATTATCCATGATGAGAATGGCGAGCGCGTTGTGGAAGAGCGTATTTTTGGACCAATGCCAGAAGGTGAGTACGAGTTATTTATTGAACGAGAGTTTTCTGGAGAAGTTGAGATAGAAGCTGACGTGGTAGAAGTTGAAGAGGAAGCAGAAGAAGAAGGTTCTGGAAACGGCTCTTAAGAACTTCAGAAACATTTTTATACATAATAAAACGGCATCTTTGGGAACAGAGATGCCGTTTTTGTGTCTTAATGTGCTTAGAACATATAACAAGGACTATTTATGACGTTTTTGACGAGACTTTGTCTTACTTTAAGCTTAGCTATAGCTGTTTGGGCAGCGCCAAGCCACGCCCAATCTATTTCTATGGATTTTGACACTAGTGAAACTTATGAGTCGGTGTTAACTGCGGCAACCAATGGCGACATCGACGAAGCCGAAACGTTAATGGAGCGTTTAGAAAGAGAGCATGAAGGCACGGCGGAGTATCATTTTGTGCTCGGGCAAATTGATATGTTCAAAATTAATGAAGCGTCGGCATTTCGCGCGCCCTTTATAGCACGCAGCATGCGCAAAAACTGGGAGCAGGCGTTGGAAATCGACCCTAATTTCGAGCCGGCAGCCTTTAGTTTAGGTATGTTTTATGCTGCGGCTCCAGGAATTGTTGGCGGCGATAAAGACAAAGCGCGAGAATTGCTGGCGCGTTTAGAAGAGATGGACAGTGACTACCAGCATCCGTTCAATGTTGCCATGATAGGGCTAGCTGATGCTGAAACAGAAGAGCAGCAAGCGCAACGCAACAATGATTTAGCTGCCGCATTCGATGAATGGGCCGTAGCTATGCCTAACGAGCTTTCACCTCGTGTGTCTGCAGCTTCTCTACATATTAATGAGAAAAACTGGGAGCAAGCTGAGCGTTACTTGAAAGAGGCCGACGACATTATTGCTCAAGACGAGACGTTGGAGAAATCGGAGATTTATAGTGTCGATTACCAGTGGGGCAAATATGCAGCTGAGTCTGGCTTAGCTTTAGAAAAGGGGCGCGACAGACTACTAGCGTTAATACAGCTTGAAGAGCACCCAGAAGGTTTACGTGAAGGATACAGCCACTTTAGGCTGGCGCAAATATTCAACCACTTGAATCTAGAGCAGGCAAAAGACCTTCATTTAGTAAAAGCTCAAGAACTAGCAAGTGAAGATGAGCAACTGCAAACTGCTATTGATGAGTTTCTTCTAGAGAACCAAAATATTGCAGGCTAAGCGTTGAACCGATAATAAAAAGCGACTCGCGTACTGAAACGGAGTCGCTTTTTTAATGGCTAAAATTTGGCGCTAAACTTAAACGGTTTCAATCTCTTTCGGATTAGGTCCGTATTGGTTCTCGCCAGGTGTACTGTCGGAGACAAAGAAGATAATGAGTACAATAGCCCCAATAAAAGGAATAAGTGCGATAAGTAGCCACCAACCGCTTCTAGAGGTGTCATGCAATCTACGTACGGCAACCGCGATGGCAGGAATAAGAACGGCTAAGCCATATATAACCCCTAAAGTTCCGAATCCCATTTCTGGATTATAGGTGCCTGTCATACGATCCACGAGCATCAGAACAATGCTAGCAATGACATTGAACAAATAGAAAAACCAGTATTCTTTTCTACGCGCTCGACCGCTAAACACTGCGTATTTTTTTAATACTCCAATGTAATAGTCCATATTTCCTCTTTATGTTGTTGTATTTATATGGTTTAACTTCTCAGAATGCACCTTGCAGTATAGACCATTAAATTGCGTTGGGAGTGTCTGTGAAATTTCCTAGAGAACTTTAAAGTCAGACTAAAATTCATCTATTAACTAGCAAAGTCACATGCCTCATTTAGCTTCTTACCACTACGCTTAGTGTAAACAAAACACAAGGAGGTGTTATGGGATTTGCGGTGATGCTTTGTCGGGCGCAGCAAGGTATGGAAGCGCCAGAAGTTCGGGTAGAAGTGAATGTAGGTAAGGGGCTGCCAAGTTTTCAAATTATTGGAATGCCAGAAACTACCGTACGTGAAGCGAAAGACCGAGTACGTACGGCAATTCAGAATAGTGGCATTCCCTTTCCTGTAGCCAAAATTACGGTAAATCTTTCACCTGCAGAGTTGCCTAAGCAGGGAGCGCGGTTTGACCTAGCTATTGCCCTTGGAATTCTTGCCGCGGAAGAAGAATGGACTCTGCCGACTGAGCCATTAGAGTATTATGGTGAGTTAGCTTTGAATGGTTGTATTCAGCATGTTCCTGGGTTGTTGCCCGCTCTAGTACAAGGGCAAAAGCACAACCGCGCAGCTATGATTCCAGCCGAAAATAAGGCTGAAGCCGCGTTATTACAAAAAGCGAAAGTATACGCGCTCGATAATCTATCTCAGGCTATAGCCCATGTTACCGGCATGGAAAAACAAACACCGCTAAAGCCGCAGGCGATAACCCCAAAACCACAAACGCAGGCAAATCTGTCGGACGTTCATGGCCAAGCCCTTGCTAAACGGGCGTTGGTTATAGCGGCTAGTGGCGGTCATCACGTTCTATTTGTCGGCCCGCCTGGCACTGGGAAAACCATGTTGGCAAAGCGTTTAATTGGTTTATTACCCTTGCTCAATGAGGAAGAAGCACTTGAAGTTGCCGCCATAAAGTCGTTAACGGGCCAGCCATTTAATCTTGCTGACTGGCGCCACAGGCCTTTCCGGGCTCCTCATCATTCTTGTTCGGGAACTGCATTGGTGGGTGGTGGTTCAATTCCCAAACCGGGAGAAATCTCACTTAGCTCAAATGGATTAATTTTCTTAGACGAACTTACTGAAATTCCAAGGCATATATTAGACACATTACGAGAGCCAATGGAGTCGGGAGAAGTTCATATTAGCAGGGCTAAAATGCAAGCTACGTTTCCCGCGAAGTTCCAATTTATTGGTGCGCTAAACCCTTCACCGTGCGGTCATTTCGACGGAAGCTTAAGCTCTGCTAGAGCAACGCCCGACCAAATTCTGAAGTATTTAGGCAGAATTTCTGGGCCGTTTCTAGACCGAATCGACCTTCAAGTTGAAGTGCCAAGACAACCTGACGCGTTAAAGCGAAGTTCAGAGCGAACTATAGCGCCGGAAGACACTTCTGAGTATTGGGCGGAGCGAGTAGCAACTGCTCATGGCAAACAGCTGCAAAGACAAAACTGTTTGAACAGTGCGCTAAAAGGAAAAGAATTAGACAATTACTGTGCCTTAAGTGAAAAGGACCATGATTATTTGGTGACTGCAATGGAAAAGTTGCAGCTGTCTCATCGTGCGTATCATCGCACTTTGCGGCTTGCTCGAACTATTGCGGATTTGGAAGGCTCGCATGCAATTGAGCGTATGCATATAACCGAAGCTATGAGCTACCGCGCCCTCGATAACTTGCTTAATCGTTTAAAGGAGTTTTGACAATTTTAGACAATCTATTGGTGAGAATTGGTTCCGGATTGTCCAGGTACTCCTTATATTAAAGTTGTTAACATTATTTTAATAAAAGTCCGAAATTAATCAGAAATACAGGAGTATAGTGATGAAAACTAGGATGGCCGTCTGCTTATTGGCACTTTTTTCCATAACCGGATGCTTTGATGATGACAAGCAACAACTTGATGACCAGCAAGAACTGGTGATCTCAGACACCGAGTTGAGCTTACGGTCTGAGTTCTCAGCGCAGGATTACTTAGAAGATCCCGGTTTTGTTTATTATACATCGGGCAATGGCGTTGAAATCGTTTATAACACGGAGTTTTTTGCTTATCGCTTCGGTAGCTCTGAAGAATGGACAGTCGAGTTAGAAAGCGATTACGAGGTGTATAGAATAGGAGTTATTAGTTCTCAACATTGGGTCAGATCAGGGATCGCCCCCGGAGGATCATATTTTGACCGCGAGGTCGCTCTTGAAGAAACAAGAGACGGGGGAGCAACGTGGAATGAGGTGGATGTTAACGAGGAAGATTTGAATTTAGGTACTGTTCGGTACGACTGGCGGTTTGCATATGACTTTGCAAATAACCGTTTATTTGCCACAAACAATAATAATCTAATGGTTGCTGATTTACCCATCGAGAATTTCACCTTGCTAGATGATTCCCCATGGTATGACGGTTGGGGAGACTTGATTCAACACCAGAGCAGAGATGAGATTTGGCTAATCGGTACTTTGGATATAATGACGATTGGTGGAACACCCGTTGATACCGCGTATGTAAGAAAGTTTTCTGTTTCAGATGGCGTTTCGCTTACTGACATGACAGATAGAATTGGTATGTCTCGAGTATCCCAAGGGTTGATTTTGAACAACCATCCAGATGTAGTTTTGGTGCTTGGCTCTGATGGTGTGGTGAGAACGGAAGATGGAGGTTCAAGTTGGGTGTCCATTTTAGAGTCGGCAAGCTCTTTGTCACAATCAACTAATGGCGACAGAATTTTTGCTTTAAACCACCCGGAAGATGGAAAAGTTGAAATCTATTGTAGCCAAGTATTAGGTGACAGTTGGGTACGTAGCTATATATCGGGGCCGGCTGATGTCGAGGGGTATCGAATGTACAGCAAGGGCGATGAATTGACTTTGATAGCTCGGGGAGGACGCGTTTTTTCACTTCCTATGTCTGATGTCCCATGTAATCTTTAAAGTTTAACCCCAGGGAGGGGGCTCGCCAGAACTTAGCTCTTCTCACAGAAGCTATGAGCTATCGAGCGCTAGATACCTTGCTGAACCAACTGAAGGCGCTTTGACAAGATCATACATATCTTGAATGTATTTTGTCGTTATCGGGTATAGAGTTATGTTTGAATCGTGTCGTCTTGATTCGAAGGAATGATTAGATTTCAAAGAGGAGAAATAACGATGAATTTCAAAGTACTCGCTTGTACCTTGCCTGCCATAATTCTAATGGGTTGTATCAATGACAGTGAGAGAACCGTCAAGGATAGCCAAGAAAGCTTGTCCCTTACACCTGTTCTGTCCTCTGCAGAATTAACCGAAGGAGCAAGCATTAATGGGTATATTGCCAAAGACGGTGTCGAGCTTGTTTACGGTCTTGGTGTTCTAGCTTCTCGTGTTGACGGTGGAGACTGGACAATTGAGACTTCAAATAACTTTTACGGGTTTGGTGCTGAGATCGTTGATTCTCAGCATTGGATATTTGGTGTTGCAAGATCAGCATCAGATGGAGCAAGTAGTGCTCGTCGAGTGGTAGAGCAAACTATTGATGCAGGTACGACTTGGAGTTCGGTTGATGTTGCAGTGGATTTGGACGCTTATGACTTTGTCGGCGGGTTCGCGTACGACTACAACCAAGATCAATTATTTACCAGTGTTGATTTAGGTTTGGCGGTAACAACTCTGCCCAATCTAGAGTTTGAGATGCTTTCTGAGGTAAGCGACTTTCCTAATGACTCAGTAAAACTGTTGCTAAATCCCAACCGAGATGAATTGTGGATGATTGGTGCGTTAGGCATTGCATCGGGGGGCGGTTCTGTAGATACCGCATACGTAAAGCGCTTTGATTTATCCGAGTCTCCGATTGGTACAGATGATTTTTCAGAGGCTGTTGAATTTTCTACGGTGTATGGTGGATTAATTTACTCAAACGACCCAGATGTAGTGCTGGTTTCTGGCTCTGGCGGGATTATGAGAACAGAAGACGGAGGAGCCAATTGGCGTCATGTTCTCAAAAACAGGAATATCCATAATGTGGTGGAGTCTGAATCTGGTGACCGCATATACACCGCATACTTAGAAAACGAACATGTAAAAGTCGCGTGCAGCGAGTCGATGGGCAACCGCTGGACTGCTAGCACTGTAGATACAGATTCAGCTGTTGGTGTAACACTAATCGAGCGTAACGGGGATAAGCTGATACTCGGTTTTGACAGGGAAAGCCTACACGCTGTTGCCTTGTCTGATATACCATGTGAACGCTAAGTATTAACACCTTATCGGGTGTATTCGCCAAAACTCAGCTCTTAGACTATGCTTTTTAGGTTGTTGAAAAAAATAACCTAAAGCCGAGAGAGCTGAGTTTTCATGTTTAAGTATTTGTCCGTCATTCCCCTTGTCGCAGTCTTAATCTACTCCCCTGCAAAAGCTCAAGAAAACGAAACACTGGAAATCGCCGTGGAATATTATGATTTCATAAGCGATACAATGGCTTTTGGTAATGTTATTGGCAATTATTGTAGCGAGCATGTTGAGGGAGATACGGAGGCAGCTTCCCTAGCAAAACAATCTGCCCAGACCATAATGTACGTTATCAATTCTTCTCTCCCCCCTTTTAAAAAGAATCCGATTATCACAAGTACTCAAAACAAAATTGTGGATTTTGAGGAAATGGTAAATAACACCAGTGGTTGCAGAATTGAAGACTACCGAATGATCTCGGGAATTCTTGATGACATCAAGCTAGCGGTCGATAGGGCAGAGGAGAGTTAACACTATGGGTAAATCTTTATTCGTTATAGCACTATCATTAGGTTTAGTAAGTATTCCACTCGCTGCAAAGACCAAGGGCCAACCAGGCATAGAAATTACACCAGAGACAAGTGAGCAAATCGTCGACTGGATAGCTCACGGTAGAAATGTGGGATGGAAGTGTGAGCATTTTCATATGAATGACATTCCCGGAGCGAGTGAACTTGAAGAAATGGGAATGAATACGTTTATTCGTATGAGAGATACCACGTTTGATCCTGAACTCACCGATGATATTGCAGAGAGAGCCCGGGTTAGAATTCGTTATCTTCAATATCAACTTCCAACTAACTTCGACTTTGGCCAATGCGCACAAGACGAGATAGCAAAATTTGAAAGTCAACTCATGCAAGTTAACGCAGCATTAGATCGTGCGGAATCAACCCAATAAAAGCGAGAAAGTAAAATGAGAACATGGTTTTTTGTATTAATTATTGCCGTTACTTGCGGCTTAAGTTTGCCTACAGAAGCCCGCCAGAAAGGCGGACGCGTACAATTAGTTGAAAGCAATTTTGAATATATTATTCAAACCCTAGCAACGGCAGACCTTGCCGCGGGAAGATGTCAACATGCGATTGGATCAGGTGACAACGCAGAACAGCTTTCCGAAGTTACTTTGGCTACACTTATAAACATTCGAGACTCATCTCTAAGTGAGAATGTGAGAGTTACCTTGTTTAACGGCACGCTACAACGTGCGCGCGACCCTCAATTTCAGCAGACGTTCCAAGCGAGTTATTGCGAACCTAATAATATGGTGGACTTAACCGGAAAGGTTCTTGAAATTAATGACGCGGTGAACAGGGAAACTCGTTAGCAACTAGCTTGCCTCTATTTAAAACTATCGGTAGCCTTGAGGTCGATTTGACGTAACTCATGAGGTTTCAGTATGCCTATTCAGCAACGAATTGGTTGGATTGCTGCCGCAGTATTGGCATTAACATTACCTATTTGGTTAGACGCCGTATTAGCCCCAGGCGATAGCTTAACTATTTGGACATGGAGCGACGCACGCGCGACAGTAGAGCGCGGTATTGCGATTCTTTTTGTTGTATCTGCATTTGTTGGCTACCTGTTTTTTAGAAAAGCAGCAAAAGATTGGAAGGAATGGAAAGCGATTCGTTTCGGCTTAGGTATGTGGAGCGCTCTTGTCATTTTATTTTCTGGCTCGACGTTTTATTTATTCGGTATCAGTGTGCAGTCTGAAGCGGCGAGTTATGAAAGAGATAATTTTGTTGTACGTACCATTCAGTCCGAGGCAGTTGATGGCACTTCCCACTTTGTCACCGTGATGAGCTGTGAGCGTAAAATCACTTCGCAAACGGTTATTTACTTAGACGAATTCACGGGTGGAAATGGCGCGGGCTTCCGTGAAAGTGACGAGGAAGAAAGCATCTTATTCATTGACTACACCAATGAAGGTCGGGTGTTGAATACCACCTCGTTCGACTTAGACAGTCTTTACAATCAATGTGTGTCGGGAAGTTCACCACGCCCGAACCCAAATGCAGTTGGTTCAGGCGCGTAAAACATATCTCTAGTCAAAATTGTACTGGTAGTTATCTTCCCAGCCCCAAGGTGCCGGTGGCGCTTCAACAGGCTGGGAAAGATCGACTTCTACTTGGAAGTCACGATTTTCTCTAAGCAGCCTATAGTTCATCGTTGTTGGTGTTGGGAAGCTGACAATCCACGTATTGTCGATTGAGGCGCTTAATCCTGTTTCTGAAAACATTTGTTTACTGAAATCGTCGGCAGGGAAAGACTGCTCAGTTGCTGTGCCCGCTGTGTAAGACGTGCCGCCATACCAAGTTACTGGGTCGTGCGTGCCGTCTTCATGGCGGTGATCGTGCTTGAGCTGTAAACCTAACGTAGTTTGCGTGAATACCCACGTACGCGAATGGTTGTCGCCCACATGCAATGGCACACGAATCCGGTCGTCTTGGCATTCTCTAATTTCAATGACGATGCGAGAATTCATCCAAGTTTGGTCTGTTTCCGGATTACCTTTCACCACCTCGCCTTCATAAGCGTTACCGCAATGTTCTGCTAACGTGTCGAAAAACACTTGTTGTGGGTCTGGGTCGGCAGGCGTGCAGCCAATGACCAAAGCTGACAGTGCGGTAAAAGAAAGTGTTGCTAGCGCTCGCATTATAAATTCCTCTGATTATTCTATTTTGTGGTTATGTTAACTTGAATTAAGAACAAGCCAAATGTTTTTGAATAGTTAAGGCGAAAACGTTCTAGCATAGAACTCAGTTGAATGGCTTGTTTGTTGCCGCTTTAGTATCATACGCAGCAAATTTGTACCATATATATACCGGAAACGTATTTTTCAAAAGGTTTGCACATGAATGTTTATCAAAATGCACTAGAAATGATCGGAAACACTCCGATGATGCGAGTGAGTAATATCGACACAGGTCCTTGTGAGCTGTACTTGAAACTTGAAACGGCAAACCCAGGGCTGTCGATTAAAGACCGCATTGCGGTTTACATGATCGATGAAGCCGAAAAGCAGGGCAAGATTAAGCCAGGCGACACGCTTATTGAAGGTACTGCAGGTAATACCGGTTTAGGGTTGGCCATTGTTGCAGCCCAGCGTGGTTACAAACTGATTATTGTTCTACCCGACAAGATGAGTCGTGAAAAACTTTACAACCTAAAAGCTTTGGGTGCAGAAGTAATTGAAACTCGCTCAGACGTGCAAAAAGGTCACCCTGAGTATTACCAGGATTTAGCCGAGCGTTTGTCGAAAGAGCGCGGTGCGTATTACATCAATCAATTTGAAAATCCGGCGAATGTGAAAGCTCATTACGAAACTACTGGTCCTGAAATTTGGCAGCAAATGGACGCTAAGCTCGACGCTTTCGTATGTGGTGTTGGCTCAGGCGGCACGTTAAGCGGTGTGGGTAAATACCTGCGCGAACAGAAGCAAGACATTGATTTGGTACTAGCTGATCCAGACGGTTCAATTCTTGCGCCATTGGTGAACGAAGGTAAAGACGTTGAAGCCGGCAGCTGGCGCATTGAAGGTATTGGCGAGGACTTTATTCCAGTAATTTGCGACATTGAACTTGCAGGAAAGGCTTACGCCATTTCAGACCGTGAAAGTTTAGAAACTTCACGCGAAGTACTTCGTAAGGAAGGCATTATGGTTGGGTCTTCAAGCGGTACGCTCATTGCGGCTGCTTTGCGCTATTGCCGTGAACAAACCGAACCTAAGCGTGTCGTTACACTAGCTTGTGACACGGGCGCACGTTACTTATCTAAACATTTCAACGACGAGTGGATGGCCGCTCAAGACTTTGGCGACGAATAAGAGGTAAACCATGCAAGATACATCTAAATTGGCATTCGCAACACGCGCAATTCATGGTGGCCAAGAGCCAGAGCCTGTTACAGGAGCTGTGATGCCTCCTATCGTGACCAGCTCAACTTATATTCAGAAAAGTCCGGGCGTGCATGCAGGGTTTGAATACTCGCGGTCCCATAACCCTACGCGTTTCGCTTGGGAGCGCGCGGTAGCCAACCTTGAAGGTGGGCGCAACGGTTATGCGTTTGGCTCTGGCATGGCAGCTACATCTACGATTCTGGAAATCCTAGATTCGGGCGATCATGTTGTTGCGATGGACGACTTATACGGCGGTAGCTTCCGCTTGTTTGACAAAGTTCGTGAGCGCTCAGCGGGTTTGCAATTCTCATACGTTGACTTGGCGGACTTAGAAGCGGTTAAGGCTTCTTTGCGCCCTGAAACACGCATGATTTGGGTAGAAACACCAAGTAACCCAATGTTAAAGCTGGTAGATATTAAAGCTATCGTGGAGATTGCACGCGCGCACCGTGAAGACATGATTGTCGTGGTCGACAATACTTTTGCGACGCCATATAACCAGCGTCCATTAGATTTAGGTGCAGACATTGTGATGCACTCAGCAACCAAATACTTGAACGGCCACTCAGACATGGTAGGTGGTGTAGCGGTTGTAGGTGAGCGCGAAGACTTAATTGAGCAAATGACCTTTTTGCAGAACTCAGTAGGCGCAATTGCAGGACCATTCGACAGCTACCTTGCGCTTCGTGGTTTAAAAACATTGGCGTTAAGAATGCGCCAACACAACGAAGCAGCCCTAGAAATTGCGAAGTGGCTTGAGGCTCATCCGAAAGTTCGTAAAGTGGTTCATCCTGGCTTAGAAAGTCACCCACAACATGAGCTTGCGAAATCGCAAATGAGTGGATTTGGCGGCATGATTTCAATTTTCTTGGAAGGCGATATTGAAAGTGCTCGCAAATTCCTAGAAGCAGTAGAAATCTTTGCACTTGCTGAAAGCTTGGGTGGCGTGGAAAGTTTAATCGAACACCCTGCAATTATGACTCACGCTTCAATTCCGAAGGAAAACCGAGAGAAGCTTGGCATTCATGACAACTTCGTTCGTATTTCTGTTGGTATAGAAGAAACGGCAGACTTGATCGCTGACTTGGAACAAGCGCTAGGAGCGTTTTAATGTCTGTTCGTCCTTTTCATTTGGCGATTCCAGTTAAAGACCTAGACAACGCGCGTAAGTTTTACGCGCAAGTTCTAGGTTGTGAGCAAGGGCGCTCTTCCGACCATTGGATTGACTGGAACTTTTACGGGCACCAGCTTGTTACCCATGTAGCACCAGAGCGCGTGCAACCACCTGCCAATAATGCTGTAGACGGACACGCAGTCCCTGTGCCGCATTTCGGTGTAGTGTTAGATATGGAAACATGGGAAGCATTAGCTGAACGCGTGAAAGCTGCGGGTATTGAGTTTGTGATAGAACCCTATATTCGTTTTAAAGGACAACCTGGCGAGCAAGCCACAATGTTCTTTTACGACTATTGCGGCAATGCGCTTGAGTTCAAAGCGTTTGCAGACTTGGACCAGTTGTTTGCGAGCTAACCTTTAGTCGTCAAAGCAAATAAACTCGCCCATAGCTGACATAGTTAAGCAGGAATGGGCGGGTACAATAACCAGCATATCCCCAAGCTTTAAGTCTTTGATCATGGTTTTAGGCAAATGAATTTTGCCATGCTCTTGTGACAATCCTTTGATGTAGGCGTCGCCTACTGGAGCTCCCCAGCCATTTTCGGTGGTATGCATGACTTGCCCAAATACTTTTTGGCCGTTCATTTCAGCAGAGTCTTTAGAAAAGTGCACTGCGCCACCGTGAACTACGACTTCTTCCCGTTCTGGGTAACGGGCGATAACAGGGCATGCAACCGCTAGTGCTATGTCATTCCAATCACAACTACCAATCAGTTTTTGCTGTAGGTCGTAAAATACATAGTTGCCGGGGCGTATTTCAGTTGCACCCGGAAAAGTCGACATTTGGCTACAAGTTGGCGTATCACCAATGGAAACGCGAAGTGGTTCGCCTTGCCAGTCCATCATGTCGAGCAACTCTTTTAGCCGGTGCGAGCTTTCTTGGTGAACACCTTGAATATCTTTTAAGCCATGCGCGAGATAACTATGACCGCTATGAACCATTAAACCGAGCTGATTGACTTGTTTATGCGCTTGTAAGGCGTCCAACAACCGCTTAATTCTGCCATATTGCTGCCAATGTATACCTGTTCGGCCGTAACCGGTGTCTACTTCGACACTTACCGCTACCTTATGGCTAAGGTGAGAGAGTAGTTCAAGGGTGTCTTCGTGTTCAATAGAGAGCGTAAGGTTCACTTTACTGGCTAGATTGTTTAAAGCTGGAAGCTCTCTCGGATTTACAGGTATAGCGATATGAATATCTCGCCAGCCCGCACTAGCAAACTCATTTGCCATTTTTAATGATGACACGGCGATAGGCGTGGTTTCTGGTGTGCCGAACCATTTGCCAATAATTGTAGACTGGTGTGTTTTGAAGTGTGGGCGAAGTTGTACTTGTGCTGCTTCAGCTTTTGCCTTCATGCTCTCAATATTACGCTTCGCTCTCGTTCTGTTGACGAGTACCGTAGGACCCGTAAGAGTTGACCAATTAAGTTTCATGAGGCGACTCCAACTTGTCTACATGCCAGGGCAGGCGTGCTATGTCTACGTTACCACCGCTAATAATAAGGCCAATACGCTGCTTTTGAAATTGCGCTTTGTGTTTAATCACCGCTGCAAGAACCGTTGCTGAAGAAGGTTCAATGACCACTTTAAGTTCCTGCCAAATAAGGTACATTGCTTCGACTATTTCTTCTTCGGTTATGCACAAAATGTCTTTTACGAATGACTGGATGACTTCAAATGGATATTCACCAAGCCTAGTAAGTAAGCCGTCGCAGATACTTTTTAAACCTTTTTCTTTTTGAATTGCGCCTTTCTGTAACGACTCCCAAGCGTCATTTACATTTACGGGTTCAGCACCAAACACTGGAATGTCCTGGCTGTGACCAACCATGCAAGTTCCGGCAAGCAAGCCGCCACCGCCGACCGGAGCGACTAACGCATTTAAGTCTGGCACGGCTTTAATTAACTCTAATGAAGCCGTTGCTTGCCCTGCAATAATAGTAGGGTGATTGTAGGGCGGTATAAAAATTTCACGACTGTGTTGTTGTTGCTCTTCCACGAAAGCGTCTCGCGCTGCCATACCGAGTTCAAGTTCGGTAATTTTTGCGTGATAACGCTGCATGTTTTGCTTTTTAACCCGTGGTGCGTTCTTTGGAACGCCCACATGAACCGGAATACCAAGTTTTTCCCCAGCGCAAGCCAGTGCCGCGCCATGGTTCCCAGAAGACACCGTATAAACACCAGCTTTGCGTTGTTCGCTGTTGAGCTGCAGTAGTGCATGGCAAGCGCCACGAAACTTAAATGCGCCGGTGCGCTGTAAGTTTTCACATTTAAAATAGAGTTTGGCACCCACAAGCTCGTTAATGCCTCGGCTCGTTAACACAGGCGTGCAATGGATATGCGGAGCAATAAGTTGCTCAGCTTGATATATCGTTTGCAGGTTGAGTGCGTCGACACCTGCTGCATGTTGCCAACCAGTCAAGTTTTTTACCCCATGTTTATGGTGCGGTTTTGTGCAAAAGAGTACACTATGCTAACTATTATACGCTAGCACACGCCAACACGTTTTGGAGAAACATCATGGATTTATGGACCGCCTCGATCACGCTTTTGCTGATTATGAACCCGTTGGGTAATTTGCCCATATTCATTTCAGTATTGCGTCATATTGAGCCTAAACGCCGCAAAGTTGTGTTAGCGCGCGAACTTATTTTTGCCCTTATATTTATGTTGCTGTTTTTATACGCAGGAACTTGGTTACTTTCGAGCTTAGGGCTAAGGCAAGAAAGCGTAAGTATAGCCGGCGGTATTATTCTATTTATTATCGCACTTCGTATGATATTCCCGCAGCCGGGCGGTGTTCTTGGTTTACCTGCGGGCGACGAACCCTTTATTGTTCCTTTGGCTATTCCATTGATCTCAGGGCCTTCGTTATTGGCGTCGCTTATTCTGCTTGCCAACCAAGAGCCTGAGCGTATGTTCGACTGGACCGTAGCTGCAGGTGTAGCGTGGCTTATTTCTGCTACGGTGCTTATGTTTAGCAGTGTGGTTATGCGAGGCTTGGGTCAGCGTGGTTTGAATGCTATCGAACGTTTAATGGGTATGATCTTGATTATGGTTGCGGTGCAAATGTTCCTCGACGGTATTATGCGTTATGTCAGCCAAGGCATGGCCGGTTAATTCTCAAAATTAGCTAGGCAAAAGGAGACTAAATTGTCGCAGAAAACTTTGTTTCAACGTATCCGTAAGCTCGAACCAGCGCAACAGGCGGTATTAGCTGCTTATTTATGTGAGCGCTTACTTCCAAACTATAACTTGTTCTCAGAGCATGTCGGTTTTGGTGACCCGAAAATATTAAGAGGGCTGCTAAATTTAGTTTGGGACAAAATTAGTGTGAATAAAGGTGGAGACTGGGAGCGTTGGCAAGAAAAATTAGAGGCTGTAACGCCGAGCGATAATGACTTCGATATGCTCGGAGTGTATCCCGCTATTGCAACTTGCACGGCGTTAAGTTGTCTAGCTCAAGGTATTGCCGACAAAGAAAGTGCGCCGTTTTTAGATGTAGCGAAAATTTCTCAGGGTAGTGTTTCTCATTATTTGGAACTGGGTGAATTTGCCGACGTAGATGACCCCAAAAAACGATATGAATGTATCGAAGAGCATGAGCTTATGGCTTATGAAATGGCAACTCAAGAAGCGATGGTGGAGTTCCTAGAAAGCTCGGCTAACGTGGATAAAGCATTAGTGAGTGACGTTAGAAAGATTGCGCGCGAAGAAGGGCACTCAAACTTAGGGCTTTCTTAACCGACGCTTCTAAAGGTGCTGTTGCGTCCATTGAAATAGGCGAGCATGAGACTGCCCCGCCTTTTTCTCGCGATACAGTTCCAAACCTTCCATAAGTTTAAGGTCAACCTGCTGCTCGGTCTCTACATATATCCATGCTTCTTCAGCCAACCAACCATTTTCTATAAGGCTTTTTAGAGCTGGCATCAGTAAGCTTTTGTGAAATGGTGGGTCTAAGAACACAACATCGAATTGTTGCTTTGCGGGTTGCTGCAAAAACTTCAGTGTGTCGATTTGCTCTACTCGACCTTCGGCAGTTTTAAGCTGACCAAGGTTCAGTTCCAGTTGTTTGGCAGCCACTCCGTTCATTTCCAAAAAAAGCGCGCTGGCTGCGCCCCGTGAAAGTGCTTCTAACCCCAAACTTCCCGTACCCGCAAATGCGTCAAGTACATGGGTACCTGGTAACTCAAATTGAAGCCAATTGAACACTGTTTCTTTCAAGCGGTCCGTAGTCGGACGCAAACCTTCTGCCGTGAGCACGGGTAGCTTTCTACCACGCCATGCACCACCGATGATGCGAATGGTTCCGGCTGCAGAGGTGTTGTTTTTAAAAGAGTTACGTTTGTTCATAACGTCCAAAGAGTTTGTTCATAACTTCATGAGCCCATATTGTAACATCGAAGTCGGAAGATGTTGCTTTTGAAAGATGCTGTCGGGTTGTTGTCGTGGTAATTTCGTCACCGACAGTAGCTGTTTTTTGCGAAGGTTTCCTCGCACATTGGTTAGGAGTGAACATGATAGTTAAACAATTAAGAGAGAAACGAAAATGGTCTCAAGAGCAGTTAGCCGTTATGAGTGGTTTAAGTACACGAACTATTCAACGTATTGAAAGCGGTAATAAGGCCAGTATTGAGTCTCTCAAAGCTCTTGCCTCTGTGTTTGAAGTTGATATTTCAAAACTACAAGAGGAAATTACTGTGATCGATAAATCATCTGAAGCGTGGGCTAAAGAGCCTTTTTTCATTCGGTTTCTATTTTGGGGAGTTAAAGTTAGAAAGCAGATAGTTATGGCAGAACTGCTGACATTAACTTTAGGTATTGTATCCTGGCTGGTGGAGCCAGATATTATTGCTACCCCAGCATTTTTTGCTTTTGCCTACCTATTTTCCAATATGAAGCATTATATTGATACCCGAAAATACTGGTGAAAATGCCCTTAGCCACAGTGGCACAGCCTAGCCTCTGTGGCTTCCTTCCACGCTATCGTGGATGGTTTTAAACGCATCAACCGCAATGTCTCTTAATGCTTCAACGCATTGGAAACGTGGGTAGTTAGGGCGTGTGATAAAGGCTATTGAGCGATGAGGACCGGGTTCTTTTAAGTGAGCAGACACCAAGTTCGGATTTTGGCTAATGAGCTGAGGTAATGCCATTTCGGGAACCAGAGTTGTTCCTAAACCTCCAGCCACCATTTGAATGAGCGTATTTAAACTGATCGCGCTGAGCCCTCGTGCTGAAATCTTTTGCGCCAGGTGGCAAGCGTCAAGAATATGGTCTTTTAGGCAATGACCTTCTTGCAGCAACAGTAGCTCGTTCTCGTCGATATCTTCCCCACTTATTTCCCGTAAGTCTGCGCGGCTATTATTTTTATGTGCCACCCAGTAAAAGTCTTCGTGCCAAAACTCTAAAGTGAGTAGACCTGGGCAAGAATAGGGTAGTGCAATAATGGCTGCATCTAGTTCGCCTTGTCGTACTTGCTCGATCACGACGTGAGACCTTTCCTCTTTCACCTGCAAGTTCATTTGCGGGTGCCGTTCTTTCAGTAAGGGTAGAAATTGTGGCAGCAGAAACGGGGCTATGGTGGGAATGATACCAATGTCCATGGGCGCTGTTAGTGGGTCTTCATAAAGTGTTGCTAACGCTTGCATGTCTTCAATATCTAGTAGTACTTGCGTTGCCTTTTCTAAAATACGCCTACCGCTTGGGGTGATGAGTACGCGCTTGGTGTCGCGCTCGAAGATTTTCATATTTAGTTGCGCCTCTAACTCATTGAGTGCGGTGCTCAGCGCTGAGGGGCTAACATTGCAAAGTTCAGCTGCTTTCTTGAAGTGCAGCGTTTTTTGGACTGCCAAGGCGTACTTGAGTTGTTTAATGGAAATCATCGACGGTTTAACCTGTGTTCTAAAAAATAGAATATACAATGAATATAATTCAAATTTACCAAACTTTCTATTCTGAGTATCCTATCTCCAGTTTCAAACAAGCATCATTAAATACAACCTCGTAAGGAGATCGTAATGGCATTGATCAACACTAAAATTAAACCATTTAAAGCGAATGCGTTTAAAAACGGTGAATTTTTCGAAGTTTCTGAAAAAGACACTGAAGGTAAATGGTCTATTTTCTTTTTCTACCCAGCGGACTTCACTTTTGTTTGCCCAACTGAGCTTGGTGACCTTGCAGACAAATACGAAGAACTTCAAGCGCGCGGCGTAGAAGTATTCTCTGTGTCTACAGACACTCACTTCACGCACAAAGCGTGGCACGACTCGTCTGACACAATTGGCAAAATCCAATACACCATGATTGGCGATCCAACAGGTGAAATTACGCGCAACTTCGACGTTATGCGTGACGAAATGGGTCTTGCTGACCGCGCTACTTTCGTAGTTGACCCAGACGGCATCATCCAAGCAATGGAAATCACTGCTGAAGGTATTGGTCGTGACGCTGAAGACTTGGTTCGTAAAGTTAAAGCAGCACAATACGTTCGCAACAACCCAGGCGAAGTTTGCCCTGCGGCTTGGAAAGAAGGTGAAGAAACACTAGCACCTTCATTGGACCTAGTAGGTAAAATCTAAGTCCTTGCACGAATTACGTGTGTGAATGCGAAGGCGGTGGTTGCCGACACCCCCATACGGTGGCCACCTGTCTTCCTCCCTTTCCAAATTCGTAGTTTCAATCTTTTCAGTTAACCATTTGGCAGGAAACAAACATGTTATCTAAAGACATTTTACAAGCGATTAAACAGTACACTGCAAACATGAAGCAGCCGCTTTCTTTTGTTCTGCAAAGTGGCGAACATGAAAAGCGTGAAGAACTTAAAACTTTCCTTGAAGGCATTGCTAGCGCAAACGATTTAATGAGCGTTGAAGAGCGTGACACTGAAGGCAAGTTACGTAGCCCTATTAGCTTTTTCATTGAAGTAGACGGTAAAGACACCGGCATTCAGTTCTCGGGCATCCCGAGTGGGCACGAGTTCAACTCGCTCATCTTGGCTGTGCTTCATGCTACCGGCACTGCAATGAAGCTTGACGAGTCTTTGCAAAAAATGGTCGCTCGAGTAAAAGACAAGCTGCATTTTGAGGTGTTCATTAGCCTAAGCTGTCACAACTGCCCAGACGTAGTACAAGCGTTGAATCAATTCGCGTTACTTAATGACAATATTTCAAGCGAAATGATCGACGGTGGCTTATTCCAGGACGTGATCAACGAGCGCGATATTCAGGGCGTTCCAAGTGTGTACGTGAACGGCGAGCTCTTCGCGAACGGTAAAGTAGACGCCGCTCAGCTTATTGAAAAATTAATGGAGCTAGACAGCAGCATTGCAGCTCCAGACGAAGCCGACGCACTACCACTGCAAGACGTAACCGTTATTGGCGGTGGCCCAGCAGGTGTAGCTTCAGCAATTTACAGTGCTCGTAAAGGTTTGAAAGTTACGCTAATTGCCGAGCGTTTAGGTGGTCAGGTAAAAGACACCATGGGTATCGAGAATTTGATTTCCGTGAGTAAAACTACTGGCCCAGAGCTTACTGGTAACTTAATTGCGCACATGAACGACTACGACATTACCGTAAAAGAGCATTTACGCGTGTCTGAAGTGATTGATGACGAAATTAAGTCTGTAGTTCTTTCTTCAGGTGAACGCATCGACACCAAAACGTTGATTGTTGCGACAGGTGCAAATTGGCGCGAGCTAGGCGTTCCAGGCGAGAAAGAAAACGTAGGTAATGGTGTAGCGTACTGTCCACACTGTGACGGCCCGTTCTTTAAAGGCAAAGACGTAGCGGTCATCGGTGGCGGTAACTCGGGTATTGAGGCCGCACTAGACTTAGCGGGTATCGTGAAGAGCGTAACTGTGCTGGAGTTTGCCGACGAATTACGCGCAGACCAAGTGCTGATCAATCAAGCTGAATCTAGAAACAATATTCAGATTATTAAGAGTGCAGCAACTCAGGAAGTACTCGCCGAAAACGGGAAAGTTAATGCGTTAGTGTACCAAGACCGGGTGTCTGGCGATAAAGTCCGCGTAGACGTTGAAGGTATCTTCGTACAAATTGGCTTAGTGCCTAACAGCAAGTTTGTGAAAGACGTGGTTGAGGTAACTCAATACGGCGAAATCAAAATTGATGAGAAATGCCACACCTCGCAGAAAGGCATCTATGCTGCAGGTGACGTAAGCACGGTTCCGTATAAGCAAATCGTGATTGCGATGGGCGAGGGTTCTAAAGCATCTCTTTCAGCGTTTGAATATTTGCTCGCGAATTCAGACCGCCTTGAAGCGCTTTATGAAAGCCAGAAAGCAGAGGCTGAACAAGTCGCTTCTTAGTTTTCTACCTAAATTGAGAAGAAGGGTCAGCGTGATTTCACTCTGGCCCTTTTTATTGCGATACTCGACTGTAAATATTACAAAGTCGGCGTGAATATATGACAAACAACGCAAGAACTATTCGAGTTTCGCTGGTTATCATCGTATTAGCTGTTGTGACAATGCTTGCATTGTTGGTGTACGACCGCTTTTTTACGACGCAGGAAATAGAGACCTTTCAGGGCAATATCAATTTAACCTCTGACAACTCAGACACTGGCTTACTCGAGTTTCTGGACCGCAATGAAGGGAAAGTTGTGCGGTTCGATGGCTATATCGATACCAGTATGTCCATCGCTGAAAACCAAATTGTGGAGCAGACTTGCGACTTAAATATTGAAGCCGTTATCGACAGAAGTGTTGTGGGAACCCCAATTCCATTACCTTTTTATGAAGACGTAAATAATTTTCACTGTTCTCCTTATGCTTTGGTTTTAGACATTGGCCCTCATACTATTTACGAATACAGTTCAGGCGGAACTGGCATTGTAATGGTTCGATTCAAAGGATTGTTCGAGGTGTTCACCACATATCATTCAGGTCCGACTACGCATTATCATTTGAAAGAAATTGCGCCTTAGTCGCATTGCTGTTTTCGGGGCAGCGCATTCAACCTTTTGGGTGAAAGTGATACTATTTATTTTTTGTCGGACAAGTAGGCAGTATGAGCGAAAAAGGTTCCATTTTTTCATCTTGGTTTAAGAAGAAACCTGACAGCAAGGAGCAGAGTCAACCGGCTGAAAAGCCGCCTGTTGAAACGCAACTTGATCAATCTCCAGAACCGCAACAAGAACGCACAGCAGCAGACGATTTGCCATCTGCAGCTGAAGACTGCGCAACCGTTACTGCGGAATCGTTAGCTTCGGAAGCAGCTCCGAAAGGGCAAGTACCAACTGAACCTGAAGTTCAAGAGCCAAAAGAGCAAGAATCCAAAACAAAGGAACCAAAGCAGTCTTGGTTTCAGAAGCTCAAGTCCGGCTTGCGCAAAACCTCGGGTAATCTCGGCTCGGGCATGGCTAGCCTGTTTTTGGGTAAGAAAATTGACGAAGATCTCTTTGAAGAGCTAGAAACCCAGCTACTGGTTGCCGATGTGGGTATGGATACCACGACCAATATCATTCAACGGTTAACCGATCATGCCAGCCGCAAAGATTTAAAAGACGGCGATGTGCTTTTTGAAAAACTCAAAGAAGAATTAACGCATATTCTTGAACCTGTGGCGGTTCCTTTAACTATTCCGGACAACCATGAAGGCCCATTTGTTATTTTAATGGTGGGCGTAAATGGTGTGGGTAAAACGACGACCATTGGTAAGTTAGCGAAGCAATTTAAAGCAGAAGGGAAGTCGGTCATGTTAGCTGCAGGCGATACTTTCCGTGCCGCAGCGGTAGAGCAGCTGCAAGTTTGGGGCGAACGCAATGACATTTCTGTGGTGGCTCAACATACGGGTGCCGACAGCGCCTCTGTTATTTACGACGCGGTAGAGGCAGCAAAAGCTCGTGGCGTTGATGTGCTTATTGCCGACACAGCGGGCCGCTTACAGAACAAAAGCAACTTAATGGAAGAACTTAAGAAAATCGTTCGAGTAATGAAAAAACTCGACGACTCGATGCCTCACGAAGTTATGCTTACATTGGATGCCGGCACGGGCCAGAATGCGATTTCGCAAGCTAAGTTATTTGGCGAAGCAGTAAATGTTTCTGGTTTGGTGATGACTAAACTAGACGGCACCGCAAAAGGCGGTGTGATGTTCGCTTTGGCGAATCAATTTGGTATACCTATTCGTTATGTTGGGGTTGGAGAACAGTTAGACGATTTGCGACCGTTCACTGCACAAGATTTCGTTTCAGCCCTGTTTGACGAGGAAGAGTCTTCGGCGAGCGACAAGACCTGAGCAAGGAAAACTTTCACCCATGATCCAGTTTGAGCAAGTCAGTAAGACGTACCCGGGAGGCTTTCAGGCTTTAAACCAAGTCAGTTTCTCTTTGGAAAAGGGTGAAATGGCATTTCTAACCGGTCACAGTGGTGCGGGCAAAAGTACCTTGCTCCGACTTATCGCACTGATGGAAAGAGCCACCGTAGGGCGGGTAATGATCAACGGGCACGACTTACGCAAAGTAGGCCCGAACAAGGTACCTTACTTGCGTCGCGATATTGGCATGATTTTCCAAGATCATAGGTTGCTTCCCGACAAAACTGCTTTCGACAATGTGGCGTTACCGCTTTATATCGAGGGTTATACTCAAGGTGAAGCGCGTAAACGCGTACAGGCTTCACTTGAAAAAGTAGGGCTTGCGGGTAAGGAGAAGCATTATCCGCGAATGCTTTCTGGTGGTGAACAACAACGCGTGGGTATTGCTCGGGCCATTGTGAATAAACCCCCTTTATTGCTAGCTGACGAGCCTACCGGAAACCTAGACCCGAAACTCTCAATGGAAATTATGCGTTTATTTGAGAGTTTTAATGACGTGGGCGTTGGCGTGCTTATCGCCACGCACGACTTGGGTTTAATTGCCAGAATGCGCTACAGAACATTAACGCTGAAGCAAGGTGAAATGATTAACGATGGCTTACAACATGGGCAAAGCTCGGAAGGTGTTGCTCATGAGTAGAATAAAGCCGACACAGAGAAAAGGTGCGAGCACGGTAAAAATATCGCTGTTGCGTCGTTTTGTCATGTTTTGGGTTCATCACTTGCAGCAAGCACTAGGTAGCTTGGGTGAGTTAACCCGAAATCCTATTGCTTCTACCATGACTGTGGCGGTTTTAGGCTTAAGTTTAACTTTGCCAAGTACGCTTTATGTGTTGGTAAAAAATAGCCAAGAAGTTACGAGTGGTTTAGAAAACGCCTCTGAAATTTCGTTGTTTTTAGAAAAGCGCCTCGACCAAAATGCAGTGGTGAACTTCGCCGAGCGCATTTCTTTGTGGGACGAAGTAGAAAGCACGCGTATTATTTATAAAGACGACGCATTGCAGGAGTTTAGGGATTACTCCGGTTTTGGTACGGCTATAGATTATTTGCAAGACAACCCCCTACCTGACGTAGTTCTGGTGACCCCCAAGGAGCAGCATCGGTCTGCCGAGCGCGCGCGTATGTTGCAGCAAAAGCTGGAACTTGAGCGTGAAGTTAATTCTGCAACGCTAGACGTGACATGGTTAAACCGTTTGCAGGCGCTTATTCAACTTGTTCAAGACGTACTAGCAGCTATTGCATTGCTGTTGTGCTCGGCGGTAGTGCTCATTGTAGGGAACACCATTCGGTTGATGATTCTCAACCGGAAGGAAGAAATAGAAGTCATGAAGCTAGTAGGCGCTACGAATGCTTATATTCAAAGACCTTTCCTATACACAGGCTTTTGGTATGGCATTTTAGGTGGTTTTTTAGCGTGGGTCGCCACAGCGCTGTTGGTATGGTGGATTGGCCACGCTATGACACGGGTGTCTGAACTCTATGAAAGCCCATTCAAACTAAGCGGATTAAGCTTCAACGAAGTATTGATCCTTTGGGGTGTGGCTGTCGTTTTAGGATTGTTAGGCAGTTATGTCGCAGTGCGTAGACACGTGGCAAAAATAGAGCCGCAATCGTAAATTTAGCTGTCATATCAGTGTCATTAGCTTATGTTACATTTTAGCTATTGCACATGCATTTTGGTTTGCTAGAATGCTGTGTTCGCGGAAATTTTAAAGGAACTTTTCCGTGTTGAATGACTCTAATGTTGTATAGAAATGATGTACAGGAAATTCGCGTTACCCAAGCTGAAGTAAAGTTGGAACGTTGAATGGAAATCAGTAGGTCATACATTCGCTTAAAGTGAGGTTTGTCAATGACTGCACAATTAAACTCAATGGCGCTTACGGTTCCTCAGACAGGAAGCCTAGAGTCTTATATTTCTTCGGTAAATAGCATTCCGATGCTTACGGCTGAAGAAGAAAAGTCGCTTGCTGAACGCTTACAGCAAGAGGGTGACTTAAACTCTGCAAAACAACTGATTATGTCTCACCTACGTTTTGTAGTACACGTGGCCCGTGGATATTCGGGATACGGTTTACCCCAAGCGGATCTTATTCAAGAAGGCAACGTGGGCTTAATGAAAGCGGTAAAGCGCTTCGACCCAACCGTGGGTGTGCGCCTTGTATCTTTTGCCGTACATTGGATTAAAGCTGAAATTCATGAATTTGTGCTTCGTAACTGGCGTATTGTTAAAGTTGCCACAACTAAGGCGCAGCGCAAATTGTTCTTCAACCTACGTAAGGCTAAAAAGCGTTTAGGTTGGTTTTCTGGCGCCGAAGTAGACACGGTAGCTAAAGAGCTTGGTGTAAGCCGTGAAGAAGTGATGGAAATGGAGTCGCGCATGAGCGCCCACGACCAGGCTTTTGAACTGAGTTCAGACGACGATGATGCACGCGATACAGGTTCTTTCTCGCCAGCGCAGTACTTAGAAGACACAACTTCTGATGTCGCTGAGACTGTAGAAGCTCAGGACTGGGACGCGCATGCGACTAAGCGTTTAACTCACGCATTGTCGGCACTAGACGAAAGAAGCCAGCATATTGTGAGAGCGCGTTGGCTTGAAGAAGATAAGTCTACATTGCATGACTTAGCTGCTTATTATGAAGTTTCTGCTGAGCGCATCCGCCAGCTTGAGCAAAACGCGATGAAAAAACTTCGCGTGGCCATGCAGTAAGCAGTTAGAACACATTTATGGAATGCAGAATGGGGTGCGGTGCATGTTGTATCGCACCATCTATTTCCAGCCCGATACCGGGTATGCCTCAAGGAAAGCCTGCAAACACTCGCTGTATACACCTCTCTGACGACAACCTTTGTAATATATTTGGCCAACCCGAGCGACCAAAAGTATGTGACGAATTCAGTGCACAGTCTTATGTATGCGGTAATAGCCGTGAAGAAGCCTTAATACTGTTGACGCAATTAGAAGTAGAAACCTCTGAACAATAATTGACCTGCTTATAACTTCTTCATATTCTAAGGAAACGTTATCCTTGTAGCAGGACTTCCATGCGCGTAGTTTGGGTTAGGCAAATCTTAGCGTTTCTCGTTTTATGCTTATTTTTACTGGGTTATACCTCCCAGGCGCTCGCATTTCCTCCTAGAACTATAGAGTTCGAGCAAATTGGTGACGCAGACAATATTCCTGATCAAGTTGTAACCACCCTAACTGAAGACGCACATGGCTTTATTTGGGTAGGCACTCCTGCTGGATTAGTGCGTTACGACGGTTACCGCTTCCGTTTATTCAAAAACGACTTACACACCCCAAGCTCAATTGCAGGTAACTTTGTAAGAGACACCTTAGCCGCCGAACGAGGTCACGTTTGGGTGGCTACCGAGCCCGGTGGTATTTCAATCTATGACGCGCAACAAGATCGCTTTTGGCAACTGCAACGCAGTGAGGCTTTCAGCACTATAAGCGGGATGGGGCAATTAACCTCTTTAGCTGGTTATGGTAACGCCATTTGGGCTGGAACTACTTCGGGCTTGTTCCGTGTTACATGGCATGGAGAGGCTCATTTCGAAATAGTTAAAGTTGATCTGCTGCCAAGTTTCCAATCCGTAAGAGCATTGCTTTTAGATGAGCAAGGTCAGCTTTGGGTAGGAAGTAGCGACGGCTTACTTGTAATTTCTGAGCCCCTATCAGTTACAACACCAGAAATAGTTTTAGACAACCATCGGGTTCGCTCGCTCTATCAGATACAAAACACCAGTTTGTCGGAAAGTACTGTTGTGCTCGCGGCACTTGAGGGCCATGGAGTTGGCCGCATCGCTCAAACAGGGAGTGAGTATCAATTTGATGTACTTGAAGACGTGCTGGAAGGAGAAACTCCTTATGCATTTGGCCAACCCTCGGAAAACGAGTTATGGGTTTCGAGCGCGAATGGTATTGTGCGTTTGAAAATACCATCGTTCATGGTGGTAGACGAACTCCATCACGACCCTTCTAACCCTTATAGTCTAGCTAACAACGACACCCGAGCGATGCTGAGAGACTCTGCTGGTCAATTCTGGGTGGCCGGATACGGTGGCGGAGTGCAAAGGAAACATGGTGGTAACAACGCTGTAGGTTCCATTCGGTTTAGCTTAAGCAACCCTCGTTCTCTGACTGAGCCGAACATCAGTAGCGTACTTGAGCTCGCAAATAGAGACATCTGGATTGGCACCCGTGGTGATGGGGTAAATGTATTCCGCCGTGATAAAGGTGTTATTGAGCATTACAGCCCCGCAGAAAGAGCTGAGCATGGACTTGCCAACGGGTGGATTACGGCGATAGCACAGCGTGAGAATGGGGAGGTTTGGTTAGGGGCCAACCCCAACAAGCTTTACCGTGCCCAAGTCACAGAAGGTGGCGATGAGTTTGTAGAGGTGACACGAGCAGAAGGGTTTACGGGCTCGAATGTACGCGTTATTCGCACTGACGCTGCTGATAATGTTTGGGTAGGTACAAGCGACGGAGTCTTGGTATGGGATGCAGAGACAAACCAAATGGAGCAGCTTCAAACGCGTGACGGAGATATTTTAACTTCATCGATAAATGCCATTGAAATGACAGCCAATGGCGGTGTTTGGATTGGCTCAGGAACTTCTGGGTTATATTACGTTGCGCCAGAAACACAAACTTTGTTACCCATAGCGGTATTTGACAACAGTGGTGAGCAAATCAATGATCTTAGTGTTCTTGGGTTACTGGAAGACAGTAACCAGCAAGTATGGCTAGACTCACCTCAAGGCCTGCTAAAGCTTACCCCGCAAGGCGACAGGCGCTATGTGGGAGAGAATATAAGTGCCGTATTTGGTAACGAAAATGCACCATTCGGCGCCAACCTACTCGAAGATAGCGAAGGACGAATTTGGACCACTGAATATGTCTACAATCCTAGCAGTAATGAAATGTGGTCTTTGCATAAAGCTGACGACGTAGACATTGGAACCGCATGGTATCGCTCTTATTCGAAAACTCATGACGGTATATTAATGTTTGGTGGAAGCCGGGGCTTATTATTTGTTGATCCTGAAAAATTTGAGCATTGGTCCTATCAACCCCCTGTCGTAGCGACCGAATTACGCATAGACGGTGCATCAGCATCTTTAGGCAGAATTCAAAATACCCTAGAGTTAGACGTAACTGAACGCTCGTTTGCCCTTGAGTTTTCTGCGTTAGACTTGTCGGAGCCTATGCGAAATGGTTATAGGTATCGCCTAGAGGGCTTTGACGAAGACTGGATATATGCCGACGCTTCAAGACGTGTAGCCTCTTATTCAAATCTATGGCCTGGTGAGTATCAGCTCATTGTTGAGGGTACCAATCGACATGGGCAGTGGAGTGATCAACAACTTGTAGTGGATATAAGAAAGCTTCCGGCTTTCTGGCAAACGCCGTGGTTTGCTCTTCTTTGTGCGACAAGTTTGATGGCGCTATTTTATTTCACCATGAAAATGCGCACAGACTTTATGGCGCGCCAACAAAAGCAGCTTGAGCGAGTGATTGAAGAACGTACGGACGCTCTACATGCTGCGCAAAGTGACCTTATTGAGCGAGAGAAAATGGCGAGTTTAGGGGCGCTAGTGGCTGGTGTATCCCATGAAATAAACACCCCGGTAGGCATTGCCGTTACCGCTGCTTCTACATTGGGTGAGTTTACCAAAAAAACGGTAAGCAAAATGGAAGACGGGGTACTTACGCGAACAGACTTCAAACAATACGGTGAACACGTAAAAGACTCGACTTCGTTGATTCTAAATAGCTTAGAGCGAGCCAGGACCCTTATTGCAAGTTTTAAACAGGTTGCAGTGGACCAGTCTAGTGAAGAGCCTCGTAAATTTGTGGTTCGGGAATTCTTAAATGAGGTTACGCATTCGCTGCATCCGATTTATCGTAAACAAAAGCATAGCCTAGTTACTGAATGCCCTGCTACGTTAGAGATAGAAACCTACCCGGGAGCACTATTCCAAATTCTTAGCAACCTAGTCACCAACTCAACGATTCATGCATTCGGTGAAGAGCCGGGTGAAATGAAAATTACAGTTGAGGTGAAAGGCAAGAATGTGGTGTTGAAATATGCCGACAATGGTAAAGGGATGGACGAAGATGTACTTAAAAAGGCCTTCGATCCTTTCTTCACAACACGTCGCGGCTCCGGTGGTTCGGGGTTAGGTTTACATATTGTGTATAACTTTGTGACCCAGGTTTTGAAAGGTGACATCAAGTTAAACAGTAAAAAAGACAAGGGCTTCGAAGCTGTTATTACTTTCCCAGCGAATTATAGAGAGTCGTCTTAACGCAGGTATTGGTTAGGGTTTAAGGCGCGACCACGGTGGCGAATCTCAAAGTATAAACCTGGTTCGCGTTGTCCACCGCTTTTACCTACCAATGCGACAGTTTCACCGGCTCGTACAGTCTCGCCAACGTCATAAAGCAAAGCTTGGTTATATCCGTATAGCGACATATACCCTTCGCCATGGTCGATGACGAGTAACAACCCGAATCCGCGCAACCAGTCTGCAAATAGCACACGGCCGTCGGCGACATTGCGTACTGGGGTTTCCGCTTCCGCGCCAATGACCATGCCACTCCAACGCACTTCACCGCTTTGCGTTTCGCCAAACTGGTAACGCACATCTCCGTTTACTGGCCAAGCTAATGCATTAGTGCGATTTGCGAGTCCTTCCAATTGTACGGGAACGTTACGGGAAGCCTCTGCCAACGAAATAAGAAGCTCAGTCAGTTCTTCTACACTTTGGTGAAGTGCTGCGAGTCTTTCTTCGTCGGTTGCTGAAGCATTTTGAATACGTGCAATTTGCTGCTCGCGCTCAGCCTTTTGAGCATTCAAGGCGTTACGTTGACGGGTTTGTTGCGCTTGTTCATTTTCCAGTTGCATCCTCGCATTGGCGAGGCGTTGTTGCACGTCACGAAGCTCCTCTTCTCGTTCGTGTAACGCTTGCAGTTCTTCTAACCGAGCGGCGTTCATATAGCGATAGTATTCCATGAGCCGCTCTACCCGGCCTGGGTCTGACTGATTAAGCAATAACTCTAAGATTTGGTAATTGCCAGCACGGTATGCCGCGTCGATCTGGTCGGCTAGCAGTTCAGCTTGTTCTGCGAGCTGGTCTTGTAGA
Source organism: Lysobacter sp. N42 (assembly GCF_004344885.1). Taxonomy (NCBI): domain Bacteria; kingdom Pseudomonadati; phylum Pseudomonadota; class Gammaproteobacteria; order Lysobacterales; family Lysobacteraceae; genus Lysobacter; species Lysobacter sp. N42. Next base: position 313,525 of record NZ_SKFB01000003.1, read on the forward strand.
ATTAATTGCTCATTCTCTAAAGACTCAATTTGGCGGCGAGTCTGGAATAACTCACGTTCTGTTGCGGAAAGTCGTTGAGTAGCGGTATTAATTTCCTGTTCGATATCTCTAAGTTGACGTTGGCTTCTAGACAGTTCAGTACGTCTGCGCGCTAATGCTTCTTGCCGCTCAGCAATTTCACTCTGTAATGCCTCTAGTTGCTGCTGTGTTCTTTCTCGTTCGTCTTGTGACTGCTGAGCTTCAGCAACAGAAATACTAAAAACCGCACTCAGTAAAATACCGAGTGCGGCTGGGTAAAGCATATTCAGAGATGCGGCAAAGCGCTTTAGCATTTCAATGTTAGCCTTTGAGTTGCATCAGTGTTTTACCGGTCATTTCAGGCGGCTGTTCCATTCCCATGATATGTAGCATGGTTGGTGCTATGTCACAGAGGCGACCACCTTCAACGGGCTGTGCGTCGCGGCCCACATAAATGAAGGGTACTAAATTGCTGGTATGTGCTGTGTGAGACTGGCCAGTTTGATGATCAGCCATTTGCTCTGCATTCCCGTGGTCAGCAGTAATTAAGCATTCGCCGCCAAATTCTTTGAGTGCGTCTACAACACGACCTACCGATGCGTCGACAGCTTCACAAGCTTTTACTGCAGCGTCGAAGTTACCGGTATGACCTACCATGTCGCCATTCGGGTAATTACAGATAATTACGTCGTACTCGCCCGACTCTATCGCACTAACTAATTCATCAGTCAGCTCTTTAGAACTCATTTCCGGTTGCAGGTCGTAGGTGGCAACCTGAGGCGAAGGAATAAGCACGCGTTTTTCGCCGTTAAATTCTTCTTCACGACCACCGCTAAAGAAGAAGGTAACGTGTGCATACTTCTCGGTTTCAGAAATGCGTAGTTGAGTTTTGTTGTGCTTTTCCAGCCATTCGCCCAAAACATTGTTTAAGCTTTCCGGTGGGAAGGCTACAGGAGCGTCGATGTCTGCCGCGTATTCAGTAAGCATGATAAATGAACTTAATACTGGGGCTTCGCGGTTGAAGTGATTAAACTCCGGTTCTACAAATGCACGAGTAATTTCACGCGCACGGTCGGCTCTGAAATTCATAAAGAATACAGCGTCACCATCGACAATAGGTGTAGCGTCTGCAAGCCAAGTAGGTTTAACAAACTCGTCAGACTCACCGCGCTGATATGCTTGCTCTAAACCTTCTGATGCGGTATTTGCTTGTGCCTCGCCCTGACCCTTCACAAGCAAGTTCCACGCTTGCTCAATGCGCTCCCAGCGGTTGTCGCGGTCCATAGCAAAGTAGCGACCACACAAACTGGCGAATCGAGCACCTGGAATAGACTTAAATGCTTCTTCGAAACGCTTAATGCTCTCGCCAGCAGATTTGGGTGGGGTATCGCGACCGTCTAGGAAAGCGTGCACTTGGATGTTTTGTGCACCTTGCTGATGCGCTAAACGGACCATGGCAAGTAAATGATCTTCATGGCTGTGCACACCGCCTGGAGAAAGCAAACCCATAATATGCACGGTGTTTCCTTTTGGTATCGCACCTTCAAGGCCACCCAGCAATACTGGGTTTTCGTTGAAGCTACCGTCTTCAATCGCTTTGGTAATGCGTGTGAAGTCTTGATAAACGATGCGTCCAGCGCCAAGGTTCACATGACCTACCTCAGAGTTACCCATCTGCCCGTCTGGTAAACCCACAGCCATGCCTGAACCGTCAACCAACGTATTTGGAACGGTTTGATAGAGTTTGTCTAGAACAGGGGTATTGGCATAGTTAACTGCATTGTCAGGCGCGTCTTCGCGAACGCCCCAGCCGTCGAGAATTAATAGCACTAGCGGGTTTTTACGAGATGGAACCGATGTCATGTGAACTCCTCACCGATAATTTGTCCCGTAGTTTACTTTATTTACGAATAACTCGCATCTGTAACCTAGATTTTTTGCTGATTCTAAATGCGAGAGTAGGTATACTCTGGCGCTGTTATATTTTTGTATGGATCGAAGGCTTAGTAACCTTGGTTATTGCGCCAAATTCAAATGACCAGAGTCGAAGTTAGGAGCGGTCATGGACTCATTTATTCAGTTTGCTACTGAGCACTATATTTTAAGCGCCCTTTGGTTAGCGGTGTTTACTTTTCTAATTGCCGACATTATTAAACGTCGTTTTTCTACGGTAACCACATTGTCACCACAGCAAGCTACTATTGCAGTGAATCGTGGCGGTATATTTGTAGATATTCGTACCGACGACGAGTTCGCCGGCGGATTTATTCACGGCTCTAAGAATATTCCATTGGCGAAAATTCGAGCGGGTGAAACAAAAGCGCTTGATAAATTCAAAGACGCCCCCATTGTTACCGTATGCAACTATGGAAATAGTGCACGAACAGCGGCGTCGCTGCTTGAAAAGGCTGGCTTCACCAAAGTTTCAGTTTTGCAAGGTGGCTTACAGGGCTGGCGCGGTGCGAATATGCCCCTAAGCAAGAAAAATAATAAAAAATAAGACATTTAATTCTTTTAATTTGAACATTTAAGGTAAATATCATGGCTGAAGAACAGCAAAACAATGCCGCTGCACAAGGTGCAGACCAACAACAAGAACCTCAATTCGCTATTCAGCGCATCTACGTAAAAGATGTTTCTTTTGAAGCGCCTAACTCTCCAGCGATCTTCAAGAAAGAATGGAAGCCAAACGTAAGCGTTGATATGAACGTAAGCAACAACAAGCTTGAAGATAACCTTCACGAAGTTGTGCTAACACTTACTGTGAAAAACACCATTGGCGAAGAAACAGCTTTCCTATGTGAAGTGTCTCAAGCGGGTATTTTCGCGGTAGGCTCTCAAGTTCCTGAAGAGCAACTACCTCAACTTCTAGCTGCATTCTGCCCGAACATTTTGTTCCCTTATGCACGTGAAAGCATTGCTAACCTAGTTAACCGCGGTACTTTCCCGCAGTTAAACCTTGCTCCAGTAAACTTTGACGCAGTTTACGCGCAACACTTACAGCAGCAACAAGCCGCTGAAGGGCAAAAACTGGACGCGTAATGGTTAACGAATCGAGCACACAAAGTGTCACGGTTTTAGGGGCGGGGTCTTATGGCACCGCCCTTGCTATCTGTGTGGCACGAAAAGGCGTTCGAACCTTATTGTGGGGGCGTGATCCGAAAGCCATAGAGCAAATGGCCGCGACCCGCAAAAATGAGCGCTACTTAGGTGATATTGAATTACCTGAGGCGCTAGAACCTTGTGCTGACCTAGCAACAGCGGTAAAAGCTTCCTCTATCGTTTTAGTGGTGGTGCCGAGCTATGGTTTTGCGGAAGTGTTGCAACAGATTAAACCACACCTAAGAAAAGACGCTCGTATTGCATGGGCGACGAAAGGTTTAGAGCCGAATACTGGCAGATTCCTGTCTGACGTGGCCACCGAGATACTTGGACCAGAAGTACCTTTAGCTATTTTGTCGGGCCCTACCTTTGCAAAAGAAATGGCTCAAGGTATGCCAACTGCGATTGCGGTTGCAGCTACAGAAACTCAATTTGTAGCGGAACTGAGCGAAACCTTACATTGCGACAAGTCTTTCCGTGTATATTCCAACGACGATTTTATCGGTATGCAACTTGGTGGCGCGGTGAAAAACGTTATTGCCATTGGTGCTGGAATGGCCGACGGGGTTGGCTTTGGCGCCAATGCAAGAACAGCGTTGATCACTCGCGGTTTAGCCGAGCTTACTCGACTTGGACTAGAGCTAGGTGGTAAGCCCGAAACCTTTACCGGTATGGCTGGTTTGGGTGACCTTATTCTTACTTGTACCGACAATCAGTCGCGTAATCGACGTTTTGGTCTCGCAATTGGCCAGGGCAAGTCGGTTGATCAAGCTATGGAAGAAATAGGTCAAGCGGTAGAAGGCTACCGTAATACCAAAGAAGTTTACGCATTGGCGAAACGTTACAACGTTGAAATGCCCATTGTGGAGCAGCTTTACCAAGTAATGTACGAAGGTAAGCAACCTGTCGAAGCCGCTAAAGCATTGTTAGGGCGCGCGCGCACCAGCGAGTCGTTGTAGCTTCATAGCAGTCCTCGCTCAGCAAAACTTACTGATTCTCCGGCTCCAATTACGAAGTGGTCTAAAACCGCTACGTCGATGGTTTGTAGGGCATCTTTTATTCGGTCTGTTACGCGTCGGTCGGCTTGGCTAGGTTCTGCCACGCCACTCGGGTGGTTATGGGCTAGAATAATTGCCGCGGCATTGTACTCAAGAACTATTTTTACAATTTCTCTAGGGTAAACAGGCGCTGCATTAATAGTGCCGTAGAACAGCTCTTTGTAATGTAGTAGTCGATGTTGGCTGTCTAATAGCAGTATGGCGAAAACTTCCCTGGGTTGATGGCGCAACTGAGAGGCTAAATAGTCTTTCACCATGTCGGGCCGTGTGAAGCCTTCCCCTTTTTCTAGCGTGCTGGCTAAATAGCGCCTAGATATCTCCAGTACGACTTGTAGTTGCATACAACGAGCAGCACCCACACCTTTAAGTTTTCTCTTTTGTGCTTCGGGAAGCGAGAGTAAAGGACCAAGGCCACCGCTGTCTTGTAGTAGCGTTCTACTCCAACTCATGACGTCTGTGCCAGCAGTTCCTGTGCCGAACAATACTGCGAGTAGTTCTGCGTCGCTTAACGCTTGTGAGCCATATTTAGCGAGTTTTTCTCGAGGTCTTTCCTCTGTTGGCCATTCTCGAATGTGCATATTTCCTCCATGAAATAAATTTGATCACGCAACTCCGCTTGCTAGGTATCGCCAAGTCAAGTCTGAGCGTGTTAATCTAACGTAAGGACTCACTTCCAATAGAACAACTATGGCTAGCCTAAAAAATTGTAATCTATTGCTGATTGTTACGGGTGGCATCGCCGCCTATAAAACACCAGAACTGGTTCGTAGACTGCGTGACCAAGGTGTAAGCGTACGCGTGGTTATGACCAAAGGCGCGCAAGCGTTCATTACTCCGCTTACTTTGCAGGCCGTTTCTGGACACCCTGTGCACGACGACTTGCTCGATCCGGCTGCAGAAGCTGCAATGGGTCATATTGAGTTGGCGCGTTGGGCCGATCTAGTGGTTGTCGCACCTGCGAGTGCAAGTGCTATTGCAAGGCTGGCGCATGGTCATGCCGACGACTTATTCAGCACCTTGTGTTTAGCTACAGACGCGCCCATTGCCGTGGTGCCTGCTATGAATCGCTTAATGTGGGCTGCTCCTGCGGTGCAGCGCAATGTCGAGTTGCTTCAGCAAGACGGTAAGCTTATGTGGGGACCTGCAGAAGGTTCACAAGCCTGCGGCGAAGTTGGCGCGGGTCGAATGATAGAGCCGGCGGACATCGTAGCTAACGTAGAGAACTTTTTTCATACAACGGCTCATTTAGAACCTACCGGTGAACTTGCAGGACAGCATGTAGTGATAACTGCTGGACCTACACGTGAAGCTATCGATCCTGTGCGTTATTTGTCGAACCATAGTAGTGGGAAAATGGGATTTGCGTTAGCTGAAGCAGCGGCATCTGCGGGAGCTCAGGTAACCTTAATTGCAGGACCCGTACAGTTAGATACACCACCCGGTGTTGATCGCATCGACATACAAAGTGCTCAGGAAATGCTGGAGCAAGTTCAGCGGGCGTTACCAGAAAGCGACATCTTTATTGGTTGCGCAGCTGTGGCTGACTTCCGGGCTATGGAAGTTGCAGACAATAAAATGAAGAAGTCTGCAGAGCAAAATGAAATGACCATTACGCTCACTAAGAACCCAGATATCTTGGCGTGGGTTGCAAGTCAGTCGAACCGTCCCTTCACGGTTGGTTTTGCGGCAGAAACACAAAACGTTGAAGAATATGCGACGCGTAAGCTTCGTGCGAAAAATATCGACATGATTGTGGCGAACGACGTCAGCAAAAGTGGACAGGGCTTTAATAGCGACAATAACGCTGTTGAGGTGTACTGGCCACTAAACGACAAAGAACATGGACATGAAGCTTTCGCTTCTCGTTCAAAACAAAACCTAGCAAAAGACCTTATTCAACTCATTTATAAAAAGAAACAACATGGCTAACAGTATTGACGTAAAAATTTTAGATCCTCGCGTGGGGAAAGACATCCCTTTACCTGAATATGCAACTTCTGGCTCTGCTGGCATGGACTTACGTGCGTGTATTAGTCATGCGGTAACTTTAGAACCAGGTCAAACAGAGCTTGTAGGTACCGGTTTGGCGATTCACATTGGCGACCCGAAACTAGCGGCGACTATACTTCCGCGCTCTGGGCTAGGCCATAAGCATGGCATTGTATTGGGTAATTTAGTGGGCTTAATAGACTCGGACTATCAAGGCGAGCTTATGGTTTCTGTTTGGAACCGAGGAAACACTACATTTACGATTGAGCCCGGTGAACGTATTGCGCAGTTGGTTATTTTACCTGTGGTGCAAGCTGAACTTAATTTGGTGAGCGACTTTGACGAAACCGACCGCGGCGAAGGTGGTTTTGGCTCCTCTGGCAGACATTAATTCATCAAGGAATAGCAATGGCAGCAACACGCACGCAAAACCGCAAGGAAGAGATTTTAGGCACCTTAGCGCAAATGTTAGAGACCAATATTGGTCAACCCATTACCACTGCGAAGTTAGCGAAGGAAGTTGGCGTTTCTGAAGCGGCGCTTTATCGCCACTTTCCGTCTAAGGCAAAAATGTTCGACGATTTAATTAATCTCATCGAAGATATTTTGTTGGGGAGCATGAATCGTTTATTCGAAAACGAGAAAGACACCATGCAACGTGTCCGCGGTATGGTGCATATCATTTTGAATTTCGCCGAACAAAGCCCTGGGATGAGTAGAGTACTTACGGGTGAAGCGTTAAACGGTGAACATGAACGTTTACGTGCGCGAGTGGTTGCCTTATTCGACAAGCTAGAAAGTCAGATGAAGCAGATTTTGCGAGAACGTAAATTACGCGAAGGCGTTGAATTTACCACCGACGAATCTATTTTGACCAATGTAGTTATGGCTTATACCGAAGGAAAACTTTTACAGTTCGTTCGATCTGGCTTTAAATTGCGGCCTACGGTACAATTCGATACCCAATGGCAACTCATTGAAAGGCAGTTGCTAGGGTCATAATTTCGCCCTTTTTTCAGAAATCGCTTGCTTTTTTGGCGAGATTTTTGTATAAATTGCGCCCTCGAATTTATGGGTAAAGCCATCAGGGCTACAGGCGAGCTGCAAGCAATTTCGGAGTAAAGATAATGTCTCGAGTATGTCAAGTAACAGGAAAGCGACCAGTGGTTGGTAATAACCGCTCACACGCGAACAATGCGACCCGCCGTCGGTTCCTGCCAAACCTACAATCTCACCGTTTCTGGGTAGAAAGTGAGAAACGTTGGGTGAAACTACGTGTTTCAACTAAAGGTATGCGTATCATCGATAAGAACGGTATTGATTCTGTTCTTGCTGATTTGCGTACGAAAGGTGTCCGGGTTTAATACCGGCTAGAACGAAAGGAATTTAACAATGCGCGATAAGATTCGTCTAGTTTCTTCTGCTGGTACTGGATTCTTCTACACCACAGATAAAAACAAACGTAACATGCCAGAAAAATTTGAGATCAAAAAGTTTGATCCAGTTGTTCGTAAGCATGTGATGTTTAAAGAAGCGAAAATCAAATAATAAAAGCCCGGCTTGCGCCGGGTTTTTTGTATCCATTCGAAATTGCATGTTACCCAAGATTATTATTAGAGCACGTCGAATTCGGCTGTTTTTCTTCGCGGTCATGCTTTCTTATGTGCCGCCTTTCCTCTTTCTGTTGCTTACAGGGCAGGGCATTTACCAACACGGCTATCATATTCTTTTGGTTTTACTTGCGTCGGGCGTAGCGACCGGAGCCGGCGTGAAATCACCTCGCCTTGGTTTCTTTTTAGTCGCCTCAATGAGCCTTAACGTGGCAATTCTTCTGCTCGATGCTGCCGGCGTTCGGCTACCGGCAAATATTTCGATGGGCGCATTAGTACTGCTGGCACTCAGTGTGCTTATGTATTATTTAGCCTGGGGAATGGTGCTCTACTTGCGCTGGAGAATTAAGCAAAAGAAATAGCTATCTTGCCGGGTCAATGCGAAACCCTGTTGAGGTGTTGTGCCGGAACCAACCAGTTAGGCTGTAGCGCAATCGATTGCTCACTTTAACTTCATGAACAAAACGGTCGCTTAAGAAGACCACGAAGCAACCTTGTTTAGGTAAAACTGTTTCGAGTACTTTCCCCCGCTCACCATAAATGACCAATTCGCCACCATTTTCAGGCTGCCAGTCTGGGTTTAGGTACAGAATAGTACTGAGCACACGATTAGAACGCCCCTTAAAGGCGTCTAAATGCTTCTGGTAACGACTACCCGGCGCATAACGTGCAAAGTGGCATTCGTAGTCGAATAAGCCCATAAAAAGGTATCGGTTGACCGACTCGCGAAGTTGTTCCATACGGTCGAGCCAGAACATTTCCTGCTCGGTACGTTGGGTTAGCCAACATATTTCGTCGCTACGAACATGGGTATTGACGGTGTGTTGTTGTTCTCTGCCCACCCCCGCTAAGTGCCAGAAACCTTGCTCTAACGACTCAACATAGTGATAAAGTGCATTTGCTTCTTCCTCGGAAATAAAGTCAGGCACAATTGCATAGCCAACGTCTGCCAATTGGTCTGCAATTTTTTCGAATTCAATCATGTATATGTCGCCTGATTCACTTTAATCCCGCTAATGCGTATGATGCGGCTAATATAGTGCTATTTTAAAAGAATACATAGCAATTTTAATGGTATCACTACCGGACACTACTATGGCAAAGCAAGACAGTCGGCCCGAAGACCAGAGAACGATTCTAGGTTTCACCTTAACTAAAAGAGGTTGGAACAATGTACTGATTTACTTGGTACTTGGTTTAATGTTCGTGTTTTATTTTCTCGGGCATAAAAGTGGCGACATTGCCGGTCAGCAAACCGTAGAGCCGTTTACAGATCAAATGATTGTCGAAATAAGTGATCAGCAAAGCCATTGGATACGCGTTGGTGCGAGCTGGCAACAACGTTCGGGTAACTCGATGGACCCAGAAATTTTTCGACGTTGGTTAAGCGCATGGCAGCGTCTGCAACTCGAGCCGTCTGAGCAGCTATTAGCAGGTGAAGAATACGTAATAGAAATTACGCTAGCGGATAACCCAGAACCACTGCGTATTGGCGTTTTTTATCAGAACAATGAAGCTTTAATGGCTATACCGGGTGCAGATGTAACTTACCGAGTAATTGCGCCTGAAGCAGAACAATTAAAACCGCAGTAATGAGTAATTAAACATGCCTGAATTACCTGAAGTAGAAGTTAGCCGTCTAGGTATTTCGCCGTTTCTCACCGGTAAAACTGTAAAAGCCGTGCATATTCACCACCCTCAACTGCGCTGGCCTGTTCCTTCCGAAGTGAAATCTATTGTCGGTGTGCCGATCATAAACGTGCATCGTCGAGCCAAATATCTTCTGCTCGAGACTGAGCGCGGTACTGTAGTGTTGCACTTGGGTATGTCGGGCAAGTTGCGAGTATTGCCGGAAGGAACGCCTTTGGTTAAACACGACCATATCGAAATTATTACTCAAGATGGTCAAAGCTTGAGACTCAACGACCCAAGACGCTTTGGAGCGTGTTTATTCCAAGCTCCAGAGGAAGAGCTAGACATGCTTGCCAAACTCGGTCCTGAGCCTCTCTCAGAGGCTTTTGAGAAGGATCTTTTATTCCGTTTGTCGCGTGGGAAAACGTCGCCGGTAAAAACCTTTATCATGGACAACCATGTCGTTGTGGGCGTCGGTAATATTTACGCCAATGAGGCGCTGTTTATGAGTGGTATAGACCCGCGTAGGCCGGCGGGTAAAATTAGTAAGGCACGTTACGTTAAGTTGCACCATGCAATTCAAACAGTGCTTGCACGTGCGATAGAGCAGGGTGGTACTACACTTAAAGACTTTAGCCGAGCAGACGGTCAGCCCGGCTATTTCGCCATTGAATTACAAGTGTATGGACGTGGCGGAGAACCTTGCGTGCAATGCGATAAAACCCTAAAAGAAACGCGCATTGGGCAGCGTAGCTCAGTGTTTTGTACGAGCTGTCAGCGTTGATGAACTATATTATTCAGCACTTCTAAAAATTGCGCTTGCTCATTTAGAAATGGTGTATGCGCACTATTTTCGAACATAAAGCTTTGGTCCTGAGCTTTATTAAACGCGTCGCGCTGCTGTTTTGGCACTAGGCTGTCTTTACTGCCGTAAATACGCGTTGATGGAATAGATAGCCTTTCAAACTCGTTGCGTAAGTCGATTTGTGAAAGCCATTCAAGTCCAGCTGCAAGTGCTTCTGGGTGGGGTTGTGCGGTGCTTTGTAAAATAGCTTTTAGCTTTTGTATGTCCTTTCTAGCACTTGGGCTACCCATGGCCTGTACTGCTAAAAATCTTTCTGTTGTGGCACGAAAGTCTTGCTTGAGTTGTTTTTGAAACATCGCGAGTACGTTCGGCTGAATACCTTTCCAGTTGTCCTCGTGCATAAACTTTGCAGTACTCGCTACCCACGTTAAATGGGCAAATAACTCTGGTTGTCGGCTTGCAAGGGCTGTGGCAAACAGGCCGCCCATAGACCAACCGAGTAAATGTATCTCGGTATTGTTGTGCTCTGCATGAAGCTTAAGTATTAGGGTTTCTAATTGGTCTACGGCAGCTTCAAACTTAGCATAGTCACTGTGCCAACCGCTCTCGCCAAATCCTGGAAGGTCGACGGTAATCACGCGATGAGACTGGGTAAAAGTAGGTAAGATCGGCTCCCACACAGACTTGTTCATACCCCAGCCGTGAATCCACAACCATAAAGGGCCTTCACCTTGTACGTTAAACGCTAAATTATTTGTCATTGCGTCTTTGCTGCCACTAAACCTAATGAATAAGGAGCGAGTATGGCACAAAGGACCTGGCAAAATAAATTAAAGCTACGCTGGCGCAACATTCAAAGGCCTTGCGCTATGTGCGGTGAACTTACCCGAAGGTATCTGTGTTTTTGTTGTGTAAAAGACTTGCCTTTAGTACCCGCTAAAAATTTGGTGGGATTGTTGCAAGTTCATCGTTCAGGCTTGTCGCCATTTCGCGCCGCATTAGCACCGCTTTGGTATCACCACTCGGTACCTCGGTTTATACACGACATAAAGTTTCGTGGAGCGGTCGAGTATTTGAATGTAGTTAGCCCATTTGTTGTTGCTCAGGCTATAAGGTTTTACAGCACACATCAGTTAATGATGCCGCAGCTACTCATTCCCGTGCCTATTGCTCCGCAAAGGCTAAGCGAACGAGGTTTTAATCAAGCAGAGCTCATCGCACAGAAAGTAGGTATTGCGCTGGGTATTGATGTGAAGTCATTAGTGGGGAGGCAAACACACCAAAAGGCGGCGCATCGCATGACCTTTAATGAACGAACTAACCTAAGCTTAAAAGAGTTCTATCGTACTGAAGAGGCATGGCCTGAGCAGGTGTCTCGCGTTGCCATTGTTGACGACGTGATGACGACAGGAACGACATTAACCGCGGTCAAAGCTTTGCTAAAACGAAAGAATATAATTGTGGATTGTTGGGCGGTGGCTATAACACCACCGCCCAAATTCCAGGAGGGAGAGGTTTAGTGACTATGTTCACTTTCCTCAATTGCGGCTTGCTCTGCAGTTGCTTCTTCTTCGCTCACCCGGCCATTAATGTACTGTGACCAGAAAATGGCGTTACTTAGTAATTTAGATGTACCCCAGAAGAAAGCTCGGAAGTTGAGGTTGTCGGCAAAACCGATAACTCGACCTGAACCGTAGCGGTGCGCGATAATCGAAGTCTTACCGCTCAAGACATTACGGTTACCCTCTGAAGTAAAGCCTGCAAGCACCGGTGTTTCACTGTAGCGTGCAACATCTACAAAAGGTGATTCGCTAGGTTCAAACGCAAGCGTGCTGTTCTTAAATACAGGCAGTTGTTCGCGAGAAAAGCCCACCATAAGCGGATGCGTAAGGTCTACGTCGCTGTTGAAGATTGCGCCTGCAATACGACGTTGCGAGTAGTAATCGCTGCTTGCAGCGTAGTTTAACCCTTCAGTAGGGAACTGCTCGTCGAAAGTTTCGTCTGACACAACGGTAGCACCAAGAATCTCTTGTTCTGCCATCCACTCTGCACCACCGCGTTGACCGATAAGAGTACCTCCGCTTCGTGTCCACTGACGTAACGCGTTGGTCGCACCTTCAGACAATCCGTTATACCAGCCGTGAACCATAAGAATATGAGTATAATCGTCTAGGTTAACTCGGGTTAAGCGATCAGTTTCTACCATAGTAACCGGCAGGTTTACGTGGCGGTCGAGGTAGTACCAAGCTTCACCTGTTTCTTGTAGGTGCGCACCGTCACCCATCACAATAAGCACTTTAGGCTGAATTGCTGGGTCGATACTGCGGCTACCTATATCCATGCCTGTGGTTGGTGTTAAGCCACTAGTTAACGTGGCGACACGAATTTCGTTGGCGTCAGCTTGTTCTGCTAACACTGACTGAACTTCTGTCCATGGTCTTTGTTGGTATGCACGCGTAACAATCACCGCACCATTAGGGAAGCTTTGTTCGCCTTGTGGTGTGCTAATGGTCATCTCTTCAAAGGCTAGGCGAGCGTGGATGTTTTCACGTTGAAGTGCTGTCAGTAAGCGCGGTGCAAAATAAGACTCCCATCCAAATACATAGCCTACGCGTGTTTCCCCAAGCTGGTTGGCTTCAAAGTCGTTGTTATGTTGCCACGCTTGCTCAGAAAGCTCGAAGCGACGGTTAGTACGCACCGCTTCAAATTCTACGTTAAAGGCATAAGGTAGTGTCCATGCAGACACGTCGTAGAAGGTGTTGTTCGGGAAGTCTTGCTGAGTGCTAAACGCGCCCTTAAGAAGACGGTAATTACGCTGACGTACAGGCACAAAGTAGGCTTCTCCAGGGCGGTAAGTGGTACCGTCGTTAGTGAATTCCTCTGTAACTGGGTAAGCGTGAATACGGTGCTGCGCTAAGATGTTTAATAGCTCTTCTAGACGCGCAGGATCTTGAGGTTCACGCAACATATAACCGTCATGGCGTTCACGACGCGCAAGTTCTAAGTTGTCTTTGAAAAAGCGTTGCTGATAGTCCAATAAATGGTCTCTGTTCTCAACAGCTCCGCGAAGCGTAGACAACGAAGTAATGAATTGGTTTTTGATGGTGAATGGGAAAGCAACCACACCATTGACAGAGTCTTGCACGTGTCCACGACTTGAGGCTTGCTCAAATAGAATACCTACAGTGCCTTGGGCGTCTGGGTAGCTAGAGCCTTTACCGTAGTAGAAATCGTCGAACGACTCTTCGGTGTAGTACAAGCTATTTAGTTCGTCTAACGCGTCTGCATGATACTGCGCAATTAAACCAGTCAACTCCACGTTTTCGTCAGGTGTGTCTGGATTCTTACGTGAAGGAATGCCTGGTTGGAAGAAGTATGTTGAGTCAGTGCCCATTTCGTGATGATCGGTTAACACATTGGGTAACCAATCTTGGTAAATCTTCACACGTGCACGTGACTCTGGGTGCTGTAGAAGCAACCAGTCACGGTTTAAGTCGAACCAATAATGATTCTGACGACCGCGCAGCCAGCTTTGCACATGTTCAATGTGATTACCGTCGGTGTTCGAGGTCATTGCACGGTACTGGTTTGCCCACTGTGCGAAACGCGATGAGCCGTCTGGGTTCAGCGAAGGGTCAACTAAGATTACATGGTTGTCTAACCAAGACTCGATCTCTGCACCCTCGGCAGCTGCTAGATAATATGCGGTTAACAATGAAGCATTGATTCCTGAAGACTCGTCGCCATGAACGCTAAAGCCTAAATAACTGACAAGCGGTGCTTCGGTAGCGTCTACTTCTTGTGAAGGGTCAGACACGGCCATGTGAGCTTGACGCATTTCCTCTAAGCGGCTTTGGTTTTCTGCGCTTGAAAACTTAGCGATAAGAAGAGGGCGGCGCTCATGCGTGTAGCCAGTCACTTCTAATGTCATGCGGTCTGAGCTTTCGGCGAGTATTTCAAAATAACGCACTAATTGGTCGTGGCGAACATGCCATTGACCAACTTCATAACCTAAAACTTCACTAGGTTTTGGAATGTTAGGGTTATATTGGACGTGGTCGGGTAAGTAATAGTCGAGTGTTACATCGTCGATGTTTTCACCACCGTCGTAAGCGTTAGCGCTTATCGGAAGGTGAGTAGCTAAAACAATACTTGCTAGAGTTAAGAACTTGCGAAACATGCTTGGTCCTCGGTTATTTTATATGCTCTCAAGCTATCAAATATATGCTTATCGTACTAGCTCATCACTATGCAACGCCGTTTCTTTGCGATAAAATAAATCCTAGTAATTTAGTCGGGTATAGAAAGGGGTTGTTACTTCTTTCTGTACGCAAGATGTATCAGTGGTTAGGTGGTGAGACATGATTCGTATTTCAGAGAGTGCCCAGAAGCATTTTCGTGAATTGCTTAAAAATCAGGAAGACGGCACAAACATTCGAGTGTTTGTGGTGAACCCAGGTCGTGCAGACGCGGAATGTGGTGTGTCTTATTGTCCACCTGATTCAGTTGAAACAGATGACACGATTCTTCCGTTCTCTGGTTTTGATGCTGTGGTCGATGAGCAAAGTGCTCCGTTTTTAGAAGACGCAGAAATCGATTTTGTCGAACAAGATTTAGGTTCGCAACTCACGTTGAAGGCGCCGAATGCAAAAGCGAAGAAAGTTGCAGACGACGCACCTTTAATCGAGCGCGTGGAATATGTGATACAAGCTCAAATTAATCCGCAATTGGCTGCTCACGGCGGTAATGTGGTGATTACTGAAATTACCGACGATGGCATGGCTATTTTGCAATTTGGTGGTGGTTGTAATGGCTGCTCAATGGTAGATATGACTTTGAAAGAAGGCATAGAGAAACAACTTCTTGAAGAGTTTCCGAACGAGCTAAATGGCGTAAAAGACGTAACCGAGCATTTACGCGGCGAGCACTCTTACTACTAAGATTGCTGTTTTTCGAGCTCAGAAATAAGCCCAGAAGGTCCGTGTTCAAGATCATTCTGGGCTTCATTAAACTTCACGCCAATCGTCAACTGCTCACCTTCTAATTTAGAGCTCCTAATTTCCCCCGGAATAATTCGCTTGTCGCCGCCAATACTAATCACAACGGGCAACTGCTTCACTTCTTTGTTGCGTGCCTCTTCACCAAATACGAACCGACAACCCCCACTAGATATATCAACTATGTTTCCGTGGTAAGACGGTGAGCTTTCTTTATCTCTTAACCTGATCACTGCTGGAATTTCAGTGGACGCGCGTTGCTGGTTGCGCAAAGGTCTATGGTGAATTTCATCAGGGAAAGTTAGGAAGATAATTCGGTCTGGCTGGCGCACAGAATGTTTTATTTCGGTTTTAAACGCTAAACACTCACCTACTAAGTCTTCAACGAGAAAGCGCACCACCGCCGAGTACCCAATAAGCGACACCGGAGTGCTGTTGTCTTCTTCATATCGAAGGATAATATATTGACCAATACGAAAACCGAGTAGTTCGGCACGCATACGGGTTTGCTTTTGGTCAAGAAGTTGAATGGATATACGGGTGCCAACATCGATTTTCCTAAACCAATGTTGAGAACTTTGAAGTTCGTCGATAGTTATAACGTCTATCATAGTTTCGGCCAAAATCCCTGCTGACTTCTACAAATCTTTACAAAAACTTATACAAGAAAAGTGATCTTGTCCATCTTTTAACCGCGTAGTGGGAGTTGCTGACAACCATTAAGAGGAAAAAACAATGAACAAGATCACAACAGTCTTAAGTGTTTCTGCTCTCGCTTTAGCCCTTTCGGCTTGCGACGACAGCGACGGTCCTACAATTTTAGAACCTAACCCTCCAGAACCCGGTGACTCTTATGTTCGCGTGCATCACGCCGCGGCAGATGCCCCACGAGTTAACGTTGCCGTAGACGGAGAAATCTTCCTTGAAGATGTAGATTATCAGGTTTCTTCTGGCGTAACTATGGTTACTGAAGGTACATATAGCGTCGGTGTAGATGCAATTTTGCCAGACCAAACGACACCGACAGTCATTGGTCCGGTCGATTTAGACCTAGCCGCTGACATGCGTTATGAAGTAGTAGCACTAGGAAGTGTGGCTGACGAAACGTTAGAGCCGCTTGTGATTGCAAACGAAGTTTCTGACGTTGCTTCGGGTGAAGCCCGTATTCAAGTGCTGCATGGTTTAGAAGGTGGTCCAACGGTTGACGTATTCTTAACTGAAGTTGACGCTGACTTAAGTATGGCGCAACCAGCCGCTACGTTGGCTTACCAAGATTACACTCCACAAGTGGACGTGACGGCCGGTGAATATCAAATTCGCGTAACCGTTTCTGGTGACACCGATACAGTGGTGTTTGACTCAGGTGCGGTAATGCTGGAAGACGGTGCGGATTTATTCCTGACAGCAACCGCAAACGTCGCAGCGAACACAACTGATCGCCCATTAGCGCTGCTAGTTGCTGATGGTGCTGAGTCTTCTGTTCTTTACTCTCAGGACACTGGTGCAGACGTGCGCGTAGTGCATGCAGTATCTGATGCACCGAACGTTGACGTTTTAGTTGACGGTGCTGTAGCTATTTCAGACCTCGCTTTCCCGGATTATGCAGGTTACGTGAACCTAGCTGCAAATACCTATGACATCGCGGTAACGCCAACAGGTCAAAACGGTACAGTAGTGATCGACGCAGCAGACACTGCATTGGCCAATGCGCAGGCATATAGTGTATTCGCTGTGGGCTTGCTAGGGGACTCAACAATTACTGCCGCTATCTTGGCTGACAGTAATCGCCGTGTAGCAACAGAAGCTATTGTGCGCATTGTGCATGCATCTCCAGCCGCTGGTGAAGTTGACATTTATGTAACTGCAACTGACGACATTTCAGAAGCAGACCCAGCATTTACAGCGGTAGACTTTGATGCAGCAGCGTTGCAAAGCACGGGAAATGTAGCGTTAACGCCGGGTGAGTATTATGTAACGGTAACGCCAACAGGCAGCAAAACAGCAGCTATTGGTCCGATTATGCTAGACCTACAAGGTGGTGGCTTATATACGGCAGTAGCGGTTGACCCAAGTGCAGGCGGTACATTACCGCAGTTGATTCTGATGGATGACTTAGATCAGTAATCACAAGCTGATAAGTGAAAAAAAACGGGGCCTCGAGCCCCGTTTTTTGTTTTAGTCTGGCCAACTTCCTTGAGGATCGGGT
The DNA here is from genome assembly GCF_004344885.1 of Lysobacter sp. N42. Taxonomy (NCBI): domain Bacteria; kingdom Pseudomonadati; phylum Pseudomonadota; class Gammaproteobacteria; order Lysobacterales; family Lysobacteraceae; genus Lysobacter; species Lysobacter sp. N42. The sequence goes on from NZ_SKFB01000003.1 coordinate 330,942, forward strand.
CGTATCCATTGTTTAGAAAACCAATAGAAGCGCTTCGGCTGCGTTTTGCTGGGTGTAGTGCAATTATAGCGCGAGCGACCTATGGGAATGTCATTATTGGCTTGAATGTAAAATCTATTGTTGCCCACCCATGTTGGACTCACCGGCTCGCCACCCACGAAGCACTGTAGTTGATGCTGATGAATATCGTCCATTTCTAATGTCACGCCTAGCCCAGGCCGTGTTTGGGAGTGGGTTAATAGCGTGTCGCTAAAGTTTACTCGAAGTGTAGGGAGGTTCAGAGCTGCCATTTTTACACTAAGCGTTTCCAAATTGGCGTAATTACCTGAAGCTGGAAAACGCGGAATTGCTTGCGGGTCGCTGTACTTCCCATACGCGCCAGAATGCTGACCTAAGCCGTGAAAGTTTAAGTCGGCTAGAATGTCGCGAAGTCTATTGTTGTACTCGCCGAAAGGGTAAGCAATTAAGCGATTTTCTACACCGAGGCGTTGCTCTAATTCTTCTTGTGCAGAGAGAAGGTTGTTGCGTATACGTTCTTCCCATTGCTGCCAATTTTCACCACTTTGTCGACGTGGCAAATGCGCGTGATCGATCGAGTGATTGGCTATGGTCACACCTTTACTCTTTAGTTCCTCAAGTTGTTCCCAACTCATAAACGACGTGGGAGTTTCTCGAATAACCTCAGTGCTTACGAAAAGTGTCCACGGCATATTAAAACGCTCTAGCATTGGTGCGGCGTTTTCGTACAGGTTTAGGTATGCGTCGTCGAAGGTTAATGCGACGGCTTTTTCAGGCAGTTCAGTACCTTGCTCTATGGCATGAATGGCGTCGGGTAGCGACACCACGTTAAAACCGTTGTCTTGTAAATATTGTAAGTGAGCTTCAAATTCTTCGGGGGTCACACTGGTTACGCGAGGTGTGTCTTCGCTAACGTGATGATACATTAGAATAGACACACTTGGAGTTGCTGCCTGTACAGTAACAGCTGAAAAGCTAAGTGTAATCCAGAGTAAGAGTTGGCTTGCTGATATTTCGCGGAAATATTTCATGAAGTACCAAAAACTCCGTAATTTTTAAGTATGTGTGTTTAGGGGAGTAACCTTTGACTAAGCAACCATTTCGATACCATGCCAAGCTATTGGCTATTGCCTTGCCCATGGTTATCTCGAATATTGCCGCCCCTCTTCTTGGCCTTGTTGATACAGCCATCATAGGGCATTTGCCCGACGCTATCTACTTAAGCGCTGTTGCTGTTGGCGCTATGGTCGTTTCGTTTGTGTATTTACTTCTTATCTTCCTGCGCATGTCGACGACAGGTCTAGCTGCACACGCTTATGGTGCAAGAGACCGTGAAAAGCTTCGTAATGTTTGGGTCGACGGCGTGACGACAGCAGTTGTATGTACCGGCGTTATTTGGTTGCTTAAACCTGCTATTTTGGCGCTCACGTGGCTATTAGTTGAAGCATCACCGGATTTACAAGTATTAGCATCGAGCTATATCAACATTCGTTTTTGGAGTGCGCCTGCAGCACTCATTATGTTGGTTAATTTGGGTGTTTTATTGGGCATGCAAAAAGCCAAACAAGCGATGGCTTTGGTGGTTATTACTAATGCTGTGAATGTTGTAGGTGACGTTGCTTTTGTCATCTACATGGATCTGAATGTAGTGGGTGCGGCTTGGGCAAGTGTGTTGGCAGAGTGGGTAACTGCGCTACTTGGGACAATATGGGTTGTTCGCGCTATTGGCATATCTTTTTCGAACTTTGCTCGCCCTTCTTGGGCTAGGCTCTCAGCGCTCACCTCCATGAATAGCGATATTTTTCTTCGTTCTGTGTCATTACACTTATGTATGGCCATGATGACCGCTTGGGCGAGTTACTATGGCCAGGTTTATGTGGCGGCAAATGCGGTATTACTGCAATTTCTCATGCTGATTTCATTGGGGCTGGACGGCGTTGCTTATGCTGCAGAAGCTCTGATTGGCAGAGCAAAAGGGCGTCACAGTAGTTCGCAGGCCAAACTGTGGTTTAGGGTGAGCCTGCAGTGGTCTATCGGCTTGGCGATTTCGTATAGTTTAGTGTTCCTTGTGGGCGGTCGTTTTATTGTAGAGCTCATTACCAATATTCCAGAAGTTGTGAATACGGCACTTACTTATTTGCCTTGGGTTGTGGCTTTACCGTTGGTAGCGCACTGGAGCTATTTGCTCGACGGCGTGTTTATTGGTTTGTCTGCGAGTAAACAGATGCGAAATAGTATGATGATTTCTGCATTTGCAGTGTTTCTGCCCGTTTGGTGGTTTACCCAAGACTTTGGAAACCATGGTTTGTGGCTAGCGTTATGTTGTTTTATGGCTGCACGGGGATTATCGCAGTGGTGGCTTACTTATAAACACAAAATGTTAGAAGTTGGTCTAAACTAATTGAGAACACTTTTTAAAACAAAAACTAAGAAGGAAATCCACATGAAATATTTAGTGTTAGTAGGGGCGTTAATGTTGGCTTTGGTAAGCTTTAATACTTCCGCGAATGAACAAAGCGAAACCTTAGTGAGTAACGCTTCAGCTTTAACTGTTGACGCAAATGAGAACGTTACAGCGCTGGCAGTTTCAGAAAGTGAGTTAATGGAACTTGAAAATGCAGCGTTAACGGAAGAAGAGTTGCAAGAAGTAGAGGGTGGACAAAACTCTGAAATGGCAGTGTTCCCAGCTATTTATATTGGCGTTGTTGCTGTAGCGATTATTGCCGTAGCGGCTCTATAAAACTGTAATCGTGAAGTTAGTACACGCTTTATTTATACTTCTATTGAGCATCCTTTTTACAGGGTGCTCAATTGTTTCTTCAGTACTTCCAAGTCCGACAGATCGGTATGAGCAAGATATTTCTGACCTGACGTTAACGAGGCAGCAGCAGCCTAATGACTGTGGCATAGCCGCACTTAGTACAGCGTTAAGTGCTTGGAATATTGATCTGAATATTGAAGAGATCTACGAGAATACACCACCGTCTGCCGAGGTGGGTTACTCTCTATCAGAATTACAAGATATTACCGAGTCTTATGGCGCAAACTTTGTTGCCGTTAACGCTGACTATGCCTTTATAGCGCGTCAGACTGGCTTAAAAAGGCCCGTTCTTATTCCTGTATTCAGACCCAGAGAAATGCGAGCAACGCTCTTTATGACACCGGCAGCAAAAGAGCAAATCGTGAAGCTGTGGTGGCGTGAGTCGGTGACGGGACCTCTGAATCATTATCTAGTCGTTCTTGCTGCAAACGAAGAGGAAGTTTATTTATTCGATCCAGCATTCGGTGATTTTGTTATTGCGAAAGACACCTTCGAACGCCAGCGGCAGCAATGGTCTACGATTGCTGCACTGCCATTTACGCGAAGTTAAAAGCCCGAAGCACCAACAATTTTTTGAAAATCTGACACAAAGGTTTCGGGTTCTATTGTGTAATATTCACCCGGCCGTTGAACCGGTTGAAAAATAGCGTGCTGTTGGCCATTGGGGTTTACCAAAACAATAGCTGCACTGTGGTTCACCTCGTATATCTCTTGCTCTTCTTCGGGTACTGAATACATCATGCCAATACTAGTTACGAAGGGGTAGAGCTCAGGATGCTCTGCTCGAACTCCAACAAATCCGTCCCCAAAAAAGTTTACGTAGCGAGCTACTTGCTCTAAATGGTCACGCTTTGGATCCACCGAAATCATCCACACTTCTATAGGCAAGTCGGTCGCTTCCATTAATGCAGGCATATTCGACTTTAATAACGACATCGTAGTTGGGCAAATGTCAGGACAGTAGGTGTAACCCGTGAACAGTAATGTCCAATGGCCTTGTAAATCTTCGTTCGCTGCTACTTCGTCTTGGGTACTTTGTAATTCAAATTCTGGAATGCCCCGAGGCGTGTCGTATATTCGAGCAGACTCAAGCGCAGGAGGCCCTCCGAACAAAGAGGTCGACAAATAAATGCCACCTACCAATGCGGCACCAAGTACAAGAGCAATTAAAAAACGGTTCATACAGCTACCTAATTAAAATATGTAGTGGTCGACCAACAGCAAAATAAACAGCGCCATTAAGTACCAAATTGAATACTTAAACATGTTGTATGCAGTGTGTTTTTTCGGGGAGTATTTCAATTTCCACGCGTACACCAAAAACCCTATATTTAATGCGGTAACGCCAACTAAATACAATAAACCGCTCATGCCAATAAGGTACGGCATAATGCACACCGCAGTTAACAATACGGTATAGAGCAAAATACACGTCTTCGTAAACTCGATACCATGTGTAACCGGAAGCATAGGAATTTCAGCGCGTTCGTAGTCTTTAGCACGGTGTACCGCTAACGCCCAAAAGTGTGGTGGCGTCCAAGTAAAGACAATCATGACCAAAAGTAGCGGGTAAGCGTGCATTTCGCCCGTTACAGCAGTCCAGCCCAGTAGCGGCGGTGCAGCTCCAGCAAGTCCGCCGATCACAATGTTTTGTGGTGTGGCACGCTTCAAATACATGGTGTAAATAAACGCATAACCCACCAAGCTCGCTAAGGTTAATACGGCAGTAATTTGGTTCACAAAAACCGCTAAAATTAAGTAACCCAGCGCTCCAATGGTGGCGGCGAAAGTAAGCACTTTAGCCGGAGATAGTGCTCCGGTAGGAAGTGGACGTCGTAACGTACGCGCCATTTTAGCGTCGATATGACGGTCTACTAAATGGTTCACCGCTGCGGCAGAGCCCGACATTAAACCAATACCTGTTAATGCGGGAACGAGAATGTCCCACGCAACCCACGTAGGCGTAGCTAAACACATTCCCACTACGGCGGTGAGAAGCAATAATGCCACAACTCGAGGCTTGGTAAGTTCTAAATATTCACGCCAGCTAGCGCGACGAGACATCGCTATGGAGTTAGCCATGAATCACCTCCTTGCGGTCTAGTTTATAAATGGCATAGGTAAGCACTAACACGCTTACCAAGAGTAAAGCGCCCACGAAATTATGAGCAACAGCCACAAATAAGGGCAGGCTTAACGTTACGTTCAGAACACCCAATGTAATTTGTGCAACAAGTAAGAAAGTTATAATTGCCGCCATGCTAGTAAACCAACGTGTTTGCGCCTTTCGCCATAGTAAAGACAACAAAGTTAGCACTGCTACGGTGACGAAGATAGCGCCAATGCGGTGGAAAACATGCATAGTCATTCGTTCTTCATAAGGGTGAATACCAAATTCATAGGTATCAGCCTCTTCTAATGTGAAAGCACCTACTACTTCAAGGTTTTCAGCCCAGTTGCCCTGGCAAATTGGAAGCTCTGTACATGCTAACGCCGCATAGTTGGCTGCAACCCAGCCTCCCAGCGCGATTTGGCAAGCAATAAGAACTAATGTCAGCACACAGAAAGGTAATATTTTACGTAGCGGGGTGTCGACCGGGCTAGGTTGGAAGTTTGACTCTCTTAAATACAAAAGAGTAAGCAAGCTAAAGGTTGTAAACCCACCGAGTAAATGTCCCATAACAATTGCAGGTTGCAACATCATGGTTACGGTCCACATACCCAGAGCAGCCTGGAAAATGATTAACCCGCCTAAAAATAGTGGATGTTTGAACGGCTTGTCTTTCTCGCCTTTCATTCGACGACGAATAGCTAAAGTCACAATGGCAAAGATGACGAGCCCTAAAATACCCGCAGCGTAGCGGTGGATCATTTCGTTCCAAGCCTTTGCGTGGTCAATATTCGCCGTTGGGAAAGCTTCTTGTGCGGCTTGCATCCTAGCTTCGTCCGTAGGAACGGTGGCAAAGCCGTAGCACCCTGGCCAATCAGGGCAACCGAGGCCCGCGTCTGTAAGGCGCGTATAAGCACCTAAGATAATGACGATGGTCACTAAAGCTACTGCAATTTGTACGAGTCTTTTCATTGTTGTTTTCCTCGGTACTACTTAACCCACACGGGACATCTTGAGCATTTTCTTCAGATCTTTTAGCAGGTCCCTAGCTTGCATAATCATATATTCACGATCAGCAGAACCTTCATACCACATCACAATATTCCCGACTGGGTCGATAATGTAAAGGCTATTCGCAGGCAGCGTACTTAACTGCTCGTAAGTGTTTGGAAGTGCTTGATATACCACATTCGAGTCAGCTGGAAGCTCGGGTAAGTCGTCGTGCATAGTAGGCAAAATACCTACAGGTGTGACACGGTCGGTCATACGCCCTAATGCATGGTCGGTTTGACTGAGTACATACAAGCCACTGTCGCATGGTGCGCCACATCCTTCGGGAACTTGCATAGCAATTCGCCATGTATTCGGTAGCTGCTCGTTCTCTAATTCTTCAATTTTCAGGGGTGGGGTAATGAGGTTCCCAAGATTTGAGGCTCCTGAGTTATACCAGCCCATCTCAAAAAATAATTTAGCCACGGCAACAGGAAGAATGAAAATAGCCGCTACGATAAGTAGTGTGCGTCTGTTTTTTGTTTGTTGTGGTGTAGACATACTACGAGTCCTTAATGCTTGAATGACGTACTCGGCTAGCGAGTAGGAAAATAATTAGTGCAGCAAGCGCTAATCCGAACCATTGCACCGCGTATGCGTAGTGTTTGTGCGGTGGCATTACGACAACAGGCCATTCCCGCACCCACTGTGTTGCTTCTGAGCTCTCTTCTTGCGGTAAAAGTCGCACCATAAAGTCACTCACGTTAACGCTATCGTGCCGCTCTTTGATATGACGTTCCAGAACGGTTAACTCAGGGTATTGAATTCGAACGTACTGCTGTTCTGCATTTGCTGGCGCACTTTGCTCACTGAGTAAAAATGGAGCTTCTGGAATATACACTCTGCCCACAAATTGCGCTGTGTCGGATAATTGAAATTGTGGCATTTCGCTGCGTGTTTCGAGGGCAGCTATCCAACCGAAATTAACAGGTATGGTTAGTGAGCTGTCAGTTAGCTTAACGGGCGCAATGACATGGTAGCCCACTTGGCTATTATGAATTTGGTTTTCTACTAAGAATATAGGTGCTTGCTGGATACTACCGGAAAAGGCAACCCATTGGTCTTGTCTGGCTGAAAACGTGTGTGCGTTGTCAGCTGAAAGGGTAACTTCCCCTTGTGCATTGGCTGCTGAATTGCGGTCGATAATCGCTTGTTTTTCTTCTCCGCGAGATATTTGCCAAAATCCGAGCTTGATCATCAACACGATCGCAAGCAAAGTAAGCACTAAAGCAAACGGATTAAGCTTAAAATGAGAAGAACCAATGCGAAGGACTGCCATAACTACCTTTGAGGACCTACCGTGCTAAACATTATTTTAAAAGTGCTGTTAGTCGCACTACTGCTTTATGTCATTGTGAACTTATTTAGAGGCTTGTTCTCTGCCTTTAGTAACAACCCGGAACGTTTGCCTATGTCTCATTACATTGGTCGTAGGGTGCTTTTTTCTGTTGTTGTTATTGTGCTTGTTATTATTGCCCTAAGTAGCGGCATTATTGAACCGAATCCACGCCCCTACCCATAGGGGCGCGATTCATTACATGTTCCCTTATAAAATATAAACGAACACGAACAAGCAAATCCAAACCACATCTACAAAGTGCCAATACCAAGCGGCAGCCATAAATGCGAATTGGTTGTCCTTGTCAAAGTGCCCCGCAAGAACACGCCCGAACATGACGATAAGCAAGATTGCACCAAGCGTAACGTGTAGTCCGTGGAAGCCAGTTAACAAGAAGAATGTATTACCATAAATCCCTGACTGTAGCGTTAAACCTAAGTCGTGGTATGCGTGGTAGTACTCGTATCCTTGGAAGAACAAGAACACTAAACCTAAAGCGATGGTAATAAATAACCATGTTTTAAGGGTACCGCGCTTGCCAACTTCTAAGGCATGGTGCGCGAAGTGTAATGTTACCGACGAAATAACGAGAATAATGGTGTTGAGAAGCGGTAGACCAAACCAGCCCATAGCTTCGGTAGTTGTACCGTCTGGGGTAGTTGTGAGTGGCCAGATGGCTTCAAATGTCGGCCAAATAATCTCGCCGGTCATTTCGTTATTGCCTGCACCACCTAACCATGGCACAGCAATCATGCGTGCATAGAATAGGGCGCCGAAGAACGCGAGGAAGAACATAACTTCCGAGAAAATGAACCAGAGCATACCTTGACGGTAAGACTGGCCTAATTGGGTGTTATATAGCCCTGCGCGTGACTCACGAATTTGGTCGCCAAACCAGCCGACTAGCATTATTACTAAAACAAGTAAGCCTGCACCTAGTACATAGTGGCCAAAGCCGGCTTCTTCTTTCGAATATTCAATAGTGTAGTGACCTGCACCAAAGGCAATAAGGCCAAGTGCGATAGCGCCGATAATCGGCCAAATGCTTTGATCAGGTACGTAATATTTAGTTGGATTGTGTTCTGTACTCATAAGTATTCCTTACTCCGAACGACTGGCCGTTTGGCCGGACTGCGCTTGGTCGGTGATGTCATACATCACATAAGACAGTGTGAGGCGCTGAATTTCTTGAGGTAAATCTGGGTCAAGGAAAAAGCGCATCGGCATCACTGCAGTCTCACCGGCCGTAAGAGGTTGTTGCTCGAAACAAAAACATTCTGTTTTATTCAGGTAAAGTGAAGCTTCGCCAGGAGAAACCGAAGGTAGTGCTTGTGCCACACGATTCGTTGAACTGTGGTTATCTACAATAAAGTTCACTACCTTAATTTCCCCAGGATGCATTCTGACCGACCGTACTTCAGGTCTAAACGACCACGGTGCACCACGGTCGGCTCGGGTTGTAAATTCAACCGTAACCCACCGCGACTCGTCTACTTGCATACCCTCGCGTTCAGCTGCCGCTGTATTTTTTGTCGTGCCGTTAAAACCTGTAAGGTCGCAAAACTTTTCATACAGCGGAACCAGCGCGAACCCGAACGCGAACATAATGACTACCGAAGCCAAAAGCTTGGTAATAATGCTGCTATTTTCTGAATTCGGGTTTTGCTGGCTCATAACTACTTCACCTCAGGTGGCGTATCGAAGGTATGGTATGGCGCCGGTGAAGGTACCGTCCATTCTAAACCTTCCGCACCTTCCCATGGTTTCGCTGGTGCTTTTTCGCCTTTCTTCATTGCACACTTGAGTACAACTGCAAGGAAGATAAGTTGCGAGAAGCCAAACAAGAAACCACCGACACTGACTATGGCGTTAATGTCTGCAAATTGCAGTGCATAGTCTGGGTAGCGTCGTGGCATACCTGCTAAGCCAACGAAGTGCATTGGGAAGAACAAGATATTCACAGAAATGAGTGAACACCAGAAATGTAATTTCGCTAGGCCTTCGTCGTACATTACGCCAGACCACTTTGGTAACCAGTAGTACGCAGCAGCCATGATAGAAAACACCGCGCCACTTACGAGTACGTAGTGGAAGTGAGCAACAACGAAGTATGTGTCGTGGTATTGGTAATCTACCGGTGTGATAGCCAACATAATTCCAGACAAACCACCAATGGTGAACAGAATTACGAAAGCAATCGCAAATAACATAGGTGTTTCAAATGTCATTGCACCGCGCCACATGGTACTTACCCAGTTAAACACTTTTACGCCCGTTGGCACCGCAATCAACATCGTCATATACATAAACATCAACGACGCTACGGTTGGCATACCGGTGGTGAACATGTGGTGTGCCCAAACTAAGAATGACAAACCAGCAATTGAAGCTGTTGCATATACCATCGAGGCGTAACCAAATAACGGTTTGCGTGCAAACGCTGGAATGATAGCCGACACAATACCGAAAGACGGCAGAATCATGATGTACACTTCTGGGTGACCGAAGAACCAGAACAAATGCTGGAACAACACCGGGTCACCGCCCCCTGCGGCCGCGAAGAACGATGTTCCGAAGAATTTATCGGTTAACACCATGGTCACCACACCTGCAAGAACCGGCATAACAGCAATTAACAGGAACGCTGTAATAAACCAAGTCCACACGAATAGTGGCATTTTCATGTAGGTCATACCCGGAGCGCGCATGTTCATAATGGTTACAATCACGTTGATTGCACCCATAATCGAAGACATACCCATAATATGCATCGCGAAAACGAATAGTGCGGTTGAGTCGGCACTATAAGTCGTAGAAAGCGGTGCATAGAACGTCCAGCCAAAAGCCGGGCCGCCGCCTGGAACAAACATAGAAGAAAGCATGATTAAGAAAGCTACTGGCAAAATCCAGAAGCTCCAGTTATTCATGCGCGGTAAAGCCATATCTGGAGCACCAATCATTAGTGGCACCATCCAGTTCGCTAGACCGGTAAAGGCTGGCATAACCGCACCAAATACCATAATAACCCCATGCATGGTGGTCATTTGGTTAAAGAAGTGCGGGTCAATAACTTGCATACCCGGCTGGAACAGTTCCATACGGATCATTAATGCGAATGACCCGCCGAGTAAGAACATAATAAAACTAAACCACAAATAAAGCGTACCAATGTCTTTATGGTTGGTCGTAAAGATCCAGCGCTTTATTCCGGTTGGTTTGTGGTCGTGATGCTCGTCATGGGCATCATGTGCGTCTGCAACTACAGTACTCATAGCCAGCTCCTCTTATTGATTGCCCTGAATGAAATTATGGATGTCTGCTGGCTGAACCGCATCACCCGTGTCGTTACCCCAAGCGTTTCGCTCGTAGGTAATAACTGCTGCAATTTCACTCATAGACAGAGAGTTCTGGAACGACTGCATGGCTGTGCCTGATACACCGTTCACCACAATATCAATGTGTTGAGTGCGATCACCAACTGAAACCCCTTCACCCGCTAAGCGAGGGAATACGCCAGGGATACCCTGACCGTTAGGTTGGTGACACGCTGCACATTGAGCCAAATAAATATTGCGGCCTGTTTCCATGAGTTGGTCCATAGACATGTTCATAGAAAGTAGGCGTTCTTCTTCCGCTCGCTCCGCTGCTAAGCGCTCTTCTTCCGCATTAATCCACTCTTGGAATTCAGCCGGCTCTTTCGCAATAACAACAATCGGCATAAACGCATGGCCTTGCCCACAAAGCTCTGCACAAACCCCACGATAAATTCCGGGTTCGTTAACGCGTGTCCACACTTCATTGATGTAGCCTGGGTTTGCATCTTTCTTAATCGCAAACTCCGGAACCCACCACGAGTGAATCACGTCTTCAGAGGTAATTAGGAAACGAACTTTGGTATCGGTTGGAATAACTAATGGGCGGTCTACTTCCGAGAGGTAGTTCTCGGTTTTAGGTAAACGACCATAAATTTGTTCGTTCTGGGTGGCTAGAATACTTTGGAACTCAACGTCATGGTCTAGGTAGCTATAATGCCAACGCCATTGTGAGCCGGTAACCACTACCGTTAAATCAGAGTCATCCGTATCGTCCATTTCAAATAAGGTTATGGTCGCTGGAACAGCCATCGCAACCAGTATTAGAAATGGAATAACGGTCCATGCAATTTCCACTTTTACATTGTCGTGGAATTTAGCAGGCGTTACGCCTCTAGATTTACGGTGACGGAATATCGAAACAAACATGGTTCCGAATACTAGAACACCAATGACCACACAGATGTAGAACACCAGCATGTGTAAACCATACACGTGCTGACTCATATCTGTACTGCCTTGTGTCATGTTTAATTGCAGGTCGTTCGCCCATGCAACTGGCGTTGCAACAAGCGCCAACAACCCTGCAAGCAGGCTTGTGCGTCTCGTTTTCACTCGACTTCTCCTCTTTCTCCTTAGGCCTAGTTGAACACCGGGGATATTCAGTCAGACGAAAAGAACAAAGAGGTCAACAAGAATAGGAACCGCTTTCCCCTGAAATCACAATTCTTGCGTAACCCTTTGTTGTTGTTTTTATTACTGCGAAAGTTCGCACATTTATTGTTTTTATTTCACTTGTACAGGAAAGCAACTTTGGATGTTCGGCAGCTACAATCTTGCACAAATTTCGTTGCGAGGAACAAAATACCACCAAAGATGTTAATAAAAAAGGGGCTGTTGTTAACAGCCCCGGGGAAAACCCTACAAAAGGGTTAGTGGAGTGGTTGAATACTGGTCGGGTTTGTGAAAAGGAAGTTAATGCTCTGGCTGTTGCGTGCCGCGAGCTGTAGCCGTTTTTGGTCGCGCTCAGAGACATTATTTAACCAGGCAATAACCAGCTGGCTGTTATCGAGTAAAAGAGCCTGTTCTGTAGCCCATACAGCGGTTTCAATACTGTTCGACGTAATACAACGGATCCGACCAGTTGGAATACCCGCAATTTCTAGCTGCTGAAGAAATTCTCTGGAAGGTTTTCCAATTAAAGTCACCCATTGATTCGGTTGCTGGCGCATAGTGCTTACCGCGGCCCACAACTGACTCTCTTGGTTTACCGCTTGCGCCTGCTTAGCGCTACTCTCATGACCCCATAAGCCAGGGTGAGAAATTTTCTTGGATACTAATGAATGTTTCATAACCAACCTCCGTTGCGCACAACCCCAACAGCTAACCCCTCTATAGTGAAAGGTTGGTGTTCTAGGTCGACACGAATAATAGAGAACTCTTCATTTTCAGGGTGTAAAAGCACAACTCTGCCCTGACGTTCAAAACGCTTCACGGTGACTTCTTCGTCTACACGCGCTACGACAACTTGCCCGTTTCTTGCTTCATTTGTTTTATGCACTGCAAGCAAGTCGCCGTCTAAAATGCCAATGTCTTTCATACTCATGCCTGAAACACGAAGTAAGAAGTCTGCACTGGGATTAAAAATACTTTCGTCTAGCTGGTAACGAGACTCGACATGTTCTTGAGCTAAAATGGGCTCACCTGCGGCTACACGACCAATCAGCGGAAGACCCTGCGCTTCAGCGATAATCTCTGCCGGAGCAGCTTCCTGAAGCAAACGAATGCCGCGAGAGGTGCCTGGTACCATTTCAATAACACCTTTCTTCGCTAGTGCTTTAAGGTGTTCTTCGGCAGCATTCGCTGAGCGAAAACCTAAGCGTTGGGCTATTTCCGCTCGAGTTGGGGGAATGCCGGCTGCTTCAATATGGTCTTTAATAAGCTCGAGTATTTCAGACTGTCTTGGCGTTAAAGGTCTCATTTCATTACCTGTTTATTCGTACAGTATGCTGTCAGTATATACAGTATTAACTACTGTGCAACTTTTTTATGGAAAAAAGTTTTGATTCGGAAACATCGAATAACTAGTGGTATGATCCATACTTACGGTTTACATAGCAGAACGCTTGGAAAAATATGAACGACAGCAGCACCCATATTTCTTGGTTTTTCTATCTTTTAAAGTGGCCTTTAAAGCTACTCACACGTTTTAAGGCTATTGCGGACTCCCATGACGAGGTGCCTTCACAGCCCGACCATGTGGTGTATGTTATGCGTTCGCCGTCGGCAGCGGATCTTGTGGTGGCTCGCCAGGCTGCAAAAGAGCTGAACTTACCCGACCCGACCTCGACCTTCGAAGTCAAAGGGCGCGAATTTCCACGCGTGTTATATGTAGAAGACGACCGTCACCGTTTAGAGTATGACGCCATTGAGCCTTTCTCAGAAATACTCGACCTGCACAATAAGTTCGATGACCTAAACGTACTCATGTTTCCCGTAGGCATGTTCTGGGGACGTGAACCGGGTAAAGATAAGCGAGACAGCAAAACGATTACCGCAGACATCGACGTTCCAGGTAAGTGGAAAAAATTCATGCTGGTGCTGTTTTCCGGGCGTAGCGTACTTGTTCGTGTATCAAGACCTGTGAGCCTTAGAAAGATGGCCGACGACTTCAAAGGCGATAAAAATCTCGCTCGCAAACTTAAACGTGTCGCACGAACTCATTTTGCCCGACTTCGCCATGCCGTTGCAGGCCCAAAACTGACAGGCCGTAAAGAAATTATTGCCGAGTTACTTCGCCTACCTGCTATTAGAAAGGCTATTTTGGAAGAAGCGAAGAGCAAGCACATTAGCGAAGAAAAGGCAGAAAATGTAGCGCGCCAATATTTAAATGAAATTGCGGCTGATTACCGAGAAGGTTTGGTACGCTTTGGTGACCGCTTCCTGTCTTGGTTATGGACCAAAATTTATCGGGGCATATCAGTAAAGAACAGTGCTGAAGTTCGCGAACTCGCTCAAGACGGTCATGAAATTGTTTATGTTCCATGCCACAGAAGCCACATGGACTACATCCTACTTAGTTATGTTATTTACAAAGAGGGTTTAGTACCACCACACATTGCTGCTGGGGTGAACTTGAACTTCTTCCCGATGGGGCCTATTTTCCGACGCGGCGGTGCGTTCTTTATTCGTCGTAGCTTTCGTGGCAACAAACTTTATTCCACAGTATTCCGCGAATATTTAGGCCGCCTTTTCCAGAAAGGTTACGCCATCGAATACTTTATGGAAGGTGGTCGTAGCCGAACGGGTCGTTTACTTGCTCCAAAAACGGGCATGTTAGCTATGACCCTGCAGGGCCAGCTTCGCGGCATTAGTCGACCTATTAGCTTAGTACCCGTGTATGTCGGTTACGAGCACGTGATGGAAGTAAGTACTTACCATAAAGAGTTACGTGGTAAGAACAAAGAGAAAGAGTCCATTTTCCAAGTCTTTGGCATTTTGAAGAAGCTTCGTAACTTCGGAACGGGCTATGTTACCTTTGGCCAACCGTTGCGCCTTAGTGACTATTTGGACAACGTGGTTCCAGACTGGCGTGATTCAGTAACCAAAGGTACAGAAGAGCCTGCTAAGCCACGATGGCTTACGCCTTGTGTAAACCAATTAGCGGGGCTTCTTATGCAGCGCGTTAACGAAGGCGCTGCGGTAAATCCTATCAACCTTGCGGCAATGTGTTTACTTGCAACAGACAGACAGCGCTTAAGCAAAGACGAACTTATGGCGCAAGTAAGTGCTTACATTAAATTGCAGCAGGAAGTGAAGTTTAGCGCTTGGCTGCAAGTACCTGAAGCAGACAGTGATTTAGAGCACATGTGGAACCACTTAGTGGAAATGAACAAATTCCATGTGGACAAAGACGATGCCGGAGAAGTTGTACGGCTCGACCAAGTGCAAGCTTTAAGCATGACTTATTATCGCAACAACATCTTGCATGCGTTTATTATTCCTGCACTAATCGCAAGATATGCGCGAGGCCACCACAACTTTACTTTGGACGCGGTAAAAACGTTTGTATTGAAAGTTTACCCAATGATACAAGCCGAACTCTACATGCCGCATACCCAAGAGCAGGTTGAGCTTTATGTAAATGCGCTATGCGAGCACTTTGTGTCGGTAGGGTGGTTCACTGAAACCAAAGACGGCTACGCCATTGCTCAGCGCGATCAAAATGAATACGTACAGTTGGTCATGCTTGCTGACGCGGCAGGGGAAACACTAGCGCGTTATGCAGTAGTTTTAGAGCTACTACAGCATTCAAGTTCATTGTCGCGAAGTGATTTAGAGAAATTCAGTGAAACCGTGGCTATGCGGTTAGGCTCTCGCCATGGTATCGACGCACCTGAGTTCTACGACAAGAAAGTATTTAGTACATTGGTGAGTACACTGAAAACCGAGGGCTATATTGTAGTGGCTGAAGACGGTTCTTACGTTTCAGATGACCGAGCTACTGTACTCAGTGAAGAAGTAGACTTTCTGATGGGAAGTGCGGTGCAGCTCACCATTAAAGAGTCGACTAAACGACTTTTAAATGACCAAGCTGCCCCCAATGCTATAAAGGCTTAACAGGTTTCAAGGTGCCTCAAACAGAGGCACCAAAAGGAACCGGTAGCCAATAATGCAACGCTAAACCAATCGCGAAAATCATGCCAGCATAATGGTTTTGACGGAAAGCTAAGAAGCATGCGTCCGTGTCGCGATTGCGAATAAGAATAAGCTGCCAGAAAAATAATCCTGCCATACCTATTAATCCACCCCAATACGCGTATGTTGCTTGCATGGTGTAGCCCACATAAGCGAGTAAGGCGACGGCCAATATTTGCAGCAATGCGATAAATGGAATGTCGTATTTGCCGGTTAAAATGGCGGTCGATTTCACTCCCACTTTAAGGTCGTCTTCGCGGTCAACCATGGCGTATTCTGTGTCATACGCCACAGTCCAAAATAGATTAGCGACAAACAGTACCCAACATACCAGCGGTAGAGAGTTGGTTGCAGCCGCAAATGCCATGGGTATAGACATACTGAATGCAGCACCCAGAATAAATTGTGGGCCATGAGTCCAGCGTTTCGTAAAGGGGTAAAGTATCGCCAGCGCAGCAGCTATAAATGCCAGAATTATGGTGAGCTTGTTGAGTGTGAGAACTAAAAGCAGTGCTAAGAAAATAAGTATGGCGAAAAGCACAATGGCTTCGAACGAGGAAACAGCCTTTTTCGCTAATGGCCTTTCTTTTGTTCTTTCCACCTGGCCGTCAATATGGCGGTCAGCGAAGTCGTTGATTACGCATCCGGCGGAGCGCATAAGGAAAACACCCGCAGCAAAAATAACCACTAAACGAACCGATGGGTCGCCGTTTGCAGCAATAAGCAGCGCCCAAAAAGTGGGCCATGCCAAAAGCCAAGTGCCAATGGGTTTGTCCATGCGCATTAAGGCGCGGTATGCGTCTAAACGATTCATCGTATCACTCCTAGATTGATGCCTTACTCTCAGCATAGCAAGGTGCTGCAGAAAGGAACACTTCAGCGACTAAAATAGGACCATTTTGTAGATGAAATAGTCGTCTTCTGCCAAACAGCGAAGTTACTGAGTTTGCATGTAAAGTATTGTCTAATCTCACGACATTGCTAGCTTGGTCAAACTGAGCAACCTGAATATCGCCAGGAACAATAGAGGAGTTTTGAAATAACACTTCACCCAAAGGGTTATTTCCCATTTCTGCTAATGCTTGATCTTCGTCACTCAATGACGACACCGGTAACACTGAACGAGCAAACACCCAAGACTCATCGTCGCTGTTGAGCAATACTTCACGCACAATGCACAGGTGCGTGTCGGTAATACCCAAAAACTGAATCTCAGAATTGTGCGCGTGAAGCTGTTGTTGGCCTAATAACTCTACACGAAAATTATTGGACAACGCCTTTAGTTTTGCGGTTAGAGAGCCCGCATCATTTAGCCAACTATTCAGGTTCGGTTCTAGTTGCGGTAGCTCGGTTTGCCAGCTCGCTTCCATACCTACGGGAAAAAAAGATTTTATTTGCATGTAAAATTCGATCTTCGTAACAATAGAACTATCATACCTGAAGGACAATTTTGCTTCAGCACTTGCTGAACTTGCCGATACCCTAAGCAACTTAAAAAGGAAGTCATGCATGATACCAAGGTTATTAAAATTACTGCTGATTATGAGCATTGCGGTGGCGACAGTGTTACCTTTTACGGCTTCTTCACAAGACGCTCAACATGCTTATTTCGGTTTCGAGCCTGACATAACCACTAATTACTTAAAGTCGCCGGGCGACTCAAGCTTAGGGTATATTCGTGTTGCAATTGAAGTGCGTGTACCAAGTACGCAAGAGTTAAGCATGATTGAGTACCATGCGCCGCTTTTGAGAAATGCGTTTATTCAGGTGTTAAGCACAGAAACTGAAGCAAGAATACGTTCACTTACTGGCCGTGAAGAAATTCGATTAGCGTGCTTAGAAGTTGCTCAAGAACTTATTCGTAGAGAAACAGGCGAAGACATTATTCGCGACTTAATATTCACCAAGTATATTTACCAGTAGCGAATAGCAATGACTAAGAGTCATATTACCGCTTCAACACAAAGCGGTAATATGCACCTAAGCCTAAGCCGCTAAGCAGTCCGCTTAAGTGCGCTTCATTAGCCATGTTAACCCACAACGCGTTGCTGTAACCGAGCACCAACCACAAAACCATGAAGAAGATAAGTGCAGGTGGAAGCCATAGTGGACCACCTCTTTTCGCACTCATGATCATGCAAAAACCTAAAAGACCGTATACTACGCCTGAAAGTCCGCCAAACAGTGGGCCGCTTACCGCAAATTGCACGAAGTTTGAAATAACAGCAGTAAGGAAAAACAACGTAATGAGTGTGCCTTTTCCTTGTGTTAGTTCAATTCGACCACCCAAGTACCACCACCAGAAAACATTAAAAATAAGATGTGTAGCGGAAAAGTGAAGGAACGCAGGAGTGACAAGCTTCCATGGCTGTTGCCAATTAAACTCTGTGGCGTTTGGAGGAGCAATAAGTAGACTTTGCGTTGTACTATCAAAAAATAAGAACTGTAAAGCAGCAACAGCTAACACGGCTATCGCAATAACAAAGGTCACAATTCCTGCTTGCGCTGCCATGTTGTGCCAAAGCAGTGCCAGGCCACTTTGAGATTTGCCACCTTGCTTGAATTGAAACTGATCAGGATTGTCGTGGAACTGAGCGATAAGCTCTAGGGCTTGCGCCTCGAATGCTGGCTGAAGAAGCCACAACACTACCTTACCTTGCTCTTCTGTAACGTGAACAGGAATGCGGTGTTGTAGTAACAACGCATACAGCTTTTTAATGTGAGTTTCGTCGCTAGACTGCGTTAGCTTTTTCACTCGCCCTTAACCATATCCTCTGGATATTGAGTTGCCCACGCTGTCATTCCACCGTCTAGGCTGTAAACCTCTTCAATGCCTTGTGCTGCAATAAACTGCGCCGCACCTTGGCTACTTACGCCATGGTAACAAGCAACAATGACTGCTTTGCCTTGGCATTCAGCAAGAAAGTCTTTGATATTGTCGTTGTTCAGTGAGTATGCCGATTCAACATGACCCATTGAAAAGCTGCGAGGATCGCGAATATCTGCAAGCACACAGTCACCCGAGCGAACTCGGGCGCGTGCGTCTTCCAATTGAATGTGCTGCATTTCACTCATATTAGGCTTCCCAATCTAAGATTACTTTTCCAGATTTGCCTGAAATCATGGTCTCAAACCCTTCCTCGTATTGGTCGACAGGGAAGTGGTGAGTAATCATTGGCGTTAGGTCTAACCCACTTTGAATTAATGAAGCCATTTTGTACCAAGTTTCAAACATTTCTCGGCCATAAATACCTTTAATAACCAATCCTTTGAAAATAACTTGGTTCCAATCTACCGCCATGTCTTCTGGTGGAATGCCGAGCATGGCAACTTTGCCGCCATGGTTCATTGCATTGAGCATTTGGCTGAACGCAACTGGAACGCCTGACATTTCTAAACCTACGTCGAAGCCTTCTTTCATACCCAGCTCGCTCATAACAACGTCCAGTGATTCCTTCGAAGTATTCACTGTGCGTGTAGCGCCCATTTTTGCGGCAAGCTCTAAACGGTAATCATTGATGTCGGTAATCACCACATGGCGCGCACCCACGTGCTTGGCTACAGCAGCAGCCATAATTCCAATTGGCCCTGCGCCGGTAATGAGTACGTCTTCACCCACAAGGTCAAAGCTTAATGCGGTGTGCACTGCGTTACCAAACGGGTCGAAAATAGACGCTAGGTCGTCAGTCACTTCGTCCGGTAATTTAAAAGCATTCTCTGCAGGAATAACTAAGTATTCAGCAAATGCGCCGGGACGGTTCACGCCAACACCGACTGTGTTACGACATAAATGACGGCGACCCGCACGGCAGTTCCGGCAATGACCACAAGTAATATGGCCTTCACCAGATACGCGGTCACCCAATTCGAAACCACGAACACCTTCGCCCATTGCTGCAACTTCGCCCACATATTCGTGACCCACGGTCATGCCTACTGGAACCGTTTTTTGCGACCACTCGTCCCATTTATAAATGTGTACGTCTGTGCCGCAAATTGCAGTTTTCTTAATTTTAATGAGTAGGTCGTTGTAACCATACTCAGGAACCTCGGCTTCGCTCATCCAAATGCCGGGTTCGGCTTTCAATTTTGCTAATACTTTCATTGTTAAAACCTCGGTTCTTAATACTGTTATTACTTAATAATATTGAGCTCACGACCTACACGAATAAACGCGTCTATAGTGCGGTCTAGCTGTTCTTTGGTGTGTGCTGCAGACATTTGTGTACGAATACGTGCTTGCCCTTTTGGAACAACAGGGAAGGAGAAGCCCACGACATAAATGCCTTCTTGCAACATCTTGTCGGCCATTTGCGCTGCCACTTTTGCATCACCAAGCATTACCGGAATGATGGCGTGATCAGCTCCGGCAAGTTCAAAGCCTGCTGCTGTCATTTTTTCGCGGAAGTAATTACTGTTCTCTTTTAGTTTTACGCGTAACTCGTCACCTTCACTCAGCATGTCGAGTACTTTCAAACTGGCAGTAACAATGGAAGGCGCAAGTGAATTAGAGAATAGGTAAGGTCTTGAACGTTGACGTAGCCATTCAACAACTTCCTTTTTAGCTGCAGTAAAACCACCTGATGCTCCACCTAAAGCTTTACCTAGTGTACCGGTAATAATATCTACCCGGTCCATTACGTCATGATATTCATGCGTACCGCGGCCCTTGTCACCTACGAATCCAACTGCATGAGAGTCGTCCACCATAACTAATGCATTGTATTTGTCGGCTAGGTCACAAATGCCTGGAAGGTTGGCAATAATGCCGTCCATTGAAAATACGCCATCGGTTGCAATTAATTTATGGCGAGCGCCGTCGGCTTCAGCTTGTTGTAGTTGTTTCTCTAGCTCTACAAGGTCGTTGTTTGCGTAACGGTAACGCTTTGCTTTACACAAGCGCACGCCGTCGATAATGCTAGCGTGGTTTAGCGCGTCACTAATAATGGCGTCTTCAGGGCCGAGTAATGTTTCGAACAAACCAGCGTTGGCGTCAAAGCACGAAGAGTAAAGAATGGTGTCTTCCATACCCAAGAAGTCACTAATTTTCTTTTCTAACTGCTGGTGAATGGTTTGAGTACCACAAATGAAGCGTACCGAAGCAACACCAAAACCGTATTCGTCTAAGCCTTTTTGTGCGGCTTTAATCAGTTCAGGGTGGTTGGCTAAACCTAGGTAGTTGTTTGCACAGAAGTTCAGAACTTTTTGACCATTCACTTCAATTTCAGAATACTGTGAAGAACTAATGGCTCTTTCGTTTTTATACAAACCATCTTCTTTCACTTCTTCAATTTGTTGACGTAGTTGATCGTAAAAAGCGCTTTTCATGCGTTGCTCCTAGCGGTTGCTGGAAAAAAATATGGGCTTATTTTACGCAGTTAGTGCGTGTTTCGCACGGAAAAACTGGTCTGCTGCCTAAAAACTGTTGTACAAACTGCATTACAGATGTTTCCAGCGTTAATGCGAAGTGGGCTAATCTTCGCTATTATTTCCGCTTCGCTATACACATTTAATAAAGGTAACTTTACCCATGTATACACGCGCAATTTATCCGGGCACGTTTGATCCTGTGACCAATGGGCACAGCGACCTCATTGAGCGAGCCTCGAAGTTGTTCAGCGACGTCATTGTTGCGGTAGCGGCAAACACTAGCAAAAAACCTCTGTTTTCGCTTGAAGAGCGTGTCGCATTAGTCGAAAAAACTACGCAGCATTTAGACAACGTTCGAGTTATCGGCTTTTCTGGTTTACTGGCAGACTTAGCCAGAGAGCAAGACGCTAAAGTGCTGGTGCGAGGGCTTCGCGCAGTTGCGGACTTTGAATATGAGTTCCAGTTGGCGAACATGAACCGACGCCTGAATTCGGAGCTAGAAAGCGTGTTTTTAACTCCTTCAGAAGAGAATTCGTTTATATCTTCAACCTTGGTAAAAGAAGTGGCTTTACATAAGGGTGAAGTGAATCAATTTGTGTCTGAACATGTGGCGAAAGCTTTAAAGTCAAAATTTAAGGGCTAAAGTCGGTAATTTTCGGGTAAATTGGGGGATTTTTCATCTATCTTTTTCAGCCCGAAAACGGTATCATGCGCGGCAAAATTTCATGTTACCGTTTTGAAATAAACTTACCATTTTGAAATAAATTGACCTGCAGGAGTCCATGGCATGGCCAAGGTGGATCTTAGCCAATATGGCATTACCAACGTCTCGGAAATAGTTTACAACCCTTCTTATGAGCTACTTTTCGAAGAAGAAACACGCCCTGAATTGGCTGGCTACGAAAAAGGCCAGGTAACCGAGAACGGAGCGGTTGCTGTAGATACCGGAATTTTCACAGGACGTTCACCGAAAGATAAATACATTGTTCGCGACGACACAACACGTGACACAGTGTGGTGGGCAGACCAAGGTAAGAACGATAACAAAGCGATTTCGCCAGAAGTTTGGGCTGACCTTAAAGGTGTAGTGACCAACCAGCTTTCAAATAAACGCCTTTTCGTAGTAGACGCATTCTGCGGTGCAAACGAAGACACGCGTTTAGCTGTGCGCTTTATTACAGAGGTTGCATGGCAAGCTCATTTCGTGAAGAACATGTTTATTCGTCCTTCAGACGAAGAACTCGAGGGTTTCACGCCAGACTTCGTAGTAATGAATGGTGCGAAGTGCATTAACCCGAACTGGCAAGAACAAGGTTTAAATTCAGAGAACTTTGTTGCATTCAACCTAACTGAGCGCATTCAGTTAATTGGTGGTACTTGGTACGGCGGTGAAATGAAGAAAGGTATGTTCTCTATGATGAACTACTTCTTGCCGTTGAAAGGTATTGCTTCTATGCACTGTTCTGCGAATGTGGGCAAAGAAGGCGACGTTGCTATTTTCTTTGGCTTGTCAGGTACAGGTAAAACTACGCTTTCAACTGACCCGAAACGTGAACTTATTGGTGACGATGAGCACGGTTGGGACGACGACGGTGTGTTTAATTTCGAAGGTGGTTGTTACGCGAAAACCATTAACCTTTCTGAAGAAGCTGAGCCTGATATTTTCCGTGCGATTCGCAGAGACGCATTGCTAGAAAACGTGTCTGTTGATGACAATGGTAAGGTTGACTACGACGACGGTTCTAAAACTGAGAATACGCGTGTTTCTTACCCTATTTACCACATCGACAACATTGTTAAGCCGGTGTCAAAAGCAGGCCACGCGAAGAAAGTTATTTTCTTAACTGCAGACGCGTTTGGAGTGCTACCTCCTGTTTCTAAGCTTTCTTTTGAACAAGCTAAATACCACTTCCTTTCTGGCTTCACAGCGAAGCTTGCGGGTACTGAGCGTGGTATTACTGAACCGACACCAACTTTCTCTTCTTGTTTTGGTGCTGCGTTCTTAAGCTTGCACCCAACTCAGTACGCAGAAGTTCTAGAAAAGCGTATGTCTGAAGCTGGCGCACAAGCTTATCTTGTGAACACAGGTTGGAACGGCACAGGTAAACGTATCTCTATCAAAGCTACGCGCGCTATTATCGACGCTATCCTAGACGGCTCGATTGAAGACGCTGAGTTTGTTGAACTGCCTTACTTCAACTTGGCTATGCCTACAGGCCTTGCTGGTGTTGAAGACGCAAGCATTCTAGACCCAAGAAAAACGTACCAAGATGCGAATGACTGGGACGTGAAGGCTCAAGACTTGGCTCGTCGTTTTGTTGCGAACTTTGAGAAGTTCACAGACACAGATGAAGGTCAGTCTTTGGTTGCGGCTGGTCCTCAGCTGTAAACAAAGCTTAAGTTAAAGAAAACCGTAGCGAGGAAACTCACTACGGTTTTTTTTGTGCCTGTTTTTCGTAGGGACCGCTGTACGTTCTCCATGGCAGTGGTTAAGCATACATCCTTGTGCTGGTGTGCGAAGCTTCAGGCTCAAATTAAATGGGGTCAGAGCACAAAGTGCTCTGACCCCGTAGGTGAAGTGCTCTGACCCCGTAGGTGATTGCGTACGGATGCGTGTTTAATATCATGGTTGGATGAGAGTCTATTCGGTACAATTAACTCTCATCTTCAAAAATGTCTTCGATGCGCATTTCGAATAGCCGTGCTGCTTTGAACGCCAGAGGTAAACTGGGGTCGAACTTTCCTTTTTCGATGGCATTGATAGTTTGTCGAGAAACATCTAATGCCTGCGCTAGGTCTGCCTGGGTCCAGTTCCGCTCAGCTCTGAGCACTTTTAGTTTGTTCTTCATTGATACTTCCTCGTGCCAATCAATAAGCTGATAACGTACGAAAGTCCCATCACCACTAAAATACTTGATGGATTCGGGTGGAAGTCGATTAATCGGATGCCTTCAAGTAGTCCGTAGACCGCACCAAATATCATGCTAACGCCCAAAGAAATGGCCATAGCGTTCATGTGAAGTTTGCGTTGTAACTCATCTAGGCCTTCTAGCATCATTTTATTGGCCATGATCATTTTGTAACCGCAAAAGAGGTTCACAACGATAACCGCAATGCTATAACCCACCGCAAAGTCCCAGACAAACTTTGGACCAAACGCCAGTAGCGCTAGAGATAAAACCCAGGCTAAGGTCCATGTGAAAATAACTTTATTTGATTTCTTATTACGCTCTGCAAGCGTGCTGCTCTGTGAATGTTGCATATCTCTATCCTCAATGAATGACTTACGTTAGTTAGGTTGCCGCGCTGCAATGAATGTCAAGTAACCTTGACTTTATTCATCTTAAGCCATATTTGATATAAGTCAAGTTTATTTTACATAAGGTCAGCTCTGCTTGTCTCTGGAGTGTAGGTGATGTGTTGCGCCCTTAGGCACCCGTTTTGCTATCGAGCGTTTCTTCACGTGAAGTAAGACAAACATAGATGAAGTTGGTAGAGTTGGTAGATAGCTTGATGCAAAGTGCTATAAATTCAGAGGGTAAGAAGTGAAGTACATATATTTCGTTTTGTTAACAGTAGTGCTCTGCTCCTGTAGTGACATTGTTTCGTCATATTATCCAACGTATGAAGATGCGAAAGAAGATGACCTGTTTGCTAGAGGTTGGCTTCCGAGTATATTACCGACCACCACAATAGACATTACGGTAAGAAATAATCTAGATACAAATACATCCAGCGGCGACTTTAAGTTGCTACCGAGAGATTTACTTCACTTTTTAAATGAACTCGAAAAAGTTGATGGCAATTCTTATAGTTACCAAGACTCTAACCGAGAGTACTTATGGAGATTTAATGTATCTGAATCGGGAGTGGTAAGTTTCATACTAACCAAAGGTTAAACTGAGGAGCGTCATAAATTGAACTCGCGAAGAATTTGTCGCGCGGCGGTGGAGAATAGATTGGAAATTAGTTTTGGTTTTAAGAGAATCGCTTTATGCATATTTTTTTATCTTCCTCTCGCTGTTGTAGCCCAGAATCATTGTGATTCGATGTCAGCGAATGAAGTTACAGTGTCAGAATATTGTGGGACAACTAATTCTGTTCAAGACTTAATTTCATGCTCAGAGAATGCGATAAGGAATGTTTCGGCAGTATATGCGTATCAGGTTTTGGAGCGCTGTACAGAGGATTCAGCAGACTGCCTGAAAAAGCAAGGACAGCTGGTATACGCATTACAACTAGAGCAATATTATGAATCAATGCTTTCTAAAGTCGAGCCGTACGTTACTGCAGGAGAACCCTGGGCATTATACCTGACAGCTCTCCTGAGTGCGCAGTTTGGTCGTTATGAAGAGGCTAAGCTCCTAATCGAGCCTTTCTTGGAATCTGGAGACTTAGATGCTGCTCTAAATACCTCTGAAATTCTGCGAATGGAGCAGAAATATCATCAAGCCTATTTAACTCTGAGTGAGGCTATGGCTGCATCCGAAAGTGGCGACACGAACGAGAGAGCAATCATGGCGTTGGGGCAATACTATCAATATGGATTAGGAGTTCAGACTAATTTAGAGCGAGCTTTAGAGCTCTATTCAAGCATAGATGGAGGAGATCTGTTTGGAAGCCTAGAGCACCTTATTAGTGGTGTATATTGGGAGTTGAATGATAGCGCCAATACTATTTCCTATTTGGAATCTAGCCTTCGTCGGGGGTTCGGTTTGTCAGCCCGATTTTTGGGAGATATTTATTTTGTAGGACAAAAAGACGTGGATCAGGATTACCGGGTTGCTGCCCAGTATTATAACGAAGCAGCGGCTAGAGGGTTGGAAGGGGCTATGTTCATGCAAGGTCTTGCTTTAATTCGGGCTGGAGAAGTAAGAAAAGGAAGGATTAGCGTTATTGCCGCAGGTATTATGGAGTCCGACCCAAAAGCTATTGAGATGCTCAATGAAAGTGATGTCGACTATCGTTCATTTACATGCCTTGTTGAAGAGGAAGCTCCTTATGGTAGAGACTTTCTAACGAATTGATTTGCTGAAAAAATAGTTTCGGTTCATAAGATGAGAAAAGGATTTTGGATTCATGACACAAAACAGTAGAACCAATATTTGGCTAATTTTTCTATTAATTGGAGACAACTACATTGTATTGAACTTTATAAATGCACCTAGGTTTCTATTCGAGCCAGATGAAGAACTTTGGTTTGTTGTGGCAAAAAGAGAACTCAGTTTTGCGGATAAAATAAGAGCGGAATTATTATTAAACTACGGAGCAGATTCATCTTTTGAAATAGCGAGAGAAACAGCTTTTGAAATTTCACTCAGGGAAAGAGGTTATGAGATGCTCACTTTGATGTCGGATTACGTTTCTGATGTCGAAAAACAGCACGCGTTGAGATTCGCCAAATCCGAGGGTGATGCTGAACTATTGATTTTTCTTCGTTTGAACTACGATTACTAACGCTTCCTAAGGCTTCATGATATGTTCGGTAATCTCTCAAATAATGTAATTGCGATATCGATTCTATTTTTCTTTATGCTCAACGCATGCGGAGCCCCGGCGCAATCTGCTCCATTAACAACAGAAACACAGGTGGTAGCATCGCAATTAATAGCTGCTTTGCGCTCCAAAGACAGGAGCGCTTTTGAGCAGCTATTTTCATCAGAAGACAACCTTCCTACCAATGCGGATTACAACTTTTATTTTGGATTAGAAGAGCCAAGTCGATTGAGGCGTTTCTTTTTAAATCCGAGCATTGATTATTCAATTTTCAATCAAGTAGATAACTCGGTGGTGATAGTCTACTTCCGTAGTGACTTAGTTGATAAACCTACCGTTTTAGACTGGGAGCTTATAGGAAGTCATTGGCTTGAGTTGTATGCAGCAACAGAAATCATAAAGAAGAACAATAGATGGAACTTTGACCAAACGCCTTTTTATCTCTTCAGACATGCACCGTGGGCTCACGATTACGGGTAGCTAAAGAGCCAAACAAGTACATTGTCCCCACAAACAAAAAGGGCTTTCCAATCGGAAAGCCCTTTGTTTTTAAACTGCGGCGTTCTTTAACTTTTAAAGACGCTCTGCGAAGTCCAACTCGTGTTCTGGCTGGCCTTCGTTTTGGTCAACAAGGTACCACTTCATCCAGCGCTCCATGCGGTAGGCGTAGTCAAGCTGCGCTGCTGCGCGGCGGTTGCCGTGACCTTCGCCTGGGTAAAGCACTAGGCGTACGGGTACGTTGCCGTGAACTTTCAAGTAGCGGTATAGCTCCATAGACTGACTTGGGTGTACGCGAGTGTCTTCTTCACCGTGCATAATCAGAATAGGCGTACGCGCTTGTTCTGCCCAGTAAATGGGGCTGCGCTCGAGATACCACTGCCACTTGTCCCATGGATAGCTGCGTGCGTGAACGAGGTGCATCTCGTTCGGAATGTCGGTGGTACCGAACTTTGAAAGG
This sequence comes from Lysobacter sp. N42, assembly GCF_004344885.1. NCBI lineage: Bacteria > Pseudomonadati > Pseudomonadota > Gammaproteobacteria > Lysobacterales > Lysobacteraceae > Lysobacter > Lysobacter sp. N42. Next base: position 358,614 of record NZ_SKFB01000003.1, read on the forward strand.
TTGTTGCTGATACCCACGAACATGACGCTTGCTGCGAAGTGTTCAGTTTGTTTAGTTGCGCCCCATGCAGAAGCGTAACCGCCGTAAGAACCGCCAGTAATACCTACACGGTCTTCGTCTGCTACACCAATTTCAACAAGGTGCTCTTTCGCGTCTACGATGTCGTCGAACTCTGCACCTGCGTAGTCGTTTTGACCTAGCATAGAGAACTCAACACCACGGCCTGTACTACCGCGGTAGTTCGGGAAGAAGGTCGCAAAGCCTTCTTGCGCCATGTACCAAGTTGGCGTGGAGTAGCGGTCGTTCCAACCGTTGCGAATGTGTGCTTCAGGACCACCGTGAATAGCCATAATTACAGGCACTTCACGACCTTCGCGGTAGTTGGTTGGGTAAACCAAAATACCTTCAAGCTCTAAACCGTCACGCGCAGTGTAAGTGATTACTTCTTGGCGTGGTTGTTCTGCGTCGTGAATCCAAGCGTTCGAGTCTGTTAAACGAGTAAGCTCTGAACCCGCTAACGTGAATGCTTCACGTGGGTGCGCAGGGCTATGGCCAAGTAAAGTAATTACACCTTCAGCGTCAATAGAACCTAGTGTAGTTGCAATGAGCTGACCACTTGGCAATAGCGTAGTTTGCTCATCACTTTCTACGTTGTGGCGAACTACAACAGTTTCTGTGTTCACATCTGCTAACCAAACAAGGTGGTTATTGTCGTGCCAAATGATGTCGCCAACGTGGCCTAGAAAGTTCGGTAATAACTCGGTGACGCTGCCATTTCTGAGGTTCGCCGTGTACAAGCGACCGTCTGCAGGGTCGTTGCGATCTTGCGAGCCAATAATAGCCAGACGTTGACCATTTGGTGAGAACGTTGCTGAACCTAGCTTACCTTCGGTATCAAAACGAACCTGTTCTTCACCTTCGCTATTAATCAGCACATAGCTGCTACGCATGTAGCTGTCGTCGATAAGCGTGGTTGGCGCTGCACGAACAAGAAGGTCTGTGCTACCCGGGCGGAACTGCACCGAGTAAACTTGTTCGTTAAATTCAACTTGGGTTACTTCTTCTGATTCTGTGTCGAACAAGAATGCGCGAGTAAAAGTAAATTCCTCTTCGTATACGCGAGCTCTGAAGCCTGCTTTTTCCAGTGCCTTGTCGTCTTCTGACTCTTCGCTTGCACGAAATGCAATGAAGTCGCCACTGTCACTCACGTCGAAGCTTGAGATTGAAGTGTCGTGTTCAAGTACCTTAACCGACTCACCACCATTTAAAGGAATGCTGTAAAGACTGGTGTTTTTATCGCCGTCACGCTTGGCTAGGTAAAGTACCTTGGTTTGGTCTGCATTGAAGGCAATTTGTCCAACACGCGTGTTGCCGGTCACAAATGGAACTTCAGTGCCGTCTGCGCGAAGCATAAACATTTCTACGTGAGAGCTGCCGTCTTCTTCGCTATATGGGTCGCGAGGGCGAACACGTGTGAAAATGGTAATTTCACCGTCGTCAGTAGTAATGGCTTGGTTCACGGATTGAGTGGTAACAATCTGCTCGAGCGTAATATTGTTAGCTTCACTGGTTCCGCACGCTAAAATGCTACTAAGCGTGAGAAGCGCGAGTGCTAACCATGCGCTGATTCGAGTCATGAGTAACTCCTTGTCGTTGGCTTTTTACAAAAGATTTTCAAGAAGGCTTATTTAACCTGTTTTTGCGTCAATCTTCTAGGGGGCTAAGGGTTGGTAGCCGAGGTTTCTTGCAAATTCGCCGCACCTCGGGCAATCATGCGGACCTGTTGGATGGTTTGTTCGGTGAGTTGCGCGCGCTCTTGAGCATTCATATCTAAGATGTCAGCCCCTGCGCTAAATACAACGCGAACAATTGCGTCACTTTGAATGCGCGCTAACTTGTCTTCCGTTTGACGCTCTGTTCGAAGGTAATCTGTTAGTTCTTTTTTGAAGTGATCAATTTCCCGTGCGATAGCTAACCTGAACTCTTTGGTCGTTCCTGCCTGTTCTTGCAGCATTAAACGGAAAATATTTTTATTGTTTGTGACATAGTCCATAAAAGTATGCACGGATATCTCGATAATGGAGCCGCCGTCTGCAATGCGTTGACGAGACTGGCGCAGTAATTGACGGAGCGCCAAGCCACCCTCGTCCACTAAAGTAAGGCCGAGTTCGTCCATATTCTGAAAATGGCGATAAAAACTTGTGGGTGCAATGCCGGCTTCTCGCGCAACTTCACGCAGGCTTAAGCTGGAAAAAGAGCTTTCCGGGCACAACTGATTTAGAGCTGCATGAATGAGGGCTCTACGAGTCTTTTCTTTTTGTTGCGCACGCACGCCAGCCATGGCTATTTCCTTATTGGGTAAGGGCTAAAGATTATCAGTGAACAAATGTAAGGTCAATTTACAAATCTTTCCTTGATCATTCGATAAAATATGTATAAATTCAGCGTACACTTGTTAGCTTAAAATGAATTTTATATGAAAAAACCACCTTTGCTATGGCTGAATATTCTTGTTTTCAGCATTACCTTTGCAGTTGCTGCAATAGGTACACCACTTTATATCTATTTTAACGGCTTGAGTAGCGCGTTAGTTATTACATTGATTGCTTTGTTTTCATGGGCCGGCTTGTCTATTACAGCTGGATACCATCGGTTATGGTCACATAAAACTTACGACGCACATCCTGTAGTGCGTTTTGTGTATGCGCTTGGTGGCGCGTTGGCGCTGCAAAACAGCGTATTGCATTGGGCTTCAGATCACCGTGAGCACCACAAGCACGTTGATCATTTAGATAACGACCCATATTCAATTTCGCGTGGATTTTGGTTTGCGCACATTGGCTGGATGCTTCGCGAGTATCAAGAGCAGCGTTATGAAGACTACTCGAACGTGAAAGACTTACAAAAAGATCCGATAGTAATGTGGCAACACAAGCACTATTTAACGCTTACCTTGCTCATGAATATTGGTTTGCCACTTCTGATTGGCCTTATGGTTGGTGAGGTGCTTGGTGCGCTAATCATTGGCGGGTTTTTAAGACTTGTTCTTAGTCACCACACCACATTCTTCATTAACTCTTTGGCGCATATGTGGGGGAAACGTCCGTACACAGAAAGAAACACAGCGCGCGACAATGGTATTTTAGCCCTACTTACCTTTGGTGAGGGTTACCACAACTTCCACCATATTTTTGCCGGTGATTACCGCAATGGTGTGCGTTGGTATCAGTACGACCCAAGTAAATGGTTGATTGGTTTGCTGTCATGGTTCGGGTTAGCGACTAATTTAAAGCGTGTGAACAAGTTTCAGATTGAAAAGGCCCGTTTAGACATGATGTGGCAACGCGCGCAGAACAAGAAAGCAGGCTTTGTTGAACGCTTTGAGCGTGAGTACCAACATCTTACTCAACAGTTGAAAGAGTTGAACGTGAAACGCAAAGCTTGGGCACAAGCCAAGAAAGAAGCGATAGAAGACATGGCTCAAGTGCGCGAACTTCGCGCTCAGTATAAATCGCTAAAACGTTCTTTTAGACAACAAAAACGCTTATTCCGCAGACAGTTACAAATTGCATTAGCTTAATTGTTGAAAGTATTGCGCGTGAACATTGAAAGCCCTCCTCGAGAGGGCTTTTCTTTACCCGCTGTTAACTTGTAAAAAGGGCTGTTTTGCGCAATAATTAAGCAATCAATAGGGGTTGGTTGTATGCAAATAAATAGTTCTCAGAATGCTGTGTTTACTTCTGCGTTGCAAGGTATGCAACAAAGCAGCGACCAAGTTGTGGATGCTAGCCAGCGTATTGCGAAAAGTGGTGCGATGGACGCTGAAGCCGCTGTTGATTTAATCGCGGGAGAAAAGTCTTACACGGCAAACGCGAAAGTATTAGCAACGCAAAGTGACATGGTTGGCACTTTGTTAAACATTAAAGCGTAAGGTTCTCGGTACTTTATATGGTCATGGCGGTTCCAGCATCAATTCCTTTCGTTCCTGCAAGTGTTGCGGGCCCGACGGATAGTGCCCGCCGAGACAACCAATTACGTGAAGTGATTACGCAAGTTTCCCAAAACGAGCAATTCAATCGTGAACGTGGTTTAGGTAGTAACCCTGAACGCGCACCTCTTCCTGGTTTACCCAGCTTCGCCAAACAACTTGCCGACGCTCGCCAAGGGGCAGAGCAAATAAAACGCCGCGCCGCCCGTGGTGAAGACGGTGAGATTGAAGAATCTTCGCAAGTAAAACGTGGTATTGGCGAGGACGACGCAGAGGTTCCAGATGAACAACGCGTGCTTGGCGAAGAAGAAAAGGGCGAAGGAAAGAACGAAGACGGACTGGGTGAAAAGTCTGAAGACGAGAAGAAAGTTGAAGAGCTAAAGCAGCGTGATGCAGAAGTTCGTCGCCATGAAGAAGCCCATGCCAATGTTGGTGGACAATATGCTGGCTCACCGACTTATGAATTCGAGAAAGGCCCAGACGGCACGAACTACGCTGTTGGTGGTGAAGTACAAATAGATGTTTCCGAAGTGCCGGGCGACCCTGCGGCCACGCTACAAAAAATGCAGATTGTTCGCCGCGCCGCATTAGCGCCTGAAGAGCCTTCGTCAGCAGACCGACAAGTGGCTGCCGATGCTTCGCGAAAAGAAGCGGAAGCAAGACAAGATTTAGCAGAGCAACGTCGTGAGGAAGCTTCACAGGCAGTTAACACGGCAAACAGTTCAGTCCGTTCTGCAGATCAGTTTTCCGACGATGAGCTTGACGCTTTAATAGAGCGTGGTTCGCGTATCGAGCAAGCCTATCAAGGTAGTTTCCGCCCAAGAGAAAGCGCGGTTCTAGCACAAGCCTAACTAGCCTACAGCGTTGCTTGTGTTAACCACGCAACTGCCGGCAACGACACCATTCCAATGAGTACCCCATAACCAATAATTGCTGCAACCAATCTTGGTTTAAGTCCTGCTGCAATGGCTAATGCTCCTGCAGTTATCATCGGCGGCATTGCGGCTTCTAACACCGCCACCTTTGCTGCAAGGTCGTTCGCTCCAATAAACTTAAATGTCATAAGCGCACATAGCGGTAGTACAAGCAGTTTGATGGTAAGAGCCAGCGCAAAGGGCACCATGTCGTGGCGAAGTACACGAAGCTTCAGTTGTAAGCCCACCGCTATCATGACCACGGGCACCAGCGTTTGTGCCAAAGACTCCAACAGTGGCTGTATGGCTCCAGGGTATTGTTCTTGACCCACAAGTAAGGCTGCTATCATGGCGAGCAACGGGGGAAATGTGAGTAGTTTTAAAGCTTGTTGTTTCTTGCTTGTGGGCTCATTGTTTTCTTGCTGAGACTGCTGGTAACGGCCGTACCTTGCGGCGATAACGCTAGAGAACAGAATGAGCGCCAGAAACGAACCTGCTTGGTCGTATAACACTGCATAAGGAAGCCCCGCCTCACCATACAATGCAGTAACCATTGGAAAGCCCATGAATGAGGTATTTCCAAGTGGCACTACGATAAGCATGGCGCCGGTAAGCTCTTTGCTCCACTTCAAAAGCCTGCTAAGCAAAAGCACAAGAGCCATAGCTAAACCAAACATCACCCAAGGCGTAAAAATTGGTGCCAGCACTGACTTATTTATTTGCAATGAAGGCAAATGAATAAGCACCATGGCGGGAACAGCAACATAAATCACGTACTGATTCAGCACTTGGCCACTATTTTCGGGTAACGACCGAGTGATTTGTAACAGCCACCCGATCAGTAAATACGCAACAATGAGTGTGAGGTTATCCATGCTCTATTTCTTTTTGGCGTTAGCAAAAGCAGCGGCGAAGGCGTTACCCATTGCGCTATTCCCTTTGTCTTCCTGTTTATTGCGGCCTTGGCTCGCCTGACTACGAGTTTTTCCAGTTGCTTTACCAGTTGCACCGCGGTCAGCGTTGTTAGAAGAGCCGTTGCTTACGGCTCCTGCCTGATCGTCCATCCGCATGGTTAAACTAATACGCTTACGTGGAAGGTCTACGTCGAGCACTTTCACTTTAACCACTTGCCCAGCTTTCACAACTTTATGTGGGTCGCTAACAAATTCGTGAGAAAGCGAAGAAATATGTACTAAGCCGTCTTGGTGTACACCGATGTCTACGAACGCACCGAAGTTAGTCACATTGGTCACTACACCTTCTAACTGCATATTCGGTTTCAGGTCTTCTAGCGTTTCTACACCTTCTTTGAATTCTGCGGTTTTGAATTCTGGACGCGGATCTCGGCCTGGCTTCTCTAGTTCTTTAAGAATGTCTGAAACAGTGGGCAAGCCGAAGTTATCGTCGGTGAAATCGTTAGGGTTCAGCCCACGTAAAAAGTCTGACTGACCGATAATTTCAGACAACGCTTTACCATTGTGCTCTGCTATCTTCTCAACAAGAGGATAAGCTTCTGGGTGAACTGATGAGGCGTCTAATGGCTGCGAGCCATTGGTTACACGCAAGAACCCCGCGGCTTGTTCAAATGCTTTGGGTCCCAGTCTACTCACCTCGAGTAGCGCTTTACGGTTGTCGAAAGCACCGTTTTGGTCGCGGTGTTGCACAATGTTCTGCGCCAAACTGCGATTAAGACCAGCGACACGAGCGAGCAACGGAACAGACGCCATATTCAAGTCTACGCCAACCGCGTTAACACAGTCTTCCACTACGGCATCTAGGCTAGTTGCCAATAAAGACTGGCTCACGTCGTGCTGGTATTGGCCTACACCAATCGATTTCGGTTCAATTTTCACGAGTTCTGCTAGTGGATCTTGTAAGCGACGAGCAATAGACACCGCACCCCGGTATGAAACGTCGAGGTCTGGGAATTCCTGTGCGGCTAATTCAGACGCGGAATAAACAGATGCGCCGGCTTCACTCACCATGACCTTTTGCATTTTTAACTCGGGTAGCGCTTTAACCAGCTCCCCGGCAAGCTTGTCGGTTTCTCGTGAAGCAGTACCGTTACCTATCGCAATTAACTCTACTTTATGTTGCTTGCACAGAGCCGCTAGCGAGCGTAATGACTTGTCCCATTGGTTTTGTGGTGCATGAGGGAATGTTGTGGTTTGCCCTACAAGTTTTCCGGTTTGATCAACTACAGTCGCTTTAACACCCGTTCTTAATCCGGGGTCTAAACCTAATGTGGTTTTCTGACCGGCTGGCGCTGCCATAAGAAGGTCTTTTAAGTTTTTCGCAAATACTTTTATAGCGTCTTCTTCGGCTGCGTCTCTTAACTGACCTAATAAGTCAGTTTCCATACGCGGAAGAATTTTTACACGCCATGTCCACTGCACGGCCTGAAGGCGCCAAGCAGATAGGCCTCCAGAAGCGGCTTCTACATTAAAATGCTGTGCAATTTTTTCTTCATACGCGCTGCGTTGGCCTTCTTCTGCATGAGGCTCTGGTTGAAGTTTCAGTTGTAGTACGCCTTCGTTCCTGCCGCGCAGCATGGCTAATGTGCGGTGTGAAGGAACCTTTTTAATCGGTTCTGCATACTCAAAATAGTCACGGAACTTCGCGCCTTCAGACTCTTTACCCGGCATCATTTGGCTGGTGATATCCGCTTGTTGCCATAGAGACTGGCGAATTTCTTTCAGTAACTGAGCGTCTTCAGAGAAACGTTCCATAACGATGAAGCGCGCACCTTCAAGCACCGCCTTAGTGTCTTCAAACCCGGCTTCAGCGTTTATAAATTCTGCTGCTAGCGCTTCTGGGTCTGCGTTGTTATCGGTAAGAAGCTGGTCTGCTAGTGGCTCGATACCCGCCTCAATGGCAATTTGTCCCTTGGTACGGCGTTTCGGTTTATAGGGTAAGTAGAGATCTTCAAGCTCGGTTTTCGAGGTGCAGTTTTGGATAGAGTTAGAAAGCTCTGGGGTAAGTTTTTCTTGCTCTTGAATGCTTTTTAAAATAACTGCTTTACGTTCACTAAGCTCACGTAAATAGGTAAGGCGAGTGGCTAGGTTACGTAGTTGGGTGTCGTCTAATCCGCCGGTCACTTCTTTTCGATAACGAGCGATGAAAGGAACCGTGGAGCCTTCGTCGATAAGTTGTACGGTTGCTGAAACTTGTTGAGTTTTAACATTCAGTTCGGAGGCAATCTGTTCAAGAATTTGAGCGTGTTCGGCGGTAGCTAAAGCCATAAAAATGAGAATTCCTAAATATACGAGTGCAAAAGCGCAGCACTCGTGTCATTGAATTTATAAAACCGTATTACTTCAATAGTAAAAAGGCGCAGAATGGTCCGCGCCAGAAAATTCAATATTACCGCAGAAGCTTTGCTGCGTCATGCTTGATAGCTGTTAAACGTCTGCAGAAGGGCGTGATTTCATCGCATCAAACCAACGTTGCAAGTGGGTTTGTTCATCTTTAATACGAACGTCTACAACACGAGCAAATTCAACGGTACAAAATGCGTTAATGTCGGCTACGGTGAAACGGTTAGCGGCAATCCATTCATTGTCTGCTAAGTGTTTGTTTAGCTTATGAAAGAACTTCTCCACGTCATTCTTGCAGTTCAGGCCCCAGCTCTCGTTGGGCTCCATACGGTCTTTGAAGTAGCCGCTTAGGTGCTGAAAAGCCATGCCAGTAGGTAAGAAAAAGTAAAATTCAATCCAGCGGGTCCATTTTTCTATTTCCGCTTTTTCTTTGGGTGTTTCACCCATTAAATTCATAGTTTCCGGATGGCTTTCTTCTACAAAACGGCAAATAGCCATGGTTTCAGGAATGCACGTTCCGTCGTCTAGCTCTAAAACCGGAACCTTTTTCATAGGATTCTTGGTGATAAATTCAGGCGTTAGGTTTTCGCCTTTTTGCAGATCGAGTTCCACACGCTCAACTTGGTCTAGCAGCCCTTTCTCAGCCATAAACATGCGAACGCGACGCGGGTTGGGCGCAATGGCCATTTCGTATAATTTCATTTTCTGAACTACCTTTTTGTGTCAGTGGTAGCACTCAGTTTGCACGTTCATAAGACAAAACGCTATGGCTGAAATTGACTATACTCAAGTGGAAACTGACATTGGAATGAAGATTATGCTCAAACTTTCTATGTATTGTGCTCTCGTGATTTTTCTAGTGCTGTCTTCTAACCTTTCGTACGCACAGCAGAGATGCTCTGGCTCAGAGTATCAGCAGTTTGATTTTTGGGTAGGGGAATGGAATGTGTATAACACCGCGGGTGACAAAGTCGGTATAAATGCGATTACAAAAACTTTTGACGGTTGTGCATTACACGAACAATATCAGAACATGAGGGATTACCGAGGAGCCAGCTACAATATCTATGACGCGACTCGTGAAGTGTGGCACCAAACCTGGGTTGACAATGGTGGTTTGCTGCTTGTCCTAGAAGGTGGAGTAATTGATGGTAAAATGGTGTTGTCGGGAGAAACTCAGAACACAGACGGCAAAGTTCTAAAACAACGTATTTCCTGGGAACTACTTAACGACGGTCGCGTGCGACAGTTATGGGAAACGCGTCAGCAGGATGAAGACTGGACGGTTGCTTTCGATGGCTATTATGAGAGACAGCCTTAGCTTCTTTAGGTTTTGTCGTAACGAATTTGGGTAACAAACCACTCTTTTTTACCTGATGGGGTTGTGACGTAAAACTCGTCATCGACTTCTTTTTTAAGCAGCGCGCGAGCCATCGGAGAGTCGATTGAAATATAGTCGTTGCGACCGTAAATTTCATCGGGCCCCACGATCCGAAAGGTTTTTTGCACACCGTCAATATCTTCTATTTCAACCCAAGCACCAAAAAATACCTTTCCTTCTTGTTGTGGCGAGTAGGCGACAACTTTAAGAACTTCAAGGCGTTTACGTAGAAAGCGAACACGACTGTCAATTTGTCTGAGTAGGCGCTTGTTTTCTTTGTAATCGGCGTTTTCACTGCGGTCGCCTAAGCTTGCAGCCCAAGCCACCTTTTTTGTGATTTCAGGCCGGTATTCTCGCCACAAATGGTCGAGTTCCTTCTCTAGCTTTTTAAAACCTTCTGCGGTAATTAGATTTGTTTTCACGGTCGACCTTTGTGTGTAATGCGCTGAGAGCAGGAAAGATACTTAGCTTTGCGCTTCATCGCAAGAGGCGGCTTATAAGCGATGTAATCACTAACTTTTTATCGCGAAAAATCAGTTTTTTACCGAATAAGATAATCTCAAAGCGGTTAATTTGTGTACTTAAACTATACTTAAAGTGTAGTCATCTTTTGATGGCGTAAATTATGAGTGAGGAGGTACACAATGAAGAAACTCATGATTATAGGTGTTGTCGCGCTCATGTCTGTTGGGTGTGCAAGTACGAACTCAAGCAGCGCGTTCGCGAAGAAATACGAAGTGGACTGGGACGAGGTTGCAGTGATTGAAGCTGCTAACCGAAACGGAGCTTCTCCGTCTAGAGTCATTTGGGTGAATCCACCGATGAAGCGGGTTCAAGACGACTCTGACGCGTCACCTCAACCGCAACAATAGTAATAACCGGTAACAATTTACAGCAGGGTTTGCCAACGTTTTCATTGGCAACCCGCTGTCCTACCTCTAAACTGTGTCTCATGATTAAAAACCGAGCACGCATGTGCAACGAGACACGGTGATTCTATGAATGAAACTTCTGAACGTATATTAGTTGTAGACGACGACGTGCGGTTACGTGCGCTGCTAGAACGGTATTTAAGCGAACAAGGCTTTCAAGTTCGAGCCGTGGGCGACAGCGAGCAGATGGACCGGTTGCTTACACGGGAAACTTTTCACCTTATGGTGCTCGATCTTATGTTACCCGGTGAAGATGGCATTTCGATATGTAAACGATTACGCCAAAAAGAAAATAACCTACCTATTATTATGCTGACGGCAAAAGGCGACGACGTAGACCGTATAATTGGTTTAGAGGTTGGCGCTGACGACTACATGCCAAAGCCATTCAATCCTCGTGAATTACTGGCTCGGGTAAAAGCTGTATTGCGTCGTCAAGTTCGTGAAGCACCGGGCGCTCCGAGTGGTGAAGACCGCGTCGTGGAATTTGGCAATTTCTGGTTCAATATGGGGACTCGGGAACTGCGTAAAGGCGATGAAGTGATTACCTTAACCAGTGGCGAATTTGCGGTGTTGAAATCGTTAGTGAGCCACCCGCGCGAGCCGCTTTCGCGTGACAAGTTGATGCACCTTGCACGTGGTAGAGATTACAGTGCAATGGAGCGTAGCATTGACGTTCAAGTGTCGCGGTTACGCCGAATTATCGAAACCGACCCAGCTAACCCTCGTTACTTACAAACCGTATGGGGCTTGGGTTATGTATTCGTACCCGACGGGGAGTCGGCGCATTAAATGACGTTGCTGCCAAGAACAGCCTTTGCCAGAACAATAGCACTGCTTGCATTACTGCTGGTTGTTAACCAAATATTGTCGTACGTCATGATCACCATTTATGTGGTGAAACCGAGCGTGCAGCAGCTCAGTTATTTGGTGGGTAAGCAAGTACAAACCCATGAACTTATCGCCGAGCAGCGCTTGCTGCCGAATATGCGACAGCGTTACCAGGATATTTCAGGTGTTGAAGAACTCTCTTTGCAGCAAGCTGAAGAAGCTGGTGTTCGCCAAGCTGCACCTTATAGCTTTTTAGCCACTGAAATGGCTCGTGTCATGAAAAAGCCGGTTTCAGTAAGAATTAGTGACACTGCCCCCATGCAGATATGGATTCAAACCGAAGGGCAAACCGGCTGGTATCGCATTCCTATGACAGGAATAGATCAAGGCCAGTTCTCTCCATTGCTTTTCTATCTAGTTCTTATTGGGACGCTGAGTGTTGCGGGTGGCGCTTGGTTTGCGCGTTGGTTAAACCAACCGTTACGTAATTTACAGCGAGCGGCGCAAGACTTGAGCCGAGGTATATATCGCGGTGAATTAGACGAGCTAGGTGCAACCGAAATTATCAACGTTACCCGCGCATTTAATAAAATGTCGCGAGGAATTCAGCAATTAGAAGACGACCGCAACTTGTTACTTGCAGGTATTTCCCACGACTTACGAACGCCGTTAACGCGAATTCGTTTAGCTGCAGAAATGATGGCGGACAAAGACCATGTGTTGTGGGACGGTGTCGTACAAGACATTGACGACATGAATTCGATTATCGACCAGTTTGTCGACTTTGTACGCTCGCCAGATGTGAAAGATTTTGAGAAAGCGAATTTAAACGAGCTCGTACATGACGTGGTACTTACCAGTGAGTACACCGACGAACAAAGCATTGAACTTGATCTTGAACGCAATTTACCCGCGGTCATGATGCAGCCCACTGCTATAAAACGTGTGCTCATGAACTTAGTTGTGAACGCACAGCGCTATGGCGCGCCACCGATAACCATTCATACGGGCTCGACTAAGCGCGTTGGAAATACTGACGCCGCGGGCGTTTTCCTAGAGGTGTGTGACCGCGGTGAGGGCATACCCGAGGACAAGCTGAAACGAATGTTTGAGCCTTTTACGCAGGGAAATAGCGCTCGTGGTGGTGAAGGTTCGGGCCTAGGGCTCGCAATTGTGAACCGGTTCGTCGACTTGCATCGCGGCGCGTTAGAAGCGACCAACCACCCGGGCAAAGGTTTTTGTATTCGTATTGAGTTACCGTCTAAGCCCGACCTGATGGAGCAAGCCGGGCCCCAAGACTAAATAGGTGCGACTCGGTTCACTCCATTGAGTGCCGCCACCCGGTATGCCTCTGCCATGGTTGGATAATTAAACGTGGTATTAATAAAGTAATTAATATTATTACCGCCGTTCTTTTGTTCCATAATGGCCTGCCCGATGTGAATAATTTCCGAAGCCCGCTCGCCGAAACAGTGAATGCCTAAAATTTCGAATGTCTCTCTGTGGAATATTAGTTTTAGGCAGCCAACGTGTGAATCAGCAATTTGTGCGCGCGCAAGGTGTTTAAACTGTGCACGGCCCACCTCATAGGGAATATTGTCGGCGGTAAGTTGCTCTTCTGTGGCTCCCACCGAACTAATTTCAGGAATGGTATAAATTCCCGTGGGGATGTCTGAAACAAGCTTGGAGTCGCATTGACCGTCGAGTACTGCGGTAGCTGCAATTCGCCCCTGGTCATAAGCGGCGCTCGCTAAACTCGGGTAGCCAATAATGTCACCAACCGCATAGATATTGTCCACAGCGGTGCGATAGTTAGCGTCTACCTCTAGCTGTCCGCGGTAATTTGCTTTTAACCCCACCGCTTCAATATTTAGCTGTTCAATATTGCCCGAGCGACCATTTGCGAACAGAAGGCAGTCGGAAAACATTCTCTTGCCTGAAGTTGTGGTAAGCACCACACCGTCTTCTCGACCTTCGATTGAGTCGAACTCCTCGCCATGGCGAATAACCACGCCGCTGTTGCGTAAGTGATAACTCAGTGCGTCAGAAATTTCTGTGTCGAGAAATGAAAGTAAGCGTTCACGGTTATTGATTAGGTCGACTTTTACACCCAACCCCCGAAAAATACTTGCGTATTCACAGCCAATTACACCTGCACCGACAATTAAAATAGAGCGCGGTTCGTGCTTCAAAGAAAGCACAGTGTCGGAGTCGTAAATACGTGGGTGCGAGAAGTCTACACCTGGTGGTCTGTAGGGGCGAGAACCCGTTGCAATGACCACATTCTTGGTGTGAATAATGTCGATTGAGCCGTCTGGTCGTGAAATGGCTAAATGGTTTTTATCTTGAAAACTAGCCTTGCCATGTATAACGGTTACACCATTTCGAACATAGAACGAACTGCGCAAAGAAACTTGTTTGCGAATAACGCCCTCAGCATGTTTGAGAATTTCAGAGAATGTAAGCTGGGTAGGCATTTCGCCGCGCGCAAATAAGGGGCTGGCGTTGTATTCGGTTAAACGGCTCACCGAATGGCGTAGGGCCTTTGAGGGAATGGTGCCCCAGTGCGTACAGCCACCACCAAGTCTGGGGTATGCTTCAATAATTGCGACACTTTGATGGCGCTTCGCTAACATCATTGCCGCACCCTCGCCGGCAGGTCCGGAGCCGATCACTACAGCGTCGAAGTTGGCGGTGACATTGTCTTTCTTCGCATTTTGGCTCATAAGTGGCGCAAATCCTTTGTTTTTTCTAACATGATCATAAGCATAAGACGGTTCTGGTTATTCGCCAAGTTTTGGTAACTCTGCGAAGCTTGCAACAGCGGGGTGACGTGCAAATGTTTTAGCCGGTTGTTGGCTGTCAGGTTTTGTTATACCCAAGGTGTATTCAATGCCAAACCGTTTTGCACTGTCTAAGATATGCTCTCCGTCGTCCACAAATAGTGTGCGTTTTGGGTTAAAAGAGAGCGTTTCAGAAAGACCTTGCCAAAGTTCGTTGAACTCTTTGCAGTAACCAAATTCATGCGTAGAGAACTGCTGAGGTATCCACTCTTTCAAATGTGTGAACTCATTTTTCAGCGCGAGTGCGTCTGGGTGAGCGTTCGTTAACAACGCTACTTGTTTGTTGCTCGCCTTAAGCTGCTTCAAGAAGTTCATCGCGTCTGGCCGGTATTTAATTTTTTCAGTCATTTCTCGCTTTAGCTGGCGAACCGGCAGTGAAAGCGTTCGTTCCCAGTAATCGAGACAATACCAGTTGAGTGTTCCGGCTACCTCGGTAAAAGCTTTATTCAGGAATTCTTGCGCTTCCCCGTGATCAATATTGTGGTGTTTTGCATAGGCTAAAGGTAAATAGTCTACCCAAAAATAGTTGTCATAATGGAGGTCTAGAATCGTACCGTCCATGTCGAGAAGAATAGTGTCTATGTTTTGCCAGTTCAGCATGGGTTTTCTCGATGATTTAATTTAGTGTATGTTTAGAGAGTTCACGGAATAAGAGCGCAGTATTATGGCCGGCAAACAAATACCAACCATCCTCTCACGCCAAATTGTAGCGAAAAGTCGCTTATTACGCATCGAGTCTATCGACTTGAAGTTTAGTAATGGAGAATTACGGCAATATGAACGCATGCAAGGCAGCGGGCGCGGTGCAGTTATGGTTGTACCGTTTATCGATAACGACACTATGTTACTTGTGCGCGAATACGCCGCAGGCCTGCACAATTACCAACTTGGCTTCCCGAAAGGTCTTATCGATCCGGGGGAAACGCCCGAGCAAGCTGCGGATAGAGAATTGAAAGAAGAGATTGGCTATGGCGTGAAAAAGTTGGTGCCCATGAAAAGCGTAACTATGGCTCCTGCATTTTTCTCAGCGTCTATGCACCTTTATGTCGGTCTTGATCTATACTCAGAGAAGCTACCCGGCGATGAACCCGAACCATTGGAAATTGTGCCGTGGAGCGTGAACAATATAGATGAACTCCTCGTTCAACCTGACTTTACCGAAGCGCGAAGTGTCGCTGCATTACTTTTAATGCAAAGGTGGCGAGAACAAGGCAATATAAATAACGGAAGCAGTAGTTAAGAAGGGGGCTTTATGAACCCACCTCAATATTGGCCTGAAGAACACCTAGCTCATTTGTCGGCAGAGGTTGCCGACATTGCCTCTGCTGTCGGTAAAAAAATCCTCGCGTTGCAAGGCGAGGGCAAATTCGACGTAGAAACAAAGGCAGACGATTCCCCTGTCACTAGTGCCGATCTCATGGCGAGCGAATTCATTAGTGAACACTTACATAACCTAAACCCTTCTTTGCCTGTGCTTACGGAAGAGTCGTTAGTCGACTGGTCGGTGCGTAGAGACTGGTCGAGCTATTGGTTAGTTGACCCGTTAGATGGCACCCAAGAATTTATTTATGGCTCTGGTGACTTTGCCGTGAGTATTGCCCTTATCCATTACGATATGCCAATTCTCGGCGTGATTTACTGGCCAGCGGAAGACGCATTGTATACCGCAGCAGCTGGGCAAGGAGCCTGGCGACTACAAAAGGGTGTTCATCAAAATATTAGTGTTCGTAGGCTAGACACTCCGCAGTCAGACAGTATTAAAGTCGCTCTCAGTCGGCGCCAACCAACCGAAAGAATTCTTTCACGCATGAGCTCAGGCGATCGAGACATAGAGCACGTTTACACTGGAAGTTGTGCTTTGAAGTCTTGCCTGGTAGCAGAAGGTACAGCCGATTGCTTCGTTCGCGTTGGTGAAACTGGTGAGTGGGACACAGCGGCGGCACAAATATTGGTGGAAGAGGCGGGCGGAAGTTTGGTGGACGAGTCTTTTCGGCCCTTGAAATATAACCGCAGTGCACAACCGAAGAATCCCAACTTTTTAGTATTGGGTGACCCTAGAATCGATTGGCAGGATATTTTACCTCAAGGCATAGCGCCCGAATCGTCATAGCTGTCGGCAGGAACAATATGCGCCGTTTCATGTAATTCAGACCATACAATAATGGCTTTGCCTTCCTGTAACTGCCGTTTCACCTGTGCCACCTTGGTTTCTAAAGACACATCTTGTTCGCCGTACTCAGTGCCTTCCATCAATACAAACTGTTCCACAAGGGCGTCTAACGTTTCGGTTTCAAGTTCTTGCCAAGGGATTTTCATTGCCAGCTACCTCGCCTTAATTTCAGAACCGAACCATCGCATAATACGACCGGGTAACCAAGGCTTGGCCGCTCCTTCGTGCTGGGTAATAAAACCAACATGCCCACCATGTCGGTGCATCTCGTAATGAACTTGGGGGCTTAAGTCTTCTGATGAAGGAATAACTTCTTGGCTCATTAAAGGATCGTCTTGAGCATGAATCACTAGGGTGGGCGTAGTAATGTTTCTTAGGTATTGTTTGCCGCTACACTTTTCATAGTATTCATTCGCACCTTGAAAACCATGTAACGGCGCGGTTACGCAGTCATCAAACTGTGGAAAGTCTTTGCAGGTTAGTAGCTTCCGTGGATTTAAGTCGAGAACGTCTGAAAAAATACCCAACTCCAATTTTTGATACGTTTTTTGCTTCAAACTGTTGAGTAAGTGGTTGCGATATACCCGAGAGAACCCTTTGTTCATTCTCAGTGACGAGGAGGCTAAATCCAATGGCGGACATACAGCAACAGCTCGTTGAATAGGGGGATTCTCCACGCGCCCTAGTAAATTCACGAGCATGTTTGCGCCAAGACTGAATCCTGCTGCGTGAATAGGACGGTTCGGGTATTTATCTGCGATATGTTGCAATGTATGTAGGGGATCTTCATATGCGCCAGAATGGTATGCAACCGGAGTTTTGTTCAACCTTCCCGAGCATGTTCTAAACTGCATGACTACAGCGTCGGCGCCTTGCTCAACACTCGTGATTGCAAGTTGATCGGCGTAGGCCGACTTAGCGCTACCCTCTAAACCATGAAAAATAACTACTATTGGGGCATCTGCTTGAGTTTTTGCGCCTTTTAGCCACGCCAGGTCAAGCTCGTCTCCGTCTGGGGTAGGTAATATTTCAATATCAAATTTCGCACGTGGCTGGTAGCGACTTATGCGTGACCAAAGGGTTTGCAGGTGCGCGCTCTTCAACCATGGATGAGGTTTGAAATGTTCAGAAACATTTGTGTCATTGCAACTTGGTACACTGGTTTGCATAATTTAAGGTTCACTTTATTCCATTAATGACCAGGGTTTTACTATGTTATTTTCCATGCGAAGTTACGTTATTCTTATTGCCTTCGCGCTTGTTTTAGCGGGCTGCTCTAAGCAACCTGTAGCGCCGGAGTCTGGCGAACCAGACATCTATACCAGCCCTTATGACGAGCGTGAGTATCGCACACTTACACTCGAAAATGGATTGCGTGTGTTATTGGTTAGCGACACTGAAACTGAGAAAGCTGCAGCAGCATTAGCAGTTGGTGCGGGAAGTATGCAAAACCCAGACAGCCAACTTGGCCTTGCGCACTTTCTAGAGCACATGCTCTTCTTAGGTACGGAAAAATATCCTGATCCGGATGAGTACAGCGAATTTATGTCGCGCCACGGCGGCACGCACAATGCCTATACCGCTGATGATCTCACAAACTACATGTTCGAGATTAATAACGACGCTTTGCCTGAAGCGTTAGACCGCTTTTCTGACTTTTTCAAAGCACCTCTGTTCACCGCTGAATATGTTGAAAAGGAAGTGAATGCAGTGAACTCGGAATGGTCGATGCAACGTGCAAACGACGGTTTCATTCTATTTGCATTGAACAACCGTACGTTAAATCCAGACCATCCTATTGCGCGTTTCCGTATTGGTAATAACGAGTCTTTGGGCGACAAGCCAGACAGCAACTTGCTTGAAGCCATGGTGGAGTTTTACGAGCGTTATTACTCTGCAAACTTAATGACTGCAGTAGTGTTAGGTAATCGTTCTCTTGACGAACTTGAGCAACTAGCTCGTGGCTCATTCTCGGACATTCCTAACTTTGACGCTGCGGTAGACCCGATTACAGCTCCACCAGTAACGGAAGCTCAGAATCAGCAGCTTATTTATTACAAGCCACAAGTGGAAACGCGTACGCTACTTCTAGACTTCACCATTCCTGAAGTGTCGGAGTATTTTGCGAATAAACCACAAGGCTTGGTGAGTTACCTCATCAGCTCTGAAATGCCGGGCACTCCTGCTGCACTTCTCCGTGAAGGCGGACTTATCGAGTCGTTAAGTGCTTGGGGTGAGGCCAACAACTATGGCAATGCAGGCCGTGTTCGTGTAGCGCTAGAGCTTACCGAGCAAGGTTATGCGCAAAAAGAGCTAGTGTTAGGTTTATTGTTCCGCTATTTCGACATGCTACGTGAAACAGGCGTAGACGAAGCTTACGTAAGCGAGCTACGTACTGTGTTGAACAACGAATTCCAATTCTTGAGAAAACAAGAAGCCTTTGGTTATGTTTCTCAGCTTGCAGCCGCTATGCAAGAGGTACCGACCCAGCACGCTATCGACGCCGACTATCGGTTAGACAGTTTCAATGCAGAAGTTACCCAGTCAGTTCTAGAGGCTGTGCGTCCAGAAAACGCACGTATTTTTGTGGTAGCGCCTGATGTTGAAACCGACCAACAGATGCATTTCTTTGACGGTCAGTATCGTATTGCGGATCTTTCTAACGAAATGATTCAGTCATGGAAGGATATGGCAGCTCAGGTTCCGATTAATTTGCCTGCCGTGAACCGCTTGCTACCTGAAGACTTGAGCTTAGTGACTGGTGAAGTGCAAGCTCAACCACAAACGATTATTGATGAGCCGGGTTTAAGCTTGCTTTATCAGCGTAGCGAACGCTTCGAAGAACCTCGTGCGTCGGTATTTGTAGACTTCTACCAACCTACATTCGAGTGGAGTTACGAAGAGCGCGTAGCTGCAAGTATGTTACTTGATGCCTTTAACTTGAGTGAGCGTGGTTTTTCTCGTGAAGCAGGTATTGCGGGCGTCGGCTTTTCACTGTCTTTCGGACAAGGATTACAGCTAAGACTTAACGGCTTCAATGACAAACAAGCAGAGCTTGCGAATATGTTGTTAACCCGATTTGTTGAGTTTGAGATGACAGCTGAGCAATTCGCAATGGTTCAAGACCGTCAGCGCCGTAGCATTATGAATGAATTGGTGGCACGCCCACTGAATCGTTTGTTCCCAGCTTATCAACGCTCGGTACGACCTGACTTCTTGAGTCATCAGCAGCGTTTGGCTCGTGTGATGTCGATACAGCCGGAGTTACTCAATACTGTTAAAGCTAAGCTGTTAGGCGACGTTTCTGTACGGGCATTGGTTTACGGTAATCACACGGCAGAAGACGCGACTGCATTAGTGCGCGACGCAGCTAACTTTGTTACGCCGAGTGCGGAAATAACTTACCAAGAGCACACGCCGATTCGTGAGTTTGGGTCTGACTTCCCGTTGAGCTATCAAAATAATACTCAATTGGACGATTCTGCTGTTTTACAAGCGCACTTTGTGGAAGACGAGTCGATTCAGGCGCGTTTATCTATGCAGTTGCTTTCAGAATTGCTTCACACTCGTTTCTTTAATCAATTAAGAACGGAAGAGCAGCTTGGTTATGCAGTGGGCGTAACGAACTTAAGCCTGCAGGAGAACCCAGGTTTGGCTATGTACATTCAAAGCCCAGTTCGTGGTCCTGCTCCGTTGGTGGATCGCTTCAATGCATTTATAGATGATGCGACAACATTTGTAGCGGAACTAGAAGACCAACGTTTTGAAGAAACCAAAACTGCGTTAAGAAGTAGTTTAGAGCAGCCTCCACAAAGCCTTGGTGAAGAAGCTGGTTTGGTGGTTTCTGAATGGCGTAGAGAAGAGCCGAATTACAACCGCCGTGAAGAGTCGCTTGCGGCTTTAGACCAACTTACAAAAGCGCAGCTACAAACTTACTTCACAACCTTGGTTGCAGGCGACCATGCCGCACGTAATCAGGTACGCATTGAGTTTCGTGGTGCGAACTTTACAGACATTCCATTCTCTGCAACTGAGCAGTGGACACAAATGCCTGTAAATGCGGGTACAGAGTAAGAGGTTATTCTGAACTTGCGGCTTGAACTTGTTCTTCAAGCTCAAGCCATTGTTCTTCAAGTAAAGCGAGTTGGTTTTCCAGCTCGCTTTGTTGTTTAAAGTGCTCAGACAATGCTTCTGGTGAAGCAGTTTGGTAAAGGTCGGACGCACTTAATACTTCATTCACCGTATCCAGCTTCGCTTGCGTACTTTCCATGTCCTTCTCAACTTTCTTAAGCTTGTCTTTCAATGGTTTGAGTTGTTGTCTTTTTACTGCGGCGGCTTGCCGTTGTGCTTTCTTGTTGGTGTCAGACTTTTCCTCTGCCTTTGAATTTGAGAACAGTAAAGGGTTGTCTTGTAACCATGTGCTGTAATCGTCTAAGTCACCTTTAAAGGCGCTAACTTGCCCTTGGTTCACCAAGTAGTAGTCGTCGACTGTGGTGCGCAAGAAGTGGCGGTCGTGCGAAACGACAACGATTGCGCCTTCAAACTCTTGCAATGCTGCAACCAAGGCTTCCCGCATATCTAAATCTAGGTGGTTTGTCGGTTCATCTAAAAGGAGCAAGTTAGGTCGCTGATAAACTAGCATCGCCAACACTAATCGAGCCTTTTCCCCTCCGGAAAACGGCCCAACCGGTTCAAAAGCTCGATCACCTTTAAAGCCAAAACGGCCTAAGTAGTCACGAATAGCTTGGTCGCTCGCCTTGGGGTCTATGCGTTGAATATGAAGCGCGGCTGAGCCTTCTAGATCAAGCGTTTCAAGTTGGTGCTGAGCAAAATAGCCGATCACTAGACCTTGGTTAACTTCGCGCTCACCCTGTAACGGTTGTAACTCGCCCGCAAGTAGCTTGGTTAACGTCGACTTACCTGCACCGTTGCGACCGAGTAAACCGATACGACTGCCAGGAACCAGGTTAAAGTGAATGTCGTGCAAAATAACAGTGTCACCATATCCAGCCTGCACCTTTTCCAAGTGAATCAGCGGGTTGGGTAGCTTGAGCGGCTTGGGGAAACTTAGGTCGTAACTTACAGAGGCATCGATAGGTGCTGTTGCAGTAAGCTTCTCTAGTGCTTTCAAACGACTTTGCGCTTGCTTCGCTTTACTTGCTTTCGCGCGAAAGCGGTCCACAAAGCTTTGCAAGTGAGCGCGTTTTTCTTGCTCTTTTTGGTACTGCTGATGTTGCTGACTAATGCGTTCTGAGCGCTGGCGCTGGAAGCTGGTGTAATCGCCTTGATAGGCAAAAATTTGTTGCTGCTCAATATGTAAAATATGCGTCACGATGCCGTCTAAGAAGTCGCGGTCATGCGAAATAACAATCACGGTTCCTGGAAATACTTTTAACCACGACTCGAGCCAAACAATAGTGTCGAGGTCGAGGTGGTTGGTTGGTTCGTCGAGTAGTAGTAGGTCAGAGCGAGCAATTAACGCCTGGGCGAGGTTTAATCGCATTCTCCAGCCACCGGAAAATGACTTAACCGAATGCTGAATTTGGTCGGGGGTAAAACCAAGCCCATCTAATAATGAAGCTGCCCTTGCTTCGATTTGATAACCACCGATGGCGTCTAGTTTGGCATGCAGCTGACCGATTTGTTCACCGTCGTTATTATGTTCTGCCAACTCCAGAGCGTGCCGAGTTTGGATATATTCTTGGTCGCCCTGAATAACGTAGTCTTTAGCACTGACTTCCAGTGCGGGTGTTTCTTGTGCAACACTTGCAATACGCCAAGTCGCAGGCAGGTTCAATGTGCCGTCGTCTTCTTTTAGTTCGCCTTTAAGCAATGCAAATAGCGAAGACTTACCAGTGCCGTTCGCGCCTACTAAACCAACCCGTTGCCCCGGGAAAATAGTGAACTTCGTGTCGTTGAGCAACGTTTTGTGTCCGCGAATAAGTTGTAACTGTTCGGCTTGAATCATAATGCGTGGCTAATGGCTTCGTGAATAGTGTGAAAGAGCGCATGATACTTTGTCTGCAGCGAAAATTCATTCGCGCTACAATACAAGTTAGGCAGTATTTTTAATAAAGCGTGGTTTTCATGAGAAAAAGATTTATCGCAGGGGCAACTTGCCCTGAATGCAAAGCACAAGATTCGATGATGCTTTACGTAGAAAATGAACGGGAAATGGTTCGTTGCGTAGAGTGTGACTTCTTAATGAAAGAGCCTCAAGAAGCGGTACATGAAAAAACGGGAACGCAACAAGATCAAGTCATTGGCATTTTCAAACCTGAATAGTAAATACCATGGATACGTTACGCACTGACCATTTACCCCTAGAGCTTTATAGCGCGGCACAAGTTAGAGAGCATGAGCAGGAAGCGGCTGAACGCTGCGAATTAAACATGTGGCAGCTCATGGAGCGTGCTGGAAAGGCAGTGTGTGAGTGTTTACGCGGTGCTTTTCCTCCGCCTTTGCGCGTCTCGGTGCTTTGCGGCTCAGGAAATAACGGTGGCGATGGTTATGTGGCTGCGTTGTGCGCTCAGCGAGAAGGTTATGACGTTTCCGTTTTTGCGAACAAAGAACCACAATCTGAAGATGCCAAAAGAGCGCGTAGCCTATGGGTGGAAGCCGGGAACACAGTTCTTCCCCTTGGTGATTGGTCAGAATTAAAGGCTGATGTAGTGATCGACGCTCTCCTGGGCACAGGGTTAAGCGATAGCGTACGCGGTGTTTATAAAGACGTTATTGAGCAGCTTAACGAAAAGCGCCTCCCCGTTATTGCTGCAGACATTCCCAGTGGTTTAGATGCAAATCATGGTGTACCCCTAGGGGCCGCTGTTAAGGCGAGACACACGGTGTCTATGGTGGCGTTAAAAACGGGTTTGTATTGTGGCGCCGCAAAAGGTTTTGTTGGGCAGTTACATCTTGCCGGTTTGGGCGTTTTAGAAGCGTTCCGTGAAATTGTTCCAGAAAGTGCAGTTCGACTTGATCAACGACTGCTTGCAACCTATTTACCGGCAAGAAAGCAAGACGCGCATAAAGGTAGCTCGGGCCATGTGGTTATTATTGGTGGCGCCCCGGGAATGGCTGGCGCAGCAGGAATGGCTGGCGTAGCTGCCATGAGAGCTGGAGCCGGAAAGGTATCAGTGATATGCGCGCAAGGACAGTCGGGTCAATGCGCAATAAGCCCTGAGTTAATGGTACGAGAAGGTGATGCGCAAAGCACTGAGTTACGCGAGCTGGTTAGCCGTGCAGATATTGTTGCTATCGGTCCAGGGCTCGGACAATCTCAATGGGCAAAGGGATGGTTCGATTGGATCGTTGCTTCTGATAAAAGCCTTGTTGTAGATGCTGATGCATTGAACTTGTTGGCAACACGAACGGTCAGAAAAGATAACTGGGTACTTACGCCGCACCCCGGCGAGGCGGCTCGCTTGTTAGCCTGGAAAACGTCTGACATACAGGCAAAGCGCCAAGAAGCGGCTGAGCAAATACAGAAAAGGTTCGGTGGTACGGTTGTGCTTAAGGGCGCGGGAACTCTAGTACAACACAATGAGCATTTATCTGTATGTCAGTGCGGCACACCTGCGCTGGCGACTGCGGGTAGTGGAGATATATTAACCGGTGTTATTGCTGGAATTTGGGCGCAAGCCAATGCTTTGGGCGTGAGCCAAGAACAGGCTGCACAAATAGGCGTTGTTGCTCATGCTCTTGCAGGTGAAAATGCTGCAAAAGGCAAGACTCGTGGCATAATAGCGTCAGATTTATTCGCTGAGCTCGTTAACGCAGTGAATCCAGAATTAGCGTAAAAGGCAGAAGTACGACGTATGAATATGAGCAAACGGGTTTTTCTTGCGAAAGAAGCTGACACCGTAGCTTTAGGGAAAAGTATCGCGGCTGGTATTAACCAAGCTATTGTGATTACGTTACATGGCGGTCTGGGCATGGGGAAAACCACGCTGAGCCGCGGCATTATTCAGTCGTTAGGGCATGACGGTGCCGTGAAAAGCCCAACTTATACTTTGGTTGAGCCCTACGAGTTGAGTGACTGGAAGGTTTATCATTTTGACTTGTATCGGTTAGCTGACCCTGAAGAACTTGAATTCATGGGAATCAGAGATTATTTTGCTCATGACACTATAAGTTTAATAGAGTGGCCAGAGCGAGGTTATGGCGTGTTACCAGAGCCTGACTTATCTATTGAGTTGACGTCGGTTGCACAAGACAACGGGGATATTTGCCGAGAGGCGAAGCTAGAAGCTTTCACAGAAGTAGGGAAAGCAATACTTGAAGCAATATAAGAAGAACAGCTAAAAGTGACTACCATGATTCGCGCTATCTACAGTCAAAGTTGCATTATAATTTTTTTGCTACTCAGTTGTGTATGGGTGGCAGAGGCTTCTGCGAACACAATTCATGACGTTCGTGTGGGCGTGCACCAAGACAAAACACGCGTTGTTTTTGAGTTAGGGGCAAACCCAGACTATACCTACTTCACACTATACGACGGTGGTCCTCATCGAGTCGTTATTGATTTTAATGAAACCTCGTACAACTTTGCGCTAACGTCGATTACCACCAATTCGTTGTTACTTGAACGTATTCGCCCAAGTACACCACCGGAAAGCAGCACATCTAGAGTTGTATTAGACGTTAACCAACCCATCGAACCTAATATTCAAGTATTGGAACCCAATGGTGATGGAAACTACCGTTTAGTTGTCGACCTTCCTGGGCAGTCGGTTATACCTGAGCGCTCACAGCGTGTGGTGCGCACCGCGGAGCATAGTGAGCTTCGCCCTGTCGTTATTGCCGTAGATGCCGGGCATGGTGGTCGTGACCCTGGTTCAGTAGGGCCGACAGGTAAATATGAGAAGCATGTAACACTTGCGGTAGCAAAATATTTAGCTGATTTAATTGATGCAGACCCGTCTATGGAAGCGGTTCTTACTCGTACCGGAGACTACGGTGTTTCATTAGCGCAGCGTGCACGCCTAATTCGTCAAGCGCATGCCGACTTCGTTATTTCCGTTCACGCCGATGCGTTCACATCTCCAGAACCTCGTGGAGCGTCGATCTGGACGTTATCACCGCGTCGAGCCAACACAGAGTTTGGTCGTGCGCTGGAAGACCGAGAACGTTTATCTGATGAGCTATTTGAATTAGATGAAGCCGCTCAACGTGAGAGTGACCCGTACCTTGTTGAAACGCTTTTAGACATGAGACGAAAAGACTCTATGTCAGATGGGCAACGCGCTGCTGAAACCATTTTAGAGCGTTTAAGCCGAGTGACTGACTTACACAGAAGAGAGCCTCAAGGCGCAAGTTTAGCGGTGTTGAGTAATATTGGAACCCCTTCTGTGTTGGTTGAGCTAGGGTTTATTTCTAACCCGCAGAAAGAAAGAATGTTGACCTCAAGAGATCATCAGCGAGTGTTAGCGCGTTCACTTTACGAAGGCATTCGTGCGAATTTTATTCTGTATCCTATCGAAGGCACAATTTTAGCGAACCAGCGTATTCATACGCACGTTGTAGAAAGTGGTGAGAGCTTGTCGGTTATCGCTGCCCAATACAATACGTCGGTTGCAGCCATTATGCAGCACAATGGACTAGCAGACTCAATGTTAAGAGTTGGCCAAGAACTACAGATTCCAGCGTCTTAAACTCGCCCTAAACCATGGCTTAAAAAAATAATGTCTATTCAAAAGTTGCCAATTCAACTGGCGAACCAAATTGCAGCAGGAGAAGTGGTAGAAAGGCCGGCCTCTGTGGTTAAAGAATTGGTAGAAAATAGTATTGACGCGGGTGCTACTGAGATTCAAATTGATATTGAGCGCGGCGGACACCGACGTATACGCATTCGCGACAATGGCTCGGGAATTTTAAAAGACGAGCTTACGCTGGCGCTAAGCCGCCATGCGACCAGTAAAATAACTACTTTAGACGACTTAGAGGCGATTCTAAGTCTCGGTTTTCGTGGTGAAGCATTAGCGAGTATTAGTTCGGTTTCAAGGCTCACGCTAACCTCTAAAACCGAAGAACAAGAAAGTGCGTGGAAAGCGTTTTGCGAAGGTCGTGACATGGATGTGCACGTTGAACCGGCCTCGCACCCAACCGGAACGACAGTAGACGTAGAAGATCTATTCTTCAATACACCCGCACGCCGTAAATTCTTGCGCACTGAAAAAACAGAAATGAGCCACATCGACGAAGTGATTCGCAGAATAGCACTCGCTCGACCAGATATTGGCTTTAAGCTTACTCATAATGGGCAAACCAGCAAACACTTCCCGAGAGCCAAAAGTGCTGAGCCTTCCAGCCAGCGTGTTGCCAAAGTAATCGGTGGACGCTTTATGGAAGAGTCGGTGAAGTTGGAAAGCGAAGTAGGCGATTTGCATGTGAATGGCTGGGTGGCTCCTGCCTCGGTTTGTCGGCACCAGCAAGATGTTCAGTATTTTTATGTGAACGGCCGCATGATGAAAGATAAGTTACTTAACCATGCGGTTCGTCAGGCTTATGGTGAAACACTTGCTGAAGATCGTTTTGCTACTTACGTGCTTTATCTTACTTTGCCTGCAAATCAGGTGGACGTGAATGTTCACCCAGCGAAGCATGAGGTGCGTTTTCATCAGTCACGCCAAATTCATGACTTCGTGTTAAGTGCTGTTAGGACGGTATTGAGCGACAGTGAGCATACCGAACAGCCGGCTGCAAGCCACGACTATCAGCCTCCTGACCCGTCTATTTATCAACAAGCCAGCCATAGCGGCTCCCAAGTGCGCACAGGTGCCCCCGCGGGCGCAGGTTATTCGGCTCGTCCGCAATCACCGCCGAAACAGGCCGTTGAAACTTGGTCGCGTATGATGGCATTACCGGCGCAAAGTACAGAGCGTTGGACACCGGTGTATTTGCTCTCTGGAGCTGTACTTATGGTGAAAGGCGACGAGGTCGGTGTAGTTCCAACCGGCGCGATTAGCAGTCAACATGAGTTACAAAAGCTGAAAGAAAAACTTGCGGTGGGGCTGGCAGGTCAGCCTCTATTGCTGCCAACTCAGTTTGAATATGACCAAATGGCAACGGTGCTCACTGACTTCCACCAGCAGTTAAGTTTATTAGGCATCGAGTTGCGCCAAGTTTCGGCGTCACGCGCAGCTATATTGAAAGTGCCTGCGTTACTTCGTCATACGGCGTTAGCGCAAACATTGCCCCAACTGTTAAGCCTTTTACAAGCTAGCAGTTCCGACATACACCTTACAGAGCGCCTCGATGTACTAGAATGGTTGGCAAGCGAAGCGGGTGCTAAATCTTTGTCGTTGGAGCAACTCAATGAGGCTTGGCAAGCGATACCTGTCGATCAGAAACCAACGGTAAACACACTTGCTTGGCAAGATCTTGTGTTCGGAAATGCTGAATAAAGGCAAAGCTGTGAATTTAGAGCAAGGTGTAATTTGTATTAGTGGTCCAACGGCTGCAGGTAAAACTTCACTTGCGATGGAGCTATTTGATCGCTTTCCGTGTGAAATTGTAAGCGTTGACTCAGCGCTTATTTATCGCGGCATGGATATTGGCACAGCTAAACCTACCGCCGAAGAACTTGAGCGTTACCCACATCATTTAGTGAATATTTTAGACCCGCTTGAGAGCTACTCGGCGGCAGACTTTGCGAGCGACGCAGAAACACTTATTCACGACATTCGGGCGCGTGGTAATACACCCGTTCTTGTGGGTGGAACCATGCTTTATTACAAGGCTCTACTTGCGGGTATGTCTCAGCTGCCGACGGCAAACCAAGAGGTACGCCAAGAGATACAGGAGCGTGCAGACTCTTTGGGTTGGCAGGTTTTATACGATGAACTCAAAGCGTTCGATCCTACAAGTGCAGAGCGGATACATCCAAACGATCCGCAGCGACTTATGCGAGCGCTTGAGGTGTATAAGCTTAGTGGCAAGTCGTTAACCGAGCTGACCGCAGAGCAAAAGCCCGGACTTGCCCTACCTACGTGGCAAATTGCTGTTGCCCCACAAGACAGAAGCATTTTACATAAGCGCATTGAGCAACGCTTCGATCTGATGCTGGCGGACAACTTCCAACAAGAAGTGGAAGCGTTAAGAGCCAGAGGAGATTTGCATTTAGATCTTCCGTCTATGCGTTGTGTGGGGTATCGCCAAATGTGGCAATACCTCGACGGTGAAATGGACTATGACACGATGCGGGAGAAAGGAATTATAGCCACACGGCAACTGGCGAAAAGGCAAATGACCTGGTTGCGATCTTGGCCAGCGCTAAACTGGATAGATCCTTTACAAGGATCTATTTTGGATCATGCCTTGAAAATACTTCAAGAAGCCCCGACTTCTGTCGATGTATGGAAAGCGAAGTAGTCTAGCGATCGTCATAGTGACAACTGGATAAAAATCAATCATCTTGATGATCCAAATAACGACAAAATAGCTATTTTATTGCTACACTACTAAACGTCGCTTCACATATCGTTTTGTGAAAGTGCGTGAATAATTCTAATAACAATGCAGGAAACGAATATGGCTAAGGGACAAACGTTGCAAGATCCGTTCTTGAATGCGCTAAGAAGAGAACGAATCCCAGTGTCAATTTACCTTGTGAACGGAATCAAGTTACAAGGTCAAATCGAATCATTCGATCAGTTTGTGGTGCTACTGAAAAATACAGTTAGCCAGATGGTGTACAAACATGCAATTTCAACAGTGGTTCCTGCTCGTATTCCGAGTCAGTATCCGCCTCAAAACGGACAAGAGCACGACGAAATTAACGAACATCTGTAAGTCAGGTGTAGGAGTAGGCTTGCTTGTTTGATAGGTACGAAGGTAGTGAGCAAGCCGTTCTGGTTCATGTTAATTTCGCCGCTGAGGCGGCTAGAGAAGATTTAGAAGAACTGAAGCTTCTAGTCTCTTCTGCCGGTGTCGAAACTGTTGGTGTAGTTACCGCGTCTAGAAATTCTCCAGATGCTCGGCTTTTTATTGGTTCCGGAAAGGCCGAAGAAATAGCGTCGCTTGTTAAAGCAGTCGACGCAGGTGTTGTGATATTCAATCATGCACTATCACCTTCCCAAGAGCGTAACCTTGAACGTGTATTTGAATGTCGTGTAATCGACCGTACGGGTCTCATTCTTGATATTTTTGCACAACGCGCCCGAACCCATGAAGGGAAGCTGCAAGTTGAGCTTGCTCAGCTTCGACATATTTCTACCCGCTTAATTCGAGGTTGGACTCACTTAGAGCGCCAAAAAGGTGGTATCGGGTTACGAGGCCCGGGGGAAACCCAGTTAGAAACAGACCGTCGTTTGTTGCGGGAGCGCATTAAAAATATTCTACGTAGATTAGAAAAAGTAGAGAAGCAGCGCGAGCAAGGGCGTAGGTCTAGAAAGCGTGCTGAAATTCCCACGTTAGCGTTGGTCGGTTATACCAATGCGGGTAAGTCGACATTGTTTAATATGCTTACTGAAGCGGATGTTTATGCTGCGGACCAATTATTTGCGACGCTCGACCCGACGTTACGGAAGTTCGACTTAGGCGATATTGGACCAGTTATTTTTGCAGACACGGTTGGTTTTATTCGCCACCTCCCCCATGATCTTGTAGCGGCTTTTAAAGCAACGCTTACCGAAACGAGAGACGCCGACGTACTTATTCACGTGGTGGATGCATTCGACGAGCGCAGAGATGAAAACCAGCGCGAAGTGAATAGCGTATTGGAAGAAATAGAAGCCAATGAAGTTCCGCAATTATTGGTATTTAACAAGCTCGATCTTATGGAAGGTGTAGCACCACGAATCGATTACAATGATGAGGGTGTGCCGGAGCGGGTTTGGGTTTCTGCAGTTACAGGCGAGGGGCTAGATTTACTTCGCCAAGCATTGCATGAACGTTTGGCACCGCACATGGTCGAAACAACGTTGCGTGTGCCGCCGATGGAAGGCAAATTAAGAAGTAAATTGTATGCGCTACAATGTGTGCAGGAAGAGCAGGCAAACGAGCGAGGAGATATGTTAATATCGGTACGAATGCCTGACGTAGAGTGGCAAAAATTAAAAAAACAGTTTGGCGAAAAACTGCAACAGATTATCAATTAATCAGTAGAAACTTGGAGTAATCAATGGCCTGGAATGAACCGGGGAATGGCGGCAAAAAAGACCGCGACCCTTGGAATAACAACCAAGGTGGTAATAATCAGGGGCCTCCTGACTTAGATGAAGCGCTCAAAAATATGATGAGCAAACTTGGCTTAGGTGGCAATAAAGGCGGCGGACGTAGCGGCCAAAAGAATTCTGGATTTGGTGGCAAGAGCATTGGACTTCTTGTCGCCTTGGCTGTGGTAATTTGGTTTATTTCCGGATTCTACACCGTTAAAGAAGCAGAGCGTGGCGTAGTTCAACGCTTTGGTGCGTATTACGCGGAAGTAGGTTCTGGTTTACATTGGCGTCCTCGTTTCATTGACACTATCACCAACGTTGACGTGAACAACATTAGTTCACAACAAACACAGGGTTCAATGCTGACAGAAGACGAGAACGTAGTGAACGTGGAAATGGGCGTTCAGTACCGAATTACCAACCCTCGCGCATACTTGTTCAATGTAGAAAGCCCGGAATCGAGCTTGTCACAGTTAACTGACAGTGCGTTGCGTTATGTAATTGGCCACAACACGATGGACAACATCTTAACCGTAGGTCGTGATGAAGTTCGTCAACAAACGCGTGAAATTATTGAAACCTTGGTAGAGCGTTACGGCATTGGTATTACCGTAGTGGAAGTCAACTTCCAAGGCGCAAGACCTCCAGAAGCTGTTCGCGAAGCATTTGACGACGCTATTCGTGCACAAGAAGATGAAGAGCGTTTCATTCGTGAAGCTGAAGCCTATGCGCGCCAAATTGAGCCAACAGCTCGTGGTCGTGTAAGACGTATGCTGCAAGAAGCACAAGCTTATAAAGAGCAGGTTACGCTTAGAGCGCAGGGTGAAGTGGCACGTTATAACGAGTTGCTACCTCAGTACCAAGCAGCGCCGCAAGTAACACGCCAGCGTATTTTCCTTGAAACACTAGAAAGAATTTATGCGAACAACGGCAAAGTGTTTGTCGACGTTGAAGGTGGAAATAACTTACTTTATTTACCGCTCGACAAAATCATGCAAAACCGCAGTAGCTTGAGTGACTCACCTGTTCCTATGTTGCCAGACAACAGCGGTGAAACTAGCACTAGCGATACTCGTTTAAATTCGCAGTCTTCAACACGCGACACTGGCCGCGACACCTCGCGTTATACCAACAGAGGAGTGAACTAATCATGAGAAACTTTATTATTGTACTTGTCGTGATTCTCGCTTTACTTGGTTTAACTTCGTTGTTTACTGTTGGCGAAGCACAGCGTGGAATCGTGATTCGATTCGGTAAGGTTGCGCAAGACGAGCAAGGGCAAGTGATTGTGTATGAACCAGGCTTGCACCTAAAACTTCCGTTTATTGACCGTATCGTAAAGTTAGATTCGCGTATCAAAACGTTGGACGGACAAGCAGACCGTTTCATTACCAGCGAAAAGAAAGACTTAATTGTTGATGCGTTCGTGAAATGGCGTATTACTGACTTTGCGACATACTACCTTTCAACTAATGGTGGTAACCAGCGTCAGGCTGAAGACTTGTTAACTCGCCGAATTAATACCGGTTTACGCGCGGAGTTTGGTTCTCGCACTATTCGCGAAATCGTTTCAGGTGAGCGTGACGAACTTATGGAGCAGGCGCTTATTCAAGCCGCAGAAGGCTCTAACGACCTAGGTATTGAAGTGCTAGACGTACGCGTGAAGCAGATTAACTTACCTACAGAGGTGAGTGACGCAATCTTCAACCGTATGCGTGCCGAACGCCAAGCTGTAGCTGGTGAGCACCGCTCTGAAGGTCGTGAGCAAGCTGAAATCATTCGTGCAGACATCGACGCTCGCGTTACCGTAATGATTGCGGACGCTGAACGTCAGTCGCGTCAGATTCGAGGTGAAGGTGATGCGGAAGCCGCTCGCATTTATGCAGAGGCTTATGGGCAAGACCCAGAGTTCTTCGCATTTATTCGTAGCATGGAAGCCTACACACACAGCTTCGGTAATGGCGACAGCATGTTAGTGATTAGTCCGGAAAGTGATTTCTTCCGCTATTTTAATGCGCTAGAAAGTGCCGCAGACTAAACTACAATTTAAAGAAAGATAAAGAAGGGGGCTTAGCCCCCTTTTTTAGGTGGATTACTCGAGGAATTTTCGGATGTACAAGCATTTATATAGTCGATTCTTAAAAGCCCGAGAAGGCTTTTTACACTGCGCTCCACATAGTCATTACTATTGGCCTGATGTAACACGTGACGCGCACATGGCTTATTGGGACGACTCTTCGAGAATGGCAGACGATAAGTGGGGCTATTTGTTTGCGGAAAAAGTACCTGCTGTGCAAGAAAAGATAGCGAACATTTTAAATGTCTCGAAACCTGCCCAAATTGTATTTGCACCGAATACTCATGAACTATTGTATCGGGCGCTTTCAAGTTTCCGCTATGGCAGAGACTTAGCAATTTTAACGACTGATAGTGAGTTCCATAGTTTTAACCGCCAAAGTAGACGCTTAGAAGAGCGCGGCAATGTGGAAGTAGTACGTGTGCCTACGGAGCCTTTTGACACATTTGCAGAGCGCTGGCGTACAGAAGTTGCAAGCCGCAGCTGGGACATGATTTTCATTAGCCAAATATTTTTCAACTCTGGTGTGGCTGCGCCTGCGCCGAGTGAGTGGTTAGACGATGTGCAAAATGACGACACGCTTATCATGGTAGATGGTTACCATGGTTTCGGAGCGATCCCTACCGACTGGCAACCGTACGAAGAGCGTTTGTTTTATTTAGCGGGTGGTTATAAATACGCCCAAGCTGGTGAAGGTTGTTGTTTTGCGGTCGTACCGAGCGCCCATGCCTATAGACCAGAATATACCGGATGGTATGCCGACTTTGGTAATTTAACTAACGCTCAGGAAGGGCAAGTGGGATACGCGGATGATGGTATGGCGTTCGCCGGCGCAACGATGGATTTGTCTGCGTTGTACCGCCTCGATGCGGTACTCACGATGTGGCAGCAAGAAGGACTTAAACCAGCGAAAATTAACGAATATGTAAGCACTTTAAAAGCGTCATTCCTAAAGCGGTTGGACGAACTTAACGACCCAAGAGTGAACAGAGACACGTTATTAGAGAATGGGTTAGAAACCCACGGTCACTTTTTCACGTTCAGGTGGGGAAGTGCGGAGGACGTCGCGACGTTAGCCGCACACCTACGAGAGCAGGGCGTTTTAACAGATTATCGTGACAATCGTCTGCGTTTTGGCTTTGGTCTTTACCACGAAACACAAGATTATCAGCAACTAAACTTTAATAGCGTTGCTAGCGATTAAAAAAGCTGCGAATTGGCGGCAAAATTCTGATAGAATCGCCGCCTGAAATTTTCCTTCAGGACAAAAAGCGAAGCCATGGGTAAGAATGTAGTGATTCTCGGCACTCAATGGGGTGACGAAGGTAAGGGTAAAATTGTTGATTTGCTGACCGACGAAGCAACGTACGTTGTGCGTTATCAGGGCGGTCACAATGCCGGTCATACACTTGTAATTGACGGTGAAAAAACCGTACTTCACCTTATTCCATCGGGCATTCTTCGCGATAACGTCATTTGCGTTATCGGTAACGGTGTGGTGTTGTCACCCGACGCGTTAATGGAAGAAGTTGAAATGCTAGAGAACCGTGGCATTCCAGTTCGCGAACGCTTACTTATTAGTGAGTCTTGCCCGCTTATTTTGCCTTATCATATTGCACTCGACCAAGCTCGTGAAAAGGCGCGTGGTAAGAAAGCAATCGGTACTACGGGGCGTGGTATTGGTCCTGCTTACGAAGATAAAGTTGCACGTAGAGCAATCCGCGTAGGGGATCTATTCCACCCAGTACGTTTAGAAGAAAAGCTACGTGAAGTACTAGAACAGCATAACTTTATGCTGACTAATTATTACAACGAAGAAGCCGTTTCGTTAGACGACGTGCTTGCACGCTGTAAAGAGCTCGTTGAAATCTTTAAGCCGATGATTGCTGACGTTCCGGGCCTATTGGAAAAGGCGCGCTGCGAAGGCAAAAACATTATGTTTGAAGGTGCACAAGGTACCTTATTAGACATCGACCACGGCACATATCCTTATGTAACAAGCTCTAACACCACTGCAGGTGGTGTTGCTACTGGTGCTGGCTTTGGCCCACGTTACCTTGATTATGTGCTGGGTATTGTGAAGGCGTACACGACACGCGTAGGTTCGGGACCTTTCCCAACAGAACTTGACTGTGATGTAGGCCAACACTTAGGTGTTAAAGGTCACGAGTTCGGTGCGACTACAGGTCGTAAGCGTCGTACTGGCTGGTTCGATGCAGTGGCAATGCGGCGCGCGGTTCAAATTAACTCGTTAAGCGGTTTGTGTTTAACCAAGTTAGACGTACTTGACGGGCTTGAAGAAATTAAGATTTGTACAGGTTACGAGCTAGCTAGTGGTGAAGTTACGGATTTACCACCAATGGCTGCTGAAGACTATGAAGTTGTAAAGCCAGTTTATGAAACTCTACCTGGTTGGAGCGAGCAAACTGAAGGTGTAACAGCTCATGCAGACCTACCTAATAATGCGCTTGCGTTTATCGCACGTATCGAAGCATTATTGGGTATTCCAGTAGATATTATTTCTACCGGACCAGATCGTGCAGAAACGATTGTTCTGCGCCATCCATTTAAAGCGTAATTTCGCAGCATAAAATTCGGATTTTATGCGTCTTTTTTGCACAATAGTTTCAATTTTTGAGCGGTTGTGACAAAAAACGAAAAAAAATGTGGGATCACAGTTGCAAGACCTTAAATGATCCCCTAGAATGCGCTCCACCTAATCGGGGTGCCGGCATAGCTCAGTTGGTAGAGCAACTGACTTGTAATCAGTAGGTCGGGAGTTCGACTCTCTCTGCCGGCACCAACTTTTTAGAAAAATCGGGGAGGGGTTCCCGAGTGGCCAAAGGGATCAGACTGTAAATCTGACGGCTCAGCCTTCGCAGGTTCGAATCCTGCCCCCTCCACCATTTTTTTATAGGTCCGAGGTAGCCCAGTTCTGAATGCGGGTGTCGTATAATGGCTATTACCTCAGCCTTCCAAGCTGATGACGCGGGTTCGATTCCCGCCACCCGCTCCATTAGAAATAAGCCGCATGCTGATATAGCTCAGTTGGTAGAGCGCACCCTTGGTAAGGGTGAGGTCGGCGGTTCAAATCCGCCTATCAGCACCAGGCTCATTTGTGCTATCCTCCCTATTTAATTTAAAATTTAAACGAATTTAATTTACAACCAAAGATCGCGTCCGTTGGGATCGCATAATCTGGAGAGAGGCTGTCATGGCTAAAGAGAAGTTTGAACGTTCAAAACCGCACGTTAACGTAGGTACAATTGGTCACGTTGACCACGGTAAAACTACTCTAACCGCTGCAATCACAACGGTTTTGGCAAAAACTTATGGTGGTGCTGC
>NZ_SKFB01000030.1:0-41076 GCF_004344885.1 Lysobacter sp. N42
GCCGGCCGCGGCCGCGGTCGCCGCGCCGGCCCCGCCCGCCCCGCCGGGCCGGGACGCAGGCGCAGCCCTGCAGCTGGCGGAGGAGGCGGTCGCGCATGGCGAGGCGGCGCGCCTGGAGCGCGTCGAGGTCACCGGCAGCCGGGTCGGCGACGCCGCCGCGCCGGCCGGCACAGACACCATCACGGTCACGGGCGGCCGCGTCTTCCCGCCGGTCGCGGCGGACGCCTCGCTCGGGCCGGTCGACTGGCTCGAGCGCATCCGCCTGCGGCGCGACGCCGGCGATGTGGACGCGGCCCGCGCGAGCCTGCGCCTGTTCCGACGCGAGTACCCGCGCCACCGCCTGCCCGAGGACCTGCGTGCGCTGCTCGCGGAGCCGCGCTGAGATGCCGGGCCGATGGGCATGCTGACGCTGGCCGCGCCGGCGACCGCAACGCTCGAGGTCAAGCACAGCCGCTTCCAGGCCCAGGCTGCGCCCGTGGGCTCGCCCGACGAGGCGCTCGCCTTCCTGCGACGCGTCGCCGACCCGGCGGCCACCCACAACTGCTGGGCCTACCGCATCGGCCCGCAGTACCGCAGCAGCGACGACGGCGAGCCCTCCGGCAGCGCGGGCCGGCCCATCCTGGCCGCCATCGATGGTCAGGGCGTCGACGGGGTGATGGTGGTGGTCACGCGCTGGTACGGCGGCATCAAGCTCGGCGCCGGCGGCCTCGTGCGCGCCTACGGCGGCTGCGCGGCGCAGTGCCTGCGCGAGGCCGCGAAGGTCGAGCACGTGCCGCGGGTCGAGTTCGACGTGGCCTTCGCCTTCGCCGACACCGGCGCCGTGCATGCCGCACTCGCCCTGCACGACGCCGAGCGCTTGGACGAGCGCTTCCACGGCGACGGTGCCGTGCTGCGCCTGCGCCTGCCGCGGGATCGCGCCGACGCCTTGAAAGCGCAGCTGCGCGACGCCACCCGCAACCGGATACGCCTGCTGGAGCCCCCGAATGCCTGACGCCCCCGCGGCCACGCCCGCCTCGCGCCTTCGCCCCCTGCGCGGCCTGTGGCCCTTCGTGCGGCGGCATCGCGCGCTGCTGGTGGCCTGGCTGGTCGCGCTGGCCGGGTCGTCGGCGGCCACGCTGTCGTTGCCGGTCGCCATCCGCCAGATGATCGACCACGGTTTCGCCGGCGGCGGCGCGGGCATCGACCGC
Organism: Lysobacter sp. N42; assembly: GCF_004344885.1. NCBI lineage: Bacteria > Pseudomonadati > Pseudomonadota > Gammaproteobacteria > Lysobacterales > Lysobacteraceae > Lysobacter > Lysobacter sp. N42. The sequence continues at coordinate 1,188 of NZ_SKFB01000030.1, forward strand.
GTCTTCGTGCTGCTGTTCGGCGTGGCCGCGGCGCTGGCGCTGGCCACCGCGGCCCGCTTCTTCTTCGTGTCGCTGCTGGGCGAGCGCGTGGTCGCCGACCTGCGCGACCGCCTTTACGCGCACCTGCTCGCACTCGACGCCGCCTTCCACGACCGCACGCGCAGCGGCGAGCTGGTCTCCCGCCTGACCGCCGACACCGAGCTGCTGCGCAGCGTGGTGGGTTCCACGCTTTCGGTGGCACTGCGAAGCGTGGTCACCTTCCTCGGTGGCGTGTCCATGCTGTTCGCGACCAGCCCGCGGCTCGCCAGCTATGCACTGGTCGGGATCCCGCTGGCGGTGCTGCCGATCGTCGCGGCCGGGCGGCGCCTGCGCGGCATCGCGCGCGTGAGCCAGGACGCGGTGGCCGGCGCCAACGCGCTGGCCTCGGAGACGTTGGGCGCCATCCCGACCGTGCGCGCCCACGCGCGCGAGGGCTACGAGCGCCGGCGCTTCGGCGAGGCGCTGGGCGTGGCGCTGCGCGCCGCGCGGCGGCGCATCGGCGCGCAGGCCATCGTCACCGCCTTCGTCATCCTGCTGGTCTTCGGCGCCATCACGCTGGTGTTGTGGCTGGGCGCGCACGACGTGGTGGCCGGGCGCATGAGCGCCGGCACGCTCGGCCAGTTCGTGCTCTACGCGCTGATCGCGGGCGGCTCGGTGGGCGCGTTGGCCGAAGTCTGGAACGAGGTGCAGCGCGCGGCGGGCGGCATGGGCCGCATCGCCGAACTGCTCGACGAGACGCCTGCCATCGCCGCGCCCGCGCAGGCGCGTCCCCTGCCCGCCCCGGTGCGCGGCGAGGTGCGCTTCGAGGGCGTGCGCTTCGCCTACCCGTCGGAGCCATCGCGCCCGGTGCTGCAGGACTTCGACCTGCACGTGCGCCCCGGCGAGACGGTCGCGCTGGTCGGGCCCTCGGGAGCCGGCAAGAGCACCGTGTTCTCGCTGCTGCTGCGCTTCCACGACGTGCAGGCCGGCCGCATCAGCGTGGACGGCGTGCCGGTGGATGCCGTCGACCCCGACGCCCTGCGCGGCGCCATCGCGCTGGTCGCGCAGCACCCCACGCTGTTCGCCACCAGCGTGCGCGAGAACGTGCGCTACGGGCGCCTGGATGCCACCGAGGACGACATCCGCCGCGCCATCCGCGCCGCGCATGCGCAGGATTTCGTCGACGCGCTGCCGCAGGGGCTCGACACCGAGCTCGGCGAGCGCGGCGCGCGGCTGTCCGGCGGCCAGCAGCAGCGCATCGCCATCGCCCGCGCGGTCCTGCGCGACGCGCCCATCCTGCTGCTGGACGAGGCCACCAGCGCGCTCGACGCGCAGAGCGAGGCCGCGGTGCAGGCGGCGCTGGAGGAGCTGATGGAAGGACGCACCACGATCGTCGTCGCCCATCGCCTGGCCACCGTGCTCAAGGCCGACCGCATCGTGGTGATGGACGGCGGGCGGGTGGTCGCCGAGGGCCGCCATGCCGAGCTGCTGGCGCAGGGCGGGCTCTACGCCGAGCTGGCGCGCCTGCAGTTCATCGACGCTACGCGCTGACGGCGCCCACGAAAAAGGCCCCGCCGGAGCGGGGCCTTTGCGTTACCTCATGCCGATGCCGGATCAGGCCGGGACCACGCCGGAGGCCTGCATGCCCTTCGGCCCCTGCGTGACCTCGTAGGAGACGCGCTGGCCCTCCTGGAGACTGCGGAAGCCCTTGGCATTGATGGCGGAGAAGTGCACGAACACGTCCGCACTGCCGTCCTCTGGCGAGATGAAACCGAAGCCCTTGGCGTCGTTGAACCACTTCACGGTGCCGTACTGCATGTCCTGGATGACCTCATGCTGGATAGCGTGGCGCGCCCCGCACCCCCCGGCTGCGGTCGCGGGCCGAGTATGCAAACCGCACGGCCGGTTTGACAATCAGCCCGCGTTCATCCGGTCCAGCACGCCGCGCAGCAGCTCCGGCAGGTGGGCCGATGCCGCCTCCACGTTGTCCAGCACGTCCTGCAGCGTGATCACCTCGTCCACCTGCGGCCCCGCCCCGGCAGCCCAGTTGGCGACGATCGCCAGGCAGGCGTAGTCCAGCCCCAGCTCGCGCGCCAGGCCCGCTTCCGGCATGCCGGTCATGCCCACCAGGTCGCAGCCGTCGCGGCGCATGCGCGCGATCTCCGCGCGCGTCTCCAGCCGCGGACCCTGCGTGGCGCCGTAGCAGCCGCCGTCGACCAGCGGCACGCCGGCGGCCTTCGCCGCGTCCAGCACCATGCGCCGCAGCGATTCGGTATACGGCTCGCCGAAGTCCACGTGCAGCACCTCGCTGCCCTCCTCCTCGCAGATCGTGGAGATGCGGCCCCAGGTGTAGTCGATCAGCTGGTCCGGGCAGGCCAGCACGCGCGGGCCGAAGCGCTCGGTGATGCCGCCGACGGTATTCATGGCCAGCACGCGCGTGGCACCCAGCTGCTGCAGCGCGGCGAGGTTGGCGCGGTAGTTGACGCGATGCGGCGGCACGGAATGGCCCTCGCCGTGGCGCGCGAGGAAGGCCACGCTGCGATCGCCCAGGCGCCCGACGCGTACTGGCCCGGACGGCGCGCCGAAGCGCGTTTCCAGGTCGAACGAGCGAACGTCGTCGAGTTCCGCCAGCCGGTAGACACCGGTGCCGCCGATGATGGCGAGGTCGATGCGGTCCATGTCCTGCGCTCCGGATCAGTCGCCCAGCTGCGCGAGCGCGTCGTCGCGCAGCGCGTAGATGGCGGGCAGGTTGCGGCCCTGGTCCTGGAAGTCCATGCCGTAGCCGAAGACGTAGCGATCGGGCACGTCCACGCCGGAATAGTCGGCGCAGACGCCTTCCACGCAGCGGTCGTGGCGCTTGACCGCGAGCGCCGCGATGCGCACCTCGGCCGCGCCTTCCGCGCGGCACCACTCCACGATGCCGCGCAGCGTGTGGCCTTCGTCGAGGATGTCGTCGGCCAGCAGCACGCGGCGGCCGGCGAGCGGCGTGGCGGGGCGATGCTTCCAGGCCAGCTCGCCGCCGCTGGTCGCACCGCGGTAACGCGTGGCATGCAGGTAGTCGAATTCGAGGTCCAGCCCGAGCGCGCCGATCTCCATGGCCAGGCGCGCGGCGAACGGCAGGCCGCCGTGCATCACGGTGAGGTAGACGGGCACGCTGCCCTGGAGGTCCTCGCGGATTTTCGGCGCCATGCGCGCGATGGCCTGCTCCAGCGCATCGCGGTCGTGCACGAGATCGCTGTTGGCGAGCGCCCAGGCGATGTCGCGCGCCATTACGCCAGCCCCTCGATGCGGCTGCGCGTGGCGTCGTAACGCGGATCGGCCAGCAGGCCTTCCCATGCCAGCGGGCCGCGGCCGATCAGGCCGGCCATCGCCGCCGTGTTGACGCGGCGCCCTTCGACCGCCGCGAGCGATTCGGGCACCAGCTCCGGATGGCAGACCAGCACCACGTCGCAGCCCGCGTCCAGGTGCGCGTCGATGCGCGCCTTGATGCCGCCGGCGGAAAACGCCGCGGCCATGCCGATGTCGTCGGAGAAGACCACGCCGCGAAAGCCCATCTCCTTCCGCAGGATGTCCTCGATCCAGCGCCGCGAGTAGCCGGCCGGATCGGGATCGACCGCCGGATAGCGCACGTGCGCCATCATCACCGCGTCGGCGCCGGCGTCGATGCCGGCCGCGAAGGGCACGAGGTCCTGGGCACGGATCTCTTCGAGGCTCCGCGGGTCGACCGCGTCGTCGAAGTGCGTGTCCTCGAGCACCGAGCCGTGGCCCGGGAAGTGCTTGATCGTCGCCGCCATGTCCGCCGCGTGCATGCCCTCGATGTAGGCGCGGGTGAACTCGGCGACGACCCGGGGGTCGGCGGAGAACGCGCGGTCGCCGATGGCGCGGTTGCCGCGGCCCAGGTCGACCACCGGCGCGAAGCTCAGATCCACGCCGGTGGCGCGCACTTCGCTGGCCATCAGCCAGGCATGCTCGATCGCCAGCTTGACCGCGCCTTCCGGATCGCGCCGGTAGAGGTCGTCGAAAACCTCCAGGCGCGGCAGCGCGGCGAAACCGTCGCGGAAGCGCTGCACGCGCCCGCCTTCCTGGTCCACGCAGACCAGCTGCGGGCGCGGGGCGGCCTCGCGGATCGCCTGGCTCAGCTCGGCGACCTGCTGCTTCGACGCGAAGTTGCGTGAGAACAGGATCACGCCGCCGCAGGCATCGTGCTGCAGCCAGTCGCGCTCCTGCGCGGTGAGTTCGGTCCCGGCGACGCCGATCACGAGCATGGGGCACCACTCCACGAAACGGGGCGGGCATTGTGCCCCGGATGCCGTGGAGACCGTAGCCCGGCCGGGCCGCGCGCATCCGCGGCCGGGCGGCCGTTGCGCGCGATCCCCGCGGCTGCGGCCGCCGGCGCTACCAGGTCGAGTAGGGGTGGCTGGCGAGCGCGAGGTTGTAGTAGCGGGCGTCGTGCGTGACCTCCTCGCCCAGCCAGTCGGGCCGCTCGAAGGCGGCCTCGGCGTCCTCCAGCTCGAGCTCGGCGACCACCAGCCCCGCGTTGTCGCCCAGGAACTCGTCGACCTCGAAGGTGCGACCGGCCACCTCGACGTAATGCCGGCGCTTCTCGATGCGCCCGCCGACGGCGAGCGCGAGCAGCGCACGCGCATCCTCGACGGGGATCGGATAGTCGAACTCCTGGCGGGTCGTCCCCAGCTCGCGCGACTTCATGTTGAGGAAGGCCTCGCTCCCTTGGATGCGCACGCGCACCGACACGTTCATCGCGCCGGCGTCCAGCGTGGCCAGGTCGTTGAGATAGGCCTGAGCCATGTCGACGACGCGGCTCGCACGCGTGCGCCAGGCATCGCCGGTCACCAGGAACTTGCGTTCGATCTCGAGGGGCATGGGGTTTCCTGTCGTTCTTCGCTCCCATGGGAGCGGGAGCCATGAGGCGGGCCACGGCGGCGGCTGCCGGCCGTCGCATGCCTTTCGTACGGGCAAGGCGCGGCCGCGCGCGGGGGCGCCATGATGGGGTATCGCGCGCGGGGCCGCGCGCCGGCGGACGACGTCGGTCGGCCGCGAGGCGGCACCGTCAGGTGGCGATCGCGCGACGCAGGTCGCTCCAGCTCGGCGGGACCGGCCAGGCGGGATCATCGGTGCCGGCCACCGCGCGGCGCAGGTCCGTGCGATCGAGCTGCGGCGCCACCGCCGTCAACAGTGCCAGCGTGTAATCGCGAAGCACGCGCTCGCGCGGCAGCACGGCCCAGGCCGTGCATTCGGGCACCGACTCCGGCGCCGGCAACGCATGCAGCGTGTCCAGGTCCTCCGCGCCTACCGCCATCTCGGCCAGCAGGCCGACACCCAGCCCCGCGCGTACGTAGGTCTTGATGAGGTCCGCGTCGCGCGCCGTCATCGCGATGCGTGGCTCCAGGCCCTCCTGCGCGAACGCGCGGCGCAGCGAGGAATCGGCGCGTACCGACGACTCGTAGCTCACCAGCGCCTCGCCGGCGAGGCGCTCCAGCGTCGGCGGCCCGTCGCTACGCGCCAGCGCATGCTCCCGCGGCACCAGCACCTTCCGCCGCCAGCGGAACAACGGCACGGCGACGCCACCGGCGGGCGCATCGCCGGAGGTGCTGATCACCGCCACGTCCGCCTCGCCGCGCGCGAGCAGGCCCAGCACCTCGCCCTCGCCGCTGGGCGAGAGGTGCACCGACATCTGCGGATAGGCACGACGGACCTGCGCGATCGCGCCCGGCAGCACGTGGCGCGCCTGCGTATGCGTGGTGGCGATCACGAGGCGGCCCTGCGCATCGCCGCGCACGTTGGCGGCGTAGGCACGGATGTTGGCCGCCTCGGCCAGCAGCCGGCGCGCGTGCGCCAGCACCTGCTGCCCGGCAGGCGTGATCGAGTCCAGGCTGCGCCCCTTGCGCGAGAACAGCAGGAAGCCCAGCTCGTCCTCCAGCTGCTTGAGCTGCTTGGACAGGCCCGGCTGGGTGGCATGCACCCGCTCGGCGGCCAGGGTGATGTTGAGCCCGGAATCGGCGATGGCGACCAGATAGCGGAGCTGGCTGAGGGTCATGGCGGGCCTGGGGACGCGAACGGCAGGAGCGGAGAGCCGTCCGGCATGCTCCATCGCTCGATCCGAATGAAAGGATGTATAAGCTAACGGCCCGCGAGCCCAGTGTCCACACACTCATGCTTCAGCAGCATGAGCCTGTACCCACCGGTCATTTCGCCCGGGCGTTGCAGGGGAATAGCTTGCGGGCGTCCCGAGACCGGATCAGTTCCATGCCTGCAACATCGGGTTCCGCTCCACTGTTCCCGCTTTTCGTCGACCTGAACGGCCGCCGCGTTGTCGTGGTGGGCGGCGGCGCCGTGGCGCGGCGGAAAGTCGCCGCCCTGCGCGAAGCCGGCGCCCGCGTGCGCCTGGTCGCGCCGCGCCTGGTGCCCGACCTGCAGGCCGAGGTGGATGCCGGGCGGCTGGACCACGTGCCCGGGCCCTTCATGCCCGGGCACCTGGACGACGCCTGGCTGGTCGTCGCGGCCACCGACGACGACGAGGTCAACGCCACCGTCGCCGCAGCCGCCACGCAGCGGCGGATCTGGGCGAACGTGGTCGACGACGCGGCGCGCTCGAGCGTGCAGGTCCCCGCGCGCGTGGAACGCGGGCCGCTGCAGGTCGCCATTTCCAGCGGCGGCGGCGCGCCCATGCTCGCGCGCCACCTGCGCGAGAAGCTCGAGGCCGAGCTCGACGAGTCCTGGGCCGGGCTGGCCCGCCTGCTCGCGCGCCACCGCCGCCTGATCCGCGCGCGCTTTGCCGACACCGGCGCGCGTCGCGACTTCTTCGAGCGGGTGATCCACGGCGAGGTGCCGGCCCTGCTGCGCGCCGGCCGCGACGATGCCGCCCGCGACGCCCTGCGCGCCATGCTGCGCGAGCCGGGCGCACGACGCCGCGGGCGGGTGATCCTCGTCGGCGCGGGGCCGGGCGACGCGGGCCTGCTCACCCTGCGCGCGCTGCGCGTGCTCTCGCAGGCCGACGTGGTGCTGCACGACCGCCTGGTCTCCGCCGACGTGCTCGCGCGCGTGCGCCGCGACGCCGAGCTGGTCGACGTCGGCAAGCAGGCCGGCACGCCCGGCAGCGCCGACGCGCATGCAGCCACGCAGGCGCGCATCCACCGGCTCATGCTCGAGCATGCGCGCGCGGGCCGCACGGTGGTGCGCCTGAAGGGCGGCGACCCCTTCGTGTTCGGCCGCGGCGGCGAGGAACTCGAAGTGCTGGCCGCGCACGGCATTGCCTTCGAGGTCGTCCCTGGCATCACCGCGGCCCTGGCCTGCGCCGCCTACGCCGGCATCCCGCTCACGCACCGGGACCATGCGCAGTCGCTGCTGCTGGCCACCGCGCACGCCCGGGACGAGGCCGACACGCTCGACTGGGCATCGCTCGCGGCACCCGGCCGGACGACGGTCTTCTACATGGGCGTGGCCGCGGCCGCCCGCATCGCCACGCGGCTGGTGGCGCACGGCATGTCCCCGTCGACACCCGTCGCGGTCGTGGAGAACGGCGCACGCCCCGGCCAGCGCGTCGTGCTGGGCAGCCTCGCCAGCCTCGCCGACGACATCCGCCGGCATGCCGTGCGCTCGCCGGCCCTGCTGGTCGTGGGCGAGGTCGCCGCCCTCGCCGCCCGCCTGGGCTGGTTCGGCCAGGCGCCTTTGGGCGTGCCTGCGCTGGAGCAGGCCGCGTGAGCCTGACCACCCCGCCGACCGGGGGCAGACGGGCGCTCGCATCTGGACGCCGTGCCGCGCGTCGCCGCTGCCCGGGGTGTCGCATGCCCGCCTGACCACCGGTGCGGGTCACGCCTCGCCAACGCGCCGTCCGCATCCTGCTCCCACGCCCCCCGTCTTCCCCAGAGAACTCCCATGGCCCTGTACGACAGCATCCTCGACACCGTCGGCGGCACGCCCATCGTGCGCCTGCAGCGCATCGCGCCGGGCAACGTCAGCGTCTACGCCAAGGTGGAGTCCTTCAATCCCGGCGGTTCGGTGAAGGACCGCCTCGCCCTCGCCATCGTGCTCGACGCCGAGCAGCGCGGCCTGCTCAGGCCCGGCGACACCATCGTCGAGGCCACCTCGGGCAATACCGGCATCGCGCTCGCCATGGTGGCCGCCGCGCGCGGCTACAAGTTCGTGGCGGTGATGACGGAAACCTTCTCCGTCGAGCGGCGCAAGCTCATGCGTGCCTACGGCGCCAGGGTGATCCTCACGCCCGCCGCCGAGCGTGGCACCGGCATGGTGCGCAAGGCGAAGGAACTCGCGGAGAAACACGGCTGGTTCCTCGCACGCCAGTTCGAGAACGAGGCCAACCCGGCCTGGCACCGCAATACGACCGGCCCGGAGATCCTGCGCGATTTCGCCGGCCGCCGGCTCGACTACTTCGTCAGCGGCTGGGGCACCGGCGGCACCATCACTGGCGCCGGCCAGGTCCTCAAGGCCGCCCGCCCGGGCATCAGGGTGATCGCCGCCGAACCCGCCGGCGCGGCCCTGCTTTCGGGCGAGCCCTGGCAGCCGCACAGGATCCAGGGCTGGACGCCGGACTTCGTGCCCGCCGTGCTCGACCGCTCGGTGGCCGACGACATCCTCAGGATCGACGACCTGCTCGCCCGCGACACTGCGCGCCGGCTGGCCGCCGAGGAAGGCATCTTCGTGGGCATCTCGGCCGGCGCAACGGCGGCGGCGGCGTTGCGCGTGGCCGAGTCGGCGCCCGACGGCTCGGTCATCCTCGCGATGCTGCCCGACACCGGCGAACGATATCTCTCCACCGTGCTCTTCGAGGGGATCGACGAGGGCTCCGACGATGCCTGGCTGGAGTCCATCGGCGACACCAGCCTGCCCTGACCCCGGGCCGCCCGGCACGCCGCCCCGCCGGGCCCGACGCAACCTCGCGCGCCCGCCCCGGCCTCCGTGGCGCGGCGGTCCCGTTTTGCCGCCCATGGTTCAACCGGCTTGCCGCCCCCGCTACCCTGTCCCGTCGCGGCCATCGCCGCACGGAGACCGCATGACGCCGAGCCCCCCCTTCGATGCCCGCGAGGCGCAGCGCCTGCACTGGGCGCGCGCCGCGACCGGCAACCCGGACATCGGCCTCGTCGCCGCCTCGGCCGACGCCGGCTTCCGCAGCTACTGGCGCACGGTGGGCGAATCGCCCACGCACATCGTCATGGACTCCCCGCCCGACAAGGAGGACGTGCGCCCCTGGCTCGCCATGCGCGACGTGCTCGAAGCCGGCGGCGTGCGCGTGCCGCGCGTGCTCGCGCGCGATGTCGACCACGGCTTCCTGCTGCTCGAGGACCTCGGCGCGCAGACCTACCTGCACGTCATCATCGACACCAACGCCGACGAGCTCTTCGACGCCGCCGTCGGCCAGCTGCTGAAGCTGCAGGCCATCGCGCCGCCGCCCGGCCTGCCGGCCTATGACAAGGCGCTCCTGGCCCGCGAGCTGCGCCTGTTCGACGAGTGGTTCCTGGCCCGGCACCTGGGCGTCGAACCCGACTGCGACGACCTCGAGAACCTCGACGCCGCCTACCGCGTCCTCATCGATGCCGCCCTCGCCCAGCCCCGCGTGCTGGTGCATCGCGACTTCATGCCGCGCAACCTGATGCCCACCGACGACGGCGCCGGCCCCGCGGTGCTCGACTTCCAGGACGCCGTCGTCGGCCCCATCGCCTACGACGCGCTGAGCCTGTTCAAGGACGCGTTCCTGAGCTGGCCGGAGGCGCGCGTGCACGCCTGGCTCGCCGACTACCACCGGCGCGCGTGCGAAGCCGGCCTGCCGGTGCCGCCGCTGGAGCGCTTCCGCCGCGATGCCGACCTCATCGGCGTCCAGCGCCACCTCAAGGTGCTCGGCATCTTCGCGCGCCTGAACCACCGCGACCACAAGCCGAAGTACATCGCCGACGCATCGCGCTTCGTCGCCTATCTCGACGCCGTCGTGCCGAGGTACCCGGAGCTCGCGCCGCTTGGGCGCGTCATCGAACGCCGCCTGCGCCCGGCGTTCGCCGCCGCATGAAGGCCCTGGTCTTCGCCGCCGGCCTCGGCGAGCGCATGCGGCCGCTCACGCTGGGCACGCCCAAGCCGCTGCTCGTGGCCGGCGACAAGCCACTGATCGCCTGGCACCTGGAGAAGCTCGCGGCCATCGGCGTCGACGAAGTCGTCGTCAACACCAGCTGGCTTGCCGAATGCTTTCCCGAAGTCCTGGGCGACGGCTCGCGCTGGGGCCTGCGCGTGGGCGGGCTGTACGAGGGCCCGGTGCCCCTCGAGACCGGCGGCGGCATGTGGAACGCGCTGTCGCGGCTCTCGCCGGACGGCGCGCCCTTCATCGCCGTCAACGGCGACATCTGGAGCGACTACGACTTCGCACGCCTGCCGCGCGAGCCGCGGGGCCTGGCCCACCTCGTGCTGGTCGACAACCCCGCGCACAACCCCGGGGGCGATTTCGCACTCGACGGCGACCGGGTGCTGAGCGAAGGCCCGCGCCGGCTGACGTTCTCGGGCATTGGCGTCTACCGCCCCGCGCTCTTCGACGGCTGGCGCGAGGTGATCGGCGACGCGCCCGGCGCCGCCGACACGCCGCCGCGCTTCAAGCTCGCGCCACTGCTGCGCGCGGCCATGCACCGCGGCGACGTGACCGGCGAGTACCACGCCGGTGCCTGGACGGACGTCGGCACGCCGGAGCGCCTGGCCATGCTGGACGCGGAACTGCGCACCGCCTGAGCAGGCCGGCATGCGCGTGCGCGCCGGCGCACCAGGACCTGCTCAGGCCTCGGGAACCTGGCCCAGCACCTGCCGCAGGAAGGGCACCGTGAGCCGGCGCTGGGCCGCGAGCGCGGCGCGGTCGAGCTGGTCGAAGAGCTGCGTCAGGCTGCCGAGGTCGCGGCCCACGCGCCGCAGCAGCCAGTCCAGCGCGGCCTCGTCCACGCTGAGGCCGCGACGCTGTGCGCGCTGGCGCAGCACCTCGCGGCGGCCCGCGTCGTCCAGCGCGGAGAGCACCACGCCGCTGCACTGCCCCAGCCGCGAACGCAGGTCGGGCAGCACGAGCTCGAGCGCGTCGGGGCGCGCGATCGCGGCATAGACCACCGCGATGCCCGCGGCACGCGCGCGGTTATGGAAGTCGAACAGCGCGACTTCGTCCTCGCGCACGCCCGCGACCGCTTCCAGCCCGTCCAGCGCGACGAGGTCCATGCCCTCCAGCGCCTGCAGCGCGTCGGCGAGGCGACCTGCCGCACGGGCCAGCGCGAGGTAGGCCGGGCGGCGTCCGGCCTCCTGCGCCTGCGCGCAGGCCGCGAGCAGCAGGTGCGACTTCCCGATGCCTGCCGGGCCGCTGACGTAGAGCCAGTCGACCGCCTCGCCGCGCGCGAGCGCTTCCAGATGGGCCAGCGTGCCCGCGGGCGCCCCCACGAAGGTCGCCAGACGCTGGTCGGGCGGATAGCGCAGGGCCAACGGCAGCTGCGCCGGGGCGGAGCCCTGCGGCATCAGGCGGACTCGTGCCCCTGCGGGCCGCCGGCATCGAGCAGGATCGACGGCGTGTCGCCCGCATAGAGCCGGCTGTGCGTGTAGCGCTCCTGCGCATAGCGCAGCAGCACGTTGGCGACGGCCGCCACCGGCAGTGCCAGCAGCATGCCCAGGAAACCGAACAGCTGGCCGCCGGCCAGCACGGCGAAGATCACCGCCACCGGATGCAGGCCGATGCGGTCCCCGACGAGCTTGGGCGTGAGCCAGTAGCTCTCCACCACCTGCCCGATTCCGAACACGGCGACCACGCCCGCCAGGTGCTGCCAGTCGCCGTACTGCACCAGCGCGGCGATGCCGCCCAGCAGCAGCAGGCTGGCTGGGCCGACGTAGGGCACGAACGTGAGCAGGCCGGCGATCATGCCGATCAGGATGCCGAGGTCGAGCCCGACGATCTGCAGGCCGATCGCATAGCCGATGCCCAGCGTCAGCATCACCATGAACTGCCCGCGCAGGAAGCCGCCGAGCACTTCGTCCGATTCCTTCGCCAGGCGCGTGGCGGTGGCCAGGTGGCGCGGGGGAATCAGCGCGGCGATCCGCTCGACCATCGCATCCCAGTCGCGCAGGAAGAAGAAGGCCAGCACCGGGACGAGCACGGCGTTCACCGCAAGCCCCAGCAGCATCGAGCCCGACCGGGTGACGTAGCCCAGCACCGTCTTGGCGAAGCCGCCCGCGCTGTCCCAGTGCTCGCGCAGCATCGCGACGGCGTAGTCCACGTCGAGCCAGCGGTCGATGTCCAGCTGCGTGCGGGCTTCCAGCCAGGGGAGCGCCGTGCCCACCAGCCACTGCTGGTAACGCGGGACCGACTCGACCAGCGTGACGATCTGGCGCTGGACCATGGGCACCAGCAGCAGGACCAGCGCCACGAAGATCACCGTCATCACGCTGAAGACCAGCGCCACCGCGGTGCCGCGCGAGCGGCCCGCCGCCACCAGGCGGTCGACCACCGGGTCGCCCAGCCAGCCCAGCATCGCCGCGATCACGAAGGGCGTGAGCACGGGCGCGAGCAGCCACAGCAGCCACAGCGCGAACAGGGCCACCGCCGCCCACTGCAGGCGGCGCAGGAAGCGCGCGATGTCCTCCAGCGGCGTGGTCACGGCGTCCATCAGCGCAACCGGAAGGTGGTGGTGCCTTCCTCGCCCGCCGGCTCCAGCACGCCGTCCTTGACGACGCTGCGGGTGAAGCCGGGCAGGCCGCTAGAGAGCTCGAGCTCGTACACCAGCGCGTCGGGGCTCGCGCTCACGGGCGTGGCCCGCTTCACCACCGCGAGGCGCTCGAGGTAGGCGGCCAGGCGGATGAAGTCGTCGGTGCTGTCCACGCCGGTGAACGCGATGGTGAACTCGCCCGGAGGCGCGAGCGGCTTGGCGGGCTTGGCGTACCGGCGGATCAGCGCGTCCGCCGCGACGTCGGCGCCGGCGGCCATCGCCCGGCGGGCATCCGCATCGCTGCTGGACGAGCGCGCCAGCACCTTGCCGGCATCCTGGAAGATCCAGTCGGCCGTCCAGCCACCCTTCGGGTTGCGGTAGAGCTTGCCGATCAGCTGCATCGGCGGGCTGTACTTGGCCGAGGCGCGCGCGATCGCCGCGGTGTCGCCACGCCAGATCGCGCCCACCAGCGCCTGCTCGGCGGCATTGCCGGCGGGCAGGCCCAGCGCGTAGCCGCGCGCCTTGGCGCGGTCGAGCACGGCGCGCGCGGCATCGTTCTGCGCCAGCCCGACCAGCCGCGGGCCGCGGCCGTCGTTGATGGCCAGCCACAGCACCGGCTTGGGACGCGGCGTCGGCCACTGCTGCAGGCCGAGGGTGGAGATGATCTCGCCGACCTTGTCGGCGTCGTACTGGATGACCAGCGTGGTCTTGAAGCTCGGCGCGCCGCTGGCGCTGACGCCCTCGTCCTGGCGGTAGTCGTACTTGTCGACGTACTCCCTCGCGCGGCGCAGCTCGTCGCCCACGCCGGGCTTGCCGTTGACGGCGCGGTCGCCGGTGATCCGCTGCAGCACCTGCAGCAGGCCGCGGGCGAACGCGCCGTTGCGCTCGCCGGGTCCCTGCCCGTTGACCGTGACTTCCGCCGAATAGAGGCCCACGGCGCGGGCGCGCTCGCCCTCCACGCGCTGCGCCGGCACGGCGAAGCTCGCGACCAGCAGGACGGTAAGGAGGACGAGTCGGATCGCGTATGCCATCGCGCGGGCCCGGTTGGACTGGCCGGACATGGTGCCGCAGGGCCGCCGGGCCGTCCACGCCGGCCGGAGCGGGCGGCGGCCGCTGGTAGAATCACGCGCCTCCCCGACAGCCGCCCGAGACCGCCGTGTCCCAGTCGAACGCCCCCGACCGCGCCCCGCTCACCTACCGCGAGGCGGGCGTCGACATCGACGCGGGCAACGAGGTGGTCGAGCGCATCAAGCCCCTGGTGAAGCGCTCCTTCCGTCCCGAGGTGATGGGCGGCCTGGGCGGCTTCGGCGCGCTGTTCGACCTCTCGGGCAAGTACCGCGAGCCGGTACTGGTCTCCGGCACCGACGGCGTGGGCACCAAGCTCAAGCTCGCCCAGCAGCTGGGCCGCCACGACACCATCGGCATCGACCTGGTCGCCATGTGCGTCAACGACGTGCTGGTGCAGGGCGCCGAGCCGCTGTTCTTCCTGGACTACTTCGCCACCGGCAAGCTCGACGTCGACACCACCGTCGCGGTGGTCGGCGGCATCGCCAAGGGCTGCGAGCTCTCGGGCTGCGCGCTGATCGGCGGCGAGACGGCCGAGATGCCCGACATGTACCCGCCGGGCGAATACGACCTCGCCGGCTTCTGCGTGGCGGCGGTGGAGAAGTCGAAGCTGCTCGACGGCGCCAAGGTGCGCGAAGGCGACGTGCTCATCGGCATCGCCTCGAGCGGCCCGCATTCCAACGGCTATTCGCTGATCCGCCGCATCTTCGACCGCGCCGGCCGTCCGGCCGACCTCGACCTCGGCGGGGTCAAGCTCGTCGACGCGCTGATGGCGCCCACCGCGCTGTACGTGAAGCCGGTGCTGGAGCTGCTGTCCAGGTACGACCTGCACGCGATGGCCCACATCACCGGCGGCGGCCTCACCGAGAACATCATCCGCGTGATCCCGGAAGGCCTGGGCCTGGAGATCGAGGCCAGCGCCATCGTGCTGCCGCCGGTGTTCGACTGGCTCCAGCGCGAAGGCGCGGTGGCCGACGAGGAGATGTGGCGCACGTTCAACTGCGGCGTGGGCTTCGTGCTGGTGGTCGACCCCGCCCACGCCCCGGCGGTGGCGGCCGATCTCGACCGCCTCGGGCTCGCGCACCGGCCGATCGGCCGGGTCTGCCGCGCCGGCGACGGCGAGCGCGTGCGGATCGGCTGAGCCATGTCCACGCCGGCGAGGTCCGTCGACGCCGAACACCTCGACCTGCTCGGCGTCTTCCACTATGTCGTCGCGGCGCTGACGGGCCTGTTCGCGCTGGTGCCCGTCATCCATCTGGTCATCGGGCTCGGCCTGGTGACCGGGCGCCTGGGCCAGCAGGCGGAGGCGCCCGACGAGGCGCGCCTGGTGGGCTGGCTGTTCGTCGGCATCGCCCTGTTCCTGATCCTGCTGGGCCTGGCCTGCGCGGTGCTGTTCGCCTACGCCGGGCGGTGCCTGCGCGGGCGACGCCGCTACATGCTGTGCATGGTCGCCGCCGCCATCGCCTCGATGTTCGTGCCTTTCGGGACCGTGCTGGGCGTGTTCACGCTGATCGTGCTCTCGCGCCCCGGCGTACGGGCGATGTTCCACTGAGCCATGCGCCTTGCCGTCCTCGCCTCCGGCCGCGGCAGCAACCTGCAGGCCATCCTCGACGCGATCGCCCAGGGCAGGCTCGAGGCCCGGGTCGCCGCCGTGTTCTCCGACCGTGCGAAGGCCGGCGCGCTCGAGCGCGCACGCGCGGCGCGCATCCCGGCCGAATCGCTCAAGCCCGGCGACTTCCCCACGCGCGAGGCCTTCGATGAATCGCTGTTCAGCCGCATCGCCGCCGTTCACCCTGATCTAATCGTCTGCGCCGGATACATGCGCCTGCTGGGAGCGCCCCAGGTCGAGGCATGGGCCGGACGCATGATCAACATCCATCCTTCGCTGCTGCCCGCGTTCAAGGGCCTACGCACGCACGAACAGGCCCTGGCGGCCGGTGTCGCCGTGCATGGCGCGAGCGTGCACTTCGTGACCTGCGAGCTCGACGGCGGCCCGGTAATCGCCCAGGCGAGCGTGCCGGTGCTGCCGGGGGACGATGCCACCGCGCTGGCTGCGCGCGTACTCGAGCGCGAGCACCCGCTGCTGGTCGCCACCCTGCGCCTCTTCGCGCAGGGGCGCGTGGCGCTGGGGGCCGATGGCGTACACGTCGACGGCCGCCGGCTGCAGGCCCCGCTGCAGCTGGGCGGCGATCTGCGCGAGGCGGCCGCATGAGGCGCGTCGCCGGCGCGCTGCTCGCCACCTGCCTGATGCTGGCCAGCGGCCTGGCCGCGGCCGTGGAGCCCTTCCGCGCGTCGTACGAGGTCTACCGCGGCGGTCGCGCGCTCGGCGTGGCCACCCTGCAGGTGGTGCGCAACGCGCAGGGCCACTGGCGCGTGGACCTCGACATGGACGGCAAGGGCCTCGTGGGCCTGGCGGGCATCAGCGCGCAGCAGAGCACGGTCTTCGACGAGGCGGGCGGGGTCTACCGGCCGCTCAGCCAGAGTACGGTCCGACGCGTGCTGTTCACGCGGAAGCAGAGCACCGGTGTCTACGATTGGCAGGCTCGCAGGGCACGCTGGACCGGGGACGTGAAGAAGACCCGGCGCGCGCCCGTCGATCTGCAGCCGGGCGACATGAGCGGCCTGCTCATCAACCTGGCGGTGATCCGCGACGCCCGCCCCGGGGCCACGCTCGAATACCGCTACGTCGACACCGGCCGCGTGCGGCCGCATCGGTATGTCGTCGGTACCGAGCCGGAGGAGATGGTGGTGGGCGAGCTGCGCTACAGCGCGCTGCGCGTGGATCGCGTGCAGTCGGGCGGCGAGCAGACGTCGATCTGGGTGGCGGAAGGCGTGCCCACGCCGATCCGCCTCCTGCAACGCGAAAACGGCGAGGACACCTACGACCTCCGCCTCATCGAATACCGAGGAGCCTGAAGCAATGAGCAAGTCGTCCATCCTGCGCGGTGCCCTGCTGGCCGCCACGCTCGCACTGGCGAGTGCCCCTGCCCTGGCCGTGAAGCCCTTCAGCGCCGCCTACCAGGCCAACTACATGGGCATGGCGGCCAACGGCCGCATGAGCGTCGAGCCTGCCGGCGCCAACCGCTGGAAGTACACCCTGCAGATCACCAACCGCATGGGCAACCTCGTGCAGTCCACCGTCTTCGAGGACGTGGATGGCCAGCTGCGCCCGATCTCCGCCACCGACAGCAGCAGCGTGCTGATCAAGCGCAAGAAGACCCAGGCCAACTACGACTGGGGCAAGGGCGTGGCCACCTGGAGCGGCGACGTCAAGGCCGACCGGGCCGGCCCGGTGAAGCTGCAGCCGGGCGACATGGACGCGCTGCTGGTGAACCTCGCGATCGCGCGCGACGTCGCCGCCGGCAAGCCGCTGCGCTATCGCATGGTCGACAACGGCCGCGCGCGCCAGCTCACCTACACCGTGGCCGGCAAGGAGGCGATCACGGTCGACGGCCGCAGCCAGCAGGCCACCAAGGTCGTGGGCACGTCCGGCGACAAGCAGACCACCCTGTGGGTGGTGCCCGGCATGCCGGTTCCGGCGCGCATCGTGCAGAAGGACGGCAATGACGTGATCGAGCTGCGCATCGCGGGCTGAACCTCGCCGCCGCCGGACACGAAAAGGCCCCGCTCCGGCGGGGCCTTTGTCGTTGGAACCCGCAATCCTTCAGCGGATGCGGCGGATCCTCGCACCGAGCGCCGACAGCTTGCCCTCGATGTTCTCGTAGCCGCGGTCGAGGTGGTAGATGCGGTCGATCGTGGTCTCGCCGCTCGCCACCAGGCCCGCGAGGATCAGCGAGGCCGAGGCGCGCAGGTCGGTCGCCATCACCGGCGCGCCCGACAGCTTCGGCACGCCGCGCACGACGGCCGTGTGCCCGTCCACGCGGATGTCCGCGCCCAGGCGCAGCAGCTCGTTGACGTGCATGAAGCGGTTCTCGAAGATCGTCTCGTTGATGACGCCCACGCCCTCGGCGATGCAGTTGAGCGCCATGAACTGCGCCTGCATGTCGGTGGGAAAGCCCGGATGCGGCGCCGTGGTGATGTCCACCGCGCGCGGGCGGCGGCCTCGCATGTCCAGGGTGATGCGGTCGCCATCGCAGTCGAGCTCGGCGCCGGCCTCCTTGAGCTTGTCGATCACCGCGTCCATGGTGTCCGGGCGCGCATGCGTGGCGGTCACGCGGCCACCGGTCATGGCCGCGGCCACGAGGAAGGTGCCGGTTTCGATGCGATCGGCCACCACGGTGTGCTCGGCGGCGCGCAGGGCCGGCACGCCCTCGACGACGATGCGCCCCGTGCCGTGGCCTTCGATGCGCGCGCCCATCGCGATCAGGCATTCGGCCAGGTCGACGATCTCCGGCTCCATCGCCGCGTTCTCCAGCAGCGTGCGCCCTTCCGCGAGCACCGAGGCCATCAGCACGTTCTCGGTCGCGCCGACGCTGGCGAAGTCGAAGACGTGGCGCGCGCCGCGCAACCTGGGCGCGCGCGCCTTGATGTAGCCGTTCTCGACGCTGATCTCCGCGCCCAGCGACTGCAGCCCCCTGATGTGCAGGTCGACGGGGCGCGAGCCGATGGCGCAGCCGCCCGGCAGCGAGACCTCGGCATGGCCGTACTTCGCCAGCAGCGGGCCCAGCACCAGCACCGAGGCGCGCATGGTCTTGACCAGCTCGTAGGGCGCGACCTGGCTGTGCACGGAGGTCGGGTCGACCGTCACCACGCCCGGCCCGCCGTCGCCCACGCGCGCGCCGAGCTCGGCCAGCAGGCGGGCCGTGGTGTGCACGTCGTGCAGGTGCGGCACGTTGCGCAGCGTCATCGGCCCGTCGGCCAGCAGCGTCGCGCAGAGGATGGGAAGCACGGCGTTCTTGGCGCCGGAGATGGCGACCTCGCCTTCGAGCGGCGCGCCGCCCTCGACCACGATCTTGGCGGTCATCGTCAGTTCGCCGCCTCGTCGGGGGTGAGCGTCCTGAGCGCGAGCGCGTGGATCTCGCCGCCCATGCGCTCGCCCAGCGTGGCGTAGACCATGCGGTGCCGCGCGAGCGGAAGCTTGCCGCGGAAGGCTTCGCAGACCACGGTGGCCTCGAAGTGCACGCCGTCGTCGCCGCGCACGTCGGCGCGGGCGCCGGGCAGGCCCTGTTCGATGAGCTGTCGGATGATGTCGGGATTCACGTCGGGACCTGGAATGCGCAGGTACAGGCCGCTGCCCGGCGGGCATGGCCTGAACCGCTTAAGATGGGCGGCTTAGCCTAAAGGATAAGGACCCTGCCCGAAATGGCGGACTCCCCTGCCGGCCCCGTCGCGGGCCCCGACCTGCTCGAAAGCGGCCGCCGCGTCTTCGCCATCGAGCGCCAGGCCCTCGACGCCGTGGCCGCGCGCCTGGACGGGCCCTTCGTCGAAGCCTGCCGCCTGATGCTCGCCGCGCGCGGTCGCGTGGTCTGCATCGGCATGGGCAAGTCCGGGCACGTCGCGCGCAAGATCGCGGCCACGCTGGCCTCCACCGGCACGCCAGCCTTCTTCGTGCATCCCGGCGAGGCCGCCCATGGCGACCTGGGGATGATCACCGATGCCGACGTCGTGCTCGCGCTGTCGTATTCGGGTGAGAGCGACGAGATCCTCACCCTGATGCCGGTGCTCAGGCGCCAGGGCAATGCCGTGATCGCGATGACCGGCCGCGCCGCCTCGACAATGGCGCGCGAAGCCGACGTGCATCTGGACGTCTCCGTGCCCGCCGAGGCCTGCCCGCTGCACCTTGCGCCCACCTCGAGCACCACCGCCTCGCTGGCGATGGGCGACGCGCTGGCCGTGGCGCTGCTCGAGGCGCGCGGCTTCACCGCCGACGACTTCGCGCGCTCCCACCCGGCGGGTGCGCTGGGCCGCCGCCTGCTCCTGCACATCGCCGACGTCATGCATGCCGGCGACGACCTGCCCTGCGTCCGTCCCGACGCCTCGGTGAGCGAGGCGCTGGTCGAGATGAGCCGAAAGCGCCTGGGGCTCACCGCGGTGGCCGATGCCGAAGGCCGCCTGCTCGGCGTCTTCACCGATGGCGACCTGCGCCGCACGCTCGACGACGCGCAGCTCGACCTGCGCTCCACGCCCATCGCGCAGGTGATGACCCGCGCTCCACGCACGATTTCCAGCGACGTGCTCGCCGTCGAGGCCGCGCACGTGATGGAGCAGCACAAGATCAGCGGCCTGCTGGTGGTGGATGGCGAGGGCCGGGTGGTCGGCGCGCTCAACATTCACGACCTGTTGCGCGCACGGGTGGTTTAACCGGCCCTCGCATGACCGACACCCCCGCCTCCTCCGATCTCACCGAGCGCGCCAGCCGCGTGCGGCTCGCCTGCTTCGACGTCGACGGCACGCTGACCGACGGCCGCCTCACCTACGACAGCGGAGGCGGCGAGTCGAAGTCCTTCCACGTGCACGACGGGCAGGGCCTGGTGCTGCTGCGCCGCGCCGGCATCGAGGTGGCGCTGGTCACCGCGCGCCACAGCACGGTCGTCGAGCGCCGCGCAGCGGAACTGGGCGTGCAGGCCTGCACCGGCATCGGCGACAAGCTGCGCTGCGTGGAGGGCATCGCGCGCGCGGCCGGGGTCGCGCTGGAGCAGGTGGCGTTCATGGGCGACGACCTGCCCGACCTGCGCGTGATGATGCGCGTCGGCCTGTCGGCCTGCCCCGCCGACGCGCATCCGTGGATCCACGAGCGTGCGACCTGGCGCTCGCGGCGCCCCGGCGGCGCCGGTGCGGTGCGCGAGTTCGCCGACGCCGTGCTGCTCGCGCAGGGCCATGTGGAGTCGATCATCGATGCGCTGCTGGCTCCCGAGCCGATGGCCTTGGGGACGCAGTCGTGAACTGGCGCCTCTGGCTCACGGTCGCGCTCGCCGTCGCCGCGGCCGCCATCGGCTGGTCGATGTGGAAGGGCCCGGGCGACGACGCGTTGCCGGTGGTCGGCGGCCGCGCCGACTACGTGCTCGAGGACTTCGAGCTGGTCTCGCTGGACCGCGAAGGTCGCGAGGCCTTCACCCTGCGCGCGCCGCGGCTGCAGCGCGACCCGGCCGTGCGCACGCTCGACATCGCCACCCCGCTGTTCCTGATCCCCCCGCGCGAGGACGGCAGCGGCAGCCCCTGGGAAGTGCGCGCGCGGACCGGCTGGGTGAGCGCCGAGGGCGACGAGATCCGCCTGCGCGGCGACGTCCAGGCCACCAGCACCGACGCCTCGGGGCGCCCGCTGCGCATGGACACCCAGCGCCTGAACGTCTTTCCGGAGACCAAGCGCGCCACGTCCGACGTACAGGTCAGCCTCAAACAGCCCGGTTTTATACTGAACGGGCACAGCTTGGAGGCGAAACTGGACACCAAGCGCGTGTTCCTCAAGGACATCAAGGCCCGTTATGAACGCACTCCATAAGCTGGCGACGCTCGCCGCGACCGCCCTGCTGCTGGCGCCCGTCGTGGCCGATGCGCGCTCCTCCGACCGTCGCCAGCCGATGGACATCGACGGTGGCGCCGCCGACTACTCGGTCGACGACAGCCGCCCCACGGTCATCAGCGGCGGCGTGAAGATCACCCAGGGCACGCTGAGGATCGACGCCGCCCGCGCCGAGATCTCCATGCGCAACGGCGAGCCCTCGCGCGCGGTCCTCACCGGGTCGCCGGTGCGCCTGAGCCAGCAGCTCGACAACGGCACGCCCATGAGCGCGGTGGCCTCGCGGGTGGACTACGACCTGTCCACCGAGACGGTGGTGTTCACCGGCAACGTCAGCATCACCCAGCCGCGCGGCTCGCTGGCCGGCGGGCGCGTGGTCTACAACATGCGCACCGGCCAGGTGAACAGCGGTGGCGGCAACGAGGGCGGCGGGCGCGTCAAGATGCGCATCCTCCCGCGCGGCACCGCCGGCGGGGCGCCCTGATGCTGACCGCGCAGGGGCTGCGCAAGCGCTACCGCAACCGCGAGGTCGTGCGCGACTTCGGCCTGACGCTGGAAGCCGGCGAGGTCGTCGGCCTGCTCGGCCCGAACGGCGCGGGCAAGACGACCTGCTTCTACATGATCGTCGGCCTGGTGCCGGCCGATGCCGGCCGCATCGTCCTCGACGGCAAGGACATCACCGCCGAGCCGATGTACGCGCGCGCCAAGTCCGGCGTGGGCTACCTGCCGCAGGAACCCTCGGTCTTCCGCAAGCTCAGCGTCGCCGACAACGTCCGCCTGGTGCTCGAGCTTCGCGAGGACCTCGATCGCCGGGGCCGCGAGCGCGAGCTTTCGAGCCTGCTCGACGAGCTGCAGGTCGCGCACGTGGCCGACCAGATCGGCGCCAGCCTCTCGGGCGGCGAACGCCGCCGCGTGGAGATCGCGCGCGCGCTGGCGGCCCGGCCGCGCCTGATGCTGCTGGACGAGCCCTTCGCCGGCGTCGATCCGATCTCGGTTGGCGAGATCCAGAAGATCGTGCGCCACCTCACCGAACGCGGCATCGGGGTGCTGATCACCGACCACAATGTCCGCGAGACGCTCGGCATCTGCGACCGGGCCTACATCCTCGCCGAGGGTGCCGTGCTCGCGCAGGGAACGCCGGAGGCGATCCTCGCCGACGCCGACGTCCGCCGCGTCTACCTGGGCGAGACGTTCCGGCTGTGACGCCTCCCGACGGGACCGCCGCGGCGACCGACCGGCGGCCCCGCGGCCGCTCGCCTGTCCACGCCCGCGGCGTGTATCTTCGATTCCGATGAAGCCGCGCCTCCAGACCTCCCTGGGCCAGCAGCTGGTGATGACGCCGCAACTGCGGCAGGCGATCCGCCTGCTGCAGCTGTCGGCGGTGGAGCTGCAGGCGGAGATGACCGAGGCGCTGGAGACCAATCCGCTGCTGGAATGGGCCGACGAGGAGGCCGGCACGCTCACGGCCACGCCGGAGGCGGCGGCCGGCGACGACGCGGCCCCCGCCGAGGAGCGCTGGGACGAGGCCGAGCTCGACGGCTGGAGCGAGCGCACCGGGCCCGCGGCGTCGGAGGACGATGGCCTCGCGGCCGAGCAGGTCGCCGAGCAGGACACGCTGCACGACCACCTGCTCTGGCAGTTGCATCTGAGTCCCCTCTCGCCGCGTGATCGCACGATCGGCGCCGCGCTGATCGAGGCCGTCTCCGAGGACGGCTACCTGCGCGAGCCGCTGGAGGCCATCATCGCCTCGCTGGGTGCGCTGGCGCCGGACGAGGACGAGGTTCTGACCGTCCTGCACCAGATCCAGCATTTCGACCCCGTGGGCGTTGCCGCGCGATCGGTGGCCGAATGCATGGGGGTCCAGCTCGGCGCCCTGGAGGCCGACACGCCCGGCCGCGCCACCGCGCTGCGCATCGTCGACGGCTGGCTCGAGCGCCTGCCGCGGCTGGGCGCGGACGGGCTCGCCGCCGAGCTCGGCGAGCCGCTCACCGAGGTGGAGGCGGCCATCGCGCTGCTGCTCTCGCTCGACCCCCGGCCCGGCGCGCAGCTGGGCGCGGTATCGGCCGATACCTACGTCACGCCCGACGTGGTCATCTGGCGGCAGCGCGGGGAATGGAAGGTCGCGCTCTCCGACCAGGGCCGCCCGCGCCTGCGCATCAACCGCAGCTACGAGTCGCTGGTCTCGCGTGCATCCCCCGCCGATGCCGCCTACCTGCGCGGGCACCTGCAGGAAGCGCGCTGGCTGCTGAAGAACCTCGAGGCCCGCGGGGAAACGCTGCTGCGCGTCACCCGCTGCCTGGTGCGCCGCCAGTGCGGCTTCCTGGAGTTCGGCGACGGTGCGCTGCGCCCGCTGACGCTGCGCGAAGTGGCTGCCGAGCTCGGCCTGCACGAGTCGACCGTCTCGCGCGCCATCGCCCGCAAGTACGCGCGCACGCCACGAGGGACGCTGCCGCTGCGCGCGTTCTTCGCCTCCGGAGTCGCCGACGGCAATGGCGAGGAAACCTCCAGCGCGGCGGTGCAGGCGATGATCCGGCAGCTGGTGGCGGCCGAGAATCCGCGCCGGCCGCTGTCGGACGCGAAACTGGCCGAGACACTGCGTGCCGCCGGCGTGCCGGTCGCCCGCCGGACGGTCGCCAAGTACCGGGAATCCATCGGCATTCCCTCGTCGCAGGACCGCGTGCGCATGGCCTGAGCGGTCGCATCGACGCGCCCGCCATGCCATGCTGGACATGCCGCAAAGCGGCATCCCCGCATCCAAGAGGAAGAGTGTCCATGCGCATCGAGATCCACGGGCAGCACATCGACGTCACGCCTGCGCTGAATGGCTACGTCGGCACGCGTTTCGAGCGGCTGGCGCGCCATTTCGACCAGCCCTTCGACGTGCGGGTCGTGCTTTCCGTCGAGAAGTCGCGCCACTGCGCCGAGGCCACGCTCACGCCGGCCGGCCGCACGTTCCATGCCGACGCCGAGGGCAGCGACATGTACGCCGCCATCGACATGCTGGCCGACAAGCTCGACCGCCTGCTGCTCAAGCACAAGGAAAAGCTGGTCGACCACCACCGCGGCGAGGGTCTCGCGCGTACCGGCGACCTGGCCTGAGCCTACCGTGCCGATCGCCCGCCTGCTCAGCCGCGAGCGTGTGGAGTGCGTTGACGCGCCGGTCGACCATGCGGGCGTGATCGCGCGCGCCGCGGCGCTGCTCGCCGGCCCGGCGGAGGATCCCGGCCCGCCCGCGGCCGAGCTCGCGGCACGGCTGGCCGCCCGTGAGCGGCTGGCCAGCACGGGACTGGGGCACGGCGTGGCGATCCCGCACTGCCGCCTGGCCCATCTCGACGAGCCGCGCGGCGCGTTCCTGCGGCTGTCCAGCCCGGTCGACTTCGCCGCGCCCGATGGCCGGCTGGTCGACCTCGTCTTCGCGATGGCCGTGCCGGAGCAGGCGGTGGCCGGCCACCTGGCACACCTGGCGGAGATCGCCGGCTGCTTCTCCGACGAGGCCTTCCGCACCGCATTGCGCCATGCCGAAGGCAGGGACCGGCTCGCCGCGCTGCTTCTGGGGGAAACGGCATGAACGCACGCATCAGCGCGCAGGAACTGTTCGACCAGTTGCTCGAGCGGCTCGGGCTGCGCTGGATCGCCGGCCGGCGGGGAGCGGCCCGCCTGCTCGAATCGGTGGACACCGTGGCGCGGCGCCCCTCCCTCGCCGGCTACCTCAACATCATCTACCCCAACAAGGTGCAGATCCTCGGCACCGAGGAGCTGGCCTGGCTCGACGCGCTGGACTCGCGCCTGCGCTGGGAAACGATCGAGAAGATCATCCAGTTCCGCCCGCTGGCGCTGGTCGTCAGCAAGGGCCAGGCCTGCCCGGCGGACCTGAGGCTGGCCGCCGAGGAGAGCGACACGCCGCTGTGGGTGTCGCCGCGCCGCGGCCACGAGCTGCTCAACCACCTGCAGTACCACCTCGCACGCAAGCTCGCCCCACGGGTGACGCTGCACGGGGTGTTCATGGAGATCTACTCCATCGGCGTGCTCATCACCGGCGAGTCCGGCGCGGGCAAGAGCGAGCTGGCGCTGGAGCTGGTGACGCGCGGGCACCGGCTGGTGGCCGACGATGCGCCCGAGTTCACCCAGATCGCGCCGGACGTGCTCGACGGCACCTGCCCGGAGCTGCTGCAGGACCTGCTGGAAGTGCGCGGGCTGGGCGTGCTCAACGTGCGGCAGATGTTCGGCGACACGGCGGTGAAGCGGAACAAGTACCTGAGACTGATCGTGCACCTCACCCAGCCCTCGCTCTACCCCGAACCCGGCGGCCTGGAGCGCATCACCGGCGATCTCGGCGCCCGCCGCGTGCTCGACCTCGACGTTCCGATGATCACCCTCCCCGTCATGCCCGGCCGCAACCTGGCGGTGCTGACCGAAGCCGCCACCCGCGCGCACATCCTGCGCGCCAAGGGTGTGGACCCGGCGGCCGCGTTCATGGCGCGCCACAGCCATTTCCTGGAGCGCGGCGAGGCATGAACACGCCTGCGGCCTCCACGCTGGTACTGGTCAGCGGCATGTCCGGCTCGGGCAAGTCCGTCGCCTTGAACACGCTCGAGGACCTGGGCTTCTACTGCGTCGACAACCTGCCCGCCGTGCTGCTGCCGGCCCTGGTGCGCGACGTCACGGGTGCCGACGGCGGCGGGCCGGCGAAGATCGCCGTGGGCATCGACGTGCGCAACCGGCACGACGACCTCGATCGCGTTCCCGATGCGCTGGCGGCGGTCGGCGAGATGGGCTTCGACCCGCACCTGGCGTTCTTCGACGCGGCCGATGCGGTCCTGCTCAAGCGCTATGCCGATACCCGTCGCCGCCATCCCCTCAGCCGGCTGGGGCTTTCGCTGCCGGATGCGCTCGCACTGGAGCGGCAGGTGCTGCGCCCGCTGCACAAGCTCGCCGACTCGGTCGTCGACACCAGCGAAATGAACGTGCACCAGCTGCGTCGCCACGTGACCACGCAGCTGGGCCTGGGCAGCGAGGCGGGCATGTCCCTGCTGTTCGAGTCCTTCGCCTACCGCCATGGCGTGCCGGCGGATGCCGACTTCGTCTTCGACGCGCGCGCGCTTCCGAATCCCCACTGGATTCCCGCCCTGCGGCCGCTCTCGGGGCGCGATGCCGCCGTGCGCGACTACCTGCTCGCGCAGCCCGACGTGGCCCAGTACTACGAGCAGCTGCGCGACTTCCTCGATACCTGGCTGCCCCGCCTGCACCGCGACAGCACGCGAAGCTACGCCACCATCGCGATCGGCTGCTCCGGCGGGCGCCACCGCTCCGTCTACCTGGCCGAGTGCCTGGCGCAACACATGCGCGAGCAGGCGTGGCCGGAGGTCGCGGTGCACCACCGCGAACTCGACTAGCGCCCTTGCTTCCGCCGCGTCATGCCGCTCTGCTAACGTCGGGCCATGGCCGTCGGCATCCTGCTCGTCACCCACCAAGGCATCGGCAGTGCCCTGCTGGAGGTCGCGCGCCATCTGATCGACCCACTGCCGCTGAGGGTGGAAGTGCTCGAACTTCCGTTCGAGGCGGACGTGGAAACCGTACTGCCGCTGGCCACGGCCGCACTGCGGCGCGCCGACACGGGCGACGGCGTGCTGCTGATGACCGACCTGTACGGCGCCAGCCCCAGCAACCTGGCCGCGCGCGTCTCGCGGCTGGGCACGCCGGTGCGACGCGTCTCCGCCGTGAACCTCCCGATGCTGCTCCGCGTGCTCAACTACGCCGAGCTCGGCCTCGACGAGCTTCCGGCGATCGCGGCGGCGGGCGGCCGCAACGGGGTGCTGCTCGACGACGCGTGACGCCGCGTCCGCGGACGGGCGCCGCGCCTCCGGCTGCAGCTGCCGCGCCCCGACGCACCACGGCGCCGGGATGGCGACATCCCGTCAACCGCCGACGCCCGCGATCCACCACCCCAGCGCCCATTACCTGCCACGAACCACCGGACCCATGATCGAACGCGAACTCGTCGTCTCCAACCGCCTCGGCCTCCATGCGCGGGCCACCGCGAAGCTGGTGCAGCTGCTCTCGCAGTTCCGCAGCGCCTGCACCCTGACCGCGAAGGGGCGGGAGGTGAACGCCAAGAGCATCATGGGCGTGATGCTGCTGGCGGCCGGCCAGGGCACCGTGGTGAAGCTGCGGGTGGAAGGCGAGGACGAGCAGGCCGCCGCGGACGCCGTCAGCGCGCTGTTCGAACGCCGCTTCGACGAGGACAGCTGATCGCATGCGGCAGACACTGCACGGGCAGGGCGCCTCGCGCGGCATCGCGCTCGGGCGCGCGCGCGTGCGCCTGCCGCATGCGCTGCAGATCGCCGAGCAGCGCATCCCGCCCGAGGCGGTGGACGCGGAGCTGGCCCAGCTTCACGGCGCGATCGCATCGGTGCGCGCCGAGATGCACGCCCTGCGTGCGCGCCTGCACGGCGCCCTGGCGGCCGAGGTCGGCGAGTTCCTGGACATGCACGCGCTCCTGCTCGACGACCCGGAGCTGCTGCAGGGCCTGGACGCGCTGGTGCGCGAGCGGCACTTCTCGGCCGACTACGCGTTGCGCCTGCAGCGCGACCGCCTCGCGGGCGTCTTCGAGGCGATGGACGACCCGTACTTCCGCAGCCGCGTCGAGGACATCGACCAGGTCATCGGCCGCATCCACGCCGCGCTGCATCGCCGCGACTGCGAGCTGCGCGGCTTCGCCGGCGAAGTGCTGGTCGCCGAAAGCGTCGCACCGGCCGAGATGGCGCAGTTGCGCGACCAGGGGGTGGTCGCCATCGTCACCACCGGCGGAAGCCCGCTGTCGCACAGCGCCATCCTGGCGCGCAGCCTCCACCTGCCGCTGGTCGTGGACGCGACGCAGGCGCTGGAGCTCATCAACGACGGCGATGCGCTCATCGTCGATGGCGGCAGCGGGCGCGTCGTCGTCGAGCCCGACGCCGACGACCTGCGACGCCACCGTGCCCGCGAACGCGAGCATGCGCGCGAGCGCCGCGAGCTGGCACGCCTGCGCCGCGAGCCCACGCGCACCCGCGACGGCGTGGACGTTCGCCTGTTCGCCAATGCCGAATCGCGCGAGGACGTGGCCGAGGCCTATGCTCTGGGCGCGGCGGGCATCGGCCTGTACCGCACCGAGTTCCTCTTCCTGCAGCGCAATACCCTGCCCGACGAGGACGAGCAGTTCCGTGCCTATCGCGACGTGGTGATGGGCATGAACGACCGCCCGGTCACCATCCGCACGCTGGACGTGGGCGCCGACAAGGTCGACCGCACCGGCCTTGCGCTGCGCGACGAGCCCAACCCGGCACTCGGCCTGCGCGGCGTGCGGCTCTCGCTGGCGCGGCGCGGCCTGCTCCACACGCAGCTGCGCGCCCTGCTGCGCGCATCGGCCTATGGCCGCATCCGGCTGCTGGTGCCGATGGTGACCTGCCGCGAGGAGATCCTCGAGGTGCGCGCCGAGATCGCGAACGCCACGCAGGCGCTCCGCCTGGATGGCCACGAGATCGCCGACGACGTGCCGCTGGGGGTGATGATCGAGGTGCCCGCGGCGGCGCTCGCCCTGCCCGCCTTCGTGCGCGACGTCGACTTCATCGCGCTCGGCACCAACGACCTGGTGCAGTACCTGCTGGCCACCGACCGCAACCACGAGGGCCTGGGCCGCCTGTACACGCCGCTCCACCCGGCGGTGATCCGCGTGCTGCGCGACGTGATCCGCATCGCCCGCCGGGCCTCCCGCCCGGTGTCGGTCTGCGGCGAGATGGCCGCGGCGCCCGACTACGCCCCGCTCCTGCTGGCCCTGGGGCTCACCGACTTCTCGCTGCATCCGGGCACGATGCTCGAGGTACGCCAGCGCATCCGCAACTGCGACTTCGCCGCCCTCCAGGCCCGCGCGTCCGCGCTGGTGCGGGCGCGCGACCGCAGGGCGCTGGAGCAGTGGCTGGCCACCGCGCACGGCTGAAGCCCGCGCGTTCGGTTGTCGCACGTCCACGCCCGCAGCGATAATGCACGCATGAACCTCTGACGACGGTCGTGTCTCGCGGCGTGCAGGCCGGCGGATGCGTCCCATCCACGCAGGCCCCGCCTGCCCACGCCGGAACCCGCGCATGGCCGAATCCGTCCGCCACGAGAAGACCGCGCGGCAGCTCAGGCTGCTGTCCGACGCGCTCGACAGCGGGCGCCTGGGGCCGGTGCGGCGCCTGGTCAACACGCTCTCGCCCGCCGAGATCGGCAACCTGCTCGAATCGCTCCCGCCGGCCAAGCGCACGGTGGTCTGGGGCCTGGTGGACGCCGAGGACGACGGCGAGGTGCTGGTGCACGTCGGCGACGAGGTGCGCGAGAGCCTGCTGGCGGAGATGGACCCGGACGAGATCGTCGCGGCGGTCGAGGACCTCGACATCGACGACCTCGCCGACCTGGTCGAGGACCTGCCCGACGCGGTCATCGAGCAGGTGCTGCTGTCCATGGACCGCGAGAACCGCGAGCGCCTGGAACAGGTGCTGTCCTATCCCGAGGACACCGCCGGCCGCCTGATGAACCCCGACGTGGTGACGGTGCGCGCCGACACCACCATCGAGGTCGTGCTGCGCTACCTGCGCCTGCGCGGCGAGCTGCCCGAGCACACCGACCACCTCTATGTGGTCAGCCGCCGCCACCAGTACCTCGGCCGCATCGCGCTGTCGGACCTGCTCACCCGCGAGCCGTCCACGCCGGTGAACCGCCTGGTCGACGACGAGCAGCCGGCCATCTACGTGGGCGAGACCGCCGCCGAGGTCGCGCGCCGCTTCTCGGACTACGACTGGCTCAGCGCGCCCGTGGTCGACGAGAACAACATCCTGCTCGGGCGCATCACGATCGACGACGTGGTCGACATCATCCGCGAGCAGGCCGAGCACCAGGCGCTCTCGGCGGCGGGCCTGGACGAGGACGAGGACCTCTTCAGCCCGGTCTGGCGCGCGATGCGGCGCCGGCTGATCTGGCTTTCGGTCAACCTCGCCACGGCGTTCCTGGCAGCGAGCGTGGTGGGGCAGTTCGACGCCACCATCGACCAGCTGGTGCAGCTGGCCGTGCTCATGCCCATCGTGGCCGGCATGGGCGGCAATGCCGGGACGCAGGTGCTCGCGCTCATGGTGCGCGGCCTGGCGCTCGGGCAGGTCAGCGCATCCAACGTGCGCGTGCTGCTGTGGAAGGAGATGCGCGTGGCGCTGCTCAACGGGCTGGCGCTGGGCGCGGTCCTGGGCGTGGTGGTGCTGCTGTGGTTCAAGATGACGGGGCTGGCGATCGTCATCGCGATCGCGCTCACCCTCAACCTTCTGTTCGCCGCCAGCGCCGGCGTTCTCGTTCCGATCACGCTGCGTCGTCTCGGCTTCGACCCCGCGCTCGCCAGCGGCATCTTCCTGACGACGGTGACCGACGTCATGGGCTTTTTCACGTTCCTCGGGCTCGCGACCGTGGTGCTGGTTCGCTGAGCACGCGGGAGAAACAGTGATCGAACGCACGCAGCGCGGCTTGCCGGGGGCGCCGGGTGCGGGCGATAGTCGCGACAGGGGAATCGCCGATGATCAGTCACCTGCTCCGCCGCCTGAGGGGACGGTCGGAACGGCTCGCGCCGCTGCCGGTGCCCCCGGCCGCCAGCGAGGCGGCGGACGGGCCTGCCGCAACCGGCGCGCCGATCGTCGACGCGGCCGCGCTCGAACGCGGCTTCGTCGCCTGGGCCTTCGGCATGGAGGCGGCCGATCCGGGGCATGACGCCGCGGCCGAGGCGATCGCACACGCGCAGGCCGTGGCGAAACGTTTCGATGCGCGGCGCATGCCGCGCCTGCCGGCACTCGTGCCGCAGCTGCTGGCCGCCATGCGCCGCGACGAAACCGACGCGGACGACCTGGCGACCCTCATCGCCCGCGATCCGCCGTTGGCCGGCGACGTCATCCGCGTCGCCGGAAGCGCGTACTACAGCCGTGGCGTGCCGCCGGCCGGCCTGCCGCAGGCCGTGCGCGTGCTGGGTGACGCGGGCCTGCGTCACGTGGTGCTCGGCAGTGTGATGCGCCCCATCCTGCGGGGCGACGCCGGGCCTGCGCGGCTGTCGACGGCGGCGCGGCTGTGGTCGCAGTCGGAGGCGCGCACCTGGCTCTGCGGGCGGCTCGCGGGCGCGGACTGCGATGCCGGCGAGGCACAGCTGGCGGGCATCGTCGCGGGCACGGGCCTTGCCGCGCTTTCGCGCATGCTGCCGCCGGGCCTGCTCGCCGGCGCCGCCGCCGAGCCGGATTTCGCCGCGCGCCTGCTCGACATCGCGCGGCCGCTCACGATCCGCGCCTGCAGCCACTGGCAGCTGCCCACGCCGGTTCTCGAGGCACTGGAGCCCGGCGCGCAGACGCCGCTGGCGCGGGTGCTGACCGCCGCCGACCGCCTGGCCATGGGCTACCGGCTCGTCGAAGCCGGGTGGCTGCCGGCGAACGCCTGGTGGCCCACGGGGCTGGCAATGCCGGACTCAGCCGCCGGGCGCGCGGCGCTGTTCGAAGCACTGGCGCGCGAAGTCGAGCCGCTGGACGCCGAAGCCGTCCCCGCCTGAGCCTCAGGCCAGGAGCCGCTCCAGCACCGCCATCCGCACCGCCACGCCGTTGGCGACCTGCCGCAGGATCAGCGACTGCGGCCCATCGGCCACGTCGTCGGTGATCTCGACGCCGCGGTTGATCGGGCCCGGATGCATCACCACGGCGTCGGAGGCCGCACGCTGCAGGCGCATGCGGCTCAGGCCGTAGTCGCGGTGGTAGCCCTCGAGCGAGCCGATCAGGCCCTCCTCCATCCGCTCGCGCTGCAGCCGCAGCATCATCACCGCGTCCACGCCCTCCAGGGCCTCGTCCAGGTCGTGGGTCACCCGGCAGCCGGCCAGCGTGGCGTCGTCGGGGAGCAGCGACGCGGGCCCGCAGACGCGGATCTCGCCGGCGCCGAGGATGCGCAGCGCGTGCAGGTCCGAGCGCGCCACGCGCGAGTGCTTCACGTCGCCCACGATCGCGACCTTCAGCCGCGAGAAGTCGGCGCCCTTGGCCTGGCGCAGCGTGAGCATGTCGAGCAGGCCCTGGGTGGGATGCGCGCTGCGGCCGTCGCCGGCATTGAGCAGCGCGGTCCCGGCGCGGGCCTCGCGCGCGAGCGCGGCCACCGCGCCGTCGTCGTGGTGGCGCACCACGAAGCCGCGCACGCCCATGGCCTCGAGGTTGCGCAGGGTGTCCAGCGCCGTCTCGCCCTTGCGCGCGCTCGAGGTCGACACGTCGAAGTTCAGCACGTGCGCGCCGAGCCGCTGCGCCGCGAGCTGGAAGCTCATGCGCGTGCGCGTGGAGGGTTCGAAGAACAGCGTGCAGACCGCGATGCCGGCAAGGGTGCCGGGATCGCGCGCCGAGTCGGCATGCGCCTGCGCGCGATCGAGCAGGTCCGTGAGTTGCCCGGGGGTCATGCCCTCGAGCGTGAGCAGGTGCTGCATGGGTGGTCTTATCCGGAGAGGGAGGCTTCGAGCTCGACGGCCTCGCCCGGCGCGGCGAGCCAGCGCTCGACGATGACCGCGGCCGCGAGTGCGTCGAGGATCTGCGCATCGCGCCGCCGGCGCGAGCCC
The DNA here is from genome assembly GCF_004344885.1 of Lysobacter sp. N42. Lineage (NCBI taxonomy): Bacteria > Pseudomonadati > Pseudomonadota > Gammaproteobacteria > Lysobacterales > Lysobacteraceae > Lysobacter > Lysobacter sp. N42. Next base: position 33,982 of record NZ_SKFB01000030.1, read on the forward strand.
TGCGAGCGCTCCACCGCGAAGCGCTGCGCGGCCTCGACCGAGCTCGATCGCTCGTCGACCAGCTTCACGGGAAGCGCGAACCGCCGCTGCAGCTCCAGCGCGAAGGCCCGCGCGCGACGCCGCGCGGGCTGGTCGCCGCCTTCCAGCGTCATCGGGTCGCCGACCACGAACGCATCCGGCCGCCATTCGCGGCGCAGCCGTTCGATGGCCGGCCAGTCCGGCCCGCTGGCGTGCACGTCGACGACGGCCACGGGGCGTGCCCCGGTGCCGAAGCAGCTGCCAACGGCGACGCCGATCCTGCGCGCACCGACATCGAAACCGAGGACGGTGGTCGCGCCGGGCATGTCAGGCATGCCCCGCGTAGTCGGCCAGGCGCGCGAAGTCGACGCCGATGCGACCCGCGGCCGCCTCCCAGCGCTGCTCCAGCGGCGTGTCGAACAGCAGGTCGGGATCGGCCGGCGCGGTCAGCCAGCTGTTGTCGACGGTCAGTTCCTGCTCGAGCTGGCCCGCGCCCCAGCCGGCACAGCCGAGCGCGATCACGGCATGCTCCGGGCCCTCGCCCCGGGCCATGGCCTCGAGGATCTCGCGGGAGGTGGTGAGCCAGAGGTCGTCGCCGATGGCCAGCGTGGAATCCCAGCGCGTACCGCCGTCGTGGATCACGAAGCCCCGCTCGCGATGCACCGGCCCGCCGTTGAGCACGATCTGCGAGCGCAGCGCATCGCTGCCGCCGGACAGGCCCATCTGCTCGAGCACCTCGCCCACGGTGTATTCCGAAGGGCGGTTCATGACGATGCCGAGGGCGCCGTCCTCGTCGTGCTGGCAGATCAGCGCGACGCTTTTCGAGAAGCTGGGCTCGGCGAGCGACGGCAGCGCGATGAGCAGCTGGTTCGCAAGTGGCGTCGGGCTGTCGGGCAGGGACATGGAGGCATTCTAGCCCGGCCGATGGGCCGATCCGGAAGCCCCCCGCGGCGGTGGTCGCCAGCGGCGGACGCACGAAGGGCGCCAGAAGGCGCCCTGCCATGGACCACCTGGCGACGGCTCAGCGAATGTCGGCCACGCCCACGCCATCCAGGCCCGCCGCCAGGGTGCGTGCATCGCCACCCTGCGCCAGCTTGATGCGCAGGCGCACCTCGTTCTGGCTGTCGGCGTAGCGCAGGGCGTCCTCGTAGGAGATCTCGCCGGCCTGGTAGAGCTCGAACAGCGACTGGTCGAAGGTGCGCATGCCCAGGTTAGTCGAGTCCTTCATGACCTCCTTGAGCTTGTGGATCTCGCCATCGCGGATGTAGTCCTGCACCAGCGGCGTGCCGAGCAGGATCTCCATCGCCACGCGGCGTCCCTTGCCGTCCGGCGTCGGGATGAGCTGCTGCGCGACCACGCCCTTTAGGTTGAGCGAGAGGTCCATCAGCAGCTGGCCGCGGCGGTCCTCGGGGAAGAAGTTGATGATGCGGTCCATCGCCTGGTTGGCGTTGTTCGCATGCAGCGTGCAGAGCACCAGGTGGCCGGTCTCGGCGAAGGCGATGGCGTGGTCCATGCCCTCGCGGGTGCGCACCTCGCCGATCATGATCACGTCCGGCGCCTGGCGCAGGGTGTTCTTGAGCGCGGCTTCCCAGCTGTCGGTGTCGATGCCCACCTCGCGCTGGGTGATGATGCAGCCCTCATGCTTGTGCACGAACTCGATCGGGTCCTCGATCGTGATGATGTGGCCGCTGGAATTCTTGTTGCGGTAGCCGATCATCGCCGCCAGCGAGGTCGACTTGCCGGTGCCGGTGGCGCCCACGAACATGATGATGCCGCGCTTGGTCATCGCCAGCGTCTTGATGATCGGCGGCAGCTGCAGCTCCTCCACCGTCGGGATCTTGCTCTCGATCCGGCGCAGCACCATGCCGACCTGGTTGCGCTGGTAGAAGCAGCTCACGCGGAAGCGGCCGACATTGGCCACGCCGATGGCGAAGTTGCACTCGTGGGTCTTCTCGAACTCCTCGCGCTGCTGGGGGTTCATCACCGAGAGCACGAGGTCGCGGCTCTGCTGGGGCGTGAGCGGCTGCTGGGTGATCGGCGTGATCTTGCCGTGCACCTTGATCGCCGGGGGCATGCCCGCCGTGATGAACAGGTCGGATGCCTTCTGCTGGGCCATCAGCTTGAGGAACGACGTGAAATCGACCGCGCCGACGCCCGGCTGCGCAGCGGCGGTGGGATTGGTGGGCATGTTCATCGGGCCTGCTCCTTCGGAGCCGTGATTCGTGGCTGTGACTTGCGACTCGGACGACGGGTCTTCGCGGCCGGTGCTGCTGCTTGCGCATCACCGGCCACGAATCGCGTCACTCGAACAACCTCTTGTCCTTCGCGTACTCGCGGGCCTGCTGGCGCAGGATCAGGCCGCGCTTGACCAGGTCCTGCAGGTGCTGGTCGAGGGTCATCATGCCCTGCTGCTGGCCGGTCTGGATCGCCGAGTACATCTGCGCGACCTTGTCCTCGCGGATCAGGTTACGGATGGCCGGCGTGCCGATCATGATTTCCCAGGCGGCGGTGCGGCCGCCGCCCACCTTCTTCAGCAGCGCCTGCGAGATCACCGCACGCAGGCTCTCGGACAGCATCGAGCGCACCATCGGCTTCTCGCCGGCGGGGAACACGTCGATGATGCGGTCGATGGTCTTGGCCGCGCTCGAGGTGTGCAGCGTGCCGAACACGAGGTGGCCGGTCTCGGCGGCGGTCAGCGCCAGGCGGATGGTCTCGAGGTCGCGAAGCTCGCCGACCAGGATGTAGTCCGGGTCCTCGCGCAGCGCCGAGCGCAGGGCCTCGTTGAAGCCGTGGGTATCGCGGTGCACCTCGCGCTGGTTGATGAGGCACTTCTGCGAGGTGTGCACGAACTCGATCGGGTCTTCCACCGACAGGATGTGCGCGTACTCGTTCTTGTTGATGTGGTCGAGCATCGCCGCCAGCGTGGTCGACTTGCCCGAACCCGTCGGGCCGGTCACCAGGATCAGGCCCTGCGGCTGCTGGATCACCTCGCGGAAGATCGGCGGGCAGGCCAGGTCCTCGAGCGTCAGCACCTCCGACGGAATGGTGCGGAACACCGCCGCCGCGCCGCGGTTCTGGTTGAAGGCGTTGACGCGGAAGCGCGCCAGGCCCGGGATCTCGAACGAGAAGTCGACCTCGAGGAACTCCTCGTAGTCGCGCCGCTGCTTGTCCGACATGATGTCGTAGACCAGCGCATGCACCTGCTTGTGCTCGAGCGCCGGGATGTTGATGCGGCGCACGTCGCCATCCACGCGGATCATGGGCGGGAGCCCGGCCGAGAGGTGCAGGTCAGACGCCTTGTTCTTGACCGAGAACGCCAACAGCTCGGCGATATCCATATGTTTCCCCAGCGCCGCCACGGCGGCGCAAAAGCCCCGTTTCGATCCGCGCCGGCTGGCCGGGCGGACCCCCTCGGGCGAGTATAGCCATCGCCCCGGCCGCGCCCAGCCCGGCCGGAAAACCGCCCAAGACCGAGGTCCGACGTGCTCGCCGACAACCTTCGCGAGGTTTCCCAGCGCCTTTATAGCGCGGCTGCCGCGGCCGGGCGGCAGCCGCCGCTGCTGGTCGCCGTTTCGAAACTGCAACCTGCGGCTGCGATCACGGAACTCGCCGCCGCCGGACAGCGGCACTTCGGCGAGAACTACGTGCAGGAGGCGCTGCGCAAGCGGCGGGAGATCCCGCCGGGCGACGGCGAAGCAGCCGTCTGGCACCTGATCGGCCACCTGCAGTCCAACAAGGCGCGCGAAGCGGCCGAGACCTTCGACTGGGTGCAGACCGTCGACCGCCCCTCCATCGCCACCGCCCTCGCCCGCCATCGCCCGCCGGCGCGCGGGCCGCTGGACGTTCTGATCCAGGTGAACGTCGACGACGAGCCCGGCAAGCACGGCTGCCGCCCGGACGAGGTTCCCGCCCTGGCCGATGCGATCGCGGCGCAGCCCGCCCTGCGCCTGCGCGGCCTGATGCTCATCCCGACCCCGCATCCCGACCCGGAGGACCGCCGACCGGCCTTCCGCGCCGGGCGTGCGCTCTACGAGGCCCTGCATGCGGCGCACCCGGGCGTGGACACGCTCTCGATGGGTATGAGCGACGACTGGCAGGTGGCACTCGCCGAGGGCGCGACCATGGTGCGCATCGGCACCGCCCTGTTCGGCGCCCGACCTGCGCGCTGATGGGGCCGTTGCATCCGCTCGGTCCGACGCTGCGCTGGTTCCGCGCGGCCGTGGTGTCGGGGCTGCTCGGACTGGCGATGCTGCTGGGCGCGGTGGCGGTGGCTTCGGCCAGGTTCGCCACCTGCGGCCCCAGCCGCATCGCCGCCGCCCGCGCGCACTGCCGGCTGGGGATGCAGCTGCTGGCGGGCGCCCATGGCCTGCTCGCGCTGGCGCTGGTGCTCGGCGCGATCAGCCTGAGCCTGCTCTGGCGCGCCCGCCGCCTCCGTGGCACCGCTGCGCGACGATGAGGCCTCCGCGCCCGTGCTCGGCTCGCTATGCTCGCGCGATCGATCCGCGGACACGACGATGACGCAGCACGACGGCAAGCCTTCTTCCATCGCCTTCATCGGCGGCGGCAACATGGCCCGCAGCCTGATCGGCGGGCTGGTGGCGCGTGGCCACGACCCGCGCCTGATCCGCGTCGCCGAACCCGTACAGGCGCTGCGCGAGGCGCTGGCGGCCGATTTCGGCGTCGCGGTCTGCGAGCGCGCCGTCGAGGCCGCGCAGGACGCATCGGTCTGGCTGATGGCGGTGAAGCCGCAGGTCATGCGCGATGTCTGCGACGGTTTGCGTGACCTCGCACGGACGCAGGCACCGCTGGTGGTCTCGATCGCCGCCGGCATCACCAGTGCGCAACTCGACCGCTGGCTCGGCGGCGCGGCCGCGGTGGTACGGGCCATGCCCAACACGCCGTCGCTGCTCGGCCAGGGCGTGACCGGGCTGTTCGCGCGCGAGGACGTCACCCCCCTGCAGCGCGCCGAGGCGTCGGCACTGCTGGAAGCCGGCGGCCCCACCGTGTGGATCGGGGATGAGGCGCTGATGGACGCGGTCACCGCGGTCTCCGGCAGCGGTCCGGCCTACGTCTTCCTGCTGGCCGAGGCGATGCAGGCCGCGGCCGAGCGCCAGGGCCTGCCGGCCGAGGCCGCGTCGCTGCTGGTGCGCCAGACCATCGCCGGCGCCGCGGCCATGCTGATGCAGGCCGGCGAAGCGCCACAGGTGTTGCGCGCGCGCGTCACCTCGCCCGGCGGGACCACCCAGGCGGCGATCGAAACCTTCCAGGCCGGCGGCTTCGAAGCGCTGGTCGACCATGCCATCGACGCGGCCACCGCGCGCGGGCGCCAGCTTTCCGCCGCCAACGACTGAGGCCGCCATGCGCATCGCCATCCAATCCGCGGGCCTGATCGTCGCCCTGGCACTCGCCGGCTGCGGCGGCGCCCCGCAGCCGGCCCCCGCGGTACCCGCGTCGTCGATGCAGGAGGCCGTGGCCCGCGCGGGCGACGTGACCATCCGCGCCAGCGTGCTGCCCACCGTGATGCTCGACGAGCGCGTGGCGCGTGGCTATGGCATCGAGCGCTCCGACCGCAGCGCGATGCTGCTGGTGAGCCTGCGGCGCGGGCCGGAAGGCCAGGAAACCGCCCTGCCCGCGCAGGTACTCGCCAAGGCCAGCGACCTGCGCGGGCGCGCGCAGCTGGTGGACATGCGCGAGCTGCGCAGCGAAGGCGGGCTGCTCGACTACGTGGGCACGGTGGAGATCGACGCACCCGATACGCTGCGCTTCGACGTGCAGGTCACGCGCGCGGACGGCGCCACGTCGTCGATGCAGTTCACGCGCGAGTTCCACCCGCGCTGAAGGCGCGATGCGCGTCGCCGGTCGCGCCGGTCCTGCGCGAGCGGCCGCGCATGCGGCATCCCGACCCCGGCGCTTCCGCAGCGCCCGGCAGCACGCTGGCCGGATGCCCCCGGCCGCGCCCGGATCAGGCCGGCGTGCGCTTTGCCGCCCAGGCGTGGACGATGCGGGCGATCGCGGCGACGCCGTCGGTCAGTGCCGCCGGACCGGGCTGCAGGATCAGGGGCGACTTGATCTCGTGCAGCTCACCAAAGCGCACGGCCGGCACGTCCTGCCAGCCCGGCCGCGCGGCCACGCGCTCGGGCCGGAACTTCTTCCCGCACCAGGACCCGATGATGATGTCGGGCGCGGCATCGATGATCTCGCGGTGGTCGGCGATGATGCGGTCCTTCGCCAGCGGCTGGGCGGCGCGTGGGGGCAGCAGGTCGATGCCGCCCGCGACCTCGATCAGTTCGGCGACCCAGCGGATGCCGGTGATGACCGGCTCGTCCCATTCCTCGAAATAGACCTTCGGCCGCACGGGCAGCGCCGCCGCGCGAGCACGGTGCGCGTCGAGCCCCCGCGCGAGCTCGTCGGCGTACGCATCGGCGCGCTCCGGCACGCCGACCAGTGCGCCGAGGCGCCGCACGTAGTCGAGGATGCCGTCGACGCTGCGATGGTTGCTGATCCACACCTCCACCCCGCGGCGGATCAGCTCGGCGGCGATGTCGGCCTGGATGTCGGAGAAACCGACGACGAAGTCGGGCTCCAGCGCGAGGATCTCGTCGATCTTCGCGCTGGTGAACGCACTGACCTTCGGCTTCTCCCTGCGCGCCCGCGCCGGCCGCACGGTGAACCCGCTGATGCCGACGATGCGATGGTCCTCGCCCAGCGCGTAGAGCGTCTCGGTGGGTTCCTCGGTCAGGCAGACGATGCGACGCGGGCCGTAGGGCCGTGATCCGGGACGGGTGATTCGTGATTCGGGCAAGCTCATGGTCGGAGGGGGGGATTCGGGATTTGGGATTTGGGATTTGGGATTCGGGATTCGGGATTCGGATCTGCAAGAGCGGACCTGCCGTGGGTCGCCCTGCACGGAAAAAATCGCTGCCAGGTACCGCTGCTGCTACCAATCACCAATCACCAATCGCTAATCGCCAATCCCTAATCCCTAATCCCTAATCCCTAAGGAAGGTCTGAACAACCCGCTCTGCCGCCCGGATTGCGGCATCGTGGCGCCGGCCTGGCGTCGCTTTCGAGCCGGAT
>NZ_SKFB01000031.1:0-39108 GCF_004344885.1 Lysobacter sp. N42
CCGGCCGCGCAGCCCGCGCCGCAGGGCTGACGTCGGCGCATGCTGCGCGCCGGCGCCCTCGCGCTCGCGGCCTTCGCGCTGCTGGCCTGCGCCTTCGCGGCGCTCGCGCAGTCGCTCGCGCCCATCCCGCCGCTCACCTCGCCGGTCATCGACACCACCGGCAGCCTCGACCCGGCCGCACGCCGCGAGCTCGAGCAGCAGGCCCTGGCCCTGCAGCAGCGCAAGGGCGCGCAGCTGCAGATCCTGATGGTGCCCACCACCCAACCGGAGGACATCGCGCAGTACGCCGTGCGCGCGTTCGAGCAGTACCGGCTGGGGCGCGAGAAGACCAGTGACGGGCTGCTGATCGTCGTCGCCAAGGACGACCGGCGCGTCAAGATCGAAACCGGCTACGGGCTCGAAGGTGCGGTCCCCGACATCACCGCGCACCGCGTGATCCAGGAGTACATGGCGCCGCGCTTCCGCCAGGGCGACTACGCCGGCGGATTGCGCGACGCGACCGCGGTGCTGGTGCGCCTGATCGACGGCGAGGAGCTTCCGCCGCCGATCGCCCGCAATCCGGCGGCCCCGGGAAATGCACCGGCGGGCGGCAGCTTCATCTTCGGCCTGATCGCGGCGCTGTTCGTCGCGCAGTTCGCGCGCGCCGTCTTCGGGCGCGCGCCTGCATTCCTGCGCGGCATGCTGACCGGCGGCGCCGCGGGGCTGGTGGCGTTCCTCATCGGCACGCTGTTCGCGGGCGTGCTGGGCGGCCTGCTCGGCTTCTTCATCGGCCTGTCGGGCGGGCGGCGCGTGCGCTATGCCCGCGACGTCGGCTTCGGCGGCATCGGCTGGGGCGGCGGCGGCTTCGGCGGAGGTGGCTTCGGTGGCGGCGGCTTCGGCGGCGGCTGGGGCGGGGGTGGCGGCATGAGCGGGGGCGGTGGCGCCTCGGGGAGCTGGTGATGCGCTGGCTTCGGCACCTCTTCGCCCCTTCGTCTGCGCGCACGTTCCCGCCGGCGGCGCTCGAACGCATCGCCCGCGCGATCGCCGCCAGCGAGGCCCGGCATACGGGCGAGATCTGCTTCGCGGTGGAAGCGGCGCTGCCGCTGTCGGCGGTGCTGGTGGGCCAGCGCGCGCGCGACCGCGCCGGCGAGGTCTTCGCGCGCCTTCGCGTCTGGGACACCGAGGGCAACAACGGGGTCCTGGTCTACCTGCTGCTGGCCGACCACGCCATCGAGATCGTGGCCGACCGCGGGCTGGCCGGGCGCGTCGCCGACGAGGACTGGGCGGCGATCTGTGCCGGGCTGTCCGCGGCCCTGCGTGCCGGCGACGCCGAAGCCGGCGTGCTGCGGGCGGTCGACGCCATCTCCGCGCTGCTCGAGCGCCACTTTCCGCGGCCGGAAGGCTATGTCGACAGCAACGAGCTGCCCGATCGCCCGCATCTGCTCTGAGGCATCGCCACTCTCGCCGGCGCGGCGGCGGCGGGACACAATAGGCGCTCCGTTCTCCCGGCCCCACCCATGACCCAGACGGTGCTGCACGACATCGACCCGATCGCGCTGTCCCTCGGGCCCGTGCAGATCCACTGGTACGGCGTGATGTACCTGCTGGGCTTCGTCGCGGCCTGGTGGCTGGGGCGGCAGCGCGTGCGCGCGGGGCGGCTGCCCGGCGTGTCCGAGCAGGCCTTCGGCGACATGCTCTTCTACGCCATGCTGGGCGTGGTGCTCGGCGGCCGCATCGGCTACGTGCTGTTCTACGCCTTCGGTGACCTGCTGCAGAACCCGCTGATGCTCTTCCGCATCTGGGAGGGGGGCATGAGCTTCCACGGCGGCCTGCTCGGCGTGATGCTCGGCGTGTGGCTGTGGTCGCGCCGCCATCGCATGCACTTCATGGACTCGATGGACTTCATCGCGCCGCTGGTGCCGCTGGGTCTGGGCCTGGGGCGGCTGGGCAACTACATCGGCGGCGAGCTCTGGGGCAAGCCCACCGGCGGCGGCTGGGGCGTGGTGTTTCCGCGCGCGCTGCCGGCCGAGTACGCGGGGCTGCCCGCCGAGCGCCTGCGCGAGCTGCACGCACAGGGCGTGCTCGACGCGTTCGCGCGCCATCCCTCCCAGCTCTACCAGGCCGTGCTCGAGGGCGTGGTCATGGCCGCGCTCGTCTGGTGGTACTCCAGCCGCCCGCGGCCGCGTTACGCGGTGGGCGGGCTGTTCGCGCTGCTCTACGGCCTGTTCCGTTTCCTGGTCGAGTTCGTGCGCGAGCCCGACGCGCACCTGGGCTACCTGGCCTTCGGCTGGCTCACCATGGGCCAGGTACTGAGCCTGCCGCTCATCCTGCTGGGCCTGTTCTGGCTCGCGCTTTCCCGCCGCCAGCCCACGCTGCGCCCGCAGCCGGCCTCGAACTGACATGCAGGCCTACCTCGACCTGCTTCGCCACGTGCTGGAGCACGGCACCGACAAGGCCGACCGCACGGGCACCGGCACGCGCAGCGTGTTCGGCTGGCAGATGCGCTTCCCGCTGGCCGACGGGTTTCCGCTGGTCACGACCAAGAAGCTGCACCTGCGTTCGATCGTGCACGAGCTGCTGTGGTTCCTGCGGGGGGAGACCAACATCGCCTACCTGCGCGAGAACCGGGTCTCGATTTGGGACGAATGGGCCGACGAGGCCGGCGAGCTCGGCCCGGTCTACGGCAAGCAGTGGCGGCGCTGGACCGGCAGCGACGGCAGCGAGATCGACCAGATCCGCTGGGTCGTCGATGAGATCCGCCGCAATCCCGATTCGCGGCGCCTGATCGTCAGCGCCTGGAACGTGGCGGACCTGCCGAGGATGGCGCTCATGCCCTGCCACACGATGTTCCAGTTCTACGTGGCGGACGGGCGCCTGAGCTGCCAGCTCTACCAGCGCAGCGGTGACATCTTCCTCGGCGTGCCGTTCAACATCGCCAGCTACGCGCTGCTCACGCACATGGTCGCGCAGGTCACCGGCCTGGGCGTCGGCGACTTCGTGCACACCCTCGGCGATGCGCACCTGTACTCCAACCATTTCGAGCAGGCGCGCGAGCAGCTTTCGCGCACGCCGCGCGCGCTGCCCACGCTGCGGCTGAACCCGGCAGTCACCGACCTGTTCGCGTTCGCCTACGACGACATCGCCATCGAAGGCTACGACCCGCACCCGCCGATCAAGGCGCCGGTGGCGGTGTGAGCGTCGCGCTTGTCCTGATCGCGGCGCTGGACCGGGAACACGCCATCGGTCGCGGTAACGGACTGCCCTGGCGGCTGCCGGACGATCTCAGGCGCTTCAAGGCGCTGACGGTCGGCAAGCCCGTGCTGATGGGGCGCAAGACCGCGCAGTCGCTGGGACGCGCGCTGCCGGGCCGGCTCAACCTCGTGCTGACGCGCCAGGGCGTCGTGCCATTCGATGGCATGCGGCCCGTGGGTACGCTGGAGGAGGCCCGCGCCATCGCCGAACGCGAAGGGGCGGGGGAGCTGTGCGTGATTGGCGGTGGCGAGGTCTACGCGCTGTGCCTGCCGCAGGCCGGGCGCATGCACCTGACCCATGTCGATACGGTGGTCGAGGGTGCGGATGCATTCTTTCCCCGGTTCGATCCGGGCGACTGGCGGATCGTGGCGCGTGAAACGCACGGGTCCGATGCCCGGCATCCCCACGCCTTCGACTTCGTCGACTACACCCGGCGCTAGCCCTCGTACCGACAGCCTCGCTGTGCGGATGACGGGCCCGGTCGACCACCGCCGCCCATCGCCGCCCATCGCCGGGCCGGCACGTGCCCGCATCGGCCAAGCCACAGAGCCACGGATTCCATCGCCGCGGCGTCGTGGCTACTGTGCTTGACACAGTGCGGGAACATTTCTACTGTGCGCAAAACAGTGCAAGGTGGCGCATGGCGGCGAGAGGGACGATCGGCAAGGACGGCAACCCGGCCGAGCTTCGACGCGGGGCGCTCGTGCTGGCCGTCCTGTCGCGGTTGCGACGGCCCCAGTACGGCTACTCCCTGCGGCAGGCGCTGGCCGAGCGCGGCCTGGCGATCGAGGAAGGCACGTTGTATCCCCTCTTGCGCCGGCTCGAAGCCCAAGGCGTGCTCGCGTCCGAATGGCGGATCGAAGACGGCCCGCCGCGACGCTACTACCGCTTGAACGACGCAGGCGAGGCGCTGCTCGCCGAACTGGCCGGGTCGTGGCACGCCCTCGTGGCGACCATGGCCGGCCTACTGGACGGGAGCGAACCATGAGCGCCAACGATGTGCTCGAAGCCTATGTCGGCGATGTCGTCCGCCGCCTGCCGCGCCGCGAACGCGACGAAGTCGGCGTGGAGTTGCTGGGCCTTTTGACCGAGATGCTGGCCGACCGCCCGCACGACGCCAAAGGCGCGGTGGAGGACGCGCAGGTGCTGGCGATGCTGCGCGATTTCGGAACGCCCGCCGAGGTGGCTTCGCGCTACCGCGCGCCGGGGATGGTGATCATCCCGGCCGAGCAGACCCGGGCCTTCGTATGGACCGCACTGCTGGGCGTGGGGCTGCAATGGGCTTTGACCCTGCCGCAGGTGTTCGCGGGCCAGTCGGTGGCGCAGTGGTGGTTCAGCGGCGGGCTGGGCGCACTCTGGTGGCCTGGGTTCATGTTGATGATGGCGCTCGCCGCTTCCGCCCTGCGGAGCCGGGGATGGCTGAAGCGCGACTGGCGGCCGCGCGTGGTCGATCCCGATCGGGTGGAGCGACTGCCCGCCATATCCGGCCTGGTCGCGATCGCCGCGGGCGTCATCTTCATGGTCAGCCTGCCGTGGCTGGCGCCGGCGATGCCGGGACCGTTGCCGCGCGTACTCGCGTTCGATCCGGACTTCCTGCGCGTCCGCGCGCCGCTTGTGTTGCCACTCTGGCTGAGCGACTTCGCATTGCGATTGGTGGTGCTGTCGCACGGGCGATGGTCGCGCGCCACGCGCCGCGTGGACGTCGCCACCAGCGTCGCTTTCATTGCCCTGTTGGGTTGGTGGATCGGCGGCGGCCCCATCTTCCAGGCACCGCTCACGGACGAGGGTGCGAAGGGAGCGCTGGTGCTGGTGATCGCGCTCATCGTTTTCGACCTGGCCATGCGCTTGCATCGCCGCCGGCCTCGCCTGCGTGCACCCGGGCACGTGGCCTGACCGAGCAGTCCGGCTCTGGCGACCGGGTCAGTCGCCGCGCATCGGGGCGGACGCTGGATCCCGGTGCGCACGCTCCCCCGTTCCGAGCGGGCGGCTCTCGCGCGAGTCGCCGCGACGTCCCGCGCGGCGTTCCGGATGGCCCTGCCTTGGAGCCTGGCGCGGATCGCGATGCCCCGGGGGGTGCGACGGCCGGGGCTTCGGCGGCTGCGCGGGCACGTCCCGGCCGGGCACCTGCACCACGCGCAGCTCGTCGGTGTCCAGCTGCAGCGCGGTGAGGCGGCCGCCCCATACCGCGCCGGTGTCGATGGCATGCACGCCGTGGCCGATGAACAGCCCCAGCGCCGACCAGTGCCCGCAGACGATCTTCAGGTCGCGCGGCGCATGGCCGGGTACCGCGTACCAGGGGTAAAGACCGGCCGGCTGCGTGCCCGGCGCGCCCTTGTCCTCGAAGGAGATGCGCCCGCGCGGGCTGCAGAAGCGCATGCGGGTGAAGATGTTGATGATCGCGCGCTGGCGGTCGATGCCCGCAAGCCGCGGATTCCAGGCCGGGCCGTCGCCGTAGAGGTTCTTGAGCAGGCGTGCGTACTGCTCGCCGTGTAGCGCCTTCTCGACCTCGCGCGCGTGGCGCTCGGCCATGGCGATCGTCCACTTCGGCGCGATGCCCGCGTGCACCATCGCCCAGCCGAGTTCGCGGTCCAGGTGCATGAGCTTCTGCATGCGCAGCCAGCCCAGCAGTTCGTCGCGGTCGGGCGCGGTGACGATGCGCTGCAGGTCCGGGTTGACCTTGCGCTGCTCCTCCTCGCGGCGCTCGCCGATGGCCAGCAGCGAGAGGTCGTGGTTGCCCAGCACCACCGCGCTGTGCGCACGCAGCGAATGCACGAGGCGGAGCGTCTCCAGCGACTGCCCGCCGCGGTTGACGAGGTCGCCGCAGAACCACAGGCGGTCGCGCGCCGGGTCGAAGGCGATGCGCTCGAGCAGGCGTTGCGTGGCGTCGTAGCAGCCCTGCAGGTCGCCGATGGCCCAGACGGTCATGTCGCGTGTGCTCCGCGCATCAGTGCAGCGTGCGCGGCACGGTGAGGGTGAAGGCGGGGATCGGCGCGTCGAAGGCCGTGCCGTCGTCGGCGAGCATGCGGTAGCTGCCCCGCATCACGCCGAGATCGGTTTCCAGCACCGCGCCCGAGGTGTACTGGAAGGCCTCGCCCGGCGCGAGGTGCGGCTGCTCGCCCACCACGCCCTCGCCGTCGACCTCGCGTACCTGGCCATGGGCGTCGGTGATCACCCAGTGGCGCCCGAGCAGCGTCGCCGGCACCGCGCCCTCGTTGCGGATGCGCACCGTGTAGGCGAAGACGTAGCGGTGTTCGTCGGGCTGCGACTGGTCCTCGAGATAGCGCGTGTCCACCTCGATGCCGATCGCGTGCGGGTCGCGATGCTCCATCCGCCCGAGTTTACGTGCTGCGCCGCCGGGGGCGAAGCCGCTCACGGCGGCGCGCGCCGGGCCAGCGCATTGGCCAGCGTCACGAAGCCGTCCACCGGCACCTGCTCGGCACGCAGGCCGGGATCCAGGCCCGCGGCTTCGATCGCGGCGGCATCGCAGACCGAGGACAGGGCATTGCGAAGCGTCTTGCGCCGCTGGCCGAAGGCATCGCGCACCACGCGCGAGAACATCGCATCGTCTTCGACGCGGATCTCCGCGCGCGGCCGCGGCACCAGCCGCACCACGGCCGAGTCCACCTTCGGCGGCGGACGGAAGCAGCCCGGCGGCACGTCGAACAGCGGCGTGACGCGGCAGTAGGCCTGCAGCATCACCCCGAGCCGCCCGTAGACCTTGGTGCCCGGCCCGGCGGCCATGCGGTCGACCACCTCCTTCTGCAGCATGAAGTGCATGTCGCGCACCACCGCCGCGTGCTCCAGCGCGTGGAAGAGGATGGGCGAGGAGAGGTTGTAGGGCAGGTTGCCCACCAGGCGGATCATGCCGCCCGCGGCCAGCTCGGTGAAATCGACCTGCAGCACGTCGCGATGGATGACGTGCAGGGTGCCGCGGCCCTGCGCGGCCTGCGTGAGGGGCTCGATGAGGTCGCGGTCGAACTCGATCACGGTGAGCTCGCGGTGCACGTCCAGCAGCGGGAACGTGATCGCGCCCTGGCCCGGGCCGATCTCGACCAGCCGGTCGCCCGTCTGCGGATCCACCGCGCGCACGATCTTGTCGATGATCCCGCGCTCGTGCAGAAAGTGCTGGCCGAGTCGCTTCTTCGGCGGTTCGGTGAAGGTCATGCGGTGGCTCCCGCGGGCGGGCGCGGATTCTCGCACAGGCCGCGCGGGCGCCCGGTGGCGCGGCGTCAGGCGCTTCGCCGGTTCGCGGCCAGGCGCGCGCAGAGGTCGGCGGCGGCGAACAGGCTGGACGGGTCCGCGCGGCCGGTGCCGGCAAGGTCGAGCGCGGTGCCGTGATCGACGGCCACGCGCGGGTAGGGCAGCCCCAGGGTGATGTTGACCGCGCGTTCGAAGCCGCCGTGCTTGAGGACCGGCAGGCCCTGGTCGTGGTACATGGCCACGACCGCATCGAAGCCGGCGAGCTTCTGCGGCAGGAAGGCGGTGTCGGCGGGCAGCGGGCCGGCCAGCACCAGGCCCTCGGACGCCAGGCGTCGCATCACCGGGGCGATGACCTCGATCTCTTCCCGCCCCAGGTGGCCGTCCTCGCCGGCATGCGGGTTCAGCCCCAGCACCGCGATGCGCGGAGCCGACAGGCCGAAATCGCGTCGCAGCGCCGCGTCGACGATGCGCAGGGTGCGCTCGACGAGCGGCGCGGTGACGGCGTCCGGCACCGCGCGCAGGGGCAGGTGGGTAGTGACGAGCGCGACGCGCAGGTCGTCATGGCCGAGCATCATCACCACGTCGCAGCCGGCGTGCGCCGCGAGCAGTTCGGTGGTGCCGGTGTAGGGGATCCCGGCATCGTTGACCACGCCCTTGTGGACCGGGGCGGTGACCATGCCGTCGTAACGGCCTGCCAGGCAGCCGTCGGCGGCGTCGAGCAGGGCACGGATCACCGCGGGCGCGTTGGCGGGGTCCAGGCGGCCGGGGGCTGCCGGCCGCGCGTTGCGGACGGGCGCCAGCGCGAGGGTGCCGGCCTCGGTGGATGCATCGTCGGCCGCCACGAGGCGCAGCGGCAGGCCCAGGCGCGAGGCCGCGCCCAGCAGCACGTCGGGGTCGGCGAGGGCGACCAGCGCGTGGTCGCGGGCCCGCTGGGCCAGCCGTACGCAGAGCTCCGGGCCGACGCCGGCCGGCTCGCCCGCAACCAGAGCGAGCCGGAGCGGACCCATCCCCCGGCTCAGCCGCCGGCGGCGGCCGGCGCGGGCTGGGCGGCGTTGGCGCCGCGGATGTCGACGAAGGCCTCGCCGCGCAGCTCGCGCAGGAAGCGGTTCCACTCGTCCTCGAGCTTGCGGCGGCCGATCGTCTCGGCGATCTGCGCGCGCTTGGCGTCGTTGCCGACGTCCGCCTGGCGCGAGCCCAGGCGCTGCACGAGATGCCAGCCGGCCTCGGTGCGGAAGGGCTCGGAGACCTGCTGGTCGCCCAGGGAGGCCACGCGCTGGCCGAAGTCGGCGCCGAACTGCTCGACGGTGAACCAGCCCAGGTCGCCGCCGCGGCCGCGCGAAGACTGGTCCTCGCTGTCGGCGCGGGCGACGTCGGCGAAGTCCGCGCCGCCGGCGATGCGGGCGGCCAGCGTGCGGATGCGGGCCTGCGCCTGCGCGTCGGTGGTGTCCTCGTCCACGCGCACCAGGATGTGCCGCGCGTTGTACTGGGTGACCATCTGCGGCGCGGCTTGGGCCGCGTCGCGCACCTCGACCAGCTTCAGCAGCTGGAAGCCGCTGGGGCCGCGGATGGGCTGGGTGACCTGGCCCGGCTGCATGTCGCGCACCAGCCGCGCGAACGCGCTGGGGATCTCGTCGGCGCCGCGCCAGCCCAGGTCGCCGCCTTCCAGCGCGTTCGGGCTGTCGGAATAGCGCACGGCGGCGGCCGCGAAGTCCATGTCGCCGCGGTCGATCAGGCCCTTCACGCCCTCGATCTTCTTCTCGGCGGTGGCGATCTGCTCGGGCGTGGCGCCCTCGGGCAGGGCCACGAGGATGTGCGCCAGCCGGTACTGCTGGCCCTGCGCCTGGCTGGCAGCCAGTGCCGATTCGATCTCCGCCTCGCTCACGCTGACGCGGCTCTGCGCGAAGCGCTGGCGCAGGCGCTGCACCAGCAGCTCGTCACGCACGGAGTTGCGGAACTCGGCGAAGGTCGAGCCGTCGCTGGTGACGCGCTGGCGCAGCACGTCGACGGGAATGCCGTTCTGCTGGGCGATGCCGGTGATGGCCTGGTCGACCTCCTCGTCGGCCACGCGGATGCCGGTCTCCTGCGCGCGGGCGACCTGCAGCTTCACCAGCACCAGGCGCTCGAGCACCTGCCGCTCCAGCACGTCCGCCGGCGGCAGCTGGTCCTCGCGGCCGGCGTACTGGGCGCGGATGTTGGCCATCGCGCGATCGAGCTCGCTGCGCAGGATGACGTCCTCGTTGACCACCGCCGCGATGCGGTCGATGGGCTGCAGCTCCTGCGCGAGGGCGAGGGGAGGCAGGGCCACCGGGGCGGCCAGCGTGACGGAAAGCAGGCACGCGAGCAGCGTCTTCATCGGGCGGGATGCGGTCATGGGGTCGGATCGGAAGGGGAGGAGGCGTCGCTGCCGGAACGGTTCACGGAGGACGGCGGGACGAGGTACAGGTCGTCGCGATCATAGCCGAGGATGGCGCGGCGCAGGACGCGCTCGGCCTTCTGCCCGGCACTGCCCAGGCCCTTCATTTCAATTTCCAGTTGCAGGGAATTGTTCAGGTCGCCGCTCCGGTCGCGGATGTAGCGGCGGCCGACCAGGCGCACGGCCAGGCAGCAGCTCTCCCATTGGACACCGGCGATGGTCTCGAGTTCCTTGCGGTCCAGGATCGAGTAGTAGTAGCGGCCGACCACGCTCCACTCGGGCGTGATCGGGTACAGGAACGACAGGTCGGCCTGCTCGACCAGGTCGCGCGCCTGCGGCGGGTCGATGCCGGGGCGGTAGCCGGCGTTGCGGCGGTAGCGGTAGCCGAGGTTGATGACGCCCGAATCGCCGACCAGGTAGCGCGCCCGCAGGCTGGCGAGGTTCTGGCCGCGCAGCTTGGGATCCCACTGGTAGGCGGCGTTGATCGTCCAGCGGTCGGTCGGGGCGAAGCCGACCTCCGCCACCCACGCGGACTTGCCTTCGGCGACCGGGATCTCGCCCGGCGCCACCACGCGGCTGGCCTCGAAGTAGTGGATCTGGCCCAGGCTGGCCGAGAGCCGCTCGCGGCCGTCCTCCTCGCTGATGAAGCGCGTGGTGGCGGCGATGGTGAGCTGGTTGGCGTCGGTCTGGCGGTCGGCGCCGGTGTAGCGGTTGTCGCGGAACAGCTGGCCCCAGCTGAAGGTCATCGGCGCGGTGTCGAACAGCGGGATGCCCGACTGGTCGCGGTAGGGCGCGCGCAGGTAGTACAGCCGCGGCTCCAGGGTCTGCAGGTAGCGCTCGCCGCGGAAGCTCGTGTCGCGGTCGAAGAGCATGCCCGCGTCGATCGAGGTGATCGGCAGGCTGCGCGTGGGGGAGAGCTCCGGGCCGACGATGGGTGCCCAGCGGCCGTCGAGGTCGTAGGCCGTATAGCGCCAGGCCAGCTTGGGTCGCACGAACCAGCTCGCCCCCTCGAAGTTGGCGGCGATGTAGGGCTTGGCGTCCAGGCGCGTGCCGTCGAACTGCGTCTGCGGCCCGGTGATGACGCCATCGGCCCGGTAGTCCTCGTGGACGAAGCGGACCAGTTCGGCGTCGATGCCGGCCTCGAGCCAGCGGCCGAACGGCTGCGCCCAGTGGCCGTAGGCGCGCGGCAGGCGGTCGTAGGGCAGGCTCGCCTCGCTCAGCGTGTAGTCGGCGAGCTGGTAGTGGTCGGCCATGAGGCCTGCGTTCCAGTAGCGGCCGCGGCCGAACAGGCCGGCTTCGCTGCGCAGGTGGTAGCTGGACACGCCGTAGAGGCTGTTGGAGAAGTCCTCGAGGTAGTGCGTGTCGCTCACCCAGCCGAGGTTGGCGGTGGAGTACCAGGTCGAGTTGAAGTTGTGGATGGCGTTGAGGCCGAACTGCCCGCGATTGTCCTCGGGCAGGCTGGCGCCGGGGATGGGGACGCCGGTCGGCGTGCGCAGGTAGCGGTCGGGCTCGCGGCCGGGAAGGCGGTCGTGCGGCATGAGGTTGCCGGAGACCACGCCCTGGCCCTGGCCGTAGAGCCAGCGGAACTCGCCACCCAGCTGCGCGCCGCGGCGCGTCATCACGCGCGGGTAGAGCGTGGCGTCGTAGTTGGGCGCGAGGTTGAGGTAGATCGGCTGCTTCCAGTCGAAGCCGTTGCGGTTCGACATGTTGATCGACGGGTACAGCAGGCCGGTCTGGCGGCGATCGTCGGTCGGAAAGGGGAACCAGGGCACGTACAGCACCGGCACCTTGCCCACGCGCAGCACGGCGTTTCGCGCCACGCCGCGGCCGCGCGCGAGGTCGATGTCGATGCGGCGGGCCTGCAGCTCCCAGGCGCGCTGGCGCGGGTCGCAGGTCGAATAAGTGGCGCCGAACAGCGCGCCCGCGTCTTCCTCGAGTACGATCTTGTCGGCGCCGCCGTTGCCGCGCCGGCGGGTGAGCTGGTAGCGCAGGTCGTTGATCGTGTGCGCGTCCGTTTCCTGGTTGCCTTCCGCGCTCTCGGCCACGATGCGCATCCCGGCGTCCTGGTAGCGGATGCTGCCCTCGGCACGGTACTGGCCGGTTTCCTGGTTGTAGACCAGGCGGTCGGTGCCCAGGAACTGGTCGCCGCGGCGCAGCTCGACATTGCCCTGCACGAGCGTGTTCTGGTTCTCCGCCGCCTCGAGCGCATCGCCCTCGATGTCGGTGGGCAGTTGCTGGCGGGTGGCCGAGCTGCCCGCAGCCGACTCGGCCACGCCCTCGAAGGCGGGCACCGCGTCATGGATGGGGCAGAGGCTCCAGTCCTCCTCGTCCTCCTGCGCCATCGCGGGGAGCGCGAAGGCGATGCACAGCGAAAGCGGAAGAAGTCGGAGATTCGTGCGCACGCAAGGCATCCGTGGCGGAGGGACGTCGGGAGACGGCGGGTCGCTAGATTGCCCCAACGGGGGAGGGGGGGCAACGCGGTCCGCGATGGTGGTGGCCGGGCGGTGGAGAGCGCATGAGCGCGCCGCGCGCCGCAGGGGTCAGGCCGTGGCGAAGGCCTCGCGGGTGAGGTTGAGGGGCGCATCACCGGTGCAGACCACGTCGTCCTCGATGCGGATCCCGCCGAAGGGGCGGAAGGCATCCACGCGCGCCCAGTCGACCGAATGCGCATGCGGCCCGCCGCGCAGCTCCTCGAGCAGCATGTCGATGAAGTAGATGCCGGGCTCGATCGTCACCACCATGCCCGGCGCCAGGGTGCGCGTCAGGCGCAGGTAGGGATGGCCTTCGGGCTTTGCGATCGTGCCGCCGCGGTCGGATTCGGCGAAGCCGGCCACGTCGTGCACCTGCAGGCCGATGCCGTGGCCGATGCCGTGCGGGAAGAAGACGCTGCTCACGCGCGTCTCGACCGCGGCCTCGGGCGACAGCTTCAGCACGCCGAAGTCGCGCAGCACGCGCGCAAGCGCCAGGTGCGCGTCCAGGTGGATCTCGCGGTAGTCGACGCCCGCGCGCACCTGCGCGCACATGGCCTGCTGGGCGGCGTCGACGGCGTCGACCATGTCCTGGAACTCGCCGCGCGCACGCGCGTAGGTGCGCGTGATGTCGCAGGCGTAGCCGCCGTAGCCGGCGCCGGCGTCGATGAGGAAGCTGCGCGCGTCGGCGGGCGGGTCGCGGTCGAGCTCGGTGTAGTGCAGCACCGCGCCGTGCTCGTTGAGCGCGACGATGTTGCCGTAGGGCAGTTCGCAGGCGTCCTGCCGCGCGGCGGCGCAGTAGGCGAGGTGGATGTCGAACTCGGACGCGCCCGCGCGGAACGCGGCTTCGGCGGCGCGGTGCGCGCGGGCACCGATCGCGCTGGCGCGCCGCATCATCGCGATCTCGTAGGGCGTCTTGAAGGCGCGGTGGTATTCCAGGTACGCGATCACCGCGGGCGGGTTGTTCGGCGCATAATCGCCGAGCGCGCTCTGCGGTTCGCCCAGGATCGCGCTCCGCCCCGCAGGGGGCAGGTGGGGCAGGGCCTGTTCGGGAGTGCGGATGATCTCGATGTCGAAATGCTCCACCCACCATCCCTCCGGCGCCCGGGGCACCACGTGCCAGTAGTCGCGGGGCTGGAGGTAGAGCAGGCGGGGGCGGCGGCCGGGGGTGTAGACGATCCAGCTGCCCGGCGTCCGCGTCAGGGGCACCCATGCCTTGAACTGGGGATTCACGGCGTAGGGATAGTCGCGGTCGTCGAATACGTGGAAGTGCGCGGTACCGCTGGGGACCACCAGGTGGTCCAGGCCCGCGCGCCCGAGCGCGGCGTCGGCACGGCGGCGCAACTCGTCCAGGTGGGCGGCATAGAGCGGAGCGGGGTCGTGGCTGTGCATGGCGGGCATCCGGGGAGGCGGCGTGGATTCTGACCCATCGGCCGGGCGGGCGCGCGAGGCGGCGCTGCGCGGCATCCCGGCATGGCTCGCGAGCCTGGCGGCATTCACGCTCGGACTGGGGCTGACCTTCGCGCTCGCGGGCTGGCAGCTGCATCGCGACGACGTCGACCAGGCGCGCCATCTCGATGCCCTGGCGCGCAGCGAGATCCAGGGATTGCGGCGCCAGCTCGGGGAGTACGACCTCTCCCTGCGCGCGTTGCAGGCCTCCTTCCTCGCCACGCCCGTGGACGCGGCCTCCTTCGCGCAGGCCTACCGCGTGCTGGCGCTGCGCACCCGGCTGCCGGGCCTGCAGGCGGTGGTGTTCGCGCGCCGCGTGCAGGACGCCGACGGCGAGCGCTATCCGACGGTGCTGGTGCAGCCGCGCGCGGGCAACGAGCGCGTGGTCGGGCTGGACGTGCGCCGACAGCCGGCCAACCTGGCGGCCCTGCTGCGCTCGCGCGACACCGACCAGCCGGCGCTGTCCGCACCGTTCCGGCTGATCCAGGATCCGCCCGGCGCGCTCGCCGATGGCCTGTTGCTGCGCATCCCGGTCTACACCCCGGGGCCGGCACCCCCCGACGTGGCTGCGCGTCGCGCCCGCTTCGCCGGTTCGCTGGCGATGTCCTTCCGCATCTCGCGCATGGCCGACGCGGTATTCGAAGAAGAGGAGCGCTCGCGCCTGCACCTGCGCATCACCGACGTGACGGGCCCGCGCCCGCTGCCGGTCCATGGCTCGGGCTGCCGGCAGCCCGACGACGCGAGCCGCTGGCGGCGCTCGCAGCTGATCAGCTTCGGCGGCCGGCTCTGGCGCCTGGACATGCACGACAGCCGCCACGGCCAGCGCGACAAGGCGGGCCTGGCGCCGCTGCTGGCCACCGGCGGCGCCGCCAGTCTCATGCTCGCGATATGGGTGGGCTCGCTGGCGCAGTCGCGGCGGCGCGCCATGGAGATCGGCGAGGCGATGAGTCGCCGTTACAGCGAGAGCGAGGAACGCTTCCGCGCCGTCAACGAGCTGCTGCCGGCACTGGTGGTGCTCGCGCGAGAAGGCTCGGACGAGATCACCTACGCGAACGAAGCCGCGCGCGTCCGCCTGGGCGCGGCCGTGGAGCAGGCGCGGCTGTCGGAGCTTTTCGAGGATCCGGGCCTGCGCGCCGAGCTCGACGATCCGGCCAATACCGGCTGGGACGGCGTGGAGGCCATGCTGCGCAGCACGAACGGCGACCGCTTCTGGGCCAGTGTCTCGATGGCGCGCGTGCGCATCGGCGGGCGCAGCAAGCGCCTGATCGTCGCCTCCGACATCTCCCAGCAGCGCCAGCTGACCGAACTGCTCAGCTACCAGGCCAGCCACGACGCACTCACCGAGCTCTACAACCGACGGGAGTTCGAGCGACGGGTCGAACGCCAGCTCACGCAGATGCGCGCGGGCGGCCCGGCCTGCGCGCTGCTGTTCGTCGACCTCGACCAGTTCAAGCTCATCAACGACACCTCCGGCCACGTGGCCGGCGACCAGCTGCTCTCGCAGCTGGCGACCGTCATGCGCGAGCAGCTGCGTGGCGGCGACGTGCTCGCGCGCCTGGGCGGCGACGAGTTCGGCGTGCTGGCCTGCGACGTGCACGACGAGGCCGGTGCGCGGCTGGTGGCCGAGCGCCTGCGCCAGCACATCGACAGCTACACCTTCGTCTGGGAGCAGGCCAGCTACGGCATCACGGCGAGCATCGGCGGCGTGCTGCTGGACGCCGATACCGGCCTGAAGGAACTGTTCGCGCAGGCCGACACCGCCTGCTACATGGCCAAGGAGGCCGGCCGCAACCGTGTGCATTTCTACACCGGCAGCAACGATGCCGCCGCGCGCCGCCGTACCGAGATGGAATGGGCGCACCGGCTGCGCTGGGCGCTGGAGGAGGATCGCCTGCGGCTGTACTACCAGGAGGTGCAGCCCCTGCACGAGCTCTCCGGCGGCACGCGCCTGGAAGTGCTGCTGCGGTTGGCCGACGAGCAGAACCGCATCGTCGCACCCGGCGCCTTCATCCCCGCCGCCGAGCGCTACGGCCTGATGCCGGCCATCGACCGCTGGGTGATCCAGACCACGCTGGCCAACTTCGACCGCCTGCACCCGGAGGGGCCGGGCCTGCGCTTCGCCGCGATCAACCTCTCCGGCGCGAGCATGGAGGACGAGACGCTGGCCGACATGATCCTTTCGCTGGTGCGCCGCCATGGCGTGGACCCGCAGCGCCTGTGCTTCGAGGTCACCGAGACGGTGGCGGTGCGCAACCTCGCGCAGGTCTCGCGCTTCGTCACCCAGCTGCGCCGCGCCGGCTGCCGCGTGGCGCTGGACGACTTCGGCGCCGGCATGTCCTCCTTCGGCTACCTCAAGAACCTGCCGGTGGACATCATCAAGATCGACGGCAGCTTCGTGCAGGATCTGCTCAGCGACCCGATGAGCCATGCCATCGTCCGCGCGGTCACCGACATCGGTCACCAGCGGGGCATGAAGGTGACGGCCGAATGGGTCGACAGCGAGGAGGTGATCCGCGCGCTGGCCGAGCTGGGTGTCGACCATGCGCAGGGCTATGCCATCCACCGCCCCGCGCTGGCGATGATGTACCGCGGCGCGCCCGCGGCGGGGCCTCAGGCGTAGACGGCGTCCGGCGCGTCCACCCAGGCACGAAGGCGCTGCAGGCTGTCGTCCGTGATGGACAAGAAGCGCGCGCCGACCCAGTGCTGCCCGGCCACGGCGGCATCGCGGCTCCAGAGCAGGTGCGCGCCGACGTCCACGGGGACATAGCCGTCCTCGCGGCTGGGCAGCGAGAAGCGCAGCTGGAACAGCGCGTCCTCCCGCATGGGCGCGCGCGCGAGCATGAGCAGGCCGTTCTCCGACACGTTGGCCACCTGGCCGACGATCTCGCCCGTCATGACGTCCACCACTTCCACGCGGGTTTCCACGCGGCGGCGGCGTGCGCGGCGGAAATCGGCGGCGCCGTCGGTCATTGCACGGCCCTCGCACCCGTGTCGCGCGCGACGAGGCCCCGCAGCGACTGCACGACCGCGCGCCAGGCGCGTTCCACCGGGCCGGCGGTCTCGGCGGCCACGATGGCGGCACGGCCGGCGGCGAGCTCCCGCGCCACCGAGTCCAGGGTGGTCTCGGCCACGCGCTGTCCGCGCTGGTTGACGAACAGCACCGCGTCCGTGGCCGGACTCCACCAGGCCAGGCGGCGTCGCAGCGGTCGCCCGTCCTCGCCGCGGAAGGTCATCCACGTGCCGAAGGGGAGCGTGCGCAGGCGGGCGTAGGCCGTTTCCTCGGCGGCCGTGCGCGGGGCGGCTGCCGTGGTGTCGCCGAGGGCGTCCTCGCCCAGGCGCGCGCGCGCCTTCAGGCGCAGGGCCAGCTCGGTGCGGGAGGCGGCGTCGTCGCCGGTCTCGTCCGGCGACGCCGCGAGCACGCGCGCGATACGCGCCGCGTCCTCCTGATGATGGCCGACGGTCACCAGCCACTGCTCGACCTGCGCGGCCAATCCCTCCGGCGCGGCGGCCTCGCCAGCACCCGCCAGGGCGAGATCGCGGGTATCGCCGACGAGCGAGATCCACTCCTCGGCTTCCTCCCCGTGACGCAGGTGGGCGAGCGTCAGCACGTCGGCCCACGCCTGGCGCAGCATGTTGCGATGGAAGGCCGGCAGGCGCAGGCCGGCCATGGCGCCCTCGATCACGGCCGACGCGCGGCGACGGGCGACCGCGAGGCGTTCCTTCCCGCGGGCGGCCTCCACGCTGCGCCGCTCGGCCATCTCCGCGCGGCGCTGCAGCGCCTGCTGCTGCGCCTCGACTATCTCCACCGCCTGCGCGAACGCGGCCGCCGGATCGCCCGGGGCGCGGGCGACGGTGTCGACGACCTGCTGCAGCTGCGCGAGGAACTGCGGATCGACGTCGTCCGCCGACTGCCCGGCGGCGCCGCTCTCGACGACGACGTCCAGGAGCTGTCGCGCCGGATGGGCGGGATCCTCGAAGAACTCGCGGTGGGCCAGCGCCAGGCGCGCCAGCGGCAGCCGCAGCTGCGCCAGCATGCCCGGCGCGGGCGAGCCTGGCTGCAGGTCCTGCGACAGGCGGGCGTACAGCAGCGCCAGCAGTTCGAAGCTGTCGGCGTCGGCGGGCGAGAGCATCACCGCCGCGCCGCGCTCGTGGCGGGCACGCAGCAGCAGCCATTGCCGCAGGGCGTCGACGTCGCCCTCGGAAGGAAGGCCGTGGGCGGCGTCGAGCATGCGTAACGCCGCCGCGGTGTCGAGCTCCGGCCGCGCCTGCGGGCTCGCCGGCATGTGCCGGAAGCGCTCGGCCAGTCCACGCCGGGCGGCGAGCAGATGGCGCAGCAGGTCGAAGCCCGGCATGTCGGTGGCGCCAGCCGCGGCAGACGCCACCGTGTCCGACGGCGCCGGACCCTGGGCGATGCCGCCATCGCCCGCCGCCGCCTCCGGCGGGAAGGCGCCCGTCGGGCGGGGGCGTGGGCGCAGTGGCACGTAGGACAGGCCGGGCATCACGCCCAGGCGCGCGAGCAGTGCATTGAGTGTTTCGGCGAAGGCGCCGTAGGTCGCCAGCACCTGCCGGTCGAACTCGCGCAGCACCGCCGCGGTCAGTTGCAGGCCGAAGCCCGCCACGCCGCAGGCCTCCGTGAGCAGCTCCGCCAGCCGCCGCGGTCCCACGGGCAACGTGCCGGGCTCGAACGCAGGCGCGCCGGCCAGCACGCCGAAGCGCTGGCAGAGAAGCTGGATCGGCAGGGCCGCACGCGACTCGTGCCGCAGCGCAAGCGCGCCGATGATGGTGGCCGCGTCGTCCTCGTCCTCGTCGACGAGGCGGAGTTCCTGGATGCGCGGCATCGTCGTCGTCGTCGCGGTCGGCACGCTGGGAGCGGGCGGATCGCGCAGGGCGGCGAGCTCCCGTTCGATGCCGCCCAGAAACAGGCGGACCATCGCGTCGCCATCGCGCAGCAGGCGCTGCGGCGCGCCCAGCGCGTCGAAGGTGACCCGATGCTGCGCGCCGTAGTCGTCCAGCGTCGCCACCTCGCCGGCCAGCGCCGGCAACACGCGGGCCAATGGCTGGGTGACGTGTTCGACGACCAGGTGCAGCGTCAGTTCCAGCGCTTCGACTACGCGCCGCGGCAGGCCCGCGTTCGCGAGGAGCTGGCCGGCGGGCGGAAGCGGGCTGGGCTGTGGGCTGGACATCGCGGTCCGCAGCATAACGGATCGCCTTGTCCGGCCGCTTGCGGGCTCACGGAGCGGCCGGGGCGGGCGGGGGATCGAGGAACAGTTCGAGCACGTCGTTGAGGTAACGGCGGCCCGCCCCGGTCGGCGCCACGCGCAGGCCGTCGTCGTCCAGCCAGCCGCGCGCGCGGGCCTCGGCCAGCGGCGCGTCGAGGGCGCCACGGGGCAGCCCGGTGCGTGCCTCGAACTGCGCCCACTCGAAGCCCTCGTGCAGCCGCAGCGCGTTGAGCATGAACTCGAAGGGCCGGCGTGCCGGCTCGATGCGTTCCTCGCCACCGATCGCCGCGGGCGTGCCGGCGGTGTCCAGGTACTGCGCCGGATGCTTGTGCTTCCAGCGGCGCAGGATCGCCTGCTCCGCGCCCAGCGTGATCTTGCCGTGCGCGCCGGCGCCGATGCCCAGGTAGTCGCCGTAGCGCCAGTAGTTGAGGTTGTGCGCGCAGCGGTGGCCCTCGCGGGCGTAGGCGCTGGTCTCGTAATGGCCGTAGCCGGCCTCGGCGAGCAGGGCCTGGCAGGCCTCCTGCATGTCCCAGGCGAGGTCGTCGTCGGGCAGGTTCCGCGGCGGGCGCGCGGCGAACACGGTGTTGGGCTCGAGCGTGAGCTGGTAGTGGCTGACGTGCGTGGGCTCCAGGGCGATCGCCCGGGCCACGTCGCGCAGCGCCATCGGCAGGTCCTGGCCGGGCAGGGCGTACATGAGGTCGAGGTTGATCTCCTCGAAGCCGGCGTCGTGGGCCTGGCGGACGGCGGTAACCGCCTGCGCGGAATCGTGGATGCGCCCGAGCCGGTGCAGGCAGCCGTCGTCGAAGCTCTGGATGCCGAAGCTCAGGCGGTTCACGCCCGCGGCGCGGTAGTCGGCCAGCTTCCCGTACTCGGCGGTGCCGGGGTTGGTCTCCAGCGTGATCTCGCAGCCGGGCGCGAAGCGAAGCCGCGCGCTGGCCTGCTGCAGGACGCGGTCGACCAGCGCCGGCGGCATCAGGCTGGGCGTGCCGCCGCCGAAGAACACGCTGTGCACGGTGCGGCCCCAGGCCAGCGGCAGGTCGACGTCGAGGTCGGCGATCAGCGTCTCGGCATAGCGCTCCATGGGCGGTTCGCCGCGCGCGGAATGCGAGTTGAAGTCGCAGTAGGGGCATTTGCGCACGCACCAGGGCACGTGCACGTACAGCGACAACGGGGGCGGGATGAGCATCTAGGCGTGGCTGGCGTCGTGCGGCTGGTCCGCCCGCGCATGATCGGGCATCGCGGCCAGCGCATCGAGCAGCACGGGATCGATGCGCGCCTGCCGGCGCCCGTGCACGATCAGCCACATCGCCAGCTGCCGGAAGGCCTCGGCGTCCGCGCGCGGGCCGATGGCGCGCAGCACCACGCCCTGCGGCGTGCGGCGCAGGGCCAGGCGCGGCGGCAGCAGGCCGCGCCGGTACTCGAGGGCCGTGATGGTGCGCGCGCTGGCGGTGCGGCGGCGCCCGAGCGTGCGGCCACCGCGCAGGCGCAGCAGCGGGCCGTCGAAGCGGGCATCCTGCCAGAGCGCGAAAGCGCCCACCGCGCCCGCGAGCAGCACCGCCGCGCCGGCCACCAGCCCCTGGAAGTGGATGGCCAGCGCGGACGCGAGCATGGCCGCGGCGCAGGCCATGGCCGACGCGCAGGGGCCCGGGCGCCAGCCCACCGGCAGGGAGTCGTCCACGCCGCTCATGGCCAGCCCGCCTCGGCCAGCCGCGCCGTAAGCGCCTCGACCGCGCGCCCGCGGTGGCTGCGGCGGGCCTTGTCCTCCGGGTCGAGTTCCGCCGCCGACCGGCCCGTGGCCGGATCGAGGAAGACGGGGTCGTAGCCGAAGCCGCCGTCGCCACGCGGCGCGTCCAGGATGCTCCCGGCCCATTGGCCCTCGGCGATCAGCGGCTCCGGGTCCGCCGCGTGGCGGAGCAGGGCGATGGAGGCATGGAAGCGCGCGCCGCGGCGCGCGGCCGGCACGCCGGACAGTGCGTCCAGGAGCTTGCGGATGTTGGCCTGCGGGTCGGCCGGCTCGCCGGCATAGCGCGCCGAGTACAGCCCGGGCGCGCCGTCGAGCGCCTCGACGCAGAGCCCGGAGTCGTCGGCCAGCGCGGGCAGCCCGGTGGCGCGCGCGGCATGCCGGGCCTTGAGCAGCGCGTTCTCGACGAAGCTCAGGCCGGTCTCCTCCGGCTCGGCCACCCCGAGCTCGCCCTGCGCCACGCAGTCGATGCCCAGGGGTGCGAGGAGGCGCTCGAACTCGGCGAGCTTTCCGCGGTTGCCGGTGGCGATGACGAGCTTCATGCGGCAAGCCTGCGCGCAGCCCGGTGTAGGCGCGGTGGAACGGTCAGGCGTCCAGCGCCTCGCGCTGCAGCGCCACCAGCCGCGCGATGCCGGCCTCGGCCAGGTCGGTGAGCGCGTTCAGCTCGTTGCGGCGGAAGGCATGGCCCTCGGCGGTGCCCTGCAGCTCGATGAAGCCGCCGCCGTCGTTCATGACCACGTTCATGTCGGTGTCGCAGTCGCTGTCCTCGGCGTAGTCGAGGTCCAGCACCGGCACGCCGCGGTACACGCCCACCGACACCGCCGCCACCGCGCCCACCACCGGGTCGCGCTTGATCATCCCGCGGCCGCGCATCCACCGCATCGCGTCCACCAGCGCGACGTACGCGCCCGTGATCGCGGCGGTGCGCGTGCCGCCGTCGGCCTGCAGGACGTCGCAGTCGAGGGTCACGGTGTTCTCGCCGAGCGCGCGGCGGTCGACGCAGGCGCGCAGCGAGCGCCCGATCAGCCGCTGGATCTCCAGCGTGCGGCCGCCCTGCTTGCCGCGCGCGGCCTCGCGGTCATTGCGGGTATGGGTCGAGCGCGGAAGCATGCCGTACTCGGCGGTCACCCAGCCCTCGCCCTTGCCGCGCAGGAAGGCCGGCACCTTGGCCTCCACGCTGGCCGTGCACAGCACGCGCGTGTGGCCGAACTCGATCAGCACCGAGCCCTCGGCATGGTTCGTGAAACCGCGGGTGATGCGCACCGGGCGCAGTTCGTCGGGCGCACGGCCACTGGGGCGGGCGAAGGGCGTGGGAGCCGCGGTCATGGCGCTGGCGTGTCCGGCAGGCGGCGCGTGAGCGTACCATCCGCAGCCCGCCGACCCCCTTGGTTCCGCCATGTCCATCCGCAGCATGACCGCCTTCGCGAGCGGCGAAGCCACCACGCCCTGGGGCGTGCTCGCCTGCGAGCTGCGTTCGGTGAACCACCGCTTCCTCGAGATCGCCGCGCGCCTGCCCGACGACCTGCGCGCGCTGGAGCCGGCGCTGCGCGAGCGCATCGGCGCGCGCATCCAGCGCGGCAAGCTCGACGTGAGCCTTCGCCTGCGCGCCGCCGAGGGCGCAGGCAGCCTGCAGGTCGACCGCGCGCGCCTGGCTGAACTCGCGCGCCTGTCGCGCGAACTCGAGGCCGATTTCCCGGGCCTGCGCACCGACTTCTCGCAGCTGCTGCAGATTCCCGGCGTCGTGCGCGGCGAGGGCATCGACCCGGCGCAGCTGCACGCCGAGGCGCTCGCGCTGCTGGACCGCGTGCTGGACGGCTTCGTCGAGGCCCGCGAGCGCGAGGGCGCCAAGCTCGCGCAGGCGATCGTCGAGCGCCTCGATGGCATCGCCGCGATCCGCGAGCAGGTGCGCGAGTGCATTCCGGCCATCCGCGAGGGCCAGCGCACCCGGTTGCAGGCGCGCCTGGCCGACCTGGCCCAGCCCGTCGACCCCGGTCGCCTGGAGCAGGAGCTCGTGCTGGCTCTGCAGAAGCTGGACGTGGACGAGGAACTGGACCGCCTCGACGCGCACGTGGCCGAAGCGCGCCGCGTGCTGAAGCTGCGCGAGGCGGTGGGCCGACGCCTGGACTTCCTGCTGCAGGAGTTCAACCGCGAGGCCAACACGCTCGGCAGCAAGTCGGTCGACACGCGCACCTCGTCGGCGGCGATCGAACTCAAGGTGCTGATCGACCAGATCCGGGAGCAGGTGCAGAACATCGAGTAGCCGGCATCCGGGATTCGGGATTGGCGAAAGCGGTTACGATCCCGGGCGAGCCCAGCTGCGGCTTTGACGAATCCCGAATCCCGAATCACGAATCCCGGCCCATGCGCGGAACCCTCTTCATCGTCGCGGCGCCTTCCGGGGCCGGCAAGTCCAGCATCGTCAACGCGGTGCTCGCCCGCGATCCCAACATCGCGCTGTCGATCTCGTTCACCTCGCGCGCTCCGCGCCCCGGCGAGCGGCATGCCGAGCACTACCACTTCGTCAGCGCCGACGAGTTCCAGGCCATGGTCGCCAATGGCGACTTCTTCGAGCACGCGCTGGTGCACGGCGACTGGAAGGGCACCGCCCGCCAGTCGGTGGAGCCCCAGCTGGCGTCCGGCCGCGACGTGCTGCTGGAGATCGACTGGCAGGGCGCACGCCAGGTGCGCGCCAAGGTGCCGGACGCGATCAGCGTCTTCATCCTGCCGCCCTCGCGCCCGGCCCTGCTCGAGCGCATGCGCAAGCGCGGCCAGGACAGCGAGGACGTCATGCGGCAGCGGCTGGACGCCGCCCGCGACGAGATGAGCCATTACGGCGAGTTCGACTTCCTGATCGTGAACGAGGATTTCGACACCGCCGTCGCCGAGATGTGCGCGATCTTCACCGCCAGCCGGCTGCGGCGTGACCGCCAGGTCGCCCGCCATTCGCGGCTGATCACCGCGTTGCTGACGGACGGGGAATGAGCTTCCCCCACCGGTGAAGACGGATCGACAGGCAGCGCGGCTGCTCGCGGGCCGGTCCGGCGTCGATGCGCGTTCATCCGCGTTGAGCCGTGGCCTGGGCGCTTCATGGCGCTAAGTTGCTGATCTGCAAGGAAAGGCTTGCTTTAGGGGGGCGCCGCGCCTAGACTTGCGGCCCCTTTCCGCATCACGTGGCGCGCCGACCGGCCGCCGGGAGCCCCATGGCCCGCATCACCGTAGAAGACTGCCTGCAGGTCGTCGACAACCGCTTCGAGCTCGTCATGATGGCCGCCAAGCGCGCCCGCCAGCTCGCCGGCGGCGTCGAGGCCCAGCTCGAGAACGACTCGAACGACAAGCCCACGGTGCTCGCCCTGCGCGAAATCGCCGCGCGCCGCATCGACAACGACTACATCGACGCCGTCGAGAAGGCCGAGCGCGAGCGCAAGGAGCGCGAGGCGCTGGAATGGGCTGCCGCCGAGGTGGTGGCCGACGACGACCTGTCCAAGGGCGACGACTGAGCGGCAACGCCCGCGTCGCATCCGCAAGCCCCGCTCCGGCGGGGCTTCGTTTTTCCGGCTGCAGGCGCGCGGGCTGCCACGGCTGAACGCAGGTGCGGCCGGCGCGTCCGATCGGCGGTGGGCCATGCCGCTTCCCGCCCGGCCCGCCGATGGGCGCCCATGCATCCGGATCGGTGGTTGAACCGGATTCCGGCCCGGGATTGCGTGCCCACCGCCCCGCCGTATAGTCGAACCCGATGAGTTCCTTCGATCGCGTTGCCAGCTCGAATGCGCCCGCCGCTGCGCCGGTGGCGGCCGACGAGGTGCCCGAGTACGTGCTCGAGCTCGAGCGCGCGGCGTCGTATCTGGACGACGACCAGCGCGCACAGCTGCGCAAGGCCTGGCGCATCGGCGCACTGGCCCATGCGGGGCAGACGCGCAAGTCCGGCGAGCCCTACATCACCCACCCGGTCGCGGTGGCGAAGGTGCTGGCCGAGCAGGGCCTGGACGTGGAGACGCTGATCGCCGCGATCCTGCACGACACGTTGGAGGACACCGAGCTCGGTCGCGACGAGCTGGTGGTCGAGTTCGGCGAGACGGTGGCCGAACTGGTCGACGGCGTCACCAAGCTCGACAAGCTGCAGTTCCGCGACCGCCAGGAGGCCGCCGCCGAGAGCTTCCGCAAGATGCTGCTGGCGATGAGCCGCGACCTGCGCGTGATCCTCATCAAGCTTGCCGATCGCCTGCACAACATGCGCACCCTCGGCGCACAGAAGCCCGAGTCGCGCATGCGCATCGCGCGCGAGACGCTGGAGATCTACGCGCCGATCGCGCAGCGCCTGGGCATGAACCTGTTCAAGGCCGAGCTGCAGGACCTGGGCTTCCGCGCCATGCATCCCTGGCGACATGCGGTGATCGAGAAGCGCATCCGCACGCAGCCGGTGATGCGGCGCGAGCTGCTCGCGCAGATCGAGGCCAACCTCGCGCAGAAGCTGGCCAAGGAAAAGCTCATCCACCGGCTGGTGAGCCGGGTGAAGTCGCCCTGGAGCATCTACACGAAGATGCGCACCGAGCACAAAAGCTTCAAGCAGGTCATGGACGTGTTCGGCTTCCGCGTCGTCGTGCGCAACGTGGGCGACTGCTACCGCGCGCTCGGCGTGGTGCACAGCGTCTACAAGCCGCTGGACTCGCGCTTCCGCGACTTCATCGCCATCCCCAAGGCCAACGGCTACCAGTCGCTGCACACGGTGCTGTTCGGGCCCTACGGCTCGCCGGTGGAAGTGCAGATCCGCACCGAGGAGATGGACCTGGTCGCCGAGCGCGGCATCGCCGCGCACTGGTCGTACAAGTTCGGCGGCGACGGCTTCAACGGCGCGCAGAGCCGCGCGCACCACTGGGTCACCAACCTGGTGGAATCGCAGCGCTCGGCGGGCTCGTCGCTGGAGTTCCTCGAGAACGTCAAGGTCGACCTGTTCCCCGACGAGGTCTACGTCTTCACCCCGAAGGGCGACATCCTCAGCCTGCCGCGCAATTCCACCGCGCTCGACTTTGCGTATGCGGTGCACACCGACATCGGCAACACGGCAGTGGCCGCGCGGGTGGACGGCAAGCTGGTGCCGCTGCGCACCAGGCTCGCCAGCGGCCAGCGCATCGACGTCATCACCGCCAAGTCCGCCACGCCCAAGCCGCAGTGGCTGGAGTTCGTGGTGACGGGCAAGGCGCGGACGGCGATCCGCCAGCAGCTCAAGCAGCTCGAGCACGAGGACGCGGTGCAGATCGGCCATCGCATGCTCGACCGCGCGCTGGAGGCCATGGACACCTCGCTCGAGCGCGTGCCCGCCGCAAGGCTCGACGCCTTCCTCTCCGAGCACCGCTACCCGCGCCTGGAGGCGCTGCTGGCCGACATCGCGCTGGGCAACCGGATGCCGCAGCACGTGGCGGTGGCGCTGGTGCGCGAACGCGGAAACGGGCCGGGGCGTCGCGACGAGGAAGTGCGCGGCCCGTCCGCGGAGGCCATCCAGATCACCGGCACCGAGAAAGGCGTCATCAGCTTCGCCAACTGCTGCCTGCCGGTGCCCGGCGACGAGATCATGGGCTACCACACCGCCGGCAAGGGCATCGTGGTGCATCGGCACGACTGCCCCAACGTGGCCGAGTACCGCAAGTCGCCCGAGCGCTGGGTTCCGATCGGCTGGGACCGCGAGGTCCGCGGGGATTTCCACGCCGCGCTCAAGATCGAGGTCGACAACCGCCCGGGCGCGCTCGCGCAGATCGCCGCGGCCATCGCCGAGGCCAAGGCGAACATTGACCGCGTGGAGTACCTCGAGCGCGACGCGAACGTGGCCGTGCTGCGCTTCGGCATCGAGGTGACCGACCGCAGCCACATCGCCGACGTGATGCGCAAGGTGCGCAAGGTCACCGTGGCACTGGGCGTGCAGCGGATCTAGCACAGGCACGTGCGGCGGCCGGCAGGGCGGGGAAAGCGCCGACGGCGGCGGCCGGCATTTTCCGTCTCAGGCGCCGCGATCGCCTTCGCTACACTGCGGCCTTTCCACGGAAACGTCCGCACATGGCCCGCCAGATCGTCCACACCGACGCCGCCCCCGCCGCCATCGGCCCGTACTCGCAGGCCGTGCGCGCCGGCACCACCGTCTTCCTCTCCGGGCAGATCCCGCTCGACCCGGCCACCGGCGAGCTGGTGCAGGGCGACATCGCCGCGCAGGCGCGGCAGGCCTTCGCCAACCTGCGCGCGGTCTGCGAGGCGGCCGGCGGCTCCCTGGACGGCGTGGTCCGCCTCGGGCTCTACCTCACCGATCTGGGCGACTTCGCCGCGGTCAACGCGGTGATGGCCGAGCTGTTCCAGGCGCCGTATCCGGCGCGTTCGACCATCGAAGTGGCCGGCCTGCCCAAGGGCGCGCAGTTCGAGGTCGACGCGATCCTCGTGCTCGGCTGACCATGCCCCGCGCGGCGCGGCCCACGCCGGCCCTGGCCCCGGTCGGCGAGATGCGCCTGACCGTGCTGCCCGGCTGCGGGCCGGCGCTGGCCGAGAAGCTCGCCGCCCGCGGCCTGCTGACGCTGCAGGACCTGTGGCTGCAGCTTCCACGCGGCTACGAGGACCGCACGCGGATCGTGCCCATCCGCGAGCTGCAGCCGGGCACCGCGGCGCAGGTCGAAGGCGTGGTCGAGGCGGTGGAGAAGGGCTTCCGCTACCGGCCGATGCTGAAGGTGGCCATCGGCGACGATTCGCATGCCACGCTGGTGCTGCGCTTCTTCCATTTCCGCGCCGCGCAGGTCGGGCAGTTCCGCCCCGGCACGCGCCTGCGCTGCTACGGCACGCCGCGGCTGGGGCCGCAGGGGCTGGAGATCGTGCATCCCAGCTATCGCGTGGTCGAGGAGAACGCCGTGCTCGGCAGCGCCCTCGATCCGGTGTATCCGCAGGTCGAGGGCGTGGCCCCGGCGACGCTGCGGCGGCTGATCGGCCTGGCCGTCGACCGCCTTCCGCCCGACGAGGCGCTCGAGCTGCTGCCCGTGGACTGGTGGTCCGACCTCGGCCTGCCCCCGTTGCGCCGCGCGCTGGTCACCGTGCATCGCCCCGCCCCGGACGACGACATCGCCGCACTACTGTCGGGGCGGCATCCGGCGCAGCGCCGCCTTGCGCTGGAGGAGCTGCTCGCGCACCACCTGAGCCTGCGCGGCCAGCGGCGCGCGCACCGGGCGCAGGCCGCGCCGGCGCTGCGGGGGGATGCGCTGGTCGGGCGCCTGCGCGCGTCGCTTCCGTTCCGGCTCACGAACGCGCAGGAGCGCATCTTCGGCGAGGTCGCGCGCGACCTGGGGCAGTCGGTGCCCATGCTGCGGCTGGTGCAGGGCGACGTGGCTCTCGGAGTGTTAGCCTGCCGCTCTGTTCACAGTAAGGGTCGGCGATGGCGCGGCCGAAGAAATTGCTGTCCTCGGGGGCAAGCCTGGAGTCGACCCTCACCCTTAACGCTCAAGGTAGCACTTCCTCGTCCGACCATCCGCTCCTCCTCGAGCTGGCCGCTGCATTCGTAGTGGCGCTCCACGACAGCTTGGCTGTCGGATGGCAGGGCGGCCGCTCCCGGAGAGTGACGACATTTACAACGCCGGCGGGGCAGTTTGACGTGCGGCTGTTCAACGGACGGGTCGGCGACTGGCGAGCGCCCCGACGCGTGAGTTTCCAGCAAGTCCTCTTGGAGCGATGGGGCGCGCTCGCGGATCTATTTGATGCGCTTCTAGCCGGCGACCCCACCGACCTACGCCTGTTCTCCGATCACGTCTCGGCATTTCTCGGCGACCAGTACGACGTTCGACGGACCAACACGGTCGTCGCCCGCGTCGAAGCAAAGCTGGTTGTGCTGGGCATTCGTACCGACCCTGAGAAGGACGCCCACAGGCACGCCGACACGATCCGCACGTGGGTGCAGATGAACGGTCTTCCCAAGGAAGTGGTCGACCTGGCCCACGGCAGGCCGCGTGTCGACGTCCCTGCTCTCGTGCAGCACGCGGGCGAGTACGACGCGCACCTGGGCGCTGTTCTCGCCCCGCTGCTGCAGGAGACGCTCGATGAAGTGGCGGTGCGCTCGCCTTGGTCCGAAAGCGCGAAGCGCTTCGTGCCGACGACCCACCGACCACACGGGCGCGAAACGTTCCCGGGCGTTCTGTTCGACTTCCAACGCTTCGGAGTCGAGCGGGGCGGTCTACTCGACGCCGTCATAGACCAGATCCAGCTGCCGGGCGACCACCTAACGACGGGGGCGCTACGGAACTGGATCTTGTGGCTCACGTGCGAGAACAGGGACGACTCCAAGCGGGCGCAGGCGGTCGAGATACTCTCGAAAGTATCCGGACATACACCCGCGGAGGCGCGCACGCTCAGTGAGCTGCTTGCCGGTGTTACCGCGCTCCGGGCGATGACCGACAAGACTCGCTACGGGTACACCACGAGCTTTCGCCACCTACTGACCCGCACTTATCTCGCCATCGGCGCAGAGGCTCCCCGTTTCCCGCGTGGCGCCATGAAAGCGCTCGTGGCGACAACGCGTGGGATGCTCAGCGACGCGCCTGATCCAGGCGCAATCAACCCCGAATTCCGCTCGACGATCGTGAACGTCGCCCAGGGGTCGCCGCAGCGGGCTCGGCAAAGTGCGATCGGTCACGTGGAAGACCGACTATTGCGCGTGAAGGCAGCCTGCGACGAGGACATCGAAGAATTCCTGAAGTGGAGGGCGTGGACTGAAGCCGCCGAAGCGCTCCCTCTCGACGAACGAGCGTTGGGCTACGTCGACCGCCTTATCGCTTATGGCGCACGCGAAGATTCGAACCTCCAGCGCTGGCTGGTCATGGCGGATCTTCAAACCATCGTGGCGGTAGCTCTGGCAGCCATGAAGAGGAACGGCTTCCACACGCGAGAAGGTTACGGCGTGCGGGTCGCGACCAACCGATCGATCTACCTTGGACTCGCCGCCGAACGGTTACAGGTGGCGTTTCCTAGCTTGGAGCGGTGGTCCAGCAAGAGGACGGGTCAGGGCAGGTTCTCAACCTTCCGCAACCTGCTCAGCCACTGGTATGTCCCACGATGGGTGCAGTTTGCTATCGAGCTGAGGATTCAAGCGGAAACTGCATTCAACCGCCATACCGTCAGGAACCTGACCGCGTCTGGCATAGGCATCAACAACGCCACGATCGAGCTGCAGGCGCTGAAGGGTAAGACGGAGGAGCTTCAAACAGCCGTGATCGATGGCTCGGACCGAACCCTCCGTGCTGCACTCGAGCTGATGAGGGGACACAGCAAGAATGTCGTCGAGCACTGGCAGGCCGATGAAAAGCGTGTCTTCGTTGCGCTGGTGAGCAGCAACGATACGGTTTCGTTCGGTCTTTGGCCATGCCACCACATACATGAGCGCTTCATCGAGTTCCACAAGCTCTTCAAGTTCACCCGAGAGCAGTTGCGAAACCAGAACGCGGGGCTCGTCTTTCTCAAGCGCGAAGATGTTCATGAGGTTCAGGGTCGACTCGGCCATGCGAGCCTCAAGACCACCTCGGGCTACGTCCGCCAGCACATCATCTCGGTCCTGAATCGCGCGAACATCGCCGAGTTCGTGCGTCGATTGGGCGCGAGCATCGTCTGGGCTGTCGAGGGACGAGAGGCTGTCGGGCGTCGCGGCATGCGCGAGACCGATGTAAGCGCACGGCTTCTCTTCCCGCTGGGTGTTCAAAAGCAGGTCACTGCGGCCCCCGAGTGTGATGCGTGGATCGCAGATCCTGAGTGGAAACTGCAGATCGACGAGGTTCGCATACGTCATCTCGTTGCCCAGCGCGCCTATTACGCTCGGAACTGGCAGAAGCTCAGGGCGTCTTCGCCGGAGGCGTACGAAAAGGTGCATCGGCCGCGTATCGAGTTCGTCGCGGCTCTCTGGGAGATCGTGGCCGATTCGGAGTTCGCCCAACTGCTTCAGGAGCCAGCATGAATCCCGCAGCCGCACCGAACGAAGCGCACGCCGTCGACGACTCCCCGGTCGAGGCTCCACAGGGGCGTTGGCCTGAACATCAGATCTCCCACCCTGCCATTCTCAGTCGCTGGGAAGATCCGTTCCTCCTGATCAGAGCGGAGTCAGGAGTCGTCCGTCGCTTTGACCTGGCAGAGGTTCCGTTGCCTCGGAATTGCGACGTGGGCGGTCCAATTACAAAGCCATGCAAGCTTGGCGACTTTCCGCACTGGATGGACGTCTGTAAAGCCTACGCTGCGCTCGCCCTTCACGACACGTCGGCCTACACGGCCGTTGATATCGTCAGTAACGCATTGGGCAACGTTTATCGATTCTTTGCGTGGTGCATCAGGCGGCGGGTGCTCCATCTCAACGTTCTGACTGAGAGTGACCTCAAGGCGTTTGCACGGGAGCTCCAGCCCAATGGTTGGTTCAGTGCGCTTCCGATCGAGCAGTGGATCCGGGCTGCACTCGAGGAGGCGAAGGCAGACGAGAATGTACGCTCCCGCCTTATTTCGCGCAGGCGCAAGAAGTCCTTTGCCAGCTTTAATACCGAGAGGCTTTCCAGCGAGATCGGTTTTGTCGTCACGCAGGCCGAGTACCCTTCTTGGATGGGAGAGACCCTGCGGGAACTCGCACCCGACGCGTCGATTCGGTTTCAGGTGCAGCGGGCAAGGCAGGATCGCGCATGGTCCGCGTCCTCTTTCAAGAACTGCTTTGTAGCTGTTCGCCGTCTGAGTCGCATCGCCGCTCCTTTGGATCGCCTTACTTTCGACCCGTTTCCCAACACGCGGGCAGCGGCCAACGCATCGGGGGGCCGTCCGGACGGGCGGACGCCGAACTTACCGGTGGAGGAGGCGGGGCGGCTGCTGGCTGCTTCCTTGAGTTGGATTTACGAAAAGTCGCCGGGTGTCGAGGAACTGCTCCGTGTCTGGACTGATGCGAAGGCCTCCGCCGAGGCCGCAGGCTCGAATGGCAAGTCCGTTCGGGCGGCGTGCCTGCGTGTCGTCAACAAGGCTTATCCGGAGATTGCAGCCCGATTCGATTTGCCACGCGGGAAGATCGGCCTCGCGAGCATCTCGGCAGACGGACTATCGATCGCTGACTTTCTCCATCGCATTCAGACAGCGGCTGTCGTACTGATCGGCATCAACCAGGCTCGCCGAAAGAATGAGGTCACCGGAGAGGACGATCGCCCTTGGGGCGTCTACGCAGGCTGCGTGTCCAGGTCCGACCCGTTCGTCGAAGCCTTCGAGATCGACATGTACATCGAGAAAACGTGGCGGGACTGGCGAAAAATGCCAGCAAACCGTATTACGGCTGACGTCGTGGGCGTACTCGAGCGGCTGCGGGTGGCGATGCCCGGTCCTGCGACGCGGGTCAGCGACAACGTCTGGGAGAGGCGAAAGAACAAGCTCTTCGTTTTTCCCACGCAGGCGCATGACCGAAACGCTGAGCTGGCGGAGTACCGGTTTAGCAATCACAGCGACACACTCTTCAAAGAGGCAAAGGTCGATCCAAAGTGGCGGCGCACGCATCAGTTCAGACGGCTTTTCGCGCTGTTGTATATGTACCGACACGATCATCCGTCGCTGCAAGCGCTGTCAGAGATGCTCTGCCATCTGGATATCGAGTGCACTCGGATATACGTCACGGACGCCAGTATGGTCGCTGAGGCCGAGCGAATCGCAGTGCTGTATCGCTGTCAAGACGAGGCCCCGCTCGAGGAGCTGGCCGAAGCGCGGCGGGAGTATGCCGAAGAGCAGATCCGGGCCATGCTCACCTCGGCCGAAGCAGGCGGAACGTTGACGCGTCGTGTGCGCCGGTGGGTCAAAGCCCTGGTGTCGAAAGTGGAATTCGACGCGTATGACCTTGAACGCGCGCTAGCGGCGGTGCGGACGAAGATGGACAAGCGCGGCTACAGTCCGGAGTCATATCCGCACGGCATCTGCTGGGCAAGCCATCGCCACGCGTCTCGCGCGAGCTGCGGCCGTGGCGGGGATCTGGCCCGGGAGCACGCGGGCATCGACGTTTGCTCGAAGTGCCCATTTCATAGTACGTCGGTCGCATTCCTTGAG
The DNA here is from genome assembly GCF_004344885.1 of Lysobacter sp. N42. Lineage (NCBI taxonomy): Bacteria > Pseudomonadati > Pseudomonadota > Gammaproteobacteria > Lysobacterales > Lysobacteraceae > Lysobacter > Lysobacter sp. N42. The sequence continues at coordinate 32,776 of NZ_SKFB01000031.1, forward strand.
AACGTTGAGCGAGATCTTAGGCAGCTCCGTGAAGCTGAGGACGCGGCTGCATGTTCGGCGGAGGCGGCAACCGTCAGGCAGGAGATCGTGGCCTTGGAAGGACTTCTGGCCATGGAGCGCCGCTTGATGGAGCGCGAGTGGCGGCAAGACTCCGATAGAGCCGTTTTGGAGGAGCCCGCGTGACGACGACTCCGAACCACGTTTCCAACGCCAACAAGGTCGCAGCGAAGGCCGCGATCGTTGCAAAACGCGAGCAGTTGGAGCACTGGTCGCGGACGGGGCTGCCGTTCAAAGGGGGCGTGACGCCTACCGTTGGTGAGCCCTACGAATTCGATTGGTATCCCCAGAGCCTGCGGGACTTCTGCCGGTGGGATGGTTCACAGAACAGCCCCGAGATTGGGCCGTTTCGAGCCACGGCGTTTCAAACGCTCTGCTCGTATCCCGAGGAAAAGGCGACGGTAACGTCCCTTCTTGCGGCGCTCGAGAAACTGCGGTTGGCAACGATCAAGCGTCTTGATCCTAAAGCCGCGCTACGGGATGCAGAGGGACAGGTGCTGATCGAGCGGCAGTTACGCGCGGGGGCATTACTCGGGTATCGCGCGGCCCGCCAGCAGGTGCGTGTCCTGGCCGCGTCCTTGGCCGATGAGCAGCGCGCGCATCGGGAATCCATAGCGCACCTGTCGGAGCAGCTAGAGAAGGCCCATCGGGACGTGGCGGCGTTGTCGGCGGAAGTCGCTGCGCTGACGGCGACCATTCGCAAAGTGAAGCCCATCCGGGCAGTCGGTTGAAAGGACGTCGCAATTGACCTGGATGCTCGACCAGTCCGATACCCCTGTGGGGGGCCATGATCCGAGGGATCTTGCTGCTCGACTGAGCGCGGGCGTGGATCGGAGCCGGGCCCTGAAGCGCCTGGGCGCAGTCGGAGTGTCAGAGCTTTGGCAGGCAGCCCTCTATCTTCCGACCCGTTTTCTGGACGCACGTCAGCCCATAGAACGGTTTTTCGGACTGGGTCCTTCCGCGGGCGATGTCGTCTGTGTCGGCCGTTACGCGGGCGACTTCCGTACCCGGTGGACCCCCCGCCGCGGCCGCGCGACGGCGCCGCAGGCCCAGGGCTCCCTGGTCGATGGCGTCGGGATGAAAGTGCGCTTCTCCGTGTTCGGCGACGCGCGGAGCCTGCAAAAGGCGCTTGAAGAGGCAGGCGTCGAGCCGGTGACCCTCGCAGGCACGCTCACCGCCGTGGGCGACCTTCTTTTCCTGAACAATCCGGTCTTGCTCGACGCTAGCGCACTCGGCCACGTGCTTCCCGTATACCCAGGCAAGACGCGCGTGCTGTCGGTCGCCATGGCCCGAAAGCTGGTGACTGCGCTGCTCTCTGACGCGATTCCTGCCGCGGCGGCACATCTGCGGGCATCCGTGAGCGGTGTCATTGACGCCTCAGACCTTCGGCGCCTCCTCCGTCGCCCGCGCGGAACCTTGGAAGACCTGTTGTGGGAAGCGCACCTGCCGGCGGCGCCCGAGATCGGGGAGGCGGCGCAGCAGAGCCTGGAAAGGCTCTCGGCGATCCTCACGATCGGCGAGCTGCGTGAGCTCCAGGGTGAACACCCGCCCGCTCGCCAAGCGTTTGATATCGGGGGATGGCAGGATCTGTTGGGCCGGGTGCCGTTCCGACTCACCGACGAGCAACAAGCGGCCGCAGCCCAGCTCGTGGACCGTTTCCGAGGGCCGACGACGTCGGCGACGTTGATCAATGCCGACGTCGGCATGGGCAAGTCGATCGTGTACCAGCTGGCGTCCGCGGCCGCAGTACGCGCGGGCGCCCGGGCCGCTGTGATGCTTCCCAACGAGCGTCTGGCGTCGCAAGCGCATCAAGAGATCGTGCGCTTGTTTCCTGAGCTCGGTGCCGTATTGGTGACAGGCAAGAGCAGGAAAAACGCCAAGTCGAGCAACTGGCTTGTAGGAACGACGGCCATGTTGTTCCGGGACGTGGGGCCACTGGACATCTGCGTCGTCGACGAACAGCACCGGTTCTCCGTGGACCAGCGCAGGGCACTCGCGGCAAATGGCACGCACGTGGTCGAGATCAGCGCGACTCCGATCCCGCGAACACAAGCGCTCTTGCTATACGGAAAGCTGGATGTCATTCGACTGACGCATCGTCACAGTCCACAAGACATCCACACACGCGTGGTCGAGCGCGGCGGTACTGACCAGATGATCGATGAGATTCGCAGTGTCATCGCTCGCGGATCCCGGGTGCTGATCGTATGTCCGCGTCGCGAGGAGACCGAGGAGGATGACGGCGACGCGCTTCCGTCGGTCGCGCGTGTCGCTGGAAAATGGGAGCGTCTCTTTCCCGGGATCGTCCGGTCGCTGCACGGCGAATCCGAGCCGGAGACGGTGCAGGTCGCCTTCGACGATATCGCGAGCGGTGCGGCTCAGATCCTCGTTGCGACGACAGTGGTCGAGGTCGGGCTGAACATCCCGGATCTGCGTGCAGTGATCATCGTGCATGCCGAGCGGTTTGGCATTTCCCAGCTCCATCAGCTGCGAGGGCGCCTGGCCCGTGAAGGCGGGCATGGCGTCTGCTATCTCTACCTTCCTCGACGCGCGGGCATGGATGCCATGGCCCGACTGAAAGCCGTGGCGGCAACGAACGACGGCTTCGAGCTCGCGGAGTTTGATATGCGTGCTCGAGGCATCGGGGATGTCTCGCAGGCAGGCCAAAGGCAGCACGGGGGCACCGGTAGCATTTTGTTGACCCGGCCGGTCCCGATGGACGTCTTCGTCGAGGTACTCGCCGAGGTCAGCCGTTGAGCACGGCCCTCGCGCTCGTCGAGTGGACCGATGACGGACGCGGTGGGGTGCCCGTGTTCTATGACCACCGCCGGCGGCTGGTGGATGCGCTCCACGACTTCGTCGAGTCCATCGCGGCGGCCAAGCGTGACGTCGCCTCTCCGACCGGGTATCGCTCGGCTGTCGATCCGGTCACATACGCGCTGCTGGGCTGGCTTCGCTTCTTGGACGCTAAAGGGCTCGACCTGTGGGCGGCCACCGACGCTCTTGTGGTCGAACATCGGGACAACGAAGTGAAGGCCGTCATGCAGTCTCCGCGCGCGAAGCAGGAGAAGCGCCTGGCCATGCGGACCGTCAATGATCGTTTGCGCTGGATCTATCGCTTCTATGCATGGTGTCGACGGGATGCGCTGCTGGGCGTGGCCGTTCTGGGCCTGAAGGGACCGGTCACCTCGACCCTCTGCGAGCCCGCGATGCGCACAAGCCAAGGAAAGCCCAAGCGCGATCCCGCAACCGACTATCCGAAGTGTTTCAAGCGAGTATCAGGCCGGGGAAGTGGTAAGCAACATTTTGCTACCAGCGAGGAGAAGCGAAGGCTCATCGAGGCGCTGACGACCAGTGACGACGCATTCGTGCGCGAGAGGAACCGACTGTGGGTCGAGCTGACTGACCGCGTCGGTTGGCGCGCTGTAACGCTCACAGGCTTGGAGGTAGACGACTTTTCGCCGGATCGATCAACCGAGCTGGACGATGGCAATCGCCTGGTGTCGCCCAAAGTGCAAAAGTTCGGCTACGGCGACAGCTTCGAGGTTCCCGCGACGCTTTTCGCGCGCGTGACGCGGTTTATTGCCGCGCGCGAGGCCCGTATGAAGCAGAAGGGCTGGTCGGAAGCGGTATCGCAGCGAAGGCTCTTCACCAGCGCCACGTCAGGGCGCCCGTTGGGCGACCAGACCATCGTGCAGGCGTTCGGCAAGGCGTATCGCGCAATCGGTGTGCCTGCGCGTCAAGGGGCGGGCCACCACAGTCTGCGGCGAAAGTTCGGCGATTGGGCGGCGGTGCAGGAGCTCCAGTCCCGCAAGGAGCTCGGCCTCTCGACAGCTGCGGAAGACGTGATGCACGCGACCGCGCGGAAGCTCGGACAGCGCAGCATTGCGTCGCAGACTCCTTACCAACGCGCGGTTCGGTCAGGCACGCGCGAGGCGACGGTCGCGAAGCTCAGCCAGAAGGTCGAGGAGCAGAGTTCCGTCATTGCCGATCAGGACGAGGAAATTCGCCGCTTGCGGCTCGAGGTGAAGCGAGCAAAGGCTGGGCTCCATACCTAGGGACAGCGGCAAAGCGCTTGGCGACCTCGGGAATCGGTCAGCGCCCGCGCTACTCAGTAGGCGTCGTCTGGGTGAACGCGCGAGCGATCAGAAGACTTTCAGGCTCGTACGGAAGCGTCCAAAAGGTTGCCCCTAGCCGTGTCAGCTTGGACGCGAACAAGCGGCTGGCAGCACTTTCAGGGGCCGGTTGAAACGGCACGAACGCGCAGTTCGACCAGTCTCCATTGGCGAGGCGCTGGGCGCGTTTTCGCAACTCGGTGTAGATCCCTTCGCGAATCACGACAGGCTCTGTGCCACGAAGCTGCTGTGCCAGAGACGCGCCGTAACGGGTGGCTGCCCAGCAGCAGTAGCGCCACTGTGCGATCGGAAGAACGTGGCGACTATCCCGGATGACAAACGCCAGGTCGGAAGCCCATGAGGTCTCAAAATGATGACGGGCCAGCTGGGTTTCAAAAAATCGCTCAGCTTCAGAGGCAGCGAGTTCGTGCCACAGGCGGATGCGCGACGCGAGTCCGTAATTGTCGTGGGGGACCTCTTCGAGAAAGTCCTCGAGCGCTTGCAGAAGGCCGGGCCTTAGGTAGTCCTTCCAGGCATACCGCCACTGGATCTGCTCGATCGGCGTCTCTTCCGCGGTCGGGTCCAACTCCCATCGGGCCTCGGGCCACGGCGCTTCGATGATCCCCTGCTCGCGTAGGGCATGGAGCATCGCGAGGGAGTGGCGACGGGTGGGCGCTACAGGGATGCGCTTGTGCTGCGCCATCAGCAGTGCAGCAAGAGCCAGGCAACCTTGGATCCCCAGATCGTCCAGGGTAGGCGGTGGTACGGGGGCCATGAACGGGCCTCCGCCCTCGCTGGTAAGCACCCTAAGTTTACCATAGTATCGCTTACGGCCGGTCTTTCTCACCCTATTGGCATGGCCAAGGTGAGCAAGACTGTCAAAAGGGTGCAGCCGTCGACCACGTTTTCCAGGCGCCTCAAGCAGGCAAGGGAACGGGCGGGGCTGACACAAACCGAACTCGGCCTTCGGGTCGGGATGGACCCGTCTGCCGCAAGTCCACGAATGAATCAGTACGAGAAGGGCATACACGAGCCCCCGCACGCGATGGTTAAACGCCTTGCGGAGGAGCTCGGGGTGCCTGCGGCTTTTCTCTTCGTCGACGATGATCGGCTCGCGGACCTTCTTCTTTTATGGACAGAGCTGGGCGATGAAGGTCACGAAAAACTCCTGCGGTATGCCAAGCGGCAGGTTAAGGCGCAGGAGTAGTCCACTGCGATCGCGCACCGGGCTCGGGTCTGCGGGGCCGTCTGCGCGGACGTTTCGTGATCCTGTTCGTTGACGCGGGTTCGAGTGAGCGGCCTTTCTCCGGTGTCGATCCGCTCGAAGGACTCAACGCACTGATCGCGGCCTTGGGTCCGTACCGGGATCTGGTCGAGATCGTTGTTGCGTCGCCGGGTGCCGAGTGGCTCTCCTTAGCCAGGCTACGCGCAAGCCTGGACGCCGACACGGCGCCGCGCGTGATCGGCAGCCTCTGGGACGATCCGCCGCGTTGCCGCCTCACCCTGTACGAGCACATCCTGTACTGGCTCGCGCTGCGGCATGTCTGGCGCCTGCCGTCCTGGCTGGCGCTCCCCGCGAGCGCCGACAACTGGCCTACCGAGCGGGCTACTCAACTCGTACCTATCGTCGAGTCACTGGGGGCGCCGGCGAACCAGCGGGCGCTCCAAGCGGCCCTGGAGCGTTACTACTGGGCAGATCTCTGGTGGGGTGAGGAGCCGGCTCCCGATCAAGAGTCTCGGCGGCGCGCACATGCGCTGATGGTCGCCTGGAGCATTCCACGACGCTCCTGGCCCAGAATCCTCGGAACCACGGCGACTGACTTCGAGGAGATGCTTGGGCTTTTGCTCCAGGTGAACGCTGCCGCGCAATGGCATGTGCGCGCCGGCCGTTGGTTCCCCCACTGGGTGCACCTCCCGCTCGCAGCCCTTGGGATGCGACGGCCGATCGAGATGATCGAAGCGGAAGGGCCGGGCGGAGCGCGCCAAGTGCTGGACTATGTGTGGCGCTTCCACTGCCAGTAACGGAGAGCGGCGTTAAGAGAGCACCTCCGCCTCGGAGAGCCGCGGGTCCGCTTCGCCGAAACTGATGGGCTGACCCGGCGTCGCGTACGCCACCCAAGATGGTGCAACGGGCGCGACTGACAGACCCCCCCCCCCGCAC
>NZ_SKFB01000032.1:0-38943 GCF_004344885.1 Lysobacter sp. N42
CGTCGAGGTGCGCTCGGCCCATGGCGACAGCCACCTCGGCCACGTCTTCCCCGACGGCCCGCGCGACCGTGGCGGCCCTGCGGCGCGCGGGCGCGGGGCGCGTGGAGCACCCGTCGCGCATGGACAGCGAGGGCCTGCTCGCCCTCCCCATGCTCGCGCAGGTCGCGGGCGTCGACATCGGGCTGGTCACCGCGCCGGGGGGGCGCGGGGTGATCGCGCCCGCCCTGCAGGCACGCGGTGCGCGCGTGCACCGCGCGGACGTCTATGCACGCGAGCCGGTGCGGCCCTCGCCGCGGGCGCTCGCGACGATCCTGGCGCTCGAGTCGCGCCTGGCGGTGGCGGTGTCCAGCGCGGAGGCCCTGCAGCGCGTGATGGAAGCCGTCGACGCCCCGGTGCGCGCGCGGCTGGTGGGTGCGCGCGTGCTTGCGGCCAGCCGCCGCGTGGAAGCGACCGCGCGCACGCTGGGATTCGACGACGTGGTGGTTGCGGCCGGGCCGCGCCCCGCGCAGCTGGTCGCGGCGCTCGACGACGCGGACTGAGCTGCGCGCTGTGCCCGCCGTGGCAATCGGCCCGAGCGGCGACGCTGTCGGCGGCTCGATGTGGCCACGACGCCGGCCGCAGGCACGGCTCCCCGACCTCACGTCCGCGATGTTGGTCGCCGCCGTGCCCGTGGATCGTCCGGTCCACGCCCAAGCGGCCGATGAACGGCGTCGCGCGCACCATGGCGGCTTCACGGCGCCTCACGGCCGCCTGAGCAGACTCGGGGGCATTCGTCACGGACTCCGGCGAGGCTCGCCATGAACGTCCTCCGCAGTGTGCTGCTGCTGATCGTCGTCGGTCTCGCGGTCGCCCTGGCCGCCCAGGTCCTGCTGCAGGACCCGGGGCTGGTGCTGGTGCGCTACCGCGGGTCGGACTACACGACCACCGTGCCCTATGCCGTCGCGATGGCGCTGGGCGGGCTCGCGGTGCTCTGGCTGCTGCTGCGGCTGCTGGCCGCGCCGGTGCAGGCCGTACGCCGGCGCCGCGAGCGCACGCAGCGCCGCCGGCTGGCCGACGGCCTGTCGGACGTGCACGAGGGCCGCTGGTTGCGCGGCGAGCGCACGCTGCTGGCCAACGAGGATCCCGACACGCTGGCGATCGCCCGCGTGCATGCCGCACGCGCGGCCGCGGCGCGCGGCGAGGTCTCGCTGGCGCAGCAGCACCTGGAAGCGATCCGCGGGCCGCATGCGCCGCTGCACGCGGTGGCGCTCGCCGAACTCGCGCTGGCGCAGGGCCGGCCGACCTCGGCGCTGGCCGCGCTCGATGACGCCAGCGCGCAGCCGCTGCCGCCGCGCGGGCTGGCCCTGCGTGCACAGGCGCTGGCCGAGATCGGCCACTACCACGAGGCCTACGGAATGCTCGCCGCCCTGCGCAAGGCCGAGGCCGTGCCCGCCCCCGACCTGCCGCGCCTGGAGGCGCGCTGGGCGCGGGGCATGCTCGCCGAGGCGCCGGACGGCAATACGCTGGCCGAGCGCTGGGAGAGCCTGCCCAAGCCGCTGCGCCACGATCCCGCCGTCGCCGGCGCCTATGCCGAGCGCGCCGCCGCCTTCCACTGGGACGACGCCGCGGCCCGCGCGATCGAGGACGCGCTGGACACGCACTGGGACGAGGCGCTCGCCGCGCAGTACGGGCGCCTGACGATCGGCCGCCTGGACCAGCGCGCCGCGCGCGTGGAGCGCTGGCTGGCGCAGCATCCGGAAAGCCCCGGCCTGCTGCTGAGCCGCGCCCGCCTGCACTACGCGCACGGGGACTGGCCGCAGGCCGAGGCCGCGCTGCGGGAGGCGCTGCAGGCCGGCGCAGGCCCGGAGGCCTGGGAGTTGCTGGGTCATGGCCATGCCGCGGCCGGCGACGAGCGCCGGGCGCGCGTGGCCTATGCGAACGCACTGCGCGCGATGCGCGGCGAGGAGCTGATCGAGCTGCCCGCCGAGGCCTACCCGCCCACGCCGCGCGAGGGGCGTGAGGTACGCAACGCCCACGGCATGCCGCGCCTGCAGTGACGCCTCGCCGGCCGTCGGGCCGGCCCGGGCTCAGCGCTCGAGGATCGCGACCACGCCCATGCCGCCGGCGGTGCAGATGGAGACCAGGCAGCGTCCGCCGCCGCGCAGGGCGAGCTCCTTCGCCGCCGCCGCGACGATGCGGGCGCCGGTGGCGGCGAACGGGTGGCCGGTGGCCAGCGAGGAGCCGTTGGGATTGATGCGTGCCGGGTCGATCGCGCCCAGCGCCGCAGGCAGCCCCAGGCGCTCGTGGCAGTACTGCTCGCTCTCCCAGGCCCGCAGCGTGCACAGCACCTGTGCCGCGAAGGCCTCGTGGATCTCGTAGAAGTCGAAGTCCTGCAGCGAAAGCCCGTTGCGCGCGAGCATCTCCGCCACCGCCACCGTCGGCGCCATCAGCAGGCCCTCGCCGCCGACGAAGTCCACCGCCGCCACGTGCACGTCGCGCAGCCAGGCCAGCGGCTCGATGCCGCGCGCCTGCGCCCAGTCGCCCGAGGCCAGCAGGCAGGCCGCCGCGCCGTCGGTCAGCGGCGTGGAATTGCCCGCGGTGAGCGTGCCGCGCCCGCTGTGGCGGTCGAACGCGGGCTTGAGCGTGGCGAGCTTGGCCACGTTGGTGTCGGCGCGCAGGATGTTGTCGCGCGTGACGCCGCGGAAGCCCACGACCAGGTCGTCCATGAAGCCGCGCTCGTAGGCGGCGGCCAGCTTGTGGTGGCTGGCCACCGCGAGCTCGTCCTGCGCCTCGCGCGTGATGCCCCATTCCTTGGCCATGTCCTCGCAGTGCTGGCCCATGCTCTTGCCGGTGCGCGGCTCGGCCACGCCCGGGAAATCGGGCTTGAGCTCGCGCGGGGAGAAGCCGCGGAAGGCCATGAGCTTGTCGCGCGGCGTCTTGGCGGCATTGGCCTTGAGCAGGCGCCCGCGCAGGGCCTTGCTGTAGACGATGGGCACGTCGGAGGTGGTGTCCGAACCGCCGCCGATGCCCGCCTCGATCTGGCCCAGCGCGATCTTGTTGGCGATGTGGCTGATGGTGTCCAGCGAGGTGCCGCAGGCGCGCTGCAGGGTGATGCCGGGCGTGAGCGGCGACAGGCCCGAGCTCAGCGCGGCCTCGCGGCCGAGGTTCCAGTCGGCCGAATGCTTGATCACCGCGCCCATGGCGACCTCGCCCAGCTGCGCGCCCTGCAGGCCGTACTTCTCCACCAGCGCGCCCAGCGTGCGGATCGACAACCCGAGGTTGCCGACGTCGGCATAGGCGGTGTTCTGGCGGCAGAAGGGAATGCGGACGCCGCCGAGCACGGCGACGGGACGGAGCTGGCGCATCGGGTTTTCCTCGTGCGGATGGCGATGTCGACGCGGCCGGCGCGGGCCGCGCGGGCATAATCGCGGCGAGTGTAGCGCCCGCCCTTCCCGCAACCAAACGCCCCCGTATTGATGAGCCCGACGTCGACCGAACCCGCTCCGCTGCACGTGCTGGGCGCGCTCGCCCTGGAACTGCGCGGCGATGCGCGGGTGGACCGCGACCGCCTCGAACAGGCGCAGGCCGGCGAGCTGGCGGACCTGATCGCCGCCGACCTTGCCCGCTTCGCGCCGCGCGCGGCGGACCTGGAGCTGGTGCTGGTGGGGGCCCATTACGACCCGGTGGAGCTGCTGCGCCCGGGCTGGCCGCTGCATCGCGAGCTCGATGGTCTGGCCGCCCGCGCGCCCGGCCGGGCGCGGGGGCGCGTGGTGGCGTTCGGGGCCTCGAACGGGCAGCTGCCCGGCGACCTCACGCCCTCGCCCGACTTCGCCGGCGGCCCGCTGCGCCTGTTGCCTTTCGTCCTCGGCGGCGATGCGGCCGAAGTCGCGGCCGTGGGCGAGCGCTTCGAAACCGAACTGCTGGAAACCGGCATGGCCGGCGCCGCCACCGCGCTCGCCGCGCAGGCGCTGTTCGGCCTGGAGGTCGAGCACGCGCGCTATCTCACCGTGCACGACCTCGCGGCCATGACCTCGCTGCAGTACGAACACGCGGGCCTGGCGCCGCTGTGGCCGGTCCTGGAGACCGCGCTGCTGCAGCCGGAGGCCGAGGCCTGGCTCGACACCCCGCCCGAGCCGCTGGTGCGCTATGCCGGGGGCGAGGCGCGCATCGCCCTGTTCTCGCCGCAGGCCTGGCAGCGCCGCTATGCCGCCGGCCTGGACTGCAGCAGCGACGACTGCCGCCAGCGCGCCTTCCGCCAGCACCAGCATTTCCAGGCGCGCCAGCGCCAGCTCGCCGCCGTCCTGCAGGCGCACGGCGTGCCGGTCAACTTCGTGCACTGCGACGCGGGCGAGGACTGCCGCGCGGCCTTGGCCTGACGGGCAGGCCGGTCTGCAGGGCAGGATGCCGGTCGCGGGCGGCGCGGCCGCACGTCCACCGGGCGGCGGCAGCCGGATCAGCTGAGCGGGATGCCCATCGCCAGGCGCGAGACCGCCATCACCGCCACGGCACCGGCCGCGATCAGGCCCATCAGCAGCGGGCTGCGGACCGGATTGATGCCGGCGGAGGTGGCGAGCGCGCCGATGAACACCGGCATCGCCGCATCCAGCGCCTGCCAGGGATCGCGGCCGCCCATGTGCAGGGCCACGGCCATGCCGGCGCTCAGGCCCCCGGCCAGCCCGGCGGCGCTGAGGCCGTCCTTGAGGGTGATCTTGCGCAGCGTAGCGCCCATGAACTCCATGAAACCGTTCCTCGAAGAAGATCGTGCCCGTCACGCGGCGGGCGGCGCGCGGGACGTGCGGTATGGGGACATCCGGATGCGTATCCGGGCCTGCCATGTTCCGGATTACGGCACCGAAAACCATTCCTGCAGGCGATCGTCGTCACGGATCGTTCACGTCGTCCGCCTACGGCCGCTTGCACACGTGGGAACGGCGCGCGGTCGTCGCGCAGTCGCGGTGCGACGGGTGGGAGGCCGGCAACGGGCGCGGGCGGGCGCCCGTGGGTACCGCGCGGTCAGCGGGGGCGACGCGCCCTCGCCGGCGGGGCCTTGAGCGCCTGCTCGATCGCCGCGACGACCTGCGCATCGTCCGGCTTGACCTTGCTCCCCCAGCTGGCGACCAGGCGGCCGTCGCGGCCGACCAGGTACTTGTGGAAGTTCCACTGCGGCGCCTCGCCCGCGGCCTGCGCGAGCTGGCGGTACAGCGGGTGCGCCGAGGCGCCGACGACGTGGATCTTCTGGAACATCGGGAACTTCACGCCGTAGGTGAGCGTGCAGAACTCGCGGATCTGCTTCTCGTCCTCGAACTCCTGCGCCTTGAAGTCGCCCGACGGGAAGCCGAGCACCGCGAAGCCCTGGCCGCGGTACTTCGCATGCAGCGCCTCCAGCGCCTCGAACTGCGGCGTGAAGCCGCACTTGCTGGCGGTGTTGACGATCAGCAGCACCTGCCCGCCATAGGCCGCCTGCAGGTTCACCGGCGTCCTGCCGGCCAGCGGGCGCAGGCTGTGGCCGAGCAGGCCACTGCCGGCAGCGAGTGCCGCTCCCGCCACGAGCACGAGCAGGGCGACGGTGGCGAGGGAGCGGATGCGCAGGGCCATGGCGGTGCCTCCGGTCGGGTCCACGCAGTATGCCGCGCGCCGCGCCGCATCACGCGGTCCGGCGACGGCCGGGCCGCGGGCTCAGCCGCCGAGCGACGCCTCGAGGATGCGGTAGCCGGCGTCGGCCATGCCGAGCGCGGCATAGGTGCGCTGCGCGACGGCATTGTTGGCCTCCACGTAGAGCCGCAGGCCGACCACGTCGCCGGCCCCGCGCGCGAGCTGCTCGACATGCGCGTAGAGCGCGCGGAACACCCCGCCGCGACGATGCTGCGGCGGCACGTAGACGCTCTGGATCCACCACCAGTGGCCGCAGCGCCAGTCGCTCCACTCGGTGGTGAGCATCAGCATGCCGACAGGTTCGGCGATGAGCTCGCGACCGGCCACCGGCACCTCGCGCATGGCGACGAAGTAGCGCGCCTTGGCCGGGTCGGCGATGCCCGCGGTGACGCCGGCGAGCACCGTCTCCGCATCGAGGCGCCTGTGTTCGGTCTCCCAGGCCATCGCCAGCGCCCACTGCGCGAGCAGGTCGGCATCGCCGGCGACCGCGCCGCGCACCCGCAGGCTGCCCTGCATGGCCTCAGCGCACCGCGGTGACGACGCCGCAGGCGATGCGCGCGCCGGAATTGCCCGAGGGCTGCGTGGCGTAGTCGTCGGGCTGCGCATGCACCACCAGCGCGCGGCCGACGATGTCGGTGGCGGCCGCACCGCCCAGGCTGATGCCCTGCACGTGCAGGTTCACGCGTGCCACGCCGTTGGCGTCGGCGGTGATGTTGGGCATGTCGCCCGCGTGGTGCGCACCCGCATCCGGGCGCCCGTGCGGCTGGCCCGTCGGGTTGAAGTGGCCGCCCGCACTGGAGGCATCGGCGGCGGAGCAGTCGCCCTTCTCGTGCACGTGGATGGCATGCGTGGCATTGCGCACCAGCCCGCCGATCTCGCCGGTGAAATGCACCCCGCCCGCCATCGGCATCGCACTGAGCTTGCCGCTGACCAGGCTGCCGGAGGCCGGCGCGAGATTGACGGTGGCCGAGCGCGCGGGCGGCGTCGAAGCGGGTGTCGGCGCAGCCGCCGGCGTGGTCGACGTGCCGGTGCTGGCGCAGCCGGCGAGCGTGGCGGCGAGCAGAAGGAAGGCGACGCGTGGCATGCGGGATTCCTCGACATGGGAGCCGGCGGACGATAACGCGTGCGGGGTTCGCGTGCAGTTAACGCGTGCATCGCCGAGCCGCCGATGGCGATGGCGATGGCGATGGCGATGGCAAGCGTCGGGCGCGGGCGCCACCGCATGCCCCGTCCGTGCATGGCTTCCGGACCGGTCGGCGGCGCTTCGGTGCCGGAAGACACCGGCCGCCTTCCGATGTCGAACACTGCAATAGACGGTGCTAGTTCCCGAGCGACCCACGGCCGCGACGAACAATCGTGAGACCCGGAGGGCGGCGCGCAGGATGCGCGCCGTCGGCACCCGAGCCATGGATGGCGAGTGTGCCGATCCCGGCGTCGTGTCCGGCCACGGGCTGTAGACCTGTCGGGAAAGGCCCTTTCGTTTGGGTACTTTTCTTTGGGCCAGCAAAGAAAAGTACCTCGGGCGCGACAGCGCACGAAACGCTGTTGCTCTTACCCACACAACACGAAGGCAACGTCCATGGATCCCTGCGTCCGCGGGGATGACGAAGGAGACGAAGCCTTACGAGGCCACGCGCGGAGGCGGAAGTCACCGCCCCCGCGCGTTCGCGGGGACGTCAAGGCTGGATAGCCCGCCGCGCGGCGCCAACCGCGCGAATCGCGAAGCTACCTCCGCGCTCGACCTCGCGCTACCCGCGCCGCCCCAGCTTTCGCGTGAGTGTATTGCGCCCCAGCCCCAGCAACGCCGCCGCCTGCGCCCGCCGCCCGCCCGTGCGCTCGAGCGCCGCCTCCAGCAGCACGCGGTCCACGCGTGCGACGATGCGTGCGTGCAGGTCGCGGACGTCGCCGGCCAGTGCCTCGCGGGCGTAGGCGGCGAGCGCGTCCTCCCAGTTCGCGGCATCGGCGGCGGGCGCGGCATCGCGCACGGCCGCGCCGATGCGTGCGTCGTGGACGTCGCCCGCGGACTCCGCAGCGCCACCGGGCGCCTGCACCGCCGGCCCCAGCGCCGCCTCGACGTCCGCACGGCCCACGCGCTCGCCCGGTGCCAGCGCGGCCAGGCGCCAGCAGAGGTTCTCCAGCTCGCGCACGTTGCCGGGCCAGTCGTGGGCACGAAGCCGCTCGAGGGCTTCGCGGTCCAGGCGCTTTTCGCGCGCGCCAAAGCGCTGCGCCGCGCGGGCGAGGAAATGCGCGGCCAGCAGGGGCAGGTCCTCGCGACGCTCGCGCAGCGCCGGCAGGCGCAGGCGCACCACGTCCAGGCGGTGCAGCAGGTCGGCGCGGAACTGGCCTGCGGCGACACGCGCCTCGAGGTCCTGGTGCGTGGCGGCCACCACGCGCACGTCGACGCGGATCAGCTCGCGCCCGCCGACGCGGAAGAACTCGCCCTGCTGCAGCACGCGAAGCAGCCGCGTCTGCAGCGCCAGCGGCATGTCGCCGATCTCGTCCAGGAACAGCGTGCCGCCGTGGGCCTGCTCGAAGCGCCCGGGATGGCGGCGCGTGGCGCCGGTGAAGGCGCCGGCCTCGTGGCCGAAGAGTTCCGACTCCAGCAGTTCGGCGGGGATGGCGGCGGTATTGAGCGCGACGAACGGCCGGGATGCGCGCGGGGATTCGCGGTGCAGCGCGCGTGCGACCAGCTCCTTGCCGGTGCCGGTCTCGCCGGTGATCAGCACCGACAGCGGCGCCTGCGCCAGCCGCCCGATCGCGCGGAACAGCTCGCGCATGGCCGGCGACTGGCCCAGCAGCGTGTCCGCCGCGTCCTGCGACACCGGCGCATCGGCAGGCGCGGCCGGCGCCGACGGACCGAGCACCCGCGCCGCCAGCGCCACCGCGTCGTCGAGGTCGAAGGGCTTGGACAGGAACTCGTGCGCCCCGGCGCGGAAGGCCCCGGCGGTACTGGCCACGTCGGTGTAGGCGCTCATCACCACCACCGGCAACTCGGGGCGGCGCTGCTTGAGCTTCTCCAGCAGCACGAGGCCGTCGTCGCCGGGCATCCGGACATCGGTGAACAGGAGCGCCGGCGCGACCGGCGCGGCATCGAAAGCGGCCAGCGCCTCGCGCGCGCTGCCGAAGGCCTCCACGCGCCAGCCGGCCTCGCGCAGTGCCGTGGCGAGCACGAAGCGCACGCCCGCCTCGTCGTCGACGATCCAGATCGGCGGCTCAGGCATCGGCGGGCTCCGGCAGCGGCAACAACAGGGTGAACACGGTATGCCCCGGGCGGGAGCGATAGTTCAGCGCGCCGCGATGCTCGCGGGCGACCTGCTGCGCCAGCGCCAGCCCCAGGCCCGTGCCTTCGGCGCGGCCGGTGACCAGCGGCAGGAACAGGCGCTCGGTGAGCTCGGGCGGCACGCCGCGGCCGTCGTCGGCGATGTCCAGGCGCAGCGCCAGCGGATGGACGACCTCGCCGATCCGCGCGCCGTGCTCGGCGCGCGTGCGCAGCACCACCTGCGCGGCGCCGGCCTCGATGGCATTGCGCACCAGGTTCCAGACCGCCTGCACCAGGCGATCGGTATCGCCTTCGACCTCGGGCAGGCTGGGGTCGTAGTCGCGCACCAGGCGCACGGCCCAGCCGGCGTCGGACTCGGCCAGGCGCAGCACGCGCTCGAGCACGCCGTGGATGTTCAGGGGCGCGTGCGGCGCGGCCGGCGCGGGGCTGAGCAGGCGGTCGAGCAGCGCGGTGAGGCGCGCGGTCTCGGCGTCGATGAGGGCGGTGAGGGCGTGGCCATCGGTGTCGTCCGCATCGAGACGCCGCGCCAGCAGCTGCGCCGCACCCTTGACCCCGGCCAGCGGGTTGCGCAGCTCGTGCGCCAGGCCGCGCAATGCCGCGCTGAGCGCCGAGGGCAGGCGCGCGGGATCGTCGTCGGGAAATTCGTCGACCGGATGCGCTTCCAGCAGCCAGCCGTCCTCGCGGCGAAGCAGCCAGGCGTCGCAGAAGCGCTCGGCGCCGTCGGGAAAGCAAAGGCCCAGCCGGCGCAGGCGCAGCGGGGCATCGGCCGGTCCGGCCGGGCGGTCGAGCGCGGCGTCCAGCCCGCCCTCGGGTGCCAGCGCCGCCAACGGCAGGCCCAGCAGGCGCCGCGGGCCCACGCCCAGCCAGCGCGCGAAGGCCAGGTTGCAGCCGGCCAGCCGCGCATCGTCCGCGGTCCACGCGAGCGGCGTGGTGAGCTGGTCGAGGTCGGGCGGCGCCGTCATCGCACCATGGTAGTGCAGCGCCCACGCGGCCCGGATGCGAAGCGGGGCCGGGATGCGGAGCCGGCACACGGGCCCCGAAAGCACGGCCCGGGCGCGCGTGAGCGTCCGCGGTTTCCGGCCGCCGGTCCCCGCACGGCCCCGGCCGCGGTCAGTTGGCGCTTGCGGACAGCGGCAACTCCACGCGCCAGGCCAGCCCGGGCGCGAGCGCGTGCACGGCGATGTCGCCGCCATGCGCGCGCACGATGGCCGCGGCCACCACCAGCCGCAGCCCCAGGCCCAGGTCCCAGGGCTCGGGCAGCGGCGCGCTGAGCAGGGCGTCGACGTCGTCCGGCACCGGGCCACGATCGGCCACTTCGATCACGATGCGATCGCCGCGCCGCATGGCATGCAGCAGCGGGGGTGCGGCGTCGCGCGACTGCGCGAAGGCCAGCAGCGCGCCGATGGCCTGTACCAGGCGGCCTTCGTCGCCATCGACGCGGGCGCCGGCGACGTCCTCGTCGACCTCCGGCACCGCGGCGCAACCGGCGACGCCGCCGAGCGCGAGGTCGACCAGCATCGTCACGTCCACCGGGCGCGAGCGCAGCAGCAGGCGGCCCTCGCCCGCGCGCACCCAGTCGCCCAGCTCCTCGATCATGGTGGCCATGCGACGCGACTGGCGCTCGATGGTTTCGGCCAGCTCCACCCGCCGGTCCTCGGGCAGCTCGGGGCGGCGCAGCAGGTAGGCCGCGGTCTGCAGCGGCGACAGCGGACCCTTGAGGTCGTGGACCAGCCGCTCGAACAACGGGCGCTCGGCGCGGTCGCTCATGCGCCCACTCCGCCGGGCACGAGCGCGCCGAGGATGCGGCAGATGCCCTCGATCTCCGGCGGCTTGACCAGGTGGTGGTCGAAGCCGGCCTCGGCGGTGCGCCGGCGATCCTCGGGCTGGCCCCAGCCGGTCACCGCCACCAGCGTGAGCCGCTCGCCGCCCGGCGCGGCGCGCAGTGCGCGCGCCACGTCGTAGCCGCTGATGCCGGGCATGCCGATGTCGAGGAAGACCACGTCCGGGCCGAAGCGTTCGACCGCCTCCTGCGCGGCGCGCGGGTCGTAGATGCGCTGCGCCTCGTGGCCCAGCATCTCCAGCATCAGGGCCAGCGTGTCGGCCGAATCGCAGTTGTCGTCGATCACCAGCACGCGGCGCGGCAGCGCCGCCGGGATCGGCGATGGCGGCAGGTCGGCGGCCACGGTGGGCGTGCCCATCGGCAGGCGCACGGTGAAGGTGGCGCCGTGGCCGAGCCCTTCGCTGCTGGCCTCGACGCGGCCGCCGTGCATCTCCACCAGGCGCTTGACCAGGGTCAGGCCGATGCCGAGCCCGCCGCGCGCGCGCTCGATCGAGGTGTCGACCTGCGCGAAGGGCTCGAAGATGGCGGCGATCTGCTCGGGCGCCAGGCCGATTCCGCCGTCGCGCACATGCACCAGCACGTCGCCCTCGTCGATCTCGGCCTCGATGCGGATGGCGCGTGCCGGATCGGAGTACTTGATGGCATTGCTGATGAGATTGGCGAAGACCTGCGACAGGCGCTCGGGATCGGCCTCCAGCGGGACGTCCGTCGAAGGCAGCTGCAGTTCCAGCGCGTGCCCGGCATCGCGGCGCAACGACTCCACGCTGTCCACCGCCGCGCGCAGCACCGCGTCCAGCGTGGTCGCCGTCGGGCGCAGCGTGAGCTTGTCCTGGCTGATGCGGGCCACGTCGAGCAGGTCGTCGATCAGGCGCACCAGCAGCGCGAGCTGCCGGTCCATGGTTTCGTAGAGCGCAGGCCCGGTGCCGCCGCCGAGCTTCATCACGTTGACGGCGTTGTAGAGCGAGGCCAGCGGATTGCGCAGCTCGTGGGCGAGCGTGGCCAGGAACTGGTCCTTGCGCCGGTCGTGCTCGATCAGGCGCGCCTGCGCACGCTCGCGCTCCACGATCTGCGCCTGCAGCTCGACGTTGCGCTGGGCCAGCGCGATGTTGGCCGCGCGCAGGCTGTCGTTCAGCGCTTCGAGCTCACGCGCCTTCTCGACGCGAAGGCTCTCGTTGGCCTGCGCGAGACGCTCGTTGGCGGCCTGCAGCTCGCGGCGCTTGCGGTAAAGCTCCACCAGCACCGCGACCTTGCTGCGCATGATCTCCGGGATCACCGGCACCATCACGTAGTCGACGGCGCCCAGCTTGTAGCCGCGCAGGCGGTCGAGGTCGGAGACGTTGACCGCGGTGACGAAGATGATCGGGGTCTTCTCGAAGCGCGGGTGCTGGTGGATCAGGCTCGCGGTCTCGAAGCCGTCCATGCCGGGCATGTTGACGTCCAGCAGGATCAGCGCGGCCTCGTTCTCCATCAGGAACTGCAGCGCCTCCATGCCCGAGCGCGCCTCGACGAGGTGTTCGCCCAGCGGCTCCAGGATGGCGCGGTACGACAGCAGGCGCCCCGGCTGGTCGTCGACCAGCAGGATCGTGACCGGCGCGTTCGCGGGCGCGGGCGTGGTCGCGCCGGCGCCGGTCGCGGATTCGTTCAACGATGCAGCCACTGGCGCAGCACTCCGAGCAGCTGGTCGGTGACGACCGGCTTGGCGAGGTAATCGGACGCGCCCGCTTCCAGGCACTTCTCGCGGTCGCCCTTCATGGCCTTGGCCGTGAGCGCCACGATCGGGATCGAGCGCGCCTCGGGGTCGTTGCGGATGGCGCGCATGGTGTCATACCCGTCCATGCCCGGCATCATGATGTCCATCAGGATCACGTCGATGTCGTGGTCGGCGGTGACCCGCTGCACGGCCTCGCGCCCGTTGTTGGCGGTGATGACCTCCATGCCGTGGCGCTCGAGCACGATCGACAGCGCGAAGATGTTGCGCACGTCGTCGTCCACCACCAGCACCCGCTTGCCGCGCAGCACCTCGTCGGACTCGGTGAGGCGCCGCACCATCTTCTGCTTGTGCTCGGGCAGGTTGGCGATCACGCGGTGCAGCAGCAGCGCGGTCTCGTCGAGCAGGCGCTCGGGCGACTCCACGCCCTTGATCACCACGCTCTTGGCCGCGCGCTTGAGCCGGCTTTCCTCCTCGCGCGAGAGCTCCTTGCCGGTGAACACCACCACCGGGATGTCGCGCAGGCGCTCGTCCTCCTGCAGGCGGTCGAGCAGGTCGAAGCCGGTCATGTCGGGCAGGCGCAGGTCGAGCACCACGCACTCGAAGCCGCCTTCGGCCAGCATCGAAAGCGCTTCCTCGCCGGTGCCCACGCTGACGATCTCCAGGTCGTCGTGGCGGATCAGTTCCTCGATGCTCATGCGCTCGCTGGCGTCGTCCTCCACCACCAGCAGCTTCTTGACGCGCGGCTTGGCGTATTCGCGGATGCGGTCCAGCGCCACGCCGATGCTGTCGGACGAGGACGGCTTGGCGACGTAGTTGAACGCGCCGCGTTCGAGCGAATGGTGGCGGTCCTCCTCCACCGTGACGATCTGCACCGGGATGTGGCGCGTGGTGGCGTCCTGCTTCAACCGCGCGAGCACCGTCCAGCCCAGCATGTCGGGCAGGAAGATGTCGAGGCTGATCGCGTCGGGGCGGAACTCGCGCACCAGGCGCAGCGCGTCGGCGCCACGGTTGGTGACCAGCGCGTTGAAGCCGCGTTCGCGCGCGGCGTCGCGCATGACCTTGGCGTAGCGCGGATCGTCCTCGACCACCAGCAGCGTGGGCAGGTCGCGATCGATGCGGCCGCGGTCATCGTCGATGGTTTCCAGCGCCGGCCCGGTGGCCGGATGGACGTCGGCCTGCGAGGGCGCGGGACGGAGCGCGGGGGTCGCGGGCCGCGTGGCGGGCGCGGACTCGGCCGGCTCGGCGGCCTGGTAGCGCAGCGGCAGGTAGAGGGTGAACGTCGAGCCCTTGCCGGGCTGGCTCGACAGCGTGAGCTCGCCACCGAGCAGGCCGGCGATCTCGCGGCTGATCGCGAGCCCGAGGCCGGTGCCGCCGTACTTGCGCGAGGTGCCGGCGTCGGCCTGCTGGAAGGCCTCGAAGACGATGCGCTGCTTGTCGGCGGAGATGCCGATGCCGGTGTCGGTCACCTCGAACGCGATCACCGTGGGCGAAGCGTCGAGCACGGGATGGCCCTCGGTCCAGCCGCTGGTCGCGACCCGGCCCGCCAGGCGCACGCTGCCCTGCTCGGTGAACTTCATCGCGTTCGACAGCAGGTTCTTGAGGATCTGCTGCAGGCGCTTGGCGTCCGTGGTGAGCGTGCGGCCGAGCTCGCCGGGGAAGTCGACGGAGAACTCGAGCCCGCGCCGCTCGGCCTCGTGGCGGAATCCACGCTCCATGTTCTCGCGCAGGTGCGCGAAGGTGATGTCCTCGGTCTCGATGGTGACCGTGCCCGATTCGATCTTGGAGAGATCGAGGATGTCGGAGATCAGGTGCAGCAGGTCGCTGCCCGCGGCATGGATGGTCTTGGCGAACTCGACCTGGCGCGGGGTGAGGTTGGCCTCGGGGTTCTCGGCCAGCTGCTGGCCGAGGATGAGGATGGAGTTCAGCGGCGTGCGCAGCTCGTGCGACATGTTCGCCAGGAACTCGGACTTGTAGCGCGAGGTGAGCGCGAGCTCGGCGGCCTTCTCCTCCAGCGCGCGGCGGGCCTGCTCGATCTGCTGGTTCTTGGTTTCGACCTCGGCCTTCTGCTCGGCCAGCAGCGCGGCCTTGAGCGCGATCTCCTCGTTGGTCTGCTGCAGCTCGCGCTGCTGGGCCTGCAGTTCGGCGGCCAGCTGCTGCGACTGCTGCAGCAGGCCTTCGGTGCGCATGCCGGCCTCGATGGTGTTGAGCACGATGCCGATCGAGCGCGAGAGTTGCTCGAGGAAGGTGCGATGCACCTCGTTGAACTCGGCCACCGAGGCCAGTTCGATGACCGCCTTGACCTGGTCCTCGAACAGCACGGGCAGCACGATGACGCTGCGCGGCGACACCGACAGCAGGCCCGAGCGGATCTGCACGAGCTCGGAGGGGATGTCCTGCAGCAGGATCATGCGCCCTTCGGCCGCGCACTGTCCGATCAGGCTCTCGCCGATCGCCAGGGTGTGGTCCAGCGGCTCGGCCGGCGCGTCGGCATAGGCGGCAAGCTGGCGCAGGCGCCGGCCGGTCGCGCCCTCGCCCTCCTCCACGAGGTAGATCAGGCCCTGCTGCGCGTTCACCAGCGGCGCGAGTTCCGACAGCAGCTGGCGGCCGAGCGTCAGGATGTCGCGCTGGCCCTGCATCATCGCGCCGAAGGCGGCGAGGTTGGTCTTGAGCCAGTCCTGCTCGCGGTTGGACTCGGTGGTCGCGCGCAGGGTGGAGATCATCACGTTGAGGTTGTCGCGCAGGTCGGCCACCTCGCCGCGCGCGTCCACGGTGATCGAGCGGGTGAGGTCGTTCTGCGTCACCGCGGTGGCCACCTCGGCGATCGCGCGCACCTGCGTGGTGAGGTTGGCCGCGAGCTGGTTCACGTTCGCGGTGAGGTCCTTCCACACGCCGGACGTGCCCGGCACGTTCGCCTGGCCGCCCAGGCGCCCTTCCACGCCCACCTCGCGCGCCACGGTGGACACCTGGTCGGCGAAGATCGCCAGCGTGTCGGTCATCGAGTTGATGGTGTCGGCCAGCTCGGCGATCTCGCCCTTGGCCTCCACCGTGAGCTTCTGGCCGAGGTCGCCGTTCGCCACCGCCGTCACCACCTTGGCGATGCCGCGCACCTGGGTGGTGAGGTTGGCCGCCATCGAGTTGACGTTGTCGGTGAGGTCCTTCCAGGTACCCGCCACGCCCGGCACGGAAGCCTGGCCGCCGAGCTTGCCCTCGGTGCCCACCTCGCGCGCCACGCGCGTGACTTCCGCGGCGAAGCCGTTGAGCTGGTCCACCATCGTGTTGAGGGTGTTCTTCAGCTGCAGGATCTCGCCCTTGGCGTCGACCTCGATCTTCTTGGACAGGTCGCCCCGCGCCACCGCGGTCGCCACCTCGGCGATGTTTCGCACCTGCGTGGTGAGGTTGGACGCCATCGAGTTGACGTTGTCGGTGAGGTCCTTCCAGGTACCCGCCACGCCCGGCACGGAAGCCTGGCCGCCGAGCTTGCCCTCGGTGCCCACCTCGCGCGCCACGCGCGTGACTTCCGCCGCGAAGCCGTTGAGCTGGTCCACCATCGTGTTGATGGTGTCCTTGAGTTCGAGGATCTCGCCCTTGACGTCCACCGCGATCTTGCGCGAGAGGTCGCCACGCGCCACCGCCGTGGTGACCTCGGCGATGTTTCGCACCTGCGCGGTGAGGTTGGAGGCCATGGAGTTCACCGAGTCGGTGAGGTCCTTCCACGTACCCGCCACGCCCGGCACCTGCGCCTGGCCGCCGAGCTTGCCCTCGGTGCCCACCTCGCGGGCCACGCGCGTGACTTCCGCCGCGAAGCCGTTGAGCTGGTCCACCATCGTGTTGATGGTGTCCTTGAGTTCGCGGATCTCGCCGCGCACGTCCACGGTGATCTTGCGCGAGAGATCGCCTCGCGCCACCGCCGTGGTCACCTCGGCGATGTTTCGCACCTGGCCGGTGAGGTTGGAGGCCATCGCGTTCACCGAGTCGGTGAGGTCGGCCCAGGTGCCGGCCACGCCCGGCACGACCGCCTGGCCACCCAGGCGCCCTTCGGTACCCACCTCGCGCGCCACGCGCGTGACTTCCGCGGCGAAGCCGTTGAGCTGGTCCACCATCGTGTTGATGGTTTCCTTCAGCTGCAGGATCTCGCCGCGCACGTCCACGGTGATCTTGCGCGAGAGGTCGCCCTTGGCCACCGCGGTGGTGACGTCCGCGATGTTGCGCACCTGCAGCGTCAGGTTCGACGCCATCAGGTTCACGTTGTCGGTGAGGTCCTTCCAGGTACCAGCCACGCCCGGCACGTCCGCCTGGCCACCGAGCTTGCCTTCGGTACCGACCTCGCGCGCCACGCGCGTGACTTCCGCCGCGAAGCCGTTGAGCTGGTCCACCATCGTGTTGATGGTGTTCTTGAGCTCGAGGATCTCGCCGCGCACGTCCACGGTGATCTTGCGCGAGAGGTCGCCCTTCGCCACCGCCGTCGTCACTTCCGCGATGTTTCGGACCTGCGACGTCAGGTTCGAGGCCATCGCGTTCACCGAGTCGGTGAGGTCCTTCCAGGTGCCGGCCACGCCCGGCACGATCGCCTGGCCGCCCAGGCGCCCTTCGGTGCCGACCTCGCGCGCCACGCGCGTGACTTCCGAGGCGAAGCCGCGCAGCTGGTCCACCATCGTGTTGATGGCTTCCTTGAGCTGCAGGATCTCGCCGCGCACGTCCACGGTGATCTTGCGCGAGAGGTCGCCGTTGGCCACGGCGATGGTCACCTCGGCGATGTTGCGCACCTGCGCGGTGAGGTTGTTGGCCATCTGGTTGACCGAGTCGGTCAGGTCCTTCCAGACGCCGGACACGCCCTTCACCTTCGCCTGGCCGCCGAGCAGGCCGGCGGTGCCGACTTCCAGCGCCACGCGCGTAACCTCCGACGAGAACTCGCCCATCTGCTCGATCATGCGATTGACGATGGTGGCCGAGCGCAGGAACTCGCCCTGCAGCGGGCGGCCTTCGGCCTCCAGCGGCACCGAGCGGGTGAGGTCGCCCTTGGCGACGCCCGCGATCGCCTCGGTCATGGTCTCGACCGGGCGCACCAGGTCGTCGATCAGCTCGTTGACCGAGCGCTCCATCTGCGCCCATTCGCCACGGCGGGCGGCGGGCGTGACGCGCTGGCGGGTCTGGCCCTCGCGGCCGACGGCCTGTCCCACGCGCGCGAGCTCGCGCGCGAGCTCGCGGTTCTGCACCACGATCTCGTTGAAGGCCTCCGCCAGGCGCCCCGCGATGCCGTCCCAGTGGCGCGGCACGCGCACGTCGAAATCGCCCTCGCGCACGGCCGACATGGCGGCCAGCAGCTCCTGCAGGGGATCGTCGAAGGTGGTGGGAGGCGCGGGAGGCTGGGACTTGGCGGCACGGGTGCGCCGCACGGTGGCTTCGGACACAGGAAATACTCGAGTCGCCCGTCCCCACGGGCATGGAAGGCGAGGATAGGAACGCGAATGTGTACGACGCGTTCACACCGCGATCACATGACGACGCCCGTCCGACTGCATCCGTGACGGGCCTCCCACTTCCGCGCCAGGGAGTTCCGCGCGGCCGCGTTGGTCGCTGGGGCAGCGGGTTCGACGCGGAAGGCCGGCCGTGCGTCGCCGGCCTCCCGAAGGGCGCCGGCTGCTGGCGGTCGCCCGCGCCCGCCGCATGCGAAGGGCGCGATGGCGCGCCGGGCGGCATCGGAAAACTTCCCGGTTCCGGCCCGGTTGCCCGGCGGCGGCGGAGTGTTAACGTGCCGGCGCCCGCGCGCATGTCCGGGCCTTTGTCGATACATTCCAGGGGAAACATTCAGTGAAGAAGCATTTCGTGCTGGCCATCGGGCTGGCGCTTGCCAGCCTTTCCGCACCCGCCATGGCCGAGGGGCAGGGTTTCGTCAGGTTCGAAGCCGGCAGCAGCGACGTGGAGTTCGAGTTCGACGGCTTCCGGGGTTCGGACGAGGACACCGCCTACGGCGTGCGCGGGGGGTACTGGTTCAATCCGAACGTCGCGATCGAGGGCTTCTACACGCGCTACTACAGCCAGCGCTACGACGACGGCTTCGAGAGCGCGAGCCTGAAGCTGCACGCGGTGGGCGTGGGCGTGGTCGGCAAGAAGAACTTCGGCGGCGACCAGCAGGGCTTCTACATCAGCGGCCGCGGCGGCTTCGCCCGTGGCGTGGCGACGGTGGATGTCGACGGGTCCGTGGAAGAGGCCGACGCGGGTGACGTCAAGCCGTACGTCGGCGTGGGCGTGGGCTACGACTTCAGCCCCGGCTTCGGCCTGGGCCTGAACTACGACCAGGTCAAGGGCGGCGACGAAGGCCTGGACGTGACCGCCAGGACGCTCACGCTCGGCCTCGAGCTGCGCATCTGAGCCATCGCGATCGCTGCACGAAAACGGCCGCCTTCGGGCGGCCGTTTTCGTTTACGGCCCGACGCCGTGCGGGCAGCGTTCGGCGCGGCCCGGAATGCGGGACGCCACGCGAGGGGCGGCAGGCCGTCGAACAAGCACCGGGCGTGCCGGCTACGGCGGCCCGGGCCCGGCGCGCGCCTTCGCCGGCGAGCAGTCGGTCCAACATCGCATCGCGTGCGCGCTTGCGGCCGCTCAGCTCACGCCCACGGCGGTCGCGCCGGCAGCCTCGCGCACGACACCGGTTTCCAGCGTCATGAACAGGCTGTGCGGATCGTGGCGGTAAGCCCCGAACGGCCCGCACTCGCGGAAGCCGGCCCGGCGGTAGAGGGCATGCGCGGCGGCGAACTCGCGGGTGACGCCGGTCTCCAGGCTCACCCGCGCGTAGCCGCGCAGGCGGGCTTCGGCGAGCGCCGTGTCGAGCAGGCGCGTGGCCACGCCGCGCCGCAGGTGGCGGGCGCAGGTGCGCATGGACTTGAGTTCGCCATGCGCATCGTCGAGATGCCTGAGCGCGGCGCAGCCGATGACGGCCTCGCCGTCCCAGGCGGACCAGAAGGTGATGTCCGGTGCCTTCAACCGGTCGATGCCGAGCGCATGCATGGAGTCGGCCGGGGTCAGCCGGCCGAGGGCATGCAGGTGCTCGCGCAGCAGGGCGACGACGCCGGGATGGTCGAGGTGGCCGGTGCGGATGTCCATCGGATGCGGATGCGTCGTGCCGGGCGGGGCCGCCCGTGCGGCAGGCCGTGCGTTCCACGTGCCCCAGCGGAGCGGCCCGGGGCTCCGGCCGCGGGCCGCCGATCGGTCAGATGGTGTAGTACAGCTGGTACTCGAGCGGATGCGTCGCCGCGCGGAAGGCGGTGACCTCCTTCATCTTCATCTGGATGTAGGCGTCGATGAAGTCGTCGCTGAACACGCCGCCGGCCTTGAGGAAGTCACGATCCTTGTCCAGCGCTTCCAGCGCCTGGTCCAGCGAATGGCAGACGGTCGGGATGTCCTTGGCCTCCTCGGGCGGCAGGTCGTAGAGGTCCTTGTCGCTGGGCGCGCCCGGGTCGATCTGGTTCTTGATGCCGTCCAGGCCGGCCATCATCAGCGCGGCGAAGATCAGGTAGCCCGAGTTCATCGGGTCGGGGAAGCGGATCTCCACGCGGCGCGCCTTGGGGTTGGCCACGTACGGGATGCGGCACGATGCCGAGCGGTTGCTCGCCGAGTACGCCAGCATCACCGGCGCTTCATAGCCCGGCACCAGGCGCTTGTACGAGTTCGTCGTGGAGTTGCAGAACGCGTTGAGCGCGCGCGCATGCTTGAAGATGCCGCCGATGTACCAGAGCGCGGTCTGCGAGAGGCCGCCGTAGCCGTCGCCGTTGAACAGGTTCACGCCGCCCTTGGCCAGCGACATGTGCACGTGCATGCCGCTGCCGTTGTCGCCAACGATCGGTTTCGGCATGAAGGTGGCGGTCTTGCCGTTGCGGTGGGCGACGTTCTTGATCACGTACTTGGTGGCCAGCAGCTCGTCGCCCTTGGCCACCAGCGTGTTGAACTTGGTGCCGATCTCGCACTGGCCGGCATTGGCCACCTCGTGGTGGTGCACCTCCACCTCGATGCCGATCGCCTGCAGCGTCTTGCACATCTCGGCGCGGATGTCGTGCAGCGTGTCCAGCGGGGCGACGGGGAAGTAGCCGCCCTTCACCATCGGCCGGTAGCCGGTGTTGCCGCCCACGTACTCGCGGCCGGAGTTCCAGTGCGCCTCTTCCGAGTCGACGTGGAAGAAGGTATGGCCCATCTCGTTGGCAAAGCGCACCGAGTCGAAGATGAAGAACTCGGGCTCGGGGCCGAAGAAGGCGGTGTCGGCGATGCCCGAGGCCTTGAGGAAGGCTTCGGCGCGGCGGGCGATGCCGCGCGGATCGCGCGTGTAGCCCTGCATGGTGGTCGGATCGAGGATGTCGCAGACCAGCACCAGCGTGGGGTCGGCGGTGAACGGGTCGAGGAAGGCGCTGGCCGGGTCGGGCAGCAGCACCATGTCCGACTGCTGGATGCCGCGCCAGCCGACGATGGAGCTGCCGTCGAACATCTTGCCGTCCTCGAACAGCGAGGGCTCGATGATCGAGGCCGGGAAGGTGACGTGGTGCTGCACGCCGCGCATGTCGGCAAAGCGCAGGTCGACGAATTCGACTTTGTGGTCGCGGATGAGCTTTTCGACGTTCTCGATGGACATGGCGGCTCCGGAGGCTGGCAGGGCATGGCGCGGGACTGCGCCGACGCGTTGCCTTCAGCAAGGACGATGCCAAGTGTCCGGCCACCGCAAGTGCCTGATCCTGCGTGAGGCGACCACCGCGACCGCACCAGTGCGGGGCGCCCGACGCACCACGGCGGTGCGCGCCGGGGCCGATGGCCTGCGCGGGCGCGTCGCGCGCCGTACCATGCGGGGCCCTCCCGGCCGCACCGGACGATGCACGACCTGATCGAAGCCCTGCTCCTCGGCATCATCGAGGGCATCACCGAATTCCTGCCGATCTCCAGCACCGGCCACCTGCTGATCGCCGAGCGCTGGCTGGGCCACCGGTCCGACCTGTTCAACATCGCGATCCAGGCCGGCGCGATCCTCGCGGTGGTGCTGATCTACCGCGAGCGCCTGTGGCAGCTGGCGATGGCCTTCCTGCGCCCCGGCCATGCCGCGGCGATGGCCGACGCCCGCGTCTACGGCCAGCCCCCGCGCGAGTACGCCTACCGGCTGGCCGCCGCCTTCGGCGTGACCGCGGTGCTGGGCGTGCTGGTGAAGAAGCTGGGCTTCGAGCTGCCCACGGAGGTGGCGCCGATCGCCTGGGCGCTGCTGGCCGGGGCGGTCTGGATGGTGCTGGCCGAGCAGCTGGCGGCGCGGCGTGCCGCCGTGCTCGGCGAGCGCGCGGCGATCACCTGGACCGTGGCGATCCTGGTCGGCGTGGCGCAGGTGGTGGCGGGCGTGTTCCCCGGCACGTCGCGCTCGGCCGCCACCATCTTCGTCGCCCTGCTGGCCGGCACCACCTCGCGTGCGGCGGCCACCGAGTTCGCCTTCCTGGTCGGCATCCCGACCATGTTCGCGGCGGCCGCCTACGAGCTGGTGGACGTGGTCGGCTCCGGCGAGGCCGCCCACGAGGACTGGAGCGCGCTGGGCGTGGCCTTCGTGGCGTCGGCGATCACCGCCTTCGCGGCGGTCAAGTGGCTGCTGCGCTACATCCAGACGCACCGCTTCACGGTGTTCGCCGTCTACCGCGCGGTGCTGGGCCTGGCCCTGCTGGCGCTGGTGCCCGCCGCCGACTGATCGTGCGCGCCTTACGGCGCGGCCACCGACACGGCGCGGCCGCTACTCGCCTCGCCCTCGTCGCTGGCGGCCGCCTGCGCCGCGCGTTCGCGCTCGGCGCGCGCGGCGGCCAGGTCGAGCACGCGTTCGGCATCGGCCAGCGGGGTGCCGTCGGGGCACTTCGCATCCGGGAAGCCGTAGGCCGCGCGCAGCTCGATGCCGCAGCGCACGACGTCCTCCCAGCGGCGCTCGTCGGCCGCGCAGGTTTCCTCGAAGCGGCGCTGGAACTGGTCGCGGCGGCGCACGAAGCCCTCGCCGCACTCGCGGCGCGCGACGATGCGCTCCAGGTCGTCCTGCGCCGCATTGCGCCCCTGCAGGCCGAAGGTCTCCAGTTCCTCCGGCGTGAGCATGCGCAGGCGGCGGTTGGGCACGGTCATCATCAGGTCGGCCACCGCGAGCGCCACGCCATGGCGCTCGAAGTACTCGCGCACCAGCGCGTTGACCTGGCGCAGTTCGTCGTTGAGCTCGGCTCGCGAGGTCGCACTCGACCGGTCGCGCATGAGCCGGTGGACGCCGACCCTGCCCTCGACGTCGCGCATGTCGGCGGCGGCGAGCACGAGCACGCAGGCGCTGTGGCAGACCGCGTCCTCGCGCACGCGCAGGGTCCAGCGCGCGGCGGCCAGCGCGTCGCCGGCCTTGACCGCCTCCTCGACGTGGCCGCCGGCCGAATCGATGTCGAGGATGCGCTGGGGCAGGTCCATGCGCTCGGCCATGGCCGAGACGCGCTCGATCAGAGCGGTGAAGCCGTCGTCCACGCGCCCGCTGTACTGCAGGCGCAGCAGGCCGGTGGCCTGGCAGGGCGTCATCGCGTCGACCAGGCTGAAGAATTCCAGCGAATCCAGGCGGCGCGGCTCGTCGGTGGCGTCGTCGCGCTCGCAGCTGATGCGCGCATGCCCACTGCCCACGCGGGCGGGCGGCCAGCGGGTGGTGGCGAGGTCGTCCTGCGGCTGGGGCTGGAGTTCGGCGCGGTAGACGCGCGGTCCGGTGTCGTCGCCCAGGGTCACCGGCGGGGTCTCGACCGGCGCCTCGCCGCGTGCGCAGGCCGCGAGCACCAGCGCCAGGCCCGCCGCCGTCACCAGCCGCCGCAAACCCGCACTGCCGTAAACACCCCGCTGCCGCACGTCCACCACTCCTCCTGCCCGTGACCCGATTGGACCATGCCCGGGCCGGTACGGGGCGCGAGGGCGCCCCGTGATTCAACTAACGGCAAGCGTCGTCAGTCCTTGACGGCCGGATTCAGCGAGTACGTGGCGTAGACCAGGGCCTCGGCCAGGCGGTGGCCCTGCATGGCCCGCAGCACGTCGCCGGCGGTGAAGCGCGCGGGCAGCTCCAGGCGCTCGACGTCGAGGGCGAACAGGCGGAAGAAGTAGCGGTGCAGGCGCAGGTCGTTCGGCGGCGGGAACGGGCCGTCGTAGCCGCGCCAGTCGCCTTGCATGTCGGCGTTGCCGGCGAACCAGCCGGTGTAGTCGTTCAGGCCCTGGCGGCTGCCGGGCGGGCCGGCCGGTTCGCGCTTGCCGTGCGGCACGACGCCGTCGCTGCAGCTGCCGGCGGCGATCTCGCGCACGTCGGCGGGGATGTCGGCCATGGCCCAGTGCACGAAGTCGCAGCGCGGCTGGTCGACGGGGATCTCGACGCCGGGCTTGCCGACCATTTCCGCCACCGTGGGCACGTCGGGGTCGATGCACAGCAGCGCGAAGGACTTCGTGCCGGCGGGCACCCCGTCCCAGCGAAGGTGGGGATTGCGGTTGGGGCCGAAGCCCACGCCGTCGCCGTTGCGCACGCCGGCGGCGAACTCGCCGGGCAGGCGCTGGCGGT
Organism: Lysobacter sp. N42; assembly: GCF_004344885.1. Classification (NCBI taxonomy): domain Bacteria; kingdom Pseudomonadati; phylum Pseudomonadota; class Gammaproteobacteria; order Lysobacterales; family Lysobacteraceae; genus Lysobacter; species Lysobacter sp. N42. The sequence continues at coordinate 24,017 of NZ_SKFB01000032.1, forward strand.
GCTCGAAGCTGTCGCTGATAAGCCGCATGCGCTCCTCCTCGTGTCCGATCAGGGGGAGCGTACGCGATGGCCGCGGGCCGCCGGAACCGCTCCGGCGGCCGGGGGGCGCCTCAGGCCGTGTAGCCCAGGCGCGCGGCGACCGGGGCGAGCACCTGGAAGGCCTCGTCCAGCGCGCCGGCGAAGCGCTGCCAGTGGCCGCTGGGCAGGCGCTGCGGCCCGAAGGCCTGCGCCGGCGGCACGGGCACCGAGATGCCCAGCGCATCGGCCACCGCCTGCGCGACGCCGCGCGGGTCGGACTCGATGCCGTCCAGGCGCACCACGCGGTGGGGGAACAGGTTCTGCTCGCCCAGCTCGGCCACCTGCTCCAGGCTGCGCGCGAGCCACTGCGCGGCCTCCAGCGGCGACTCCATGCGCAGCGGCACCGGCGCGCCGAAGGCCAGCCAGTCCAGCAGCATGTCGCGCGGATCGCGCAGGGCGATCATCGCCACCGCCTCGGGCATGTGCGGGCGCAGGGCCAGTAGCAGGGCGTTGTCCCAGACCGGCAGCCAGTCGAAAGCGTTTCCGCCCTGCACGCCGCGGCCGCCCAGCGCGGCGCGCCACTGGGCGACGAGGTAGGCCCCGTCCAGGCTGCCGTCGACCAGGCGCTGGGCGGTGTCGTAGCGCTGCAGCGGATCCTGCGGCGGGTTCGGGCCCAGGCGGTCGACCAGCATGGGCGCGCCGCCGAGCTGGAAGGTCTGCGCGATGCGCTCGACCAGCGAGCCCGGCGCACCCCAGACGAAGAGCACGGCGTGCGCGCCGTCGGGCAGCGGCGCGGCCTCCGGCCACGGGCCCTGGTAGCCGCTGATCGGCGGCAGCGGCAGGCGCTCGGGCGCGACCTCGGCCTGGATCGCCGCCCAGGCCGCCACCGCGTCGTCCAGGCGGCCGGCGCGGTCCAGCGCATGGCCCAGCAGCTGGCGCAGCCCGCGCTTGACCTGCGGATCCTGCGCGCGGGCCAGCAGCGACTCCACCCGCGCCACCGCGGCATCGGGATCGCGCTGCATCAGGCCGTCGAGCAGGCGCATCTCCGCCTGGGCCTGGCCGGGCTGGAGCTCGACGATGCGCTGGGCCGCCGCCTCGGCGCCGTCGCGGTCGCCGCTGGCGTCGAGCGCGGTGAGGCGGGCCAGCAGCGCCGGAATGTGGTCGGGCACGGCGACGAGCCAGCGGTCGATGACGGCGCGGGCCTCCTCGCCGGCGAACGGCTCCACCGACAGGCGCGCCAGCCAGAGCTCGTCGGCCTGCGGATGGGTGGCCAGCGCGGCATCGAGCGTGCTGCGGGCGTCCTCGCGGTCGCCGCTCCGCTCCCAGGCCTCGATCAGCGCCGCGAGGGTGCGGCGGTCGCCCGGCAGGCGCGCCAGCGCATGCTTCAGGCGCGGGATGGCGCGCTCGACGCGCTCGGCGCGCAGCTCCAGCTCGCCGGCCAGGCGGTGCAGCGTGGGCGGCGTGGCGGGGTCGTCGAGCAGCGGGGCGAGTTCGTCCACCGCCTCGCCCGGGCGACCCTGCTGGCGCACGAGGTCGGCCACCAGCGCGCGCAGGGCGGTGTTGTCGGGATGGAGCTCGAGCACGCCGCGGAAGGCCTGCTCGGCAAAGGCCAGGTGGCCCTTGGCGAGGTAGGCGAAGCCCAGGGCGTGGCGCAGCATGGGTTCGTCGGGCGCGAGCGTGGCGGCCTGCGAGAGGATGGACAGCGCCTCGTCGGGCCGCCCGCGGCGCAGCGCGAGCATGCCCTGCACGGCCGCCAGCTGCGGGTGGTCCGGGGCGATGCGCGAGGCCGTGCGCGCCAGGCGCTCGGCCTCGTCCAGTTCGCCCCGGCCCAGCGCCAGCTGCGCCTGCATCACGTAGGCGGGGAACTGGTTGGGGTCCAGGCCCACGCTGCGCGCCAGCGCGGCCTGGGCCTCGTCGAGCTGGCGGGCCCGGAGCAGCAGGCCCGCGCGCTCCAGGTGCAGGTCGGCATCCTCGGGCGCGCGCTCCAGGGCGGCGTCCAGGGTGGCCAGCGCGGCGGCGTCGTCGCCGGACAGGCGCTGGGCATGGGCGAGCAGGCGATGGGCGACGGCATCGTCCGGCCGCGTGTCCACCAGCTCGCGGGCGAGCGCGAGCGCATCGTCGGCGGCGCCACGGCGCAGGGCCGCGAGGACGGGGTCGTACATGGGGCGTTCCTGGAGATCGGCGCCGCGCGGCGCAAGGCCGGCGATTGTAGCGGCGGCGCGGGCTTCAGCCGTGCGCGGTCAGGCGCTCGGCCACCCACTGCTCGGCCAGGCCGGACAGGCGCCAGTCGCGCAGGAAGCCGCAGTGGCCGCCGAGCCCGGTGATCTCCAGGTGCGCGTGGTCGGGCAGCCGGAGGCGGTGGAAGTCGTCGACGGGAATCACGGGATCGTCGGCGGCGGTGAGGATGTGGGCCTCGACGCCGAGTGCGGCCAAGCGGTCGCCGGCGATGGTGTAGCCGTCGAAGTAGTTGGCCAGCGTGCCGAACTCGGTATGGCGTTCGACCAGCCACTGCGTGAGCGGGCCCAGGCGCATGCGCAGGGCGCGGTCGTCCAGGTGCAGCAGGTGCGGGAACAGCGCACGCTTCTTGACCAGCGAGGCGCGCCACTTGCGCTCGAAATAGCGCCGGTACAGGCCGCCGCCCCGGTCCATCGCGTCCATGGTGCGCGCAGGGTCCAGCACCGGGCAGACCGCGGCGACCGCGTCGAGCCGCAGCCCGGCCGCGGGTGCGCGCAGCGCCAGGCGCAGGGTGAAGTTGCCGCCGAGGGAGTAGCCGGCGGCCACGAAGCGGCGCGCGGGGAAACGGCGCGCCACCTCCGTCGCCGCGCGCACCACCTCGTCGATGCGGTTGGAATGGAAGATCGCCTCGTTGAGGTGGTGGGTATCACCGTGATCGCGGAAGTTGAGGCGGAAGGTGGCCCAGCCGCGCGCGAGCAGTTCGGCCGCGGTCAGGCGCATGTAGCTGGACTCGGCGCTGCCCTCCCAGCCGTGCAGCAGCAGCGCCAGGCCCCTGGGCGGGCCGCTGGCCGGCAGGTCGTGGATGCCCAAGAGGCGCACGCCCTCGCCGGCGTCGATCACGTGCGCGGTGGTCTCGCTGGTCTGCGCGCACAGGCGCGCAAAGCCCAGCCGCCGGCGCATCGGGCTGGAGCCGAGGACGGTCTGCGCGTGCGGGCTGCGCAGGCCCCGCGGCGGGCTGAAGTCGAGCCGGGTGATGCTCACGGCGCGTGCGAGATGGCCTCGACGATCCGCGCGCGCGCCAGCTCCGCCATCCGGCGGCGGCCGTCGGCCTCGCCGGGCCTGATCGGCTCCAGGAAGTGCACGGTGGCGGTACGGGCGGGCTCGCCGAGCAGCCGCACGAAGTTGGCCGCGAAGCTCTCGCGCCTGCCGAAGGCCACCACCTGCTGGGCCCGGCCACGCTCGCCGTAGACCAGCGCCACCGGCTGCACCGGCACGCCGGCCTCCACCGCCGCGGTGAAGATGCGCGCGTGGAAGGGGCCGACCTCGTGGCCGCCGCGGGTGCCGCCCTCAGGGAACACGCCCACCGACTGCCCACGCTGCAGGCGCTGGATCATCTCGCTGAGCACGCCGCCCAGCGATTCGGTGCTGCCGCGGCGGTGGAAGATCGTCTGCCCGCGTGCGGCCAGCCAGCCCACCAGCGGCCAGCGCGAGATCTCGTCCTTGGCCACGAAGCCCATCATGCGCTGGCTGTGCAGCATGGAGATGTCGACCCAGCCCACGTGGTTGGCGACGAACAGGGTCGGGCCCTGCAGGGGCGTGCCCCGCCGGCGCAGGCGGAAGCCGAACACGCGCATCAGGCCGGCCTGCCAGCCGCGGATCACGCGGTGCTGGAAGGGCTCGCCGCGCCAGCGCCAGTGGCGGGTGAACGGCATGAGCAGCAGCAGCACGATGGGCAGGTGCACCAGCACGTGCCAGAGCAGCAGCGGCAGGCGCAGCAGGGTGAGCGGCGCACGCAGCGCGGCGGGCGTGCGCGCGGCGGCGCCGGGGGAGGACGTCGGCGCGATCATGCGCGGAAGCCTACCGGAGCAGGACCCCGTTTGGCGCGCTGCAGCATGACGCGGCTCGCGCTGGCGCGCGCACGGACGCCGCGAGGTCGGCAGGTGCAAGGCGGGCCGCCGCCGGCGTCAGCCCGGCCGGTCCACCACCGCCAGCGTGATGCGCGAGACGCAGGCCAGCCGGCCGCGGGCGTCCTCGATGCGGATCTCCCAGACCTGCGTGGCGCGGCCCACGTGCAGCGGGCGGGCGGTGCCGGTCACCACCCCGTCGCGCACGGCGCGCAGGTGGTTGGCGTTGATCTCGATGCCCACGCAGATGCGGTCCTCGGGCACGCAGAGGTTGCCGGCGGTGCTGCCCAGCGTCTCGGCCAGCAGCACGGACGCGCCGCCGTGCAGCAGGCCGTAGGGCTGCTTCGTGCGGGCGTCGACGGGCATGGTGGCGCGCAGGAAGTCGGCGCCGATTTCGGTGAACACGATGCCCAGCGGCTGCATCGCGGTCCCTTCGGACAGCGCATTGAGCGCGTCCAGGGACGGTGCGCCGCGGAAGGGCGAGGCGGAGGCGTGGTCGGACGTCATCGCGTCACGATAGCGGCTCTCCGCCTGCCGGCGGCACCGGGGTCAAGCGGCGACCCTCAGGCGAAGCGGAAATAGCGCGGGGCGGTGGACTGTGCGGCGTAACGGCGGGTGGTGGCGTAGCCGGAGCTCTTGCCGTAGCCGACGCCGAAGTCGCGCTCGCGACGGACGAGGCGGGTGGCGGTCTCGAAGGGGACGACGACCGGGGCCTGGGCGCGGGTCGGGATGGCGGTCTGGGCGTTCATGGCGGCTCCTTGGAAGCGGCGGTGAGTGGGTGTGTTGGTAAAGTACAACACCAGAGCGATGCCGCCATGGGCCGGAAGTCACCCCACCGATGGCCTGGTCCCTGCGTGCTCCGTCCGCCCGCCGCACGGCCGCTTAACCGGCGCGTCATACAGGCCCGGTAGCAATGCGCGTTTCGACACCGGACACTGCCGATGCCCCGTTCGACTCCGTTGTTCCTCGCCGCGGCGCTTGCACTGGCCGCATCCGCCGCCCAGGCGGCCGACCCCGCGCGCAGTGCGATCTTCCTGCACCCCGATGGCATGGGGGCCAACACCTGGAGCGCGCTGCGCCTGTCCGAGGTCGGGCCGGACGGGCGGCTCGGCTGGGACGCGCTGCCGAACGCGGCGGTCTACGTGGGGCCGATGCTCGATTCGGTGAACGCCTCGTCCAACGGGGGCGCCACCACGCATGCCTACGGCATCCGCGCGGCGCTCGCCAGCTACGGCTCGCTCGACGGCGGCTCCGTTCCCACCGCGGCCTCGGGCCAGCGCATGAGCCTGATGCGCGAAGCCCAGGCCGCGGGCAAGAAGGTGGCGCTGCTCAACTCCTCCTCGCTCACCGAGCCGGGCACCGGCGCATTCCTCGCATCCGTCGCCCAGCGCGACGACGAGGCCGCGATCGCCGCGCAGATCCTGCAGGCGCGCCCGGACATCGCGCTCGGCGGCGGCGAGGGCTTCTTCCTGCCCAAGGGCCGCACCGGCCGGCACGGCCCCGGCCTGCGCGAGGACGGGCGCGACCTGGTGCGCGAGGCGCGCAAGGCGGGCTACGCCGTGGTGTTCACCCGCGACGAGCTCGCCCGCCTGCCGCGTGACGCGCGCAAGGTGCTCGGCCTGTTCGCCCACGAGGAGACCTTCAACGAAGGCGACGAGGCCACCCTGGCGCGCGAGGGCCGCCCGGTGTTCCAGCCGCAGGCCCCGCGCTTCGACGAGATGCTGGACTTCATCCTCGACCGTATCGGCGACGCGCCGGGCGGCTACCTGGTCGTCGGCAACGAGGAAGCCACCGACAACCTGTCCGGCGAGAACAACGCGCCGGCGGTGCTCGAGGCCGCGGCCGGCGCCGACCGCGCGATCCGCCGCGCGCTGCAGGAAGCGCAGCGCAACCCCGCACTGACCGTGGTGGTAGCGTCCGACTCCGACAACGGCGGCATGAACGCCACCTCCGACGACCTCGACGATCCCGCCGACCTGCCGCGCCCGCTGCCGGCCCGCACCGCGGTGGGTTCCCCGCTGGACAGCCGCGACGGCGAGCCCTTCCTGGCCGCGCCGGACGCGCGCGGCGTGCGCGTGCCGTTCTACATCACCTGGGCCTCCGACTCCGACAGCGCCGGCGGCACCGTGGCGCGCGGCATCGGGCCGGGCGCACGGCTGATCCAGGGCACGATCGATTCGACCGCGATCTACCGTGCCCTGTACCTGGGCCTGTTCGACCGCACGCTGCCCTGACCGCGTCGGCGCCAGTGACGCCCGGCGCGACCTGCGTTCCGTGCGCGCCGTGCCGCTGCCGATGGCACGGTTCCACGGACCGTCCGGGCTGAAACGACACGGGCACCGCACGGTGCCCGTTTCCCCTGCGGCGCGCGTCGCGCGTCGCTGCCTGATCCCCAGGGACGGCGCCGGGCAGGCGCCGTCGCCGCAGGCTCAGAACGCGTAGCGCACGATCAGCTGCCAGGCGCGCCCGCCGGTTTCGCTCTCCAGCTCGTACTCGTCGTAATCCCGCGCGATCTGGTCGGCGATGGTCGCGAACTTGTCGAAGACCTCGTCCTTGGACTGGTCCAGCAGGTTGGTGCCGGTCAGGCGCAGCGTCCACTGCTCGCCGAAGCGCTTTTCGACGAAGGCTTCCAGGTCGCCGTCGTAGGACGTGCGCACCTCCTCGCCGACGATGCGCCCGTAGGCGTCGCCCTGCTTGCGGAAGGTCGCGCCGAACGACAGCGCAGGGCCGGCCAGCTCCTGGATGAAGCCCACGTTGTAGACGTAGCGCGACTGGTCGCTGAAGCGGCGGGTGCCGAAGAAATCCTCGACCTCGCTGTCGAGCCAGGTGTAGTTGAAGAACACGCCCGTGCCTTCCAGCCCGAACAGGGTGAGGGGCGTGGAGAGGTCGAACTCGGCGCCCCAGACGCGGCCATCGCCGGTATTGCGCGGCTGCAGCACGAACGTGCCCGGGCCCTCGTCGCCCTCGACGCCCGTGTTGGCGATCTCGATGAGGTCGCGGATGTCGCGGTAGAACAGGTTGACGCCGGCCACGCCGCGACGGCCCAGGCGGCGCTCGAAGCCGAGGTCGGCGCCCCAGGCGTCCTCCGGGCGCAGGTCGGGATTGCCGATGAAGTCGTTGTCCCCCAGTTCGCCGGTGAGCAGTGCCGGCGAGAGCTGGTCGAAGCCGGGGCGGCGCACGGTGCGGGCGACGGAGGCGGTGATGCGGTTGGCTTGGTCCAGCGCGAACTTCAGGTGCGCGCTGGGCAGGAGGTAGCCGTAACCCGTGCGCGATTCGCGATCGGCGGCGGCCACGGTGCGGTCTTCGAGCCGGGTGCGGGTGCGCTCGTAGCGCAGGCCGGCTTCCCACTCCAGCCGATCGCCACCCTCGAACTTCACGAAGGGTTCGAGGCGATCCTCGCGCAGCGTGCTGTCGCCGCCGGGCACGGGCGCCAGCGCCTGCACGGGCCCCGGGATGGCCGGGCGCGGGGCGGGCGCGTTCGGAATGGTCACGCGGTAGCGCGGCGCGGCGGCGATGTCGGTGACGCGCGACTTGCGCGTGGCCTGCACGCCGAACGCGAGGTCCATGCCGCCCAGCGCGCGGTCGTGGCGCACCTCCAGCGTGTCGTCGCGGTCCTCGATGGCCACGCGGCTGACGTCGCGGGTGAAGCGGTCATCCTCGGGAAAGGCGATGGCGTCGCGCAGGTATTCGGTCTCGTTCTCGAACTCGTCCTGCTCGTCCGCGAGCCCGGCATGGTCGTAGCGGATCGCGGTGCGGCCGCCCGCCATCGGCACCTCCAGCCCGAGGCCGACGGCGTAGTTGTCGGTGAGGATGTCGAGGTCGTTGTCGTTGATCGTCAGCAGGTTGGCGTCGTCGCGCACGCCGGCGCGGTACTCGATGGAGTCCTCGTCCTGCAGGCGGTCGGTGCGCACGAACAGGCCGTGCAGGTTCAGCTCGGCCTCGCCGATGGCCAGGCGGTAGTCGGCGTTGAAGGCATAGTCCTTGCCCGAGCGCACGTCGCTCTGCACTTCGATGTTGTCGAGCGTGCCACCCGGTGCATCGAAGCGCTGGCTCAGCTTGCTCTTGGGGTTGCGGCGGCCCTGCACGTTGGCGCCCAGCAGCAGGTGGCCGCCCAGGGCCTCCCCGCCCCAGAACGCACCGAAGGTGGGCTCGACCTCGCCGTCGGTGAAGGACTGCAGGCCCGCGCGCAGGTAGCCGCCGTCGAGCGTCATGCCATCGCGCAGCACGATGTTGAGCGCGCCGGCCACCGCGTCGCCGCTGCGGTCGGCCGAGGCCGAGCGCACGATCTCGATGCGCTCGACGAGCTCGGCGGGAATGCGGTCCACGAAGAAGGTGCGGTCGAAGCCCGCGCCCGGCACGCGCTTGCCGTTGACGAGGATCTGCGTATAGCCCGGGTCGAGCCCGCGCAGGCGCACGCCGTCGTACTCGAGCACGTCGGAGATGAAGGTGACCGAGGGCACGCGCTTGAGCATGTCGCCCACGGTGAGCGGCTCGAAGCGCTGGAAGTATTCGAGGTCGTAGGACAGCACCGGCGCGGTGGCCTCGGTGCGGTCGCGATAGACGATCTCGCCGGTGACGACCACGCGGTCGAGTTCGTCGGCCGGCGCTGCGTCCACGGGCTGCGCGAAGGCCGCCGGCGCGATGGCGATGGACGCGGCGAGCACGCGCGACAGGGCGCGGGCCAGGGTGGTCCGGTGCATGAGGCTGTCCCCGAGGTGAAAGCGGCCTTTCTAGGGGCGCCGCATGGCGATCCGGTGACGCGCGTATTGCAGTGCGCGGACAGCGGCCCGCGTCACGGCCATGGGCGGACCGTTCGCGTCGGCGATGCATGCGACGCGCACCGCAATGCGCGCGCGTTCGTCTGCCGGTGGGGGTGCGTGCACCGTGTCGCCGCTTCCGTCGCCATCCGGCGGCCTGCACCGGCCGCCGGGCGCAGGGTCTGCAATGGCGCCCGCCGCATCCGGGCGTCCGCGCGCGAAGGGCAGCCGGATGTACCCGGTCGCGCGTGGCGATCACCGCCCCGGCGCCGGCTTCGCTTCCTCAGGTCAGCGCCGTCCGCCCGCAATGCCGCGCTACCGCCTCCAGCACGGGCAGTACGCCCGCGCCCTTGCCGATCACCTCGCAGCCGTAGCGCGCGGCGAGGTCGTCGGCCTGGCCGGCCTCGTCGACCAGGGAGCTGCGCACCACCACCGGCACCCGTGCGTGCGGCGAGGCGCGCAGGTGCTCGAGCAGCCCGGCCCCGTCCATCACCGGCATGCGCAGGTCCAGCAGGATCACGCAGGGCACGCGGCCGGCCTCGAGCAGGTCCAGCGCGGCGCGGCCGTGCTCGGCCACGTCCACGTCGTAGCCGTTGACCAGCAACAGGTCCTCGAGCATCTCGCGGATGGTCGGGTTGTCGTCGACGATCAGGACGTCGGGCATGGGGCGCGGCGGCGGGCGGGGGGTGCGCGATGGTAGCGGGATGTGCGCGCCGTCGCAGTTCCGCGGCCTGCGCCGCCGGCGCTCAGCCCACCCGGCCCGCGCCGTCCGGGGCCGCGGGCGCCTGCGAGTGCGCGCGCTCGGGGGGCCCGAACAGCTGGCCCAGGCGCGCGCGCCAGGGCTGCGGGCGGACGGCGTCGCGCAGCATGTCGGCCCATTCGTGGAAGGTGAGCCGGATCGGGTTGTGCGTGCGGATGGGCTTGACGATGCCGTACTCGCAGGGCACCGCCGGGTCCTCCTCGACGTAGGTGCCGAACAGCCTGTCCCAGACGATGAGCACGCCGGCGAAGTTGCGGTCGATGTACTGGGCGTTGCGCGCGTGGTGGACGCGGTGGTGCGAGGGCGTGTTGAAGACATTCTCCAGCCAGCCCAGCCGGCCCACCGCCTCGGTGTGCACGAAGAACTGGAAGGCCAGGTTGATGGCCACCACCGCCACCACGTGCTTCGGGTCGAAGCCGATCCATGCCAGCGGCAGCCAGAACAGCCACATGCCCGAGATGGGGTAGGTCAGGCTCTGGCGGAAGGCGGTGGAGAGGTTGAGCCGCTCGGAGGAGTGGTGCACCACGTGCGAGGCCCAGAGCCAGCGGATGCGGTGGCTGGCGCGGTGGAAGAGGTAGTAGAAGAAGTCCTGCGCGACGAACAGCGCGGCGATGGTCCAGGCCGAGGCCGGCAGGTCGAACAGGCGGTAGCGGTGCACCCAGGCATACACGGCGATGACCGCCACGCCGGCCAGCGCGTCGGCGCCCTGGTGCATCAGCGCCAGGCTGGCGTTCGACAGCGTGTCGCGCCAGCTGTAGACCGCGCGCCGGCCCCGCCAGTACCAGGCCTCCAGCGCGACGAAGGCCAGGAACACCGGGGCCAGCGCGAGCAGGATCCATTCGCTCATGGCCGCCCCTGCACGGGCGCGGCGAGTTCGCGCGCCATCGCGTCCAGGCAGCGCTGCATGGCGCGCGCCATGAAGCCCAGCAGCGGGCGCGCCAGCGGCGCGGCCAGCGGGTGGGTGAGCTCGAAGCGGTAGCTCCAGGCCACGCGCGCGCCGTCGGCGGCGGCGTCGATGCGCCAGTCGGCCGCGGCTTCGCGCACCAGCCAGGCGAACGGCGGGCGCAGGCCGGCGAGCCGGTAGGCGTGCCGGTGCGGCGCGGCGAAGGCGGTGACGGTTTCGGTGAGCACCGAGCCGTCGGCATTGCGCACGCGCCGCGTGGCGCCCACCCGCGGCGGGCCGTCGGGCTCCACCGCGCGCACCGCGGGGATCGGCCCGCAGCCGGTGAAGAAGCGCGGGAAGCGTTCGGTGTCGACCGCCAGCGCGAAGGCCTGCGCCGCCGTGCAGGGCATGACGCGGTGCGCGTGGCAGTCCAGGTGCATGCCGCGAGTCTGGACCGCGCGCCAGGCCCGTGTCGAGACGGCGACGGGTCCTCGCGGGCGCGCCGGGGCGCTCCGTATGATCGGCCTCCCGCCGCGCCGCGACGGATCGCCAGGACGTTGCCGATGCCCGCGTCGCCCCCCTCCTCCACCGACGCGAATCCGCGGACCGCCCCGCTGCTGGCGCAGCGCGACTGGTCGGCCACGCCGCTGGGCCCGCGCGCGCAGTGGCCGGCGCAGCTGAAGACGCTGGTGGGGCTGATGCTGCGCTCGAAGGCCCCGCAGCACCTGGTCTGGGGGCCCGAGCAGGTCCTGCTCTACAACGACGGCTACATCCCGGTGCTGGGCGGGCGCCATCCCGCCGCCTTCGGGATGCGCTTCGCCGAGGTGTGGCCGGACATCTGGGACGGCGTGGAGCCCATCGTGCGCCGCACCTACGCGGGCGAGGCCTCCCGCCACGAGGACCACCCCTGGCTGCTCGACCGCGGCGACCACCGCGAGCAGGTGTGGATCTCCTTCGCCTATACGCCCGTCGAGGGCGACGACGGCGCCGTGCTGGGCTTCCACTGCAGCTTCCACGAGACCACCGCGACCGTGCTCGCCGAACGCACGCGGGCGCAGGAACTCGACCGCCTGCGCGCGATGTTCGAGCAGGCGCCGGGCTTCGTCGCCCTGCTCAGCGGCCCGGACCACGTGTTCACGCTGGCCAACGCCGCCTACATGCGGCTGGTGGGCGGTCGCGACGTGCTCGGCCAGCCTGTCGCGCGGGCCCTGCCGGAAACCGTGGGCCAGGGCTTCATCGCGCTGCTCGACCACGTGTACGCCAGCGGCGAGCGCTACGTGGGCTCGCGCGTGCCCATCGACCTGGCCGACGACCACGGCGACGTGCAGCGCCGCTACCTCGACTTCCTCTACCAGCCCGTGCGCGATGCCGCGGGCGCGATCACCGGCATCTTCGTGCAGGGCGCCGACGTGACCGCCCAGTTCCATACCGAGGAGGAGCTGCGCGCGATCACCGAGGCCGCCAGCGCCGCCGCGCTCGAGGCCGAGGCCGACCGCGCGCGCCTGGGCGCCCTGCTGCAGGCCGCGCCGGTGGGCATCGGTTACGCCGGGCCGGATGGCCGCCTGCAGCTGGTCAACCAGGCCAACTACGACCTCTGGGGCGCGTTCCCGCTGGCCAAGCCGGTGGAGGAGTACGACTACTGGCGTGCCTGGTGGGCCGACGGCTCGCCGCGCCACGGCCAGCGGCTGGCCGCGCAGGACTGGGGCCTGGCGCGCGCGCTGGCCGGCGAGGACGTGGCCGGCGAGGTCACCGGCGGCGTGGTCGCGCAGGTCGACATCAGCGACCGCGTGGCCGCCGAGGCACGCCTGCGGGAGAGCGAGGCGCGCTTTCGCACCATCGCCGACGCCATGCCGCAGATGGTCTGGTCCACGCGCGCGGACGGCTGGGCGGACTATTTCAACCGCCAGTGGTACGCCTTCACCGGCCTGCCGGACGGGGCCTGCGACGGCTTCGCCTGGGTGGAATCGCTGCACCCCGATGACCGCGCGCGCGCCGCCGCGCACTGGGCGCACTGCGCGGCCACCGGCGAGCTCTACGAGATCGAATACCGCATGCGCCACCACAGCGGCGAGTACCGCTGGGTGCTGGGCCGCGGCCTGCCGGTGCGCGATGCCGAGGGCCGCGTGATCCGGTGGATGGGCACCTGCACCGACATCCACGGGCAGAAGCTCGCGCGTGCGGCGCTGGAGCAGAGCGAGGCGGCGCTGCGCCAGGCCGACCGCCGCAAGGACGAGTTCCTGGCCATGCTCGCGCACGAGCTGCGCAATCCGCTGGCGCCGATCCGGACCGCCGCGGAGGTCATTGCCCTGCCCGGCACGTCGCCGGCGCGCATGCGTGAAGCCGGCCGGGTGATCGCACGCCAGGTCGGGCACATGACCAACCTGGTGGATGACCTGCTGGACGTCTCGCGCGTCACCCGCGGGCAGGTGGAGCTCACGCGCGAGGTCTTCGACCTGCGCGAGGCGGTGCGCGCGGCGGTCGAGCAGGTGCGGCCGCTGGCCGAGGCCCGCGCCCATTCGCTGGCGGTGCGCGTGGAGGCCGGCCCGCTGTGGGTCGACGGCGATCGCACGCGGCTGACCCAGGTGGTGGCCAACCTGCTCAACAACGCGGTGAAGTACACGCCGCCGGCCGGGCGGGTGGAGGTCGACGCGCACCTGGCCGGGGGCCGCCTGCGCATCGGCGTCTGCGACGACGGCCCGGGCATCGAGCCCGACCTGCTGCCGCACGTGTTCGAGCTGTTCACCCAGGGCACGCGCACGCTCGACCGCGCGCAGGGCGGGCTGGGCATCGGCCTGGCGCTGGTGCGCGGCCTGGTGGAACTGCATGGCGGGCGCGTGGAGGCGACCAGCGACGGAGTCGGCTGCGGCGCCTGCTTCACCGTCGAGCTGCCGCCGGCAGCCCCCGCGGTGCCGGGCGCGCGCAGCGACGGGCCGGCCGTAGCGCAGGGCGCCGGCCTGTCGGTCGTGGTGGTGGACGACAACCACGATGCGGCCGATACGCTCGCGCTGCTGCTGGCCTCCTCGGGCCACCGCGTGGCCACGCACGCCTCGGCAGAAACGCTGCTGTCCGCCGTCGGCCCGGACGGCGTGGACGCCTTCATCCTCGACATCGGCCTGCCGGGGATGAACGGGCTGGAGCTCGCGCGTCGCCTGCGCGCCCTGCCCGGCGGCGCACGTCCGCTGCTGCTGGCCCTGTCGGGCTACGGCCGCGAGGAGGACCGGCGCGCCAGCCGCGAGGCCGGTTTCGACGCGCACTTCGTGAAGCCGGTGGACGGACTGGAACTCCTGGACGCACTGCGCCGCCGCAGCGGCGGCGCTTGAGACACGCGCTCAGAAGGCGATCGGCACCCGCACCATCACCGTGGTGTCCGGCGTGTCGCGGGTCACGCCCACGCCCAGCGACACGTTCAGGCTCACGCGCGGGTTGAAGCGGTAGGAGGCGCCCAGCAGCAGCGTGCCCAGCTGCACGCGCACCGCGCCGGGCAGGTCCTCGCCGTTCTGCTCGGTCTCGCCGATCAGCGAGTGGTCGTAGCCGATGCTGATCGAGGCCTTCTCGTTCAGCGCCAGGCCCATGCCGAGGTTGAAGCCCACGATGTCGCCGGCCTTGATGTCGCCGATCGGTTCGGTGGTGGTCTGCGGATTGGGCTCGGGCGCGCCGGTGAGCACCGTGCGCGCGACGCCGCTGCGCTCGAAGTTGTGCAGGTAGCTCAAGCTGCCGAAGAACACCACCGGGTCGGAGGCGAACAGCCAGGTCACGCCGGCCTGCAGCGCCTCGAAGCCGCTGCCGGTCGGCAGTTCCAGCGGCAGGCCGGTGCCCGTGGCATTGGCCACGCAGCGCGTCACGCAGTCGGTGACCACCTCGAACGGGTCCTTGCCGGTGCGCGACTTGTAGCGCAGCCAGCCCACGTAGAACGGCTTGTCGATGCCGCCCTGGTTGATCTGGTAACGCGCGGTCACCTCCACGTCGCCCAGGCCCTTGCCCGAGGCGTTGAACACCTTGTCCTGCGCGCTGCCGGTGAAGATCTCGCGGCTCACCGTGTCGGAGCTGATGTGCACGTAGGGCACGCGCGCCTCGAGCTCGAGGCGGTTGGTCAGGCCGTAGCGCGCGGCGAGGATCGCGGTGGTGGTGGTCGTCTTCACCTGGCGCACGTCGATCAGGCCGATGAGGATGGCCGGGATCACCGTGTAGCCCACCAGCGCGACGCGCTCGGTGGACGAATAGCCCAGCTGCACGGACGGCTCGAGCACGAAGGTGCCGCGGGGCGTGAGCACGCCGGGCTGCTGGAAGATCTGGGCCACCTGCGGCCGCGTGGCCTCCTCGGGCGCCTGGCCGACGGGCTGCCGCGCGTCCTGCGCCGCCGCCGCGCCGATGGCGGCCTGCACGGCGGCGCCGGGCGTGCCGGGGGAGGCGGGCTCGGACGGGGGCGTGGC
>NZ_SKFB01000033.1:0-38833 GCF_004344885.1 Lysobacter sp. N42
CAGGACGGCGGACAGGTGCTCGTGTTCAAGAACCGCCGCGGCTATGCGCCCGTGCTGCTCTGCCACGACCGCGGCTGTCGCGCTGGGCGCGCACACGCCGCAGCGAGAACGCGCGCGCCGCGTACGCCTTCGAGGCGATCAACCGTGCCTTCTCAAACGACGCCGTGCTGCCCGTCCTGCTGCGCGGCCCCCTGCTGGGCCTGGCGGGCCGGCTGCCGCCGCTGCAGCACCTGCTCTGGCGCGAGGCCGCCGGGCTCTGAAACGGCGATGCCCCGCCGGAGCGGGGCATCGGGCTCTTCCGGACGGGCTCAGCGGTTGCCTGCTTCGGTCCAGGCGCTGAATTCCGACGAGCTCAGGCGGCCGTCGCGATTGCGGTCCAGCGTGCGGAAGCTCGCGCGCAGCCCCTGATGCATGCCGGCCTCCTTCGCGCTCAGGGCGCCATCGTCGTCGAGGTCGAGCATGTCGAAGCGGGCGTCGGCACTCAGGCCGGTACCGGACAGCAGGTCACCCAGCGGACGCGCGTTCTTCGCCAGTCCGCCGGCGTTGATCCATGCCCGCAGCTCGTCGCTGGCGAGCCGGCCATCGCTGTTGGTATCGATGCGCGCGAAGTCGGTGCTGAGCGAGATGTTGCCTGCGACTTCCGCCTGCGTCAGCACGCCGTCCTTGTCGGCGTCCAGCACCGTCGTGTCGAGGTGGAAACGGCCGGCGCCCGTCATGTGCCGGTGCGCCGCCATCGCGCCCGGGGCGGAGGTGGCGATGCGCGCGTTGTCGGAAGCGTTCGGCGACGCCGGCACGGCCACGCTGGCGGGCTCGGGCGGCGGAACGGGCGTGGCGGCGTCCTGTGCGACCGCTCCCGCGACAACGGCACGGTCGCGGGCGCGGTCGGCGGCGCGGGCGCCCGCACGGGCTTCCAGCGCAGCCTGCTCGCGCTGCGTGCCACTGATGGCCTGGGAGGATGCGCCGGCGGTCTGCTGCGAGGCGACGACGGCCTCGTTCTTCGCCGCCTCAGCCGTCACCGAGGCATGGTGCGCGGCATGCGCATCGCCGCTCCCGGTCTTCGCCGCCTCACGCGCGGCGCGCTTGGCCTCCGCGCTCGCCTTGCGCGCCTCGCGCGCGGCGGCGTTGGCGGCTTCGGCCGACTTCCGGGCCTCGGCGCCCGCACCGGTCTGGCCGGCGCGCTCCTGCGCGAACAGCGGCATGGACAGTCCCAGCGTAGCGGTCACGGCGAGGGCGAGCGTGCATTGCTTTACGCGTGTCATGGTCGTTCCTTCGTCTGCTTGGGAGACCGGCGAATGCTGGGCAGGCCGCGGTCAAGCGCACGTGGAATACGCCACGCCCGCTTACGGCCGGCTCATCGACGTCATGCGCGCGTGGAATCCAGCATGCGGGCGAAGACCGTGATCTCCTCGCGGTCGTGGTAGAGCTGGCGCGCGCGCCATTCCACCGGCCGCTCCGCCTCCGCCACGAAGGCCGCCAGGCACTGCCGCGTCTCGTCCCAGCGCTTCTTCATCGGCAGCTTGAGGTTGAACACGGTGCGCCGGCACCAGCCCTCGCGAAGCCAGGTGGCCATGCGCGAGGCGACGCGCCGCGGCTGCTCGACCATGTCGCAGACCATCCAGTCCAGCGGGCGCTTCGGGCTCCAGACGAACCCGTCGGCCCGCAGGTGGTCCACCCGGCCGCTCTCGAGCAGGTGTGGCGCCAGCGGGCCGTTGTCGACGCTGGTGACGTGCAGGCCGTTGCGCACGAGCACCCAGCTCCAGCCGCCCGGAGCCGCGCCCAGGTCGGCGGCATGCATGCCGTCGCGCAGCCAGGCCTCGCGCTCGCGCGCGTCGAGCAACGTGAGGAAGGCTTCCTCGAGCTTGAGCGCCGACCGGCTGGGCGCCTGCGGATGCATGCGCAGGCGCGGGATGCCCATGGGCCAGTCCGAACGGTCACCCGGATTCGCGATGCCCAGATGCGCGCGGTCGCCGTCGACCAGCACGACATGCAGCCGTGGCCTCGAGGGGTCGTCGCGCGGCGTCAGGTGTCCCGAAGCGCGCAGCCCGGCGCGCAGCGCATTGCCCAGCGCGCGGGCGAGGCCGGCGAGAGGCTTGGCCGCGTCCGAATCGGGTGTCTCGACGAGCACGTCGCCGAACGCGGCTCCACCCGCCGGCAGCGAACGTTCCAGTGCATCGCGGATCGCGCCGACGCGGTCGGGCTTGTGCGATGCGCGCGCGCCGAGCGTGGCGAGGTCGGCGATGGATACGAGCTTCTGCCGGGCGAAGATCAGCCGGGAAAAGGGCAGGGCCTGCGAGAGCGCCGCCGCGTCATCGCAGGCGTAGTGCACGAACGCGCTGCCGCGCTCGGTGCGGGCGTAGCCGGCAAAGCCCAGCTCGGCCGCGCGTTCGGTCAGCTCGGCCGCGAGTTCCGGCTCGAAGCCGGCGCGACAGTAGCACAGCAGCCCGGAGTCCATCTCAGTAGCGCGCGCCGCCGCGCTGCCCGTAGGCGCGCAATACCTCGCAGGCGTCGTCGCGGCGGATGTCGCGGACGACCTCGATCCCGCGGCGCGCCAGTTCGCCCACCCAGTCGGCCGGCAGCGGGCCTTCGTCGAATTCGGTCAGGGCCTCGACGTCCTCGGCGCGGGCGCCGATCAGCAGGCGGTCGATGCCGGCCCAGACGGTGGCGCCGTAGCACTGGCAGCAGGGCTGCGCGGATGTCGCGAGGGTGTAGGGGCCGACCCGCGCGCCGGCGGCGTCCTCGTTGAGGCGCGCGCGCTGCGTCCGCTGCTGGGCCAGCATGTAGGCCATGGTCTCGGCATGCGCCAGCGAGCAGGCATGCGGCAACACGCGGTTCACGCCGACCGCCACGATGCGATCGTCCGGCCCGAAGACGGCCGCGCCGAAGGGCCCGCCGGAGGCATGCTCGACGTTGAGGCGCGACAGCCCGATCGCCAGCGCGACCTTCTCGCCATCGCCCGCGTAGGCACGCGTGGTGTCGACCGCATCGAAGACCCACGCCGGCAGCGTGAGGTGGATCTGGGCGAGCAGCATCATTCGAAGGCCGCTATCCGGTCGGTGCAGGTCCCGGCGACGCATTCGCAGGATTCCACCGGCTTGAACCCGCAGATGCTCGACATGCCCTTGCGCGCGCACTCGGCCTGCACGGCCGCCGGGTCGGTGCGGGCGTCCTTGTTGACGCAGGCCGGCATCGCGCCGCAGCAGTTGCCGACGTTCTTGACCACGCAGTCGGCGTCGGTCCGGCAGCTGCGGTCGGGGGACAGCGCCGCGGCGGCATCGGGAAGCCGTTCGGGCGGCAACGGATCGCTCATGGGCGGGGCCGGCTCCTCGGAGGGTCCAGCCCTCGATGCCGAGGCCCCGGGCTTGGCACCCTGCGCGGCGGGCTCCGCGGCAGGCTCGCGCGGTGCCGCGGGTGCGGCATCGGCGCGTGCGCGCTCGCCGGCACCGGTTTCCAGGCGCGTGGCATCGTCGGGCGCGCCCGGCATCGTGCAGCCGGCGGCGAGGGTCGAGGCGATCAGCAGGGCGAGGGCGAACGCGCGCATGGCCAGGCTCCGTCGGCGGGGATTCAAGCCTTGCCCGACCAGGTGTCACGCAGCGTGACGCTGCGGTTGAACACCGGGCGGCCGTCGCGGTGGTCGTAACGGTCGGCCACGAAGTAGCCGATGCGCTCGAACTGGAAGCCGGTTTCCGGCGCGGCCTGCGCCGCGGCGGGCTCGACGAAGCCCGTCACCACGCGGCGCGATTCGGGGTTGAGATAGTCGCGGTAGCTCTTGCCGTCCTCGTCCGTGTCGGGGTTCGGCACGGTGAAGAGGCGGTCGTACAGGCGGATCTCCGCCTCGACGGCGTGCGCCGCGCTCACCCAGTGGATGGTGCCCTTGACCTTGCGGTTGGCGCCTTCCATGCCGGGGCGCGATTCGGGATCGAGCGTGCAGCGCACCTCGACCACGCGGCCGGACTCGTCCTTGACCACCTCGTCGCAGCGCACGATGCCGGCACCGCGCAGGCGCACCTCAAAGCCGACGGTCAGGCGCTTGAAGCCCTTGGGCGGCACTTCCTCGAAGTCCTCGCGCTCGATCCACAGCACGTTGGAGAATGGCACCTGGCGCTCGCCCGCCGATTCGTCCTTCGGATGGTTGGCGAAGGTCAGCGACTCCTCGTGTCCGTCCGGCAGGTTGGTGATGACCAGCTTCAGCGGATCGACCACGCCCATGCGGCGCTGCGCGGTGGCATCGAGGTCGTCGCGCAGCGCGCCTTCGAGGATCGAGATGTCGAGAAGCGAGTTCTGCTTGGAGATTCCGACGCGCTCGACCATGAGCTTGAGCGCCCCCGGCGTGTAGCCGCGGCGGCGGATGCCCTGCAGCGTGGGCATGCGCGGGTCGTCCCAGCCGTCCACCAGCCCTTCGGTCACCAGCGTCATGAGCTTGCGCTTGCTCATGACGAGGTAATTGAAGTTCAGGCGGGAGAATTCGATCTGGCGCGGCTTGGCGGCCTCGCGCGGGAAGCCCTTGGCGACGAGCGGCTCGAGCAGTTCCGGATGGTTGACCAGATCGACGCGGTCCACGCACCAGTCGTACAGCGGGCGGTGGTCCTCGAACTCCAGCGTGCACAGCGAGTGCGTGATGCCCTCGATCGCGTCGCTCAGGGAATGCGCGAAGTCGTACATCGGATAGATGCACCAGGCATTGCCGGTGTTCTGGTGCTCGACGTGCTTGATGCGGTAAAGCGCGGGGTCGCGCAGGTTGATGTTGCCGCTGGCCATGTCGATCTTCGCGCGCAGCGTGCGCGCGCCATCACTGAACTCGCCGGCGCGCATGCGGCGGAACAGGTCGAGGTTCTCCTCGACGCTGCGGTCGCGGAAGGGCGAGGGGCGGCCGGGCTCGGTCAGCGTGCCGCGGTAGGCGCGCACTTCGTCCGCGGTGAGGTCGTCCACGTAGGCGTCGCCCTGGCGGATCAGCTTCTCGGCGGCCAGGTAGAACACCTCGAAGTAGTCCGAGGCATGGCGCAGCGAATTCCATTCGAAGCCGAGCCAGCGCACGTCGTCCTGGATGGCGCGCACGTACTCGGGGTCTTCCTTCGCGGGGTTCGTGTCGTCCAGGCGCAGGTTGCAGCTGCCGCCGAACTCGGCGGCGATGCCGAAGTCCAGGCAGATCGCCTTGGCATGGCCGATGTGCAGGTAGCCGTTGGGCTCGGGCGGAAAGCGCGTGCGGATGGCCGCGTGCCGGCCGCTCGCGAGGTCCTCGCGCACGATCTGGCGGATGAAGTCGTTCCTGACGACGGCATCGTGGGCTGCGGTTTCGGGCGATGCGGACATGCGGGCGCTTGCGTTGCGGCGGGGTAGTCGCGCAGTTTAGCGGCTGCAGGCCGCAGGCCCGCGTGTTTTCCGCACCCGGAGCCGACATGAAGCCCGTCTACGACGCCGCCAACCTCATCGATGCTCACCTGGTCCGCCATGCGCTGGAGGACGCGGGCATCCCCGTGTTCATCGCCGGAGAGTCCCTGACCGGCGGCATGGGCGATCTTCCGCTGCATGGCCTGCTGCGCGTGTGCGTGCCCGAAGCGGCCTGGCCGGAAGCCGATGCGATCGTGCAGGCGCTGGGGCTGGGGGACGGGCCGGCGGATCCCGCGGGCGACAGTGCGCCGGATCCTGCCCTGCGGCCGGTCTGAACGCGGCATCGGGCGCGCCGCCCGGGCGGTATCCGGCACATCGACCGCGGGATGCCCGGCGCCAGCGCCCGGGCCCTAGAGGCGCTGCAGGGAGCAGACGTAGACCAGCTCGCAGGCGCCGTCGCCGCTGTCCTCGCGGGTGAGCGAGCTGCGCCAGGTCCAGCCGTCGGGTGCCACCGCCTCCACCAGCCAGCCCTCCACGCGCACATGGTCGCCTTCGCGCACGCGGGCGAGCTCGCGCGCGGCATCGGCGTTGGCCGGGATGAAATGCATGTTCGCGCTGGAACGCACGATCTCCTCCGGCGGGATCGGCGGCGCATCGCTCCAGCGGTAGTGGTACCAGCGGCCGGATTGCGAGATGTCCAGGCCGGCGAGGACGGCGTCCTCCCGCATGCGGCCCCAGCCCAGGGCGAGATCGGTGGGCGAGAGCTCGGCTTCGCGGCCGCTGCGGTAGTCGCGCCGCGAGAGGACACGGGCCTCCACGCGGAAGCCCGCAAGCGGGGTAAGCGTGGCCGCTTCCAGGCGCACGGGGCGCAGGTGCGTCGGCACCTGCGACTGCAGCGGCGCCGCGTGCGCCGCTCCGCCCGGCGGGCGCTGGCAGGTGGCCGCGGCGTCGGGCGATGGCGGCGGGCGGGGCGCGTGGCCACCCGGGCCATGGGGCGATCGCCACCAGCCGGCCAGGCCGAGCACGAGCAGCACGAGGATCCACGCGCGCGCGCCCATCCCGAGACGCCCACCATCAGCCGAGGCTCCGGGTCCTGCCGCGGGTGGCCGGCTTCGACGCCGCCCGCACGTCGAGCAGCCCGGTCGGCAGGCGCCGGAACTGCTCGGCCAGCGCCGAGAAGAACGCGCCCGACGCGGCACTGCGGCGCCAGACCATGGCGATGCGCCGGTGCGGCGGGTCGCCCTCGAACGGGATCAGCGCGATGTCGGGCGACGGCGGCACCGGCGGCTGCACCGCCAGGGCCGGCAGCAGCGTCGCGCCCACGCCGGCAGCGACCATCTGCCGCAGCGTCTCCAGCGACGTGGCGCGAAAACCCGCGCGCTCGCCGGCGCCGGCGACATGGCAGACATCCAGCGCCTGGTCGCGCAGGCAATGGCCTTCCTCCAGCAGCAGGAGATCCAGGCCCTCCAGCTGGTCGGTGCGCAGCGCGCGGCGAGCGGCCAGGGGGTGCGTGCGCGGCACGGCCAGCACGAAGGGCTCGTCGAACAGCGGCTCGGCATGGAGCTGGTCGTCGTGCAGGGGCAGGGCGAGGATGCCGGCGTCGAGCCGCCCGTCGCGCAGGCGCTGCAGCAACTGGTCGGTCTTCTCTTCCACCAGCAGCAGTTCCAGCCGCGGGAAGCGCGTGCGCACGTCGGGCAGCACGTGCGGCAGCAGGTAGGGCGCCAGCGTGGGGAACAGCCCCAGGCGCACGCTGCCGGCCTCCGGATCGCGGCTGCGGCGGGCCAGTTCGGCCATCTGCTCGACCTCGGCGATCACGCGGCGGGCGCGGTCGGCCACTTCGTGCCCGATCGGCGTGAGCATCACGCGCCGCGGCGCGCGCTCCACCAGCGCCACGCCCAGCTCGTCCTCGAGCTTGCGGATCTGCGTGGACAGCGTGGGCTGGCTGACGAAGCTGGCCTCGGCGGCGCGGCCGAAGTGGCGGTGGTCGGCGAGGGCGACGAGGTACTTGAGGTCGCGAAGGTTCATGGCGAGGTCATCGTAGCTGCAAGGCCGGCGCGCGACGGCTAGCGTGGTGCCTCCTGCAGGGCCACGCGGTGCGCCGGGAAAAGCGAAGGGCCCGCACGCGCCACCGCGTGGGGCCCTCCCGGGCGACGACCGCTTCGGCCGGTCGTCGCAGCCACTGGACCGGGCGTGCGCCCGGCGGATCGCGACCCTCAGGCCGCCGCGGCCTGCTGCTCGGCAGGCGCCGAGGTGCGGATCAGGTGGTCGAAGGCCGACAGCGCCGCCGTGGCGCCCGCACCCATCGCGATCACGATCTGCTTGTACGGCACCGTGGTGGCGTCGCCGGCGGCGAACACGCCGGGCAGCGAGGTCGCGCCGCGATCGTCGATGACGATCTCGCCGCGCGGCGTGAGCTCCAGCGTGCCCTTGAGCCACTCGGTATTGGGCAGCAGGCCGATCTGCACGAACACGCCGGCCAGTTCGATGGTGCGCAGCGACCCGGACGCGCGGTCCTTCACCACCAGCCCCGTCACCTTCGCGCCGTCGCCCAGCACCTCGGTGGTCTGGCCGTTCACGATGATCTCCACGTTCGGCAGGCTGCGCAGCTTGCGCTGCAGCACCTCGTCGGCGCGAAGCTTCGTGTCGAACTCGACCAGCGTGACGTGCTCGACGATGCCGGCAAGATCGATCGCCGCCTCCACGCCCGAGTTGCCGCCGCCGATCACCGCCACGCGCTTGCCCTTGAACAGCGGGCCGTCGCAATGCGGGCAATAGGCGACGCCCTTGTTGCGGTACTGTTCCTCGCCCGGCACGTTCATCTGGCGCCAGCGCGCACCGGTGGACAGGATCACGCTCTTGGCGCGCAGCGTCGCGCCGTTCTCCAGCTCGATGCCGACCAGCCCGTCCGCGCCCGCCGGAAGCAGCTTCGCCGCGCGCTGCAGGTTCATGATGTCGACCTCGTAGTCGCGCACGTGCTGCTCCAGCGCGACGGCGAGCTTCGGGCCTTCCGTATAGCTCACGGAAACGAAGTTCTCGATCGCCATGGTGTCGAGCACCTGGCCGCCGAAACGCTCGGCGGCGATGCCCGTGCGGATGCCCTTGCGCGCGGCGTAGATCGCCGCCGCCGCGCCGGCGGGGCCGCCGCCGACCACGAGCACGTCGAACGGCGCCTTGGTCCTGAGCGATTCGGCCGCACGCGCGGCGGCGCCGGTGTCGAGCTTGGCGAGGATCTGCTCGACCGTCATGCGCCCGGCGTCGAACGGCTGGCCATTGAGGAAGATGGTCGGCACCGACATCACCTGCCGCGCCTCGACCTCGGCCTGGAACAGCGCGCCGTCGATGGCCACGTGGCGGATGTTGGGGTTCAGCACGCTCATCAGGTTCAGCGCCTGCACCGTGTCCGGGCAGCTCTGGCAGGAGAGCGACATGTAGGTCTCGAAGACGAACTCGCCCTCGAGGTCGCGCACCTGGTTCTGCACGTCCTCCTCGAGCTTGGGCGGATGGCCGCCGACCCACAGCAGCGCCAGCACCAGCGAGGTGAACTCGTGGCCCATCGGGATGCCGGCGAAGCGCACCTGCACGTTGGTGCCGGCGCGCACGATGGCGAAGGACGGGCGGCGCTGGTCGTCGTCGGCGCGCACGTAATCGACGCGGTCGTTGAGCGCGGCGATGTCGGTCAGCAGGGCCTCCAGCTCGCGGGAGGCGTCGGAGTCGTCGAGCGAGGCGACCAGCTGGATGGGCTGCTGCAGCTTCTCGAGATAGGCCGAGAGCTGCGCCTTGAGGCTGTCGTCGAGCATGGGGAATGCCTCCACGTGGGGTGTGGAACGGGAAACGGGTGGGGTGCTTGCGGGAGACATCGCGCGGCGAGGGCTCGCGCAAGCATCCGCGGGAGGGACCCGGGCGGCCTGCGCCCGGGTCCGGTGCAACGTCAGATCTTGCCGACCAGGTCCAGCGACGGCTTGATCGTCTGCGCGCCCTGCTGCCACTTGGCCGGGCAGACCTCGCCCGGGTGCTCGGCCACGTACTTGGCGGCCTTGAGCTTGCGCAGCGCTTCCTTCATGTCGCGCGCGATGGCGTTGTCGTGGATCTCGTAGGCCTTGACCACGCCGTTGGGGTCGACGATGAACGTGCCGCGCAGCGCCAGGCCCTCCTCGTCGATGTGCACGTCGAAGGCGCGGGTGAGCTGGTGGGTCGGGTCGCCCACGAGCGGGAACTGCGCCTTGCCGACGGCCGGCGAGGTCTCATGCCACACCTTGTGCGAGAAGTGGGTGTCGGTGGTGACGATGTAGACCTCGGCACCGTTGGCCTGGAACTCGGCGTAGTTCTCGGCGGCGTCCTCGACCTCGGTCGGGCAGTTGAAGGTGAAGGCCGCCGGCATGAACACGATGACCGACCACTTGCCCTGCAGGTTCTTCTCGGTGACTTCGACGAACTTGCCGTTGTGGAAGGCCTGCGCCTTGAACGGCTGGACCTGCTTGTTGATCAGCGACATCCGGAACTCCTTGGTGGTGGGGAAAACACAGGCCGCGAGATTAGCGACGGCCGATCAATCCATCAAATTGATTGCACGTATCAGCTTGATTGACGGGATATATGGGGTGCGCCGCACGGCCGCGATGTCCGGCAGGAACTGGGGATCGCCACGGGGGTTCGCAAGCGGCGGCACGGATATTGCAAAGGCCCGGTGAAAGGCGGAGACCCTGCTCATGGAACTTCTGGCGAGCCTCGACACGCCCACGCTGGCCTTCGTCACCGGCCTGGCCGGCTTCGTGCTGGCCGCGGCGATGGCGGGCATCCGACTGGCGGGCATGCGGAATCCGGCGCTGGCCTGCTGGGGGTTCGCCGGCCTGGCCTTCGGCATGGGCCACCAGCTCGGCCACCTGTTCCTGACGCTCGACCTGGGCGTGCCACGTGGGGTCGCGCTGGGCATCGCCAACGGACTGATCGCACTCACCCACGTGCTGCTGCTGGCTGGCGTGCGCGCCTACCTCGGCCGCCCGACCTGGCTGCCCGTGCTGCTCGCGCTGGCGTCGGTGCTGGTGCTGGTGGGCGCGCTGTGGGACGCGATGGATGTGCTGCGCACGCGAGTGCTCGTGCTGTCGGGCTTCTACCTGGCCACGGATCTGTTCTCGGGGGCGCAACTCTGGCGCGCGCGCAGCGACGGGCTCACCCTGTTCCGCCGGTTCGCCGCATCCGTGTTCGTATTCAACGGCGTGTTCCTCGGCGTGCGGTTCGCCTATGCCGCCAGCACGCAGTCGCTGACGAGCTCGTTCGTGCAGGACCCTTTCCAGATCCTGTTCTTCGTGGTGAGTCTCGTCTTCATCTACGTGCTGACGCTGGCCCTGTCGTTGCTGATGTTCCGCGGCGCCGAGGTCGAGCTGCAGCGGCTCGTGCATCGCGACCCCATGACCGGGCTGTTCAATCGCCGGTCGCTGTTCGAGCACGCCAGCCGCGAACAGGCGCGCTGCGAGCGCCACGGCACGCCGCTGTCGCTGGTGATGCTCGACATCGACCGCTTCAAGTCGGTCAACGATGGCCACGGGCATGCCGCAGGCGACGAGGTCATCTGCCAGGCGGCCGGGCGCATCGCCGGCGAGCTTCGCGATACCGACTCCGCCTTCCGCCTCGGGGGCGAGGAATTCCTCGTACTGCTGCCGGCCACCGGCCTGGACGCCGCGGTGGCTGTCGCCGAGCGCCTGCGCGGCGCGATCTCCGGCGCTGCAATGCACTCGACCGGCGCACGCGTCACCGCCAGCCTCGGCGTCACCGAACTCGTGCGCGGCGCGGAGGACTGGGAGGCCGCGCTGCGCCGCGCCGATGCCGCGCTGTACCGGGCCAAGCGCGAGGGCCGCGACCGGGTGGTTGCGCTCGCGGGGGCGGACACCGCCGAGCCGGCCGCGGTCGAGGCCCTGCCCGCCCTACCATAGCCGCCCGTTTCTCCGGCCAGTCCCCGATGCCCCGAGTCGACGACCTGCTGCGCCGCGGCCGCGGCTGCCTGCCCGCCGGCGAGGCCGAGCTGCTGCTCGGCCACCTGCTGGCCCGGGGCCCGGCGTGGCTGTTCGCCCATGGCGACGCGGCCGTGGATGCGGAAACCGCTGCGCGATTCGCCGCACTCGTCGAGCGCCGCGCGCGCGGCGAGCCCGTGGCCTATCTCACGGGGCGCAGGGGCTTCTGGACGCTCGACCTGCAGGTCACGCCGGCCACGCTGATCCCGCGCGCGGAGACCGAGCGCCTGGTCGAGCTCGCGCTGCAGTGCCTGCCGGCGGGGCACTGCACGGTGGCCGACCTCGGCACCGGCAGCGGCGCCATCGCCCTGGCCATCGCCAGCGAGCGGCCCGATGCGCGCGTCGTGGCCACCGATGCCAGTGCCGCCGCGCTCGAGGTCGCGCGCGCCAACGCCGCCGCGCACGGCCTGGCGAACGTGGAGTTCCGCCTCGGCGACTGGCTGGCACCGCTGCAGGGCCAGCGGTTCGACCTGGTCGCCAGCAATCCGCCCTACATCGCCGAGGGCGATGCGCACCTTGCGCGGGGCGACCTGTGCCACGAGCCGCCGGCCGCGCTCGCATCCGGCGCCGACGGGCTGGATGCGATCCGCAGCATCGTGGCTGATGCCCCCGCGCACCTGCTGCCCGGCGGCTGGCTGCTGCTCGAGCACGGCTACGACCAGGGCGGCGCCGTGCGCGCACTGCTCGATGCAGCCGGCTTCGTCGACGTGCGCACCGAACGCGACCTGGAGCAGCGCGACCGCGTGAGCCTGGGTCGACGCGCGGCGTAGACTGGCGCCCGACCGACACGGGCCCCCGACCATGCGCACGCTCTATCCCGAGATCGAACCCTTCGACACCGGCACGCTGCAGGTGGACGAACGCCACCGCCTCCACTACGAGCAGTGCGGCAATCCGCAGGGCAAGCCCGTGGTGCTGCTGCACGGCGGCCCCGGCGCCGGCTGCAGCCCGCGCATGCGCCAGTTCCACGACCCGGCCAGGTACCGGATCATCTTGTTCGACCAGCGCGGCTCGGGGCGCTCCACGCCGCATGCCGATCTCGTCGACAACACGACCTGGCACCTCGTGGCCGACATCGAAACCCTGCGCGAGCACCTGGGCATCGAGCGCTGGCAGGTCTTCGGCGGTTCCTGGGGCTCCACGCTCGCGCTGGCCTATGCGCAGACGCATCCGCACCGCGTCACCGAACTGGTGCTGCGCGGCATCTTCATGCTGCGCCGCTGGGAGCTCGAATGGTTCTACCAGGAAGGCGCCTCGCGCCTGTTCCCGGAGGCCTGGCAGCAGTACCTCGCGGCGATTCCGCCGGTGGAGCGGCACGACCTCATCAGCGCCTTCCATCGCCGCCTCACCAGCGACGACGAGGCCACCCGCCTGGCCGCCGCGCGGGCCTGGAGCGTCTGGGAAGGCGCGACCAGCTTCCTGCACTACGACCCCGCCTTCACCGCCGCGCATGACGAGCCCGAGTTCGCCCTGGCCTTCGCGCGCATCGAGAACCACTACTTCGTGCACAGCGGCTTCTTCGAAGTCGACGACCAGCTGCTGCGCGACGCCCACCGCATCGCCCACATCCCCACCTTCATCGTGCATGGCCGCTACGACGTGGTCTGCCCGGTGCAGAACGCCTGGGACCTGAAGCAGGCACTGCCGCAGGCCGAGCTCGTCATCACGCCGGCATCGGGGCATTCGGCCTTCGAGGCGGAGAACGTGGATGCGCTGGTGGGGGCGACGGATCGGTTCGCGCAGCAGGGCGGTTGATCGGTGACGTTGCGTACGTCCGTGCCTGGCTGACGGTCGTCCTCGCGAAGGCGGGGACCCAGCGGCTTTCCTTCGGCGCCCGGGGGCTTGTCATGCCCCGGTTCTTTACGCCGTCAGCCCCGCGCACGCGGGGATCCATGGACGTTGCTCAACAGCAACAGCGTTTCGTGCGCTGCCGCGCCCGAGGTACTTTTCTTTGCTGGCCCAAAGAAAAGTACCCAAAAGAAAGGGCCTTCCCCGACACGTCTACAGCCCGCGACCGGACACGACGCCGGGATCGGCACACTCGGCATCCTGCCTCGGGTGCCGACGGCGCGCATCCTGCGCGCCGCCCTCCGGGTCTTCCGGTCGGCACTGGCTGCCGGAGCACATGGAAAGAAGTCGTCGCGACCATGCCCACCATCACCGCGACGGCAGCTGCAACTACAACCGCAACTGCAACTGCAACTGCAACTGCAACTGCAACCGCGTCCGTCACCCATATCGCGATCGCGTGCCGCTACCTGCGCCGTGATGCGCGGTCGCTCAGAAGGCCGGCGCCCGGTGCCAGGCCCATGCGGTCTCGATGATCGGCTCGATGCGGTCGTACTTCGGCGTCCAGCCCAGCTTCTCGCGTGCAAGTGCGCTCGATGCCACCAGCACGGGCGGGTCACCGGCGCGGCGGGGGGCGATCTCGTAGGGAATGTCGTGCCCGGTCACGCGGCGGGCGGCCTCGATCACTTCCAGCACTGAAAAACCGTTGCCGTTGCCCAGGTTGAAGCGGTGCGCGCCGGGCTCGCGGTCCATCCAGTCCAGCGCGCGCAGGTGCGCGTCGGCCAGGTCGAGCACGTGCACGTAGTCGCGCACGCAGGTGCCGTCGCGGGTCGGGTAGTCGTTGCCGAAGACCTTCAGGCCCGCGCCGGCGCCGGCCGCCGCCTTGAGGGCGTTGGGGATGAGGTGCGTCTCGGGTTCGTGCGATTCGCCGATACCCTCGTCCGCGGCCGCGCCAGCCGCATTGAAGTAGCGCAGCGCGACCGAGCGCAGGCCGTAGGCGGCCGCGGCGTCGGCGAGGATGCGCTCCACCATCAGCTTGGACGCGCCGTAGGGGTTGATCGGGTCCTTGGGATGTTCCTCGTCGATCACGTCCGAGACCGGATTGCCGAACACCGCGGCGGTCGAGGAGAACACGAGCCGGTCCACGCCGTGCCGGCGCATGGTCTCGAGCAGGTTGAGCGTGCCGGCGACGTTGTTCTGGTAGTAGGCCACCGGATCGGTCACCGATTCGCCCACCAGCGAGCGGGCGCAGAAGTGCATCACCGCGTCGACCCTGCGTGCGAAGCCCGCGTCGAGCGTCTCGGGTCGCAGGATGTCGGCTTCGACCAGCGGGCCCCAGCGCACCGCCTCGCGATGGCCGGCGAACAGGTTGTCGAGCACGGTGACTTCGTGGCCGGCGCGGGCGAGCGCGAGGCAGGCGTGCGAGCCGACATAGCCCGCGCCTCCGCAGACGAGGACGTGCATGGAGCGCTTCCGTTCGAAGGACGCGCGATTCTAGTCGGGGTTGCCGTCAGGGGCGCGAGAACGGCGGGCCCGGGGAGTCAGCGCGACAGCGGCCTGCCATCGGGCTCGCGCTCGAGCATCCACAGGCCGCCCCAGAGCTTGAGGTCGACTTCGTAACCGTCCGCATGCTTGCGCATCAGCCAGGCCGGTGCCTCGCTGCGCGGCACGCGGTGCACGATGATCTGCTCGTCGTCCACGCCGCCGCCTTCGCCCACCTTCGTCAGCCCCGTGGCGCGCACGAAGGCGATGCGCTCGCTGCTCATGCCCGACGACGTGGGGCCCACCAGCAGCACGTCCACGTTCGATGCCGCCCAGCCGGTTTCCTCCACCAGCTCGCGGCGCGCGGCCTCGATCAGCGTGTCGTCGTCGCGTTCGTCGCCGACCAGCCCCGCCGGCATCTCGATGGTGGGCTTGCCCAGCGGGATGCGGTACTGCTCGACGAACAGCACCTCGTCCTCGGGCGTGCAGGCGATGATGATCACGGCCATGCCGCCGCCATGGACGCGCTCGGCGTACTCCCAGCGGCCACGCTGGACCAGCCGCAGCCAGCGGCCTTCGAAAAGCACTTCGCGGGGAGCGTCGGCGTCGGGATGTCTCATGGGCGGATCGTCGGGGGCCTGCCCGCGATCCTAGACGGCTTCGGTGGCCCGCGGCATGAAGTCGACGCCGCAGGCCGCGTGCAGGCGACGGCGCGTGAGCGGGCCGAAGCGCAGCCGGTCGGCGACGTCGCGCAGCGCATGCGGGCAGGCGTTGCCGCGGCGGAAGGGCGCCACCGCGGGCTCGCAGGGCGCGTGCAGCGCGATGGTGGCCAGCTCGCGGCAGAGCCGTGCCTGCTCGCGATGGGTACGCAGCTGCTGCGCGCAACGCGCGGCGCCGCGGATGGAGGAGAGGTAGGGCACTTCGTCGATGCGCGCGAGCAGGGCGTCGAGCGAGCCGAAGTGCGCGAGCAGGGCGGCGGCGGTCTTGGCACCGATGCCGGGCACGCCGGGGATGTTGTCGATGGCATCGCCGGTGAGTGCGAGGTAGTCGGCGATCTGGTCGGCGCGCACGCCGTGACGCGCGGGTACGCCGGCCGCGGACCAGCGCTGGCCGCGGGCGAAATCCCACTGTTCGTCGTGCTCGCCCAGCAGCTGCGAGAGGTCCTTGTCGGCGGAGACGATCACCCCGCGGAAGCCGTGCGCGCGGGCCATGTGCAGCGCGCTGCCGATGAGGTCGTCGGCCTCGAAGTCGGTATGCGCCAGCGTCGTCAGGCCCATGGCCTCGCAGAGCGCGCGGCAGTGCGCGAACTGGCGCTTGAGTTCCTCGGGCGCGGGCTCGCGGTTGGCCTTGTAGGCCGGGTAGAGGCGGTTGCGGAAGCAGGTGTCGAGCGCCTCGTCGAAGGCCACCACCACGTGGTCCGGCCGCGTGCGCTCGAGCAGCTCCAGCAGGAAGCGCGCGAAGCCGTGCACGGCATTGGTGGGCCAGCCGTCGGCATCGACGAACTCGTTGGGCATCGAATGCCAGGCGCGGAACACGTAGACGCTCGCATCGACCAGATGCAGCGTGGGCGCGGCGCCGGTGGCGGGAGAAGTCGCCGCGGCCGGCGTCGCCTCGAAGGTCATTGCGGGGTCCAGTCGGTCAGCAGGTCGGCCGGATCGGGGCGGTCGCGCTCGGGGGCGTTCTGCCGGATCGTGCCGATGTGGATGAAGCCGGCGACGGCCTCGTCGTCGGCGATGCCCAGCACGCGGCGGATCTCGGGGTCGTAGGCGGCCCAGCCGGTGAGCCAGCAGGCGCCGAACCCGAAGGCCTGCGCGGCCTGGAGGAGGGCGAAGCATACGCAGCCCGCGCTGAGCAGCCGCTCACTGGCCGGGATCTTGGAATCCGGCCCTTGCCTTGCGATCACGCCGACGATCACCGGGGCATGCGAAAACCGCTGGCGTTCCTTGTCCACGGCAGCCTCGCTGGCCTCGGGATTGCGCTCGCGGCTGCGGCGGGCCAGGTGCTCGCCCAGCGCCGCGCGCGCCTCCCCCTGGATGCGCAGGAAGCGCCAGGGCATGCGCTTGCCGTGGTCGGGCACGCGCACGGCCGAGCGGAGCATGCGAAGGAGTTGTGGCGTATCGGGACCGGGCTCACACAACTGCATGGCGGGCACCGAACGGCGCGCGTCCAGCATGTGGAGGATGGTCTCGTCACCGCCGGTCGGCATCGGAACGGTCGCTTGCGACATGGCTCACAGATCGATGAATCGGGTCATGAAGTGACGCGGATTGCCACTATTCTGCACTCGAGGTCGGCCCGATACGCATCGGGCAACACTGCCACCGGAGTACGACCGTGAACCCGCGAGCGTTGGACCCGCAGAACCCTCGACTCGATCCGGCCCGCGTGCTGGAGGAGGTCAAGCGCCTGTCCGTGGAGCAGCTCGGCGCGTTTCCCACCGCACTCTACGCGCCGATCGAGCACGACCTGCGTGAAGCCGGTCCGGAGGTGTATCCCGAGCAGGCCGGCCTGGCCGTGCTGCGCACGCGTGCGGCCAGCGACACCATGCGCTTCCGTGCGCAGATCGCGCAGGGCTTCGAGGAATTCCGCAACCCGCATGCGCGTGCGGGCGTTCCGCTGGGCCTGATCGACGAGGACCTGATCGACCTGCACCTCGCGGCGCAGCGCCTCACCGAGATCCTCGAGCAGCGCTACGAGACCCAGCTCGCCGCGCTGCGCAGCCAGTTCGAGGCCATGGCCACCGCGCTGCGCATCGCGCCGGGCGCCAACCCGCTATTCCCCGCGCGGCTGTGTACCGTCTTCATCGAGACGCTGGCCAACGCCGGCCTTTCGCCCACGCTCGGCATGCTGCTGTTCCGGCACTACCAGCAGCAACTGGTGCGCGTGCTCGACGAGCTCTACCCGCGGCTGGTGTCGCTGCTCGCCTCGGCCGGCTACGTACCGGGCGGGGACGTGCCGCTTGCGCAGCAGGCGCTTCTGGGCGAGCAGGTCGAGCACCGCGCGGTCCCGTTCGATACGGTCGAGCCGCTGGAGCCGGCGGCTGCGCAGCCCGAAGCGGCGCCGTGGACGCCGGCCGGGCTTTCTGCCGGGCTCGCGCCGCTGGCGCCTGCCGGTCGTCGGGTGGAACGCTTCTCCGAGGAACTCGCACCGCTTCGCCAGCAGCTGCATGCCTGGCGCCAGGAGGCGCGCGCCTCGCGGCAGGCACGCGCCGGCATGCCGCGCGCACCGGGGCTGCCGGGTATGCCCGGCGCCCCCGTGTCCGGCTGGACCGGGGCCATGGCGCCCGCCGGCTACGGCGGCGCGGTGGGCGCCGGTGCCATGGGCGCGGGCATGGCGGGCGGCTACGCGGGGTTCGCCAGCGCGATGGGTGGCGCGCCCATGCGCCAGTTCCATTCGCGCGAGCTCGTGGGCATCGCCTCGATGCTGCAGGCCGAGCCACCCGATCATTTCGCACGTGCGCTGGCGTCCACGGGCCGCCTCGGCGACGCCATCCGCGACTACCTCGCCGAAGGCGCGCGCCGCATGGGCCTGCACCCGGAGCTCACCGGGCTGTCGGAGGAGGACGAGGACGCGATCGACATGGTCGCGCTGCTGTTCGAATCGCTCTTCCGCACGCATGCCCTGGCCGAGCGCGCGCGCCGCGTGTACGCGCGCCTGGTGCTGCCCTACGTCAAGGTGGCGCTCAACGACGACTCCATGTTCGTCGAGCGCATGCACCCCGCGCGCCGCCTGCTCGACGCCATGACCGAGGCCTGCGAGGACAACACCGGCTCCACCCCGCAGGACCGCGAGCTGCTCGAGCGCGCCGCCGCCGTCTCGCAGCGCATCGTCGCCGAGTTCAACGAGGACCTGGCGGTATTCGAGACGGCGCATGCCGAGCTCGAGGAACTGCTCGCGCAGCAGCGTCGCCGCGTCGAGCTGCAGGAGCAGCGCGCCGCCAAGGCCAGCTTCGGCCGCGAGCGGCTCGCGCAGGCCCGCGCCGCCGCGGACGTGGTGCTGCAGCGCCGGCTCACCGCCGCGCCGCTGACGCAGGCCATCGGCGACTTCCTGGCGACCCCGTGGCGCCACCATCTCGTGCAGACCCTGCTGCGCGAGGGCGAGGAGAGCCCGCGCTACCGCGAGGCGGTCGCCATGGGCGACGCGCTCGCACATGCCGATGCGTTGGCGGCGCGCGGCGAGGGTGATGCGCTGGTACGCCAGCTGCTCGCGCTCGAGGCGCCGCTCACCGAATGCCTGGCCTCGTCGGGCCTCGATGCCACCGCCGCCGGGCATGGCTTGGCGGGCATCGTGCGCGGCCTGGCCGACCCCGACGCGCCGCGTCGCATCCGGCCGATGCCGCCGGCCGTGCGCGACGAGCCCGAGCAGGAAACCCGCCTGTGGCTGGCCGGCGGCACCGACACGCTGCGCCACGACCCGCAGGTGGCCGCCACCATCCGTCAGCTGGACGTGGGCGCATGGCTGCGCCTGACCGATGCGCAGGGCGAGACGGTGTCGGTGAAGCTGGCCTGGGTCAGCCCGCTGACCTCGCGCCGGCTGCTCGTGAACCGGCGCGGCATGCGCGTGCTGGTGGCGAGCGTGGAGGAACTGGCGGTGCTGGCGGCCGACGGGCGCCTGGTGATCGACACCGGACGCTCGCCCTTCGACGCCGCCATGCGCCAGCTGCAGGACCAGCTGGAGCTGGCCGTCGGCCACGGTTGAGGGACTGCAGCGCGACGCACGGGGCGGCTTCGGCCGCCCCTTCTGCATGCGGCCTTTGACATCGCTTTGCCGCGTGCCGCCGCGGCCGCTTAGGATGCGGCGAACCTTTCGGCGGAGCACGACGCATGACGGCAGCGACGGTCGGCATCCTGCGCGAGAGCGCGCCCGGCGAGCGGCGCGTGGCCGCCACGGCCGAAACGGTGCGCAAGCTCGTGGCCCGCGGTGCGCGGGTGCTGGTCGAGTCCGGCGCCGGCCTGCACGCCGGCCAGACCGACGCGGCTTATGCCCAGGCGGGGGCGGAAATCACCGACGCCGCGCGCATCGCGGCGGAGGCCGGCGTCCTGCTCTGTGTGCAGGCCCCGCCGGCGGCGGTGATCGCGAGCCTCCAGCCCGGCGCCACGCTCGTCGGCCTGCTCGCGCCGCAGGCGGATGCCACGCGCGCCGAGACGATCCAGCGGCGTGGCCTGGTCGCCTTCCCGCTCGAACGCCTGCCGCGCACGACGCGCGCACAGGCCATGGACGTGCTGAGCTCGCAGGCCGGCATGGCCGGCTACAAGGCGGTGCTGATCGCCGCCACGCTGGCGCCGCGCTTTTTTCCCATGCTCACCACGGCGGCCGGCACCATCCGCCCGGCCAGGGTGCTGGTGATCGGCGCCGGCGTCGCCGGGCTGCAGGCCATCGCCACCGCGAGGCGGCTGGGCGCGCAGGTGGAAGGCTTCGACGTGCGCCCCGAGACGCGCGAGCAGATCGAATCGCTGGGCGGGAAATTCCTCGACCTCGGGGTCAGCGCCGCGGGCGAGGGCGGCTATGCGCGCGCACTGACCGACGAGGAGCGCGCCGAACAGCACAAGCGCCTGGGCGCGCACCTGGGGCAGGTGGACGTGGTCGTTTGCACGGCCGCGGTGCCCGGACGGCCCGCGCCGCGCATCGTCACGCGTCCGATGGTCGAGGGCATGCGCCCGGGCAGCGTGATCGTCGACCTCGCCGCCGAGAGCGGCGGCAACTGCGAGGCCACGGTGCCCGGTGAAACGCTGGACGTCGGCGGCGTCACCGTGGCCGGGCCGCTGGCGCTGGCGAGCCTGGGCGCGATCCACGCCAGCGAGATGTACGCGCGCAACCTGCTGAACTTCGTCAGCCTGTTCCTGCACGAGGGACGCGTGGCTTTCGACTGGAGCGACGAGCTGCTGGCGCGCACCGTGTGGCCGGAGCGCGCGGCGGACGGAGCGACGGCGGGAGCCTGAGTCCCGGGCCGCCGGCGCGGAGCCGCGAGGTGATGCATTGGCCGCCGTCAGCCCTCGGCGGGGCATGAGGACGACGTTTCGCGTCGTGTGAAACGACGACATGGCGTCCGTCGCGAACGCGAAAGCGGATCGACGACGTCCAGGGAGGCCCGCTATCGCGCGCATGTCCGCATCAGGGGAGAAAGTCACCGGGTTCGTGCGTTCGCGGGAACGTCGGAGCACGCAGTTGCGGCCTCGCTTCGGCAGCTCGCGTAAGTCGTAGGACCCCGAAGGGCCGCGGCTGGCGATAGCCGGCGTATCCGTGGATACCCGCTTTCGCGGGCATGACGGCAGCCGGTTCCCGCCTTCGCGGCAACGACGGCGGGTCAGGCCATGTCGCGCCAGCCCGCCCTCGCGGCATGAGGTGGAGAAGGTGAAAGCGGATCTGGCCCCGTTCCCGTCGGTCCGATGCAGCGAATGCCGCCCGGATGGCTGCCTCAGTTCGCCGGCCGGGCCTGCGCCTTCAGCCACGCCTGGCGTTCCTCCGGCGTCATGCGCCGCAGGCGCTCCTTCAGCTCCCGGCGCTGCTCCGGGCTCAGGCTGCGCATGCGCTCGAACATCTGCCGGGCCTCCGCACGCTGCTCGGGCGTCATTCCCTGGAAGCGGTCCACGCCGCGGCGGGCGCGGTTGCGCTGCTCGGGCGTCATCGAGCGCCAGCGCTCGGCATGGTGGAGCAGGCGGGCCCGTTCGCCCGGGTGGGCGTTCCAGCGTTCGCGCAGGGGCGCGATCAACAGCTCGCGCTGCGCGGGCGTGAGGCGCTCCCATTCGGGAAGCGGCGCGGGCTTGGGCGGATCGGCGGCCACGGCAGGCAGCGCGGCCAGCGCGAGCAGGAGGGCGGCGGCGAGGGTCGGGATGCGGTTCATGGCTCACTCCACGGCATAGGCCTGGGCATCACCGGAGGCGAGCCACAGGTAGAAATCGGGGTCCTCGGCGAGCAGGCCGCCGGGGTCGGACGGCGCCTGCTGCACCACGGCCACCGCCTGCGGCGCCGTCGCAGGCGCCTCCACCGGCGGGCGCAGCTGCAGGGCCACCACCAGCACGCCGGCGGTGGCCATCGCGCCGCCCAGCCAGCCCCAGCGCGCACGCGCGGCAGGCGCGCGCGGTTCGCCGCCCAACGCCGCGCGGCGGCGTTGCGCCAGCTGGGCCTGCACGCGCGGCGACAGGGCCTGCAGGGAAGCCGCATGCAGCTGCCGGGCGCGGCGATCGAACGCATCGTCGTGGTGATTCATCGGAAATCCTCCAGCTGTTTCTGCAGGGCCTCGCGCGCGCGGGAGAGGTGCGTCTTCACCGATCCCTCGCTGCAGCCCATGACCCGGGCGGTGGTCTCCACGTCGAGTTCCTCCAGCACCCGCAGGCTGAAGGCCTCGCGCTG
The DNA here is from genome assembly GCF_004344885.1 of Lysobacter sp. N42. Classification (NCBI taxonomy): domain Bacteria; kingdom Pseudomonadati; phylum Pseudomonadota; class Gammaproteobacteria; order Lysobacterales; family Lysobacteraceae; genus Lysobacter; species Lysobacter sp. N42. Next base: position 21,951 of record NZ_SKFB01000033.1, read on the forward strand.
GCGCGCGGGCAGCCCCTGCAGGGCGGACGCGAGGCGCGCGTACGCCTCGCGGCCGTCGTTGCGCCGCGACGGATCCGGGCCGGGGTCGGCCCAGTCCGGCGGCAGGTCGTCGGCATCCGCCTGCGCGGGCAGCATCCACTTCAGGCGGAAGCTGCGGCGGCGCTGCAGGTCGACGATTCGGCTCCGCAGCACGCTCCAGAACAGCGGCGTCCATTCCGACGCCGGGCGCTCGCGGTAGGCCAGCATCCTCATCATCGCGTCCTGCACGGCGTCCAGCGCGTCCTCGCGATGGCGCAGCCCGAGTTCGGCGAAGCGGAACGCACGCGCCGAGACGTCGGCCAGGAACGCGTCCAGCGTACGGGGCGGGTCGGGCTCGTGCATCGCCTCCGCGGGCTGCGCCATCGACGGGGTCACCGGTCAGTGCCGGCGATCCCAGCGGCGGTCGAAGCGCTCGCCCTGGCGATCGAGGCGGGCGTCGATGCGGTCGCCACGGCGGTCGTAGCGCGCCAGCGCCCGGTCGCCCCGGCGGTCGAGCTTCGCGGCCCGGTGCGGATGGCCGCGGTCCTCGGCGCGCTCGGCGAGGCGGTCGAAGCGCCGCTCGATGCGCTCGCCGCGGCGGTCGAGGCGGGCGTCGATGCGGTCGCCGCGCAGGTCGAGGCGGTGTTCGACCCGGTCGCCGCGGTCGGCCGCGGTGGCGGGCAGGGCGGCCAGGCCGAGCGGGAGGGCGAGCAGGACGGTCAGCACGGACGTCTTCATGGGATACCTCGCGAAAAGGGAAGGGTGCTGCGCAGCACTCCTTCCAACGCCCCGGCCCGCCGGGGGTTGACCGGCGCCCGGTCGCATTAAGGCGTCGTTATGATGCGGCGAACGGGGCAAGGGAGGTCGCCAGGGTGGACGGGCTCGACGCGCTGTACATCTTCATGCTCGCGGCCATCGCGGGCCACGTGATCATCTCGCGGGTGCCGGTGATCCTGCACACGCCGCTGATGTCGGGCAGCAACTTCATCCACGGCATCGTGCTGATCGGCGCGATCGTGGTGCTGGGCCACGCCGACACGACGCTGGAGAAGGCGATCGGCTTCGTCGCGGTGCTGCTGGGCGCGGGCAACGCGGCCGGCGGCTACGTGGTCACCGAGCGCATGCTCGAGATGTTCCGGGCCTCGAAGAAGCCGGGGGGCGGCGCATGAACCCGCTCGACGGGCCGGAGCAGCTGCGCACGCTGCTGGCCGCCATCGCGTACTTCGTCGCCGCCACGCTGTTCCTGCTGGGACTGTCGCGCATGGCCTCGCCGGTGACCGCGCGCAGCGGCATCCGCTGGGCCGGCGCGGGCATGGTGATCGCCACCGCCGCCACCTTCCTGCTGCCGGGGCTGCACAACCTCGGGCTGATCCTCGTCGCGCTCGTCCTGGGCACGGCGCTGGCGTGGGCGTCGGGCCGGCGCGTGGCGATCACCGACATGCCGCAGATGGTCGCGCTGTACAACGGCATGGGCGGCGGCTCGGCGGCGGCGATCGGCGCGGTGGAGCTGCTGCGCTGGTCGTCGGTGCGGCGCGCGGCCGAGCTCGCGGCCCCGGCGGGCGCCGTCGAGCCGGCGCAGCCCGCGATGCTGGCGATGGTGCTCGCCGTCGTCGGCGCGCTGATCGGCGCGGTCTCGCTCTCGGGCTCGATCATCGCCTGGGCCAAGCTCGACGGCCGCATGGACCGGCGCTACGTATTCCCCGGCCAGCAGCTGTTCAACGGCCTCGTGTTCCTCGCCACGCTCGCGCTCGCCGCGGTGGTCGTCGCCCAGCTGCGCGTGGATGCCATCGTGGCCTTCTTCGTGCTCGCGCTGGCGCTGGGTGTTCTGATGACGCTGCCCATCGGCGGCGCCGACATGCCCGTGGTCATCTCGCTCTACAACGCGTTCACCGGCCTGGCGGTGGCCTTCGAAGGCTACGTGCTGGGCAACGACGCGCTGATCATCGCCGGCACCATGGTCGGCGCGGCGGGCCTGCTGCTCACGCGGCTGATGGCGAAGGCGATGAACCGGCCGATCCGCGGCGTGCTGTTCGGCAGCTTCGGCGCGGGCGGCGGCGAGGCGCAGGCCATCACCGGCAGCCAGAAGCCCATCGAGGCCGGCGACGTCGCCGCCCTGATGGCCTATGCCGAGCGCGTGGTGATCGTGCCGGGTTACGGCATGGCGGTAGCGCAGGCGCAGCACAAGATCTGGGAGCTGGCGCAGAAGCTGATGGAGCGCGGGGTCAAGGTGAAGTTCGCCATCCACCCGGTCGCCGGGCGCATGCCCGGCCACATGAACGTGCTGCTGGCCGAGGCCGGCGTGCCCTACGACCTCATCGCCGACATGGACGACGTCAACCCGGAATTCCGCAACACCGACGTGGCGCTGGTGATCGGCGCCAACGACGTGGTGAACCCGGTGGCCAGGACCGACCCCGCCAGCCCGATCTACGGCATGCCCATCCTCGACGTGGTGGACGCCAGGAACGTGGTGGTGATCAAGCGCGGCCGCGGCACGGGCTTTGCCGGCATCGAGAACGCGCTCTTCTACGCCGACAACGCGCGGATGCTGTTCGGCGACGGCGCGGAGATGGCGGCGGCGCTGGTCAGCGAGCTGAAGCAGCTCGAAGGCGGGCACTGAGGAAGGGGCCGCCGGCGGCGACCGCGAGCGCGAGCAGCAGCCAGACCGCGTCGCGCCAGTCGTTGGCCAGCGCCGCGAGCGTCAGCGCGTGCTCGAGCCCCAGGCGCAGCGAGGCGTCCCAGGGCGAGAGGCCCACCTGCGTGCCCGAGTAGGTGGCTGCCAGGATCCAGTGGGTCGCCAGGATCATCAGGAGCGTCGCGGTCGTGGCGGCCACCGCCCGGCGCGCGGGCGGCGCGGGGCGGGCCATGCCCATCACCCAGAGGATGTCGACCGCGCCCACGACCGCCATCCAGCTGCACTGCCGACCACTGTAGAAGGCCGCCAGCAGCCACAGCGCCGTGAAACCGGCGACCGCGAGCGGCACGAGCATCCAGGGCAGCCAGGCGGCGCGGGGGCGGGGGTCGGGCATCGGTGGCGGAACGGTGCGGGCGCACAGGATACAGGGCCGGGCCATGCAAACCGGACTAGAATGGTCCGAGTTCCAGCAGGCCTGCCATCCGATGTATTCCCGCTCCAGCGAGCCCGTCCGCTTCGAACGCGACTGCGCCGCCGTGCTCGTCCCCCAGGGCGAGGCGGTGACGCTGCCCGCCGGCAGCGTCGGCTACATCACCCAGGCCCTGGGCGGCAGCTTCACGGTGTTCGTGGAGGGCAACCTCTTCCGCATCGCCGGGCGCGACGCCGACGCCATCGGCAAGGAGCCGCCCGCGCCGCTGGAGCTGCCCGAAGGCGCCGACGACGAGGCCGTGGAGAAGCTGGTCTGGCAGCAGCTGCGCACCTGCTTCGATCCCGAGATCCCGATCAACGTGGTCGAGCTGGGGCTGGTCTACGACGTGCGCATCGAGCCGCACGACGAGGCCGGCCGCCGGGTGCGCGTCGACATGACCCTGACCGCACCGGGATGCGGCATGGGCGACGTGCTGGTGGCCGACGTGCGCGACAAGCTCGAGCTCATCCCCACCGTGGCCGAAGCCGACGTCGAGCTGGTGTTCGACCCGCCGTGGAACCGCTCGATGATGTCCGAGGCCGCGCGCCTGGAAACCGGGCTGCTCTGAGAGGCCACGCCCGGCTGCACCCCGGGTTCGCCGCGCGCATTTGCGGCCGGTTCCGCGGACCGCGCGCCTGGCACCCGGGGCGGCGCGCTCGGCTGCCATCCGCCGGGCGGACCTGGGCATCCGGTCGGTTTCGTACGCCTGGTCGCGCCGTCTTTTCCGCCGGCGCCGCTCGATGCATGGTGTCCTTCGCCGCGAGAACGTGCCCTGCCCGGTGCAGACGCGCTGCCGGCGGCCGGCGGCGGCGGTCATGCGACTTCAGGCCGCAGTCGGCCGCGGCGGCGCATGGCCATTCCCGGTCCCGGTCCCGGATCAGGCGTCAGGCCCGGCACGCGCTGCAGACCGCAGGCCAGGACGCATGCCGCCTGGCACTCCGCCGGTCATCCTGACCGGGGTCCGGCACCCCTCCAGAGCGCCCCTTTTTCGCAATTTCCTGGTGCGCTGCAACAAAAATGTCACCTGAACGCACAGTGGCGGGGAGACGGGAATCAGAAAAAGTCTTTGCCGATCAATGCCTAACGGATTTGGTTGGAAAATCCGGCCAGCTTTTTGCATTCGCAGCGTGCAAGGCCCTTGCGTCGCCCCCTAGTGTCGGCTTCGGACGCAAAACGTCACGTCCGTTGTCGACCGGCCAATCGGACCGGGGCCCAAGCCCCGGCCTCTTGGACGGCCTTTCCACAGAAGTCTTTCTGCTTTGGGGGTCCTCCACCGATGTCGCAGTCCACGTTCCACCGCATGCACGTCCTCGCCGCTGCCACCGCGCTCGCGCTCGGCGCCTTCGCCGCCGACGCCCAGGCCGGCCAGGTCAATCTCGCCGGCCTGCAGTCGCAGCCCACGCACGACCGGTTCATCGTCAAGTACAAGAACGGCACCACCGCCGCGGCCAGCGCGACCGAGATGCAGAAGTCGCTCAATGCCGCCGCCGCGCGCGCCGGCAAGTCCGTCGGCCTGCAGCGCATGCGCCGCCTGGGCACGGGCGCCGACCTCGTGCGCGCCGCGCGCAAGATGGACCGCGTCGAGGCCGAGGGCTTCATGCGCCAGCTCGCCGCCGACCCGAACGTCGAGTACGTCGAGGTCGACCGCCTGCTCAAGCCGCTGCTGACGCCGAACGATCCGCGCTACGGCGAGCAGTGGGGCTACTTCGATGCCGACGCCGGCATCCGCGCCAACACCGCCTGGGACGTGGCCACCGGCACCAACACGATCGTCGCCGTGCTCGACACCGGCATCACCAGCCACAGCGATCTCAACGCCAACGTGATCGCCGGCTACGACTTCATCTCCGACACGTTCGTCGCCAACGACGGCAACGGCCGCGATTCCGACGCGTCCGACCCGGGCGACTTCAACACCGACGCCTCGCAGTGCCAGACCGGCAACTCCAGCTGGCACGGCACGCACGTGGCCGGCACGGTGGCCGCGCGCACCAACAACAGCGTCGGCGTGGCCGGCACGGCGTTCAACGCCAAGATCATGCCGGTGCGCGTGCTCGGCCGCTGCGGCGGCTACACCTCCGACATCGCCGACGCCATCATCTGGGCCTCGGGCGGCAGCGTCTCCGGCGTGCCGAACGTCGCCCAGCGCGCCGACGTCATCAACATGTCGCTCGGCGGCTCCGGCGCCTGCGACACCACCACCCAGAACGCGATCAACGGCGCGGTCGGCCGCGGCACGGTCGTGGTCGTGGCGGCGGGCAACAGCAACGCCGACGCGCGCAACTTCTCGCCGGCCAGCTGCGCCAACGTGATCAACGTGGCCTCGGTGACCAGCTCCAGCTCGCGCTCGAGCTTCTCCAACTACGGCACCACGATCGACGTCTCCGCGCCGGGCTCGAACATCCTGTCCACGCTCAACAGCGGCACGCAGGGTCCGTCGGGTGAAACCTATGCCTCCTACAACGGCACGTCGATGGCGGCGCCGCACGTCGCTGGCGTGGTCGCGCTGATGCAGTCGCGCCGCAAGGCCCTGGGCCTCGCGCCGCTGACGCCGTCGGAAGTGGAGTCCACGCTCAAGAGCACCGCCTATGCCCTGGCCGGCACCTGCTCGGGCGGCTGCGGCGCGGGCATCGTGGACGCGCGCAAGGCGGTGGACGCCGCGGGTGGCAGCACCCCGCCGCCGGGCGGCACGCAGACCTACACCAACAGCGCGGACTACACGATCCGTGACCGTTCCACGGTGGAAAGCCCGATCTCGGTCTCCGGCCGCAGCGGGAATGCGCCCTCCAATGCCTCCGTGTCGGTGGACATCCGCCACACCTACCGCGGCGACCTGCAGATCGACCTGGTCGCGCCGGACGGCTCGCTGTACCGCCTGAAGAACACGTCCAGTTCCGACAGCGCCGACAACGTCATCGCCACCTATACGGTGAACCTGTCGTCGGAAGCGCTCAACGGCACCTGGAAGCTGCGCGTGTACGACGCCTATTCGGGCGATACCGGCTACATCAACAGCTGGTCCGTCACGTTCTGAGTGCGGAAGACCGCCCCGGCCCGTGCCGGGGCGGTGCACTCGTCGGGTGCCGCGGGCGGTCGCCTGCCGGCTGGGCTGCGTCAGGAAGAGGCGGCCAGCACAGGCGAGTGCACAGGGACGTTGCGGACACCTGTCCTGAGGGGCCCCGGCATTGCCGGGGCCCTTTTTCGTGCCAGGCCCTGCGGGCGGCTCAGCCCAGCGCCTCGAAGCGGTTGGCCTCGATGTTCTTGCGCACCTTCAGCGGATCCCAGATGCGCCCGTTCATCGCGATGTAGACGCCCGGCGGCAGGCACTGCACCGCGCCCACCGCCGTGCCGATGTTGAACACCGCGTCCGAGCCGTGGAATCGCGCGGGATTGAGCGCGCCGGTGAGCACGATGGTCTTGTCGCCGATGGCCTGCAGCACCTGCGCGGTCTGGACCATGCTGTCGGTGCCATGGGTGACCAGCACGTGCCGGCAGGGCTGCGCGGCGATGGTGGCACGCACCAGCTCGCGGTCGCTGTCGGTGATGTGCAGCGAGTCCTTGCGCAGGATCGGGATCACCGTGTAGCGGAAGGCGACGCCCAGGTCTTCCAGGATGCGGCCGATCTGCGGCTCGCCGACCTGGAAGTCGGACTTGTCGTCGAAGTAGATCTTGTCGATCGTCCCGCCGGTGGTGACGATGCAGAGCGAGTCCATGGCGCGGCTCGGAGACGGTGGGCGAGGGCGCGGATTATAGGCCGCGGCTCAGCGGCGGCGGCCGGCGAAGCGCGCGCGCAGGCCCGGCAGGCTCGCGGCGAAGACGACCACGAGCGCGAGCGCGACCTCCGCCAGCGCGAAGCCGCGCTCGGCCGGGCGCGTCCAGGCCACCATCACGCCGTGGCTGAACCAGGCCAGCGCGAACACCGCCGCCCAGAACGGCGCGCGTGGCGCGCGGCGCAGCGTAGCGGCCGCGAACAGCAGCGGCGGAAGGCCGAACACGAGCGCGGCGGCGGGGTCGCGGGCCTGGCCGGACGACGCGAACCACGTGGCATACAGCACGCCCAGCGCGACCAGCGCCAGCACGAGGATGGGATGCGCGCGCGTCATGCCAGCCTCGCCGCGAGCTGCGCGATGCGGCGGCCGAGGGCGCGGGCCAGCGTGGCCTCGTCCTCGTCCACCGGCGCCTCGTCGCGCAGGCCGGCCACGTGGCTGGCCCCGTAGGGCGTGCCGCCGCTGCGCGTGGTGTTGAGCACCGGCTCGGTATAGGGAATTCCGGCGATCACGCAGCCGTGGTGGAGCAGGGGAACCATCATCGTCAGCAGCGTCGATTCCTGCCCCCCGTGCAGCGTGGAGGACGAAGTGAACACGCCGGCGGGCTTGCCCACCAGCGTACCGCTGGCCCAGTCACCGCCCAGCCCGTCGAGCCAGTGCTTGAGCGGGGCGGCCATGTTGCCGAAGCGCGTGGGGCTGCCGATCAGCAGGCCGGCGCATTCGCGAAGGTCGCCGGGCTCGACGTAGGGCGCGCCATCGTCCGGCACCGGCGGCGCGGCGGTCTGCGTGACCGGCGCGACCGGGGGCACCGTACGCAGGCGCGCGGCCATGCCGTCGACCTCGCCGATGCCGCGCGCCACGTGCCGCGCCAGCCGCGCGACCGAGCCGCCGCGGCTGTAGTAGACGACCAGGACTTCGGGCATGGCGCGGTCTCGCGGGGCGGGGCGCCATTGTCGCCCGTCGCGCCGCCTGCGTGCGCGGTCGGGGCGCTGCGCGGCGCCGCGCCGGGCGCATCGGTTAGGCTGCCCGCCGATGGAGCCGCATTACCTCTTGAACCTGCTCAGCCCGCGCCTGCGCGACCGCGCGCGGGCGCAGGCCTTCTTCCGCTTCCTGGCGCGGCGCAGCTTCGACGACAACCTGTTCCAGGCCGCGGGTGCACTGGCCTTCACCACCGCCTTCGCCATCGTGCCGCTGTCGATCGTGGTGTTCAGCGTGCTCAAGGCGCTGCCGGGCTTCCAGGACTGGTCGGACCAGCTCAGCCATTACGTATTCGCGAACTTCGTGCCCAGCACGGCGCGTTCGGTCGAGTCGCACCTGCAGAAATTCCTCACCGGGTCGGCCGGTCTGACGGTCGCCGGCGTGGTGGCGCTGGTCGTCTCGCTGCTGGTCACGCTCAATGGCATCGAGGCCACCTTCAACCGCATCTGGCGGGTGACGTCCGCGCGCCCGAAGCTCTCGCGCTTCCTCGTCTACTGGACGGTTCTCACGCTGGGCTCGGTGTTCGCCACGGCGGGCATCGCCCTGTCGGCGCGCTTCTACGACCTGCCCCTGTTCGACACCGACGTGGGCAAGGCGCTGGAGACGCTGCTCCTGCGCGCGGTGCCGTTCCTGATCGAAGTCACGCTGTTCGCGGTGATCTACCGCGTGGTCCCGCATCGCACGGTGCACTGGCGGCATGCCTTTTCCGGCGCGGTGCTGGCCAGCCTGATCTTCGAGTCGATCAAGTGGGGCATGGGCGCGTACCTGTCGCGCTTCGGCAATTACGCGCTGCTCTACGGCGCGCTGTCGGTGGTGCCGATCTTCCTGCTGTGGATCTACTTCGCCTGGCTGGCGGTGCTGCTGGGCGCGTCGTTCGCCGCGTCGGTGTCGGCCTTCCGCTACCAGCCGGTCAGCCAGCGCCTGCCGCACGGGTACGAGATGTACGGGCTGCTGCGGCTCCTGGCGCGCTTCGACCAGTCAAGGCGCCGTGGCCTCGGGCTCCACAGCGACGACATCCGGCACCTGGAGCCGAGCCTGACGGACGCGCTGGTGCAGCAGATGCTGGCGCAGCTTGAAGGCATCCACGTGGTGCGGCGCGCCGAGACGGGCGAGTGGCTGCTGGCCCGCGACCTGGACGAGCTCACGCTGGCCGAGCTCTACGAGGCCTGCCAGCTGCGCATCCCGGTGGCCGAGGCGCACCTGCCCTGCCGCGACGACGCGATCGGCGAATGCGTCACCGCGGCCATCGACGAATTGCGCATCCCCGTGCGCGACCTGCTCAAGCGCCGCGTGAGCACGATCTGGAACGAGGACACCTGATGCACGCGATCCGCACCCTGACGACCGCGGTAGCCCTGCTCGCGCTGGCTGCCTGTTCGCGGCAGGCGCCCGTGGAGGCGCCCGCAGCGCCGGCGACCGGCGCAGAGTCCGCCGCGCCACCCCCGCCGCAGGGCAGGCCCGCGGCCGCCTCGAGTCGTGAACGTCCGGCGCTGCGCATCACCACGCTGGATGGCGCCACCTACGACCTCGCCGCCCACCGGGGCAAGTGGGTGGTGGTGAACTTCTGGGCCACGTGGTGCGCGCCCTGCCTGAAGGAAATGCCGGAGCTCTCGGCCCTGCATTCCATGCGTGAGGACGTGGAGGTGATCGGCCTGGCCTACGAGGAGATCGAACCGGCCGACCTGCGCGCCTTCCTCGACAAGCGCCCGGTGACCTACCCGATCGCGATCGTCGATACCTACGACCCGCCGGCCGACTTCGACACGCCGCGCGGCCTGCCGATGACGGTGCTCGTCGCGCCGGACGGGCGCGTGGCCAAGCAGGTGCTCGGCCCGGTGACCGCCGCGTCCATCGAGCAGGCGATCGCGGCGCACGCCGCCGCGCAGGGATGACCGCCGCGCGCTTCCTGGTGAGCGGCCGCGTGCAGGGCGTGGCCTTCCGCGCGCATGCGCGGGCCGAGGCGCTGCGGCTGGGCCTGCGCGGCCATGTGCGCAACCTCGCGGACGGCCGGGTCGACGTGCTGGCCGCGGGCGACGACGGCGCGCTGGAGGCGTTCGCCGCATGGCTGGCGAAGGGGCCGCCCCTGGCGCGCGTCGACGGCATCGAGCGCCTGCCCACGTCCGACGACGCCGTCGGTGCGGGCTTCGTCATCGGCTGACGGTTCACCGCGCGGCGACGCCGGCTCGCCCAACCTCGCGGCTCCCCGATCCCCGGATTCGCGATGGATTCCGTCGACCTCATCGGCTGGGCCGCGTCCGCCGTGCTGATCGCCACGCTGGCGCGGCAGGTGTACTCGCAGTGGCGCTCGCGCAGCGTCGAGGGCGTCTCGCACTGGCTGTTCATCGGGCAGCTCTGCGCCAGCATCGGCTTCACGGTCTACAGCTGGCTGCTGGGCAACGGCGTCTTCGTGTTCACCAACAGCGTGCTGCTGCTGACGGCCGTCATCGGCCAGCTGATCTACCGGCGCAACAAGCGCATCGCCGAGCGCGAGGGCGCGGGCTAGCCGATCCGCGCCGGCGGCAGGCCGGCACGTGCCCGCTTCGCCATGCGCTGCACGGTGTCGACGAAGCCCCGTGCGAAGCCGTCCATGTCGAACAGCACGGCGTGGCGGCGCGCGATCGCCACGCGATCGCGGAGGGCGGCCAGCGCGCCGTCCGTGGTGGCCAGCCGTACCGCGTGCCCGACGAAGCTGGCGTCGCTGTCGACGACCAGCTCGTCCATGCCCAGGTGGTGCAGCAGGCTCGCGGCCACGCGCGCGGCGAAGGTCTCGCCGGGCCGCGTGAGCACGGGGCAGCCGGCCCATAGCGCGTCGGACGCGGTCGTATGGGCGTTGTAGGGCTCGGTGTCGAGGAAGAGGTCGGCCCGTTGCAGGCGCGCGAGGTAGGCCGCATGCGGCTGCTTGGGCATGAACACCAGGCGCGACGGATCGATGCCGCGCGCGGCGGAATGCGCGCGCAGGCGCTCGTCCGCACGGCCCGGCCCCGACAGGAGCCACAGCACGGAGCCGGGCACGCGCGCGAGCACGTCGAGCGCACGGTCGATGCTGCGCGGGTTGAGCTTGTAGCTGTTGTTGAAGCAGCAGAGCACGATGCCTTCGTCGGGCAGGCCGCAGTCGGCGCGCGTCGGCGCGGGCGGGATGTCGCGGCGCGTGTCCGATGGCTGGAAGCAGCCCGGCAGCCAGGCCACGGCCTCGGAAAAGTGCGGGACCAGCGCGTCGGGCAGCACCACGCGGTCGGCGAGCACGTAGTCGATCCACGGCGCGCCGGACGTGCCCGGATACGCCAGCCAGTTCACCTGCAGCGGCGCGGGGCGCATGGCCAGCACCTCCGGCGCACCGCCGCCACCCCAGCCGCGCAGGTCGAAGAGGATGTCGATGCCGGCCGCGCGGATCGCCTGGGCGACGGCCACGTGCGGGCGCGCGGCGACGTCGTGCAGCGTCGTGGCCGATGCGAGGCGCGCGCGGATCGCGCCGCCGTCGTCGGGATTGAGCGCGAAGAGGTGGACGTCGACATCGGCATGCGCGCGCAGCGCCTCAAGCAGCGCGACGGTGAGCAGCCCGGTGGGATGCGAGCCGAAGCCGTTGGACAGGAAGCCGAGCCGCAGCGGGCCGTCGCCGCGCAGCGTGGCCGGCGGCATGGGCCGCACGAGCGACGCGAGCTGCGCGGCACGCATGCGCGCGCAGGCCAGCTGTTCGGCGGGCGTGGCGTCCTCGCTGAGGAAGGCGAAGGGCTCCACCGACGCACGCCTCGTGCGCACGGCCTCGCGCACCTGGCGCGAGAGCGCATCCAACCCGCGCCAGTCGCACAGGCGGCGGCGCGCGGCGAGCAGGTAGGCGGCCACCTGCGGCTCCTGCGGCAGCAGTGCATGCGCGCGTGCGAAGGCCTCGGCGGCCTCCTCCACGCGGCGCACGTCCTCCAGTGCATGACCCAGCCAGACCAGGATGCCCGGGTGCCCGGGCGCGGCGGTGGCGGCGCGCATGAGGCTGTCGGCGGCCTCGTTCAGGCGGCCCTGCATGGACTGCGCGCGGCCCAGCCGGGCGAGGGCCTCGGGGTGGCCGGGCGCGATCGCCAGTGCGCGCGCGGCGGCGCGTTCGCCCGCGCGTGCATCGCCCGCGTCCAGTTCGGCTTCGGACAGCAGCACCCACGCGATCGGGTCGCCGGGCGCGCGCTGTACCTGCGCGCGCGCCTGCTGGCGCGGATCCATGCTCACGGCCTCAGTTCACCGTCTCGGGCGCGGCGAGGTCCAGGCTGTACCACTGGGTCGATTCCTCCTCCCATCCCGCGCTCAGGTACAGCGCGCGCGCCGCGAGGTTCTCGCGCGCGGTTTCCAGCACGATGCGCCCGGCACCCGCGCCGCGCGCCGCCGCGGCCGAGGCCTCCAGCAGCAGGCGACCGATGCCCAGGCGGCGCACGTCGGCGTCGACGTAGAGGTCGTTGAGGATCCAGATCGGCGCCATCCGCACCGAGGAGAACATCGGGTAGAGCTGCGCGAAGCCGACCAGCGAGTCCTCGCCCTCGGCCACGATCACCAGCGACTGGCGCGCGTCCATGCGCTCGCGCAGGAACTCGCGCGCGCCGGCCACGTCGGAGGCCTGGTCATAGAACTGGCGGTAGGCGTCGAACAGGCGGGCGAGTTCGTGGAGGTCGCCGCGCTCGGCCTGGCGGATGCGGATTTCCATGGGCGGCTTGGTCGATGCGATGCGTGCACGGTACCGCAGCGCGCGCCGGGCCGGCAGCCTCAGGCCTGTGCGGTCAGGCGCGCCAGCTCGTCGGCCTGGGCTTCCGCGCGCAGGCGGTCCAGCAGCGGGTCCAGCGCGCCTTCCATGACGTTGGGCAGGTCGTAGAGCGTGAGGCCCTCGACGCGGTGGTCGGTGATGCGGCCCTGCGGGAAGTTGTAGGTGCGGATGCGCTGGCTGCGGTCGCCGCTGCCCACCTGCAGCTTGCGCGTCTCGGCCTGCGCGGCGGCGGCTTTGGCGGCCTGCGCCTCGGCGAGCATCGCGCGCAGGCGCTTCATGGCCTTGTCGCGGTTGGCGTGCTGGCTGCGCTCGGTCTGGCTTTCCACCACCAGCCCCGTGGGCAGGTGGGTGATGCGGATGGCCGAGTCGGTCTTGTTGACGTGCTGGCCACCGGCGCCGGAGGAGCGGTAGGTGTCGATGCGCAGGTCGGCCGGGGAAATCTCGATCGGCGCTTCCTCGGCCTCGACCGGGATGATCGCCACCGTCGCCGCCGAGGTGTGGATGCGGCCCTGCGATTCGGTGGCCGGCACGCGCTGCACGCGGTGGGTGCCGGATTCGAACTTCAGGCGCGAATAGGCGCCCGCGCCCTCGACACGCGCGATGACTTCCTTGAAGCCGCCGTGCTCGCCGGGGTTCGCCGACTCGACCTCGATCCGCCAGCCCTGGCGCTCGGCATAGCGCGTGTACATGCGGAAGAGGTCGCCGGCGAAGATGGCCGCCTCGTCGCCGCCGGTGCCGGCGCGCACTTCCAGGTACACGTCGCCCTCGTCGCGCGCGTCCTTGGGGATCAGGTGCGCGAGCAGTTCGGCTTCCAGGTCCGCAAGCCGCGCGGTGGCCGCGCCGATCTCCTCGTCGGCGAGCTCGCGCATCTCCGGGTCCTCGCGCATGGCCTGCGCGGCGGCGAGGTCCTCGCGCGCGCGGCGCTCGGCGGCCAGCGCGTCGGCCACCGGGCCGAGCTGCGCGAACTCGCGCGAGAGCCGGCGGAACTGCGTGGCGTCGTTGATGACGGCCGGGTCGGCGAGCAGGCGCTCGAGTTCCTCGCGGCGTTCGGCGAGGGCTTCGAGCTTGCGGCGCAGGGAGGGGTTCATTGGAAGCCGGGATTCGGGATTCGGGATTTGCAGAAGCCAGGGGCATCGATCCGTCGACACGGTCGACGCTAACGCTCCGATGCCGGATCCGGCCGTGCGGAATCAGGCTCCTGCGAACCCCGGATGCCGGATCCCGGATCCGGGCTCTCGGGGAACAGCCTCTCCGCCGCCCGCGCCAGCTCCGCGTCGCCCTCGGCGGCCGCGGTGCGCAGCGCGACACTGGGCGCGTGCAGCAGGCGGTTGGTCAGGGTGTGCGCGAGGAACTCCAGCGCCTGCTCCGGCGGCATACCGGACGCCAGCTGCTGGCGGGCCTTCGCCAGCGCCTCCACGCGCGCGGCCTCGCCGAAGGCGCGCACGCGCTTGACCGGCTCGGTGCGGGCGCCGGCCGCCAGGCGCGCCGTGAACTGCGCGACCTGCAGGTCGACGATGGTCTCGGCCTGCTCGGCCGCCTCGCGCCGGCTGCGGCGGTTGTCCTCGATCGCACGCTCGAGGTCGTCCACCGTGTAGAGGTAGACGTCGGACAGCTCGCCCACCTCGGCGGCGATGTCGCGCGGCACGGCGAGGTCCAGCAGCAGCATGGGGCGGTGGCGGCGGGCGGCCAGCGCGGCCTCCACCTGGGCGCGGCGCAGGATGGGCTCGCGGCTGGCGGTGGCGCTGAGAACGACGTCGGCCTCGGCCAGGTGGCGGTCCAGGTCGGTGAGCGGCAGGGCGTAGCCGCCGTGCCGGGTGGCGAGGTCCTGCGCATGCGCCAGGGTGCGGTTGGCGACCAGCAGGCGGCTGGTGCGCGCCTGCACGAGGTGCCGCGCGGCCAGTTCGATGGTCTCGCCGGCGCCGATCAGCAGCACCGTGGACTCCTCCAGCCGCGCGAACGACTCCTGCGCCAGCCGCACCGCGGTGGAGGCCACCGACACCGGATTGGCGCCGATGCGCGTATCGGTGCGCGCGCGCTTGGCCGTCGAGAAGGCGTGCTGGAACAGGCGGTCCAGCCGGTTGCCCAGCGTGCCGGCCGCGCGCGCGGTCGCCCAGGCGTCCTTCACCTGGCCCAGGATCTGCGGCTCGCCCAGCACCAGCGAGTCCAGGCCGGTCGCCACGCGGAACAGGTGCCGCACGGCCTCCTCGTCCTGGTGGCGGTAGAGGTAGCCGTGCAGGTCCGCGCCGACCTCGGAGCGGCGGGCCAGCCAGTCGGCCAGCGCGCTGCCGTCGTCCTCGGCCTCGGCATAGAGTTCGGTGCGGTTGCAGGTCGACAGTAGCGCGACCTCGCGCACGGCCGGCAGCGCGCGCAGCTCGGCCAGCGCGGTGCCCACCGCATCGCCGGAAAACGCCACGCGCTCGCGCAGGTCGACCGGCGCGGTCTGGTGGTTGAGGCCGATGACGTGGAAACCCATTCGTGACAGGCGGCTGCGCTAAGCTGCGGCGACGGCGGTCGGCCATTCTACCGGCGCGTCGTGATGCGTCCCCGACCGTCATCTGAAGGTTCCATGCCCGACGTCCTGCGCCCGTCCCTGCACGCGCTCGCGCTGGCGCTCGCCCTGGCGGCCGCGCCGGTGCGGGCTGCCCAGGACGCACCGCCGCTGCAGCCGCTACTGGCCGCCGAGTTCGCCCTGCAGGCCGGCCGGCTGGACGAGGCGGCGAAGGGTTATGTCGACGCGGCGCTGGCCACGCGCGATCCCGCCCTGGCCGAGCGCGCCACCCGCATCGCGCTGGTCGCCCGCGACGATGCCCGGGCCCGGCGCGCGCTCGCCGTCTGGCGCAAGGTCGCGCCCGACGATGCCGCGACACGGCTGTCGCTGGGCGTGGCGGAGGCCACGCTGGCCCTGCGCGCGGGCAACGATCGCGCCGCGGTGCGCGAGCTGTCGGCGCTGCTCGCCGCTCCCGGCGACGACGGCTGGCGCCAGGCGCTGGGCGCGCTCGCCGGTGGTGCCAGGACACCGAAGCAGGCGGCCGGGGTGCTGCAGCGCCTGCTGGACGAGGGTCGCCTGCCGCCGGTGCTCAATGCCTGGCTGGCCTTCGGCGGGCTTGCCCAGCGATTGGACCGCCCGGAGCTGGCCGAACGCATCGTCGCCGAGGTGGTGCGGCGTTTCCCCGGCGATCCGCGCGTGGCGCTGCTGCGTGCCAGCCAGCTGCGCGAGGCCGGCAAGCCCGACGAGGCCCGCGCGGTGCTCGCCGGCCTGGCCGAGGCCGCGTCCGGCAATGCCGAGCTGCGCCTGGCGCTGGCCCGCGAATACGATGCCCTGCGCGACTACCGGGCCGCTGCCGCCGTGCTCTCGCGTGGACCCCAGGACGACCAGACCTGGGCCCTGCGCGCCACGCTGCTGGCGCGCGCGGAGGACACCCCCGCGCTCACCGCGCTCTACGAGGCGCTGGCCCGCGAGGCCGAGCGCCCCGAGCCCACGCGTCGCCTGCTGCTGGGCCAGATCGCCGAGTTCCTCAAGCGGTACGAGGACGCCCTGCGCTGGTACGAAGGTGTGCCCGGCGGCCCGCAGCGCTGGGTCGCCCGCCTGCGCAGCGCGAACGTGCTGCACGAGCTGGGCCGGAAGCAGGCGGCCATCGACGTCCTGCGCGCCATCCAGCAGGACGCCTCCGCTGAGGACGAGACCCGCCGCGATGCCTACCTGATCGAGGCCGCGCTCTGGCAGGAGGACAAGGACGACGCCCGCGAGCTCGACGCCTACGCACGCGGCCTGGCGGCCTTTCCCGACGAGCCCGAGATCCTCTATGCCCGCGCCCTGGCCTGGGAACGCCGCGACGACATCGCGCGCGCCGAGGCCGACCTGCGCCGGATCCTGGTGATCGAGCCCGAAAGCGTGGCCGCGCTCAACGCGCTCGGTTACACACTGGCCGACCGCACCACGCGCTACCGGGAGGCGCTGGAACTGATCGACCGGGCCCGCGCCGCCGAGCCGGACAACGCCGCCATCGTCGACAGCTACGGCTGGGTGCTTTACCGCCTGGGCCGCAACGAGGAGGCGCTGGTCGAGCTGCAGCGCGCCTATACCCTGCAGAAGGATGCCGAGATCGCCGCGCACGTGGCCGAGGTGCTGTGGGTGCTGGGCCGCCGCGAGGAGGCCCTGCGCTACTTCGAGGAGGCCCGCCGCCTCGACCCCGACAGCCGCGCGCTGGCCCGGGCGCTGGAGAAGACCGGTGCCCGCCTGCCGCCCGCGCCGGCCGGCCCGGGCGGCACCGCGCCGCCGGG
>NZ_SKFB01000034.1:0-37761 GCF_004344885.1 Lysobacter sp. N42
GATACGCAGGATGAGTGACGGGCCGCACACGCCGGTGCTTGAATCGCGGGCCGCCGGCCACGTCGGGCACGGCGGCGGCCACGCGCAGGTCGCTGCCCGGGACCGGCCGGGCCAGCGCCTCGGCGCTGCCGGCCAGTGCGGGATCACCCTGCTCGAGCAGGCTCACGCCGCCCTGGCGCAGCGCTACATAGGTCGATGCATCGCCCGCGGCATCCTCGATGCCCGCGGCGAACGGCGCGAACGGAAGCCGCACGAAAGCCACCGCCGGGCCGGCAGCCGAGGTCACCGGAGCGGCGAGGCCCATCCACAGCCGATTCTGCTCGCGGATCGCGCCCGCGGTGGGCTTGCCGGCGGCGAGCGCCGCTTCCATCACCGCAAGACGCCCGTAGCCCACCGCAGCCCTGGGCTGGCCGAGCGCGGCATAGGCCGCATCCAGGTCCGCCGGCAGCACGGACGCGCTGTCGGCGCCGGCCCAGCCGCGGGTGAGCGAGACGCCCGCATCGGCCAGGTCGCCGCGCGCGAGCGCGTTGCGCACCGCCGGTGCCTGCAGTTGCGTGGCGAACCGCTTGTGCGCCGAGGCCAGCGCGTCCTGCGCGGTCCGCACCGCGGCATCGCGCACGTCGGTGACGGCATCGCGTCGCTGGCCGTCGTTCCACAGCCGCCACGCGTTGAAGCCGAACCAGCCCGCCAGCACGAGACCCAGCACCGCCACGAGCGGCAGCGCCTGCCTCAGCTGCGCCGCCACGTCCGCGCGACTGCCGACCTTCAGTTCCATCATCTCCGCCTCCTGCTCAGCGCACGCCGGTATGGCCAAAGCCGCCGGCGCCACGCTCGCTCGTTTCGAATGTGTCGACCACCTGGAAGCGTGCCCGCACGATCGGCAGCACGACCAGCTGGGCGATGCGATCCCCCGGCTCGATCGTAAAAGCCGCCTCGCCCCGGTTCCAGACGCTGACCATCAGCGGCCCCTGGTAGTCCGCGTCGATCAGCCCGGTGCCGTTGCCGAGCACGATGCCGTGCTTATGCCCGAGGCCGGATCGCGGCAGGATGACGGCGCAGAGCGCGGGGTCGGCGACGTGGATGGCCAGGCCCGTGGGGACGAGGTGCGTCTCGCGCGGGGCGATCGACAGCGGCGCATCGAGCGCGGCGCGCAGGTCGACGCCGGCGCTCGCGGGCGTGGCGTACTCCGGCAACGCCCACGCGGCGCCGTAGCGCGCGTCGAGCAGGCGGACCTCGATCGTGCGTTCGCTCATGCCAGCCGGGCCTCGACCAGGTCGAGCAGCCCGTGCGCGATGTCGGCCTTCGCGCCCGGGCCGAGCGTGGCCGCGCCCTCGGCGTCGAAGACCAGCAGCGTGTTCTGGTCGCTCTCGAAACCGGAGCCTTCGACGCCGACGCGGTTGGCGGCGATGAGGTCGAGCTTCTTGGCGGCCAGCTTGGCGCGTGCATAGCCCTCCACATCATGCGTCTCCGCGGCGAAGCCCACGACGAGCCGGGGTCGCCGCGCATGCGCGGCCACTTCGGCGAGGATGTCGCGCGTGCGCACCAGTTCCAGCGTGAGCCCGTCCTGTCCGGCCTGCTTCTTGAGCTTGCAGGGCGAGACGGCGACCGGGGTGTAGTCGGCCACCGCCGCCGCGCCGATGTAGACGTCGCAGGGCAGCGCGGCCATCACCGCGGCATGCATCTGCGCCGCGCTGCGCACGTCGATGCGCGTCACCCCGGCGGGCGTGGGCAGGGACACCGGACCGGCCACGAGCAGTACGTCGGCACCGCGCGCGGCCGCCGCGGCGGCCACCGCGAAGCCCATCTTCCCGCTGCTGCGGTTGCCGAGGAAGCGCACGGGGTCGAGGTCCTCGTAGGTGGGGCCCGCGCTGACCACGACGCGGCGGCCGGCAAGCGCGCTCATGCCGCGTCCCCGGCGAGCGCGCGCACGATGTCGGCGGGTTCGAGCATGCGGCCCTCGCCCGTCTCGCCGCAGGCCTGGTCGCCATGCCCCGGGCCGAGCACCAGCACGCCGCGCGCGCGCAGGGTGGCCACGTTGGCCTGCGTGGCCGCATTCGCCCACATCACGCGGTTCATCGCCGGCGCGACGGCGACCGGCGCCTCGGTGGCCAGGCACAGCGTGGAGACGAGGTCGTCGGCGAAGCCGTGCGCGATCTTCGCCAGCGTGTTCGCGCTGGCCGGCGCGACCACGACCGCACTGGCCCAGCGCGCCAGCTCGATGTGGCCCATCGCCGCCTCGGCGGCCTCGTCCCAGAGCGAGGTGCGCACCGGCTGGCCCGACAGCGCCTGGAAGGTGGTGGCGCCCACGAAGCGCTGCGCGTTCCGGGTCATCGCCACGCGCACCTCGGCGCCGGCCTCACGCAGGCGGCGCACCAGCTCGGCGCTCTTGTAGGCGGCGATGCCGCCGGTCACGCACAGCAGGATGCGATGGCCGGAAAGCGCGGTCACGTGGCGGGAAGTCCTACGCCGGAAGCGGCCGACAGCTTACCCGAAGGCAGGAAGCGGCCCGACGGACGCCACGCACGCTTCGCGCTGCAATGGCGGGGAAGGATCGATGCGTCCACGGAGGGACACCATGCACATCCGCGACTGGCCGGCCGCCGAGCGCCCGCGCGAGAAGCTGCTCGCCCGCGGCGCCGGCGCGCTGTCGGACGCCGAGCTGATCGCGCTGTTCCTGGGCTCGGGCCTGCGCGGGCAGGACGCGGTGGCGACCGCGCGCGAGCTGCTGGCCGCGCACGGGCCGCTGCGCGTGCTGCTCGAGCGCGGCGCGGACGGGTTGTCCGCCCTGCCCGGGCTCGGCCCCGCCCGCGCCTGCAAGCTGGCCGCCGCGCTGGAGCTCGGCCAGCGCGTGCTCGCGGCGGAACTCGAGCGCGGCCAGGCCCTGCACGACCCGCCTTCGGCCGGCCGCTATTTCGCCCAGCGCCTGCGGGGCCGTCCGCACGAGGTGTTCGCCGCGATGTTCCTCGACACCCGCCATCGCGTGATCGGCTTCGAGGAGCTGTTCACCGGCACCATCGACGGCGCGGAGGTGCACCCGCGCGAGGTGGCGCGGCGCGCGCTGGCCTGCAATGCCGCGGCGGTCATCGTCGGGCACAACCACCCCAGCGGCAGCCCGGAGCCGTCGGCCGCCGACCGCGCGGTGACCGCACGCCTGAAGCAGGCGCTGGCACTGGTGGATGTTCGCCTGCTCGACCATTTCGTGATCGGCGACGGGCCGGCCACCTCGATGGCCGCACGGGGCTGGGTGTAATCGGGTGGCGTTGCGGGCGTCGTCGTCCGGGCAAGCCCGTCCCGGGGCCGGGCCCCGCGGCCGGGGCATGACGGCGTCGCGGCGGCCGGATCATCCCGCTGCGCGGCGGCTGCCACGCGACCCGCTCGTACGCCTGGAGGCGGACCGGCCGACGCCCGACCTCGCCCGCGCGCCCTCCTGCATCCGCCTCGCACGACCGGCGGCCGACCCGTTCAGGGCGCCGCGACCCCCTCGCGTACAATCGCCGCCCCGTTTTCGCACCGGTCCCGCCCGTGAAATCCACCCTCCGCGCGCTGGTCGCGCAGGCCATCGAGTCGCTGCGCGCCGCCGGCCACCTGCCGGCCGATCTCGCCACGCCCGAGTTCGTGATCGAGCGACCCAAGACCCGTGCGCAGGGCGATTTCTCGACCAATGCCGCGATGCTGCTGGCCAGGCCGGCGAAGTCGAACCCGCGCGCGATCGCGCAGCTGCTGGTCGATGCGCTGCCGGCCAACGAGGCCATCGACAAGGTGGAGATCGCCGGCCCCGGCTTCATCAACTTCCACGTGGCCGAAGCGGCCTGGCGCGGCGTGCTGCGCGAGGCGGTGGCGCAGGGCGCGCGCTTCGGCCGCAACGAATCCGGCCGCGGCCATCGCGCCGGCGTCGAGTACGTCTCGGCCAACCCCACCGGCCCGCTGCACGTCGGCCACGGCCGCGCGGCGGTGATCGGCGACTGCATCGCGCGCGTGCTCGAGGCCAACGGCTGGGACGTGGCGCGCGAGTTCTACTACAACGACGCCGGCGTGCAGATCCACAACCTAGCCATCAGCGTGCAGGCGCGCGCGCAGGGCCGCGGGCCCGACGATGCCGGCTGGCCCGAGGACGGCTACCGCGGCGACTACATCATCGACGTGGCCCAGGCCTATCTGCGCGGCGAGAGCGTGGAAGTCGAGGGCCATACCGTCACCGCCGCACGCGACCCGGGCGACCTCGACGCGATCCGCCAGTTCGCCGTGGCCTGGCTGCGCCGCGAACAGAACCTCGACCTCGAGGCCTACGGCGTGTCCTTCGACGTCTACTTCCTGGAAAGCTCGCTCTATACCGACGGCAAGGTCGAGGAGACCGTGCGCGAGCTGATCGCCAAGGGCCACACCTACGAGGACGGCGGCGCGCTGTGGCTGCGCACCACCGACTTCGGCGACGACAAGGACCGCGTGATGCGCAAGTCCGACGGCACCTACACCTATTTCGTGCCGGACGTGGCCTACCACCTCTCCAAGTGGCAGCGCGGCTACGAGCGCGCGATCACCGAGCTCGGCGCCGACCACCACGGCTCGCTGGCGCGCGTGCGCGCCGGCCTGCAGGCGCTCGACGTCGGCATCCCGCAGGGCTGGCCCGAGTACGTCCTGCACCAGATGGTCACGGTGATGCGCGGCGGCGAGGAGGTGAAGCTCTCCAAGCGCGCCGGCAGCTACCTCACCCTGCGCGACCTCATCGACGAGGTCGGCCGCGACGCCACGCGCTGGTTCCTGGTCGCGCGCAAGCCCGATTCGCAGCTCACCTTCGACATCGACCTCGCGCGCAGCCAGTCGCTGGACAACCCGGTCTACTACGTGCAGGTCAGCCATGCGCGCATGTGCGGGCTGATGCGCCAGCTCAAGGAGCGCGGGCTGTCGTTCGACCTGGAGGACGGCCTGGCGCAACCGCTGGACCTGGGCGATGCGCCCACCCACGAGCTGGTCGCCGCGCTCTCGCGCTGGCCGGAGGTGGTGGAGACCGCCGGGCGCGATCTGGAGCCGCACCAGATCGCCGCCTACCTGCTCGAGCTCGCGCAGGCCTTCCAGTCGTATTACAACGAGCACCAGTTCCTGGTCGACGAGGCCCCGACGCGGAACGCGCGCCTGGCGCTCGCTTCAGCGACGCGTCAGGTGCTGGCGAATGGACTGGGCCTGCTGGGCGTGTCCGCCCCCGAGGTGATGTAAGTGGCAGCAAAGCGCGGAAAAACCCAGGCGCGCCGCTCCGGCGGCAACGGTGGCGGGCTGCCGGGCTGGGCCTGGCTGGTCATCGGCGTCGCCCTGACGCTGCTGGTCGTGCTGGCCGCGCCGAAGCTGTTCAAGTCCGGCGATGGCGGCTTCTTCCGCCCCACGCCCAATCCCGATGCACAGCCGCAGCCGGTGGACGAGGAGGCCGTGGTCGATCCCGAAGCCGACGCCCCGCAGGCCGCTGCCGGGGGCACCGAGGGCAAGTCCGCGAAGGCGACCGAGTACGACTTCTACCGGCTGCTGCCGGGCCAGGAGGTGCCGGTGACGGACGCCGAGCTCGCTGCCAGCGAAAAGGCCGAACAGGCCGAGCGCGAGCGCGCCGTCGAGGTCGTCCCGCGCCAGCGCAGCGGCCAGCGCATGCGCCGGCGCGTCCAGCACGCAGCCGCAGCCGGGGCAGCCCGCGGTCACGTGCCGGAGAAGCTCGGCTTGCGGCGTTCCAGGAAGGCGGTGGTGCCCTCGCGCATGTCACGCGTCGAGAACATGAGGCCGAACTGCGCGGCTTCGTATTCCAGCCCTTCCTCGATGCCGCACTCGCCGCCATGGTTCACGCAGTCCAGCGTGCCACGCAGCGCCAGCGGCGCCGACGCGGCGAGCTGCTGCGCGATGGCCATGGTCTGCGCCTCGAGCTCGCCGGCGGGTACCACGCGATTGACGATTCCGAGCTCGCGCGCCCGTGCCGCATCGATCGGCGTGCCCAGCAGGCAGAGCTCGAGCGTGGCCGCGCGGCCGGCCAGCCGCAGCAGACGCTGCGTGCCGCCGAAGCCCGGGATCAGGCCGAGATTGATCTCCGGCTGGCCCACGCGCGCGGTGTCCGCCGCGATGCGCAGGTGGCAGCACATGGCCAGCTCCAGCCCGCCGCCCAGCGCGAAGCCGTTCACCATCGCGACCACCGGCTTCGGGCTGCGCTCCACGCGCCGCATCATGCGCTGCCCGCGCAGCGCGAAGTCGCGGCCCTGCACCGGCGTGAGGGTGTTCATCTCGGCGATGTCGGCGCCGGCCACGAAGGCCTTGGGGCCCGCGCCCGTGAGCACGATGGCGCGGACGGCATCGTCCGCGATGGCCGCGGCGAAGGCGGCGTCCAGCGCGTCCAGCGTCGCGGCGTTGAGCGCGTTGAGCTTGTCGGGGCGGTTGACGGTGATCACGCGCACGGCGTCGCGATCGGCGACGGTGACCGGCGGGGAAGCGGCGGGGTCGGACATGAAGGATCCCAACGGGAGGAGAACGGGGTGCCCACGGCCGCCTGGAACGCGGCGGAACTCGCGGACGAGGCCGCGGTCACAGGGCTTGGCGTCAGTGGCAGTTAAGGCCTGCCGCCCGTATCCTAGCGCGCCACTCGGGGCTGTCGACCGGGGTGCATCGCGGGGACCTCGAAGGTCCAATGCGCATGCGGCGCACCGAGCATCCTTTCCGGAGGTTTTTGAATGAAGTTGCGTTTGATGGCCGTCGCGACGGCGGCCCTGGTCCTGTCCGCGGGTTTCGCCAGCGCGCAGGACACCACGTCCGAGAAGGGCAAGCTCAGCTATGCGCTCGGCTACGACGCCGGCGTGAACATCGCGGGCCTGGCGGCCCGTGGCGAGCAGATCGACATCAACACCGTGGTGAAGGCGTTGCAGGACGCCTACGCGAAGAAGGACCCGGCGGTGCCCGTCGACCAGCTCCGCACTGCGGTGCAGTCGATGCAGCAGCGCCAGGAGGCCCGTGCCAAGGCCGAGTGGGAGAAGGCCGCCGCGCAGAACAAGACCAAGAGCGATGCGTTCATCGCGGCCAACAAGGCCAAGGCGGGCGTGAAGCTGCTTCCCAGCGGCGTGCAGTACCGGGTCATCGAGAACGGCACGGGTGCAAAGCCGACCCAGGCCAGCACGGTGCAGCTCGAGGTCGCCGGCCCGTTCGCCTGGGGCGAGCGTCCGCCGCAGGCGCGTCCGGCGCAGGCCATCCCGGCCATGAAGCTCAGCGAGATCGAGATGCCGGCCATGCGCGAGGTGCTGCTGCAGATGCCGGCCGGCTCGAAGTGGGAAGTCACGCTGCCGGCCGACAAGGCCTACGGCGCCGACCCGCGCACCGGCTTCCCGCCGAACGTCGCGGTGCAGTTCGAGATCAAGCTGGTCAGCGTCAAGTAACGATCCGGACCGTGGACGCATGGCGTCCACGGCTTTGCCGGCTCGTCATCGTGTCGTCCCCGAACGCCGGCCCCGCGCCGGCGTTCGCCGTTTTGCGGCCGGCCCGGTCGCTGCCAGAATCGCCGCATGAACCTTCCCACCGCCCGCGCCGTGCTCAGCCCCTGCGTCGGTGTCTGCGAGATCTCCGCCGACGGCCTCTGTGCCGGCTGCCTGCGCACGCTCGACGAGATCGCGCGCTGGTCGACCATGGGTGACGCCGAACGCCTGCGGGTGATGGATGTCGTCCTGCCGCAGCGCGAGGCCGCCCGCGACGGGTCCGCGTGAGCGTGGACGCGGTGCTGCTTGCCCGGCTGCGCCGCGCAGTGCATCCGGTCGCGTCGCCCCCGGAAGGCCCGGGCTGGAACCTGCATGAACTCGACGACCTGGTCGACGCGCGCGCCCTGGTGCCCGCGGCCGTGCTGGTTGGCCTCGTGCCGCGCACGGAGGGGGCGCGCGTCCTGCTGACGCGCCGGGTGGAGGGCCTGCGCCGCCACGGCGGGCAGGTGAGCTTTCCGGGCGGACGCGTCGACCCGGGTGATTGCGACCTCGTCGACGCGGCCCTGCGCGAAACCGAGGAGGAAGTCGGCATTCCGCGTGGGCTCATCGAACCCTGGGGCTATCTGGATCCGCTGGCGACCATCACGGGCTTCCGCGTGGTTCCCGTGGTCGCGATGATCGACCCGGCCTACGTGGCGGTGCCGGATGCGCGCGAGGTCGCGGACGTGTTCGAGGTCGACCTGCGTTACCTGCTCGAGGCAGGCAACCGCGGCGCGCACCGCCTCGAGCACGCCGGCCGCGCGCGCGAGGTCTGGGAGTATCGTTACGAGCCGCAGCGCATCTGGGGCGCGACCGCCTCGATGCTGGTCAACCTCGCCGAGCGACTGGAGCGCACCGCATGAGCCACTGGACCACGCTGGTTTCCGCCGGGACGCTGCGCGAGGCGCTCGTTCGCGAGGACCTGGTCGTCATCGACGCCCGCGCCGTCCTCGCCGACCGCAGCCGCAGCGAGGCCCAGTACCGCGCCTCGCACCTGCCGGGCGCGCGCTATGCCGACCTGGAGCGCGATCTCTCCGAGCCGGGGCGGCCCGGCGGCCGCCACCCGTGGCCGGACGATGCGAAGTTCGCCGCGCTGCTTGCGCGCTGGGGCGTGCATCCGGGCGACCAGGTGGTGGTGTACGACGCAGCCGAGGGTGCACTGGCGGCCGCACGCCTGTGGTTCATGTTCAAGGCCTGGGGCCACGAGCGCGTGGCGGTGCTGGACGGCGGGTGGAACCGCTGGCTCGCCCTGGGCTACCCCGTGGACGACGCCCCGGTACAGCCTGTGCCGACCCGATACGGGGGCCGTTTCGACCGCACGCGCCTGCTCGACAGCGAGGCGGTGCGGCGGCATGTCGAGGCCGGCGGGTTGCTGGTCGATGCGCGTGCGCCGGAACGCTTCCGCGGCGAGGTCGAACCGCTCGACCGCGTGGCCGGCCATGTGCCCGGCGCGGTGAACCGTCCCTTCGCGCTCAATCTCCACGAGGGACGGTTCAAGTCCGCCGACGTGCTGGCGGGCGAGTTCGGCCGGCTGCTGGGCCCGGTGCCGCCGGAGGGCGTGGTGGTGATGTGCGGCTCCGGCGTCACCGCCTGCCACCACCTGCTCGCCATGGAGCATGCGGGGCTGCACGGCGCGCGGTTGTCGACCGGGTCCTGGAGCGGCTGGATCGAGGACCCGGCGCGACCGGTGGCGACGGGCGACTGATCGCCGCCGCGTCGGCCGGCGCGTTCCCGCATGCGGCCAGCCGGGCCGGGGACGGAAGCTGTCGCGCCGCTGGCCGCGCGATGCGATTACTTTCCCAGCCGCGCCAGTACCGCCCGGAGCGCGGCCTGCGTGTCGGGGCGGTGCCAGCCTTCGACGAAGCGCTCGAGCTCGATGCGGCGCGGATGCAGGGCGTCGACGACGTCGGCGCGTGCGATCGCGCGCGTTTCCAGCATCGGCTCGCGTGGCAGCGCGAGCAGGCCCTGCAGCCATGCGATCGCGCGGGGCAGGGTGTCCTCCGGCGTGGCCACCTCGTCCACGAGGCCGATGGCATGCGCCTCGTCCGCGGTCGGCATCAGCCCGCCGACCAGCAGCCGCTCCGCGCGATGCGGCCCGACCACGCGGCGCAGCAGGGCCTGGATGCCCTCCGGGGCCACCAGCCCGACCTGCGTCTCGTTGAGGCCGATGCGGAAAGGCCGGGCCGGGTCGGGCGAGCGCGCCATGACGCGGTAGTCGCAGCACAGGGCGAGCACGCAGCCGCCGGCCGGCGCGTGCCCGGCCATCGCCGCCGCCACGGGCACGGGCGAATCGGCGATCGCGCGCGCGGCGCCGAAAAACGCCTCCCAGGCGTGCATCAGGGCGTCGTGGTCGTGGCCGAGCGACATCAGGTAGGGCACGTCGAGGCCGGCCGAGAACACCGAGGGCCCGCCGCTGAGCACGATGCCGCGCGCGCCGGAAACGATCGCCGTGGCCAGCCCGTCGCGGATGGCCGCGCACAGCGCCGGATCGAGGGCGTTGACCGGTGCGCGCGCCAGGCGCAGTTCGGCGATGTCGCCGTGCGAGCGGGTCTCGACGAGGTGCATGCGGGTCTCCGTAGCGATGTGCGCAGACTACCGCGCCCATTCAGCGCGTGACACCGCAACAGCCATAGAATTCGCCCATGCGCATCCTGCTCGCCCTGCTCTTGCTTGCTCCCGCGGCGGCCCTCGCCGGCCGGGGGGTCGATCCCTGCAAACCCGTCGTCGAGAAGGGCTGGGTGCGCATGGCGCCTGGCATGCTCATGGGGGCGGCGTTCGCGGTGCTGCGCAATCCGTGCAAGGCGCCGGTGGCCATCGTGTCCGCATCCAGTCCGGCGTTCGCGGATGTCAGCCTGCACGAGACACGCATCGAGGATGGCGTGAGCCGCATGCGCGCGGTGCCGCGGATCGAACTGCGCGCCGGCGCGGCGGTGGAACTCAAGCCCGGCGGTTTGCACGCCATGCTGATGCAGCCGCGCGCGCAGGTACGCCAGGGAGACCGCGTGCGACTGGAATTCGTGCTGGCCGACGGCCGCCGCGTGGCCGCCGACCTGCCCGTGCGCGCGACCGCGCCCTGATCAGTGCCGCGCGCAGGCCGCGCGCACCGAACCCGGCAACGGCGCGGCGCGTCCGCTGGTGCGGTCGATCCAGACCAGCACCACGTTGCCGTCGCAGTAGGTGACGCCGCCTTCGGTCGCGTCCACGATGCGATGCCCGATCGTCAGGCTGGTATTGCCCAGGCGCTCGACGAAGAGTTCGATCACCACGTCCCCGGGCCATTCGATGGGCCGGCGGTAATTGAGGTTGGACGCCGCGACGACCGGCGCGACGTCGTCGTCGAGCCCCATGCCCGGGATGGTGAGCATCCAGCGCAGCCGCGCCTCCTCGAGGTAGCTCAGGTACTTCGAGTTGTTGACGTGGTTGAAGGCATCCAGGTCGCGCCAGCGCACCGACAGCGGCACGCGGATCAGCTCGCCGGGGCGCAGCGAAGCCTGGCGCGGGATCGCCTCCGGGGCCGGCGTTGCGCGTGCCGGAGCGGTGGCGGCCGACGTGGTCGCCGCCGTGCGTTCCGCGCGCGGCGACGGCGCGGTAGCCGCGGCGGGCACGGGCGGCGCGCTCGCGTCGGCCACGTCGACGGTCGGGGACGACGCGGGTTCGACCGGCGGCGTGCTGCCGGCAGCCGGCGTCGCGTCGGCAGGCCCCGCGGAGGGCTCGGGCCGGTTCGTGTCAGCGGGGACGGAAGCGGCTGCCGGCATCGACCCGGTGGGCGCGTCGCCGGCCGCACTGGTATCGGCCAACTGCGCCGGGTTGATGACCGCAGCGACCCGGGCCGGCTCGGACGCGGCGGCAGCGGTGTCTACCGCGGCCGGCACGGCATCCGCCTGCAGCTCCGCGCCGTCCTGGAGCGCTTCCGTCGCCTGCTTCGTGGTGCGCTTGGCCGGGGCGCGCTTGCGCGGCGGCCCGCGGCGGCGTGGCTTCTTCTCGGAGGGCGGGGGCGGGGTGTCGGTCATCGCGATGCGGTCTTGCGCTTGCGGCCGGGGGTCGGCGCGGGCGCGACAGCTTGATCGCGTCGGAGCAATGGCGCAAGGAAACGGCCGGTATGCGACTGCGGCATCGCCGCGATCTCCTCGGGCGTGCCGCAACCGAGGATCGTACCGCCGCGGTGCCCGCCCTCGGGGCCGAGGTCGATCACCCAGTCCGCGGTCTTGATCACGTCCAGGTTGTGCTCGATGACCACGACCGTATTGCCTTCGTCGCGCAGGCGATGCAGCACGCCCAGCAGCTGCTCGATGTCCGCGAAGTGCAGGCCGGTGGTGGGTTCGTCGAGGATGTAGAGCGTGCGCCCGGTATCGCGGCGCGAGAGTTCCTTCGAGAGCTTGACGCGCTGCGCCTCGCCGCCCGAGAGCGTGGTCGCGGGCTGCCCGAGCTTGATGTAGCTCAGGCCCACGTCCATCAGCGTCTCCAGCTTGCGGCTGATGGAGGGGATCGCGTCGAAGAGCTGCAAGGCATCCTCGACGGTCATCTCGAGCACGTCGTTGATGTTGTAGCCCTTGTAGAGGATCTCCAGCGTCTCGCGGTTGTAGCGCTTGCCGTGGCAGACGTCGCAGGGCACGTAGACGTCCGGCAGGAAGTGCATCTCGACCTTGATCAGGCCATCGCCCTGGCAGGCCTCGCAGCGCCCGCCACGCACGTTGAAGGAGAAGCGCCCCGGCGCGTAGCCGCGCGCGCGCGCCTCGGGTACCTGCGCGAACAGCTCGCGCAGGGGGGTGAACAGGCCGGTGTACGTCGCGGGATTCGAGCGCGGCGTGCGGCCGATCGGCGACTGGTCGATGTCGACCACCTTGTCCCACAGCTCGATGTTCTCGTAGCTGTCGTGCGGTGCCGGGGACATGGCCGCGCCGTTGAGCTCGTTCGCGGTGATCGCGTACAGCGTGTCGTTGATCAGCGTGGACTTGCCCGAGCCGGACACGCCGGTGACGCAGGTGAGCAGGCCGGCGGGGATCTCGAGGTCGACGTTGCGCAGGTTGTTGCCCTTCGCGCCCCTGAGCCGGAACGTCATCGTGCGATCGGGCTTGCGTCGCGTCGCGGGCACCTCGATCCTGCGTGCGCCGCTGAGGAACTGGCCGGTGGCCGAGGCCGGGTTGGCCATCACGTCCGCCGGGGTGCCCTGGGCGACGATGGTGCCGCCGTGCACGCCCGCGGCCGGGCCGATGTCCACCACGTGGTCGGCCAGCCGGATCGCGTCCTCGTCGTGCTCGACCACGATCACCGTGTTGCCGAGGTCGCGCAGGCGCGTGAGGGTGCCCAGCAGGCGCTCGTTGTCGCGCTGGTGCAGGCCGATCGAGGGCTCGTCGAGCACGTACATCACGCCGACCAGGCCCGCGCCGATCTGCGACGCCAGGCGGATGCGCTGCGCCTCGCCACCGGAGAGCGTGTCGGCCTTGCGCTCAAGCGTCAGGTAGTCCAGCCCGACGTCGACCAGGAACCGCAGGCGGTCGGTGATCTCCTTGACGATCTTGGAGGCGATCTCGCCGCGCCAGCCGGGCAGGGCGAGCGTCTCGAAGAAGCGCAGGGCCGCGTCGATCGGGAGGATGGTGATGTTGCCGATCGAGTGGTCGGCGACGAAGACGTTGCGCGCCGAGCGGTTCAGGCGTGCGCCGCCGCAGTCGGTGCAGGGGCGGTCGCTGATGTACTTGGCGAGCTCCTCGCGCACCGCGTCGGACTCGGTCTCCCGGTAGCGGCGTTCCAGGTTCGGGATCACGCCCTCGAAGCGGTGCCGGCGCTGGTAGCGCCCGCCCGAATCATTGACGTAGGTGAAGGTGATCGCCTCCGTGCCGCTGCCGTAGAGCACGGCATTGCGCGCCTTCTCCGGGAGCGCGCTCCAGGGTGCGTCGACATCGAAGCCGTAGTGCCTGGCCAGCGACTGCACCAGCTGGAAGTAGTAGGTATTGCGACGATCCCAGCCGCGCACCGCGCCGGCCGACAGCGACAGGTCCGGATGCACGACCACGCGCGCGGGATCGAAGAACTGGCTCACGCCCAGGCCGTCGCAGGTCGGGCAGGCACCGACGGGCGAATTGAACGAGAACAGCCGCGGCTCGAGCTCGGGCAGCGAGTAGTCGCAGACCGGACAGCTGTACTTGGCCGAGAACAGCTGGGGCGCGGCGGCGGCGTCGTCGATCGACTGCACGATGGCCATGCCGTCGCCGAGCTTGATCGCGGTCTCGAAGGATTCGGCCAGGCGCTGCTTCATGTCCTCGCGCGGGCGGAAGCGGTCGACGACCGCCTCGATCGTATGCTTGGTGCGCAGCGCGAGCTTGGGCACCTCGTCGATCTCGTAGAGCACCCCGTCAACGCGCACGCGCACGTAGCCCTGGGCGCGCAGCTGGTCGAAGATCTGGCTGTGCTCGCCCTTGCGCTCGCGCACCACGGGCGCGAGCAGCATCCAGCGCTGCTCCGGATCCAGCGCGAGGGCCTGGTCGACCATCTGGCTGATGGTCTGCGCCTCCAGCGGGAAGTGGTGCTCGGGGCAGCGCGGCGTACCCACGCGCGCGAACAGCAGGCGCAGGTAGTCGTAGATCTCGGTGATCGTGCCGACGGTCGAGCGCGGATTGTGCGAGGTCGACTTCTGCTCGATCGAGATCGCCGGGGAGAGGCCCTCGATGTGGTCGACGTCGGGCTTCTCCATCACCGAGAGGAACTGCCGGGCATAGGCCGACAGCGACTCGACGTAGCGGCGCTGGCCCTCGGCGTAGATCGTGTCGAAGGCCAGGGACGACTTGCCCGAGCCGGACAGCCCGGTGATGACGATCAGCTTCTCGCGGGGGAGGTCGAGGTCGACGTTCTTCAGGTTGTGCGTCCGCGCGCCGCGGATGCGGATGAATTCCATCGCCATCGGTAAATCCTGGGGGAGGGGTCGCCGGCGGGCGGCGAACAGGCAAGCCTATCGGGAGCGGCAAGTCGGGACAATTTCGCGGCCGCGCCGGCTCGGGCGCGTGATCGGGGCCGCTGCGCCGCGTTCCTGAACAGGGATAGGGTGGGGCGTGGGCGTCGCAGGCCCTGAGACGGGCCCCGAGCGCACCGCGCGTGAAGGGGATGTTGCGGCAAGTGGTTGAGTCGCCTAGAATTCCGCTTCTGTCCGCGCGCGTACCGGCGGCAGGACCACAATAACTACAGAGGAAGTCTGGTCATGTACGCAGTACTGGTCACCGGCGGTAAGCAATACCGCGTGATGGAAGGCGAGACGCTCCGCGTCGAGCTGCTCGAGGCCGATGCCGGCAGCGAGATCACCTTCGACAACGTCCTGATGCTCGGCGGCAGCGATGGCGTGAAGGTCGGCGACGCGCTCCAGGGCGCGACCGTCAAGGCCACCGTCGTCGGCCACGGCCGCCACGACAAGGTCAAGATCGTGAAGTTCCGTCGCCGCAAGCACCACCGCAAGCAGATGGGCCACCGTCAGCACTACACCGAAATCCAGATCACCGGCATCGCCGCCGGCGACAAGAAGTAAGGAGAAGCCGCCATGGCACACAAAAAGGGCGTAGGTTCCACCCGCAACGGCCGCGACTCCAACCCGAAGTACCTCGGCGTGAAGGTCTACGGCGGCCAGGCCATCGAGGCCGGCAACATCATCGTGCGTCAGCGCGGCACCCAGTTCCATCCGGGCCCGGGCGTCGGCCTGGGCCGCGACCACACGCTGTTCGCGCTGGTCGACGGCAAGGTCGATTTCTCGGTCAAGGGCGCGGCCAAGCGCCGCACAGTCAGCGTCGTCGCCGCCGAGTAATCCGGCGCGCGTTGCTGCGAGGAGCCCCGCTTCGGCGGGGCTTTTCGTTTCTGCGCCGTGTTCCGGCCGTTCGACGGCGCGCCCGCGCCGAAGCCGCTAAAGTCCCATCCCGCTTCGCCATGCGAAGTCCCGCCGGCGCGTGCCGGCGTCCCCATGAAGATCGATCCATGAAACTCGTCGACGAAGCCGAAATCCAGGTCATCGCAGGCAATGGCGGCAACGGTTGCGTCGGCTTCCGCCGCGAGAAGTTCATCCCGCTCGGCGGCCCCGACGGCGGCGACGGCGGCGATGGCGGCAGCGTGTGGCTCGTCGCCGACGAGAACCTCAACACGCTCGTCGACTTCCGCCACCAGCGCATCTTCAAGGCGCAGCGCGGCGAGAACGGCATGGGCCGGCAGATGTACGGCAAGGCGGGCGACGACCTGGTCGTGACCGTGCCGGTAGGCACCGTGGTCACCAATGTCGAGACCGACGAGGTGATCGGCGACCTGACCCGCCATGGCGATCGGCTGCTGGTCGCGCAGGGCGGCAAGGGTGGCTTGGGCAACATGCATTTCAAGAGCTCGGTGAACCGCGCGCCGCGAAGGGCGCTGCCGGGCCTGCCGGGGGAGCAGCGCACGCTGAAGCTCGAGCTCAAGCTGCTGGCCGACGTCGGCCTGCTCGGCTTCCCGAACGCCGGCAAGAGCACCTTCATCCGGGCGGTCTCGGCGGCGACGCCGAAGGTCGCGGACTACCCGTTCACGACCCTCTACCCGAACCTCGGCGTCGTGAGCGTGGAACCGCACCGCAGCTTCGTCATCGCGGACATCCCCGGCCTCATCGAGGGCGCGGCGGACGGTGCCGGGCTGGGCGCGCAGTTCCTTCGCCACCTGCAGCGCACGCGCCTGCTGCTGCATCTGGTGGACGTCGCGCCGATGGAAGGTGGGGTCGAGGGCGTGAGCCCGGCCGAGCAGGTGCGGGCGATCGAGCGCGAGCTCGGCAAGCACGACCCGGAGCTGCTGCAGAAGCCGCGCTGGCTGATCCTCAACAAGGCCGACCTCGTGCTCGACGAAGAGCGCGACGCGATCGCGAAGGCGGTGATCGACGAACTCGGCTGGAGCGCCCCCTGGTACGTGGTCTCGGCCATCGGCCGCGAACGCACCTGGCCGATCATGAAGGACGTGATGGCCTTCTTCGACCGGCAGCGCGAGGAGGCCGAAGAGGCCGCGCGCGAGGAGGGCTATCGTCGGGACAGTGACGCGCCGGGCGCCGCCGCGCCGTCCGCCTGATCGACGACGGCCGGGGCGATGGGTGGGCTGGCCGCGAGCGTCTTGGGGTGCCTACAGCGGCGTGCAAGCGTGGCGGCCCCGGCGGATCGCGCTGCGCGCGGCGCGTGCGCGCCGGGGCGGGTGGACGGCAATGCGACGGCCGTCGCGCCCGGCCGGTTCCACGCCATGGCCTCCGGCAACGACGCCTTCCCGATGCCGCGCGTCCACGGCCCACAAAAAAACCCGGCCGGAGCCGGGTTCTTTCGGTGCGCTTCGCGCGTATCAGGCGGCGGTCTTCAGCGCCTTGATGCGGGCGTTCAGGCGGCTCTTGTGGCGGGCAGCCTTGTTCTTGTGGATCAGGCCACGCGAGCTGAAACGGTCGAGCAGGGGCTGCGCGGAAGCGAAGGCGGCTTCGGCACCGGCGGCGTCGTTGGCATTGAGGGCCTTGAGGACCTTCTTGACGGCGGTGCGGAGCATCGAACGCTGGCTGGCATTGCGCAGGTTGCGCACGACAGTCTGCTTGGCGCGCTTCTTGGCGGACTTGATGTTGGCCACGGCGGTTTCCTGGAAGTCTATGTAAGCGGCTGTCCGGGAGACAGCGCGGAAAGGAAAGGGATGGAACGCAAAAACAGACCCGAAAGTATGGCGGTTTCAATGGGTTGCGTCAACGGCGTGTGTACGGGGGCGCGGCGATGAGCGCCCGCATGCCGGATCCGCCGGAATCGGCGGCCCCGGACGCCGACCCGCCGGTGGCCACGCCGCCGCCGTCGCGGCGGCCCGGCAGCGGCGGGATGCTGCGGTCCTCGGCCGTGTTCACGGCGATGACCTTCGTTTCGCGCATTGCCGGCTACGTTCGCGACCGCCTGCAGGCCGCCTTCTTCGGCGCCGATGCCGGCGTGGACGCCTTCGTCGTCGCCTACCGCATCCCCAACTACCTGCGGCGGATCTTCGCCGAGGGCTCGTTCGCCTCCGCCTTCGTGCCGGTGCTCTCCGAACTCAAGCAGAAGGGCGACCGGAAGGCCCTGCAGGATTTCCTCGACCACGTGGCCGGCTCGCTGCTCGCGGTCGTCCTGGTGGTCACCGCGCTGGGCATGCTCGGCGCGCCGTGGATCGCGCGGTTGTTCCTGCTGTTCGACGACGGCGGCAGCGGCAAGGTCGCGATGACGGCGGAGATGCTGCGCATCACGTTCCCGTACCTGGCGTTCATCTCGATGACGGCGCTGGCGGGCGCGGTGCTGAACACCTTCCGCCACTTCGGGCTGCCGGCGCTGACGCCGGTGCTGCACAACCTGGGCGTGATCGCCGCCATGCTGGTGCTGGGACGCTGGTGGGGCATGGGGCCGGAGGCGCTGGCCTGGGGCGTGGTGGGCGCCGGTCTGCTGCAGCTGGCGGTGCTCTGGCCGGCGATGGCGCGCTGGGGGCTGAGGCCCCGCCTGCGCTTCGGTCTGCGGCACGAGGGTGTGCGGCGCGTGGGGCGGCTGATGCTGCCCACCATCTTTTCGTCCTCCGTCGCCCAGGTGAACCTGCTGGTGGGCACGATGTTCGCGTCCGGGCTGATCGCCGGTTCGCAGTCCTGGCTCTACTACTCCGACCGCCTGACGGAGCTGCCGCTCGGCCTGTTCGGCGTGGCCATCGGGACGGTGATCCTGCCGCAGCTGTCGCGGCACCATGCCGACAGCGATGCGGCCGGCTACTCCGAGGCGCTGGACTGGGGCCTGAGGACGGTGCTGCTGATCGGCCTGCCCGCCGCGCTGGGCATCGCGCTGCTCGCCGAAGAGCTGACGGCGGCGCTGTTCCTCACGGGCGAGTTCACCGCGCGCGACACGCGCATGACCAGCTACGCCCTGGTGGCGATGTGCGTCGGCATCCCGGCCTTCATGCTCAGCAAGGTGCTGCTGCCTGCGTTCTATGCACGGCAGGACACCAGGACGCCGATGCGGGCGGCGGTGATCACCGTGATCGTCAATGTCGCGCTCACGGTCGCCATCGTGCTGCCGTGGCAGCGATCGGGCGCCGTCGCGCCGCATGCGGGCATCGCGCTGGCCACCGCCCTTGCGGGCACGGTCAATGCGCTGCTGCTCTGGATCTGGCTGCGTCGCGCCGGGATCTACGCGGCCGCGCCCGGCTGGACGCGCTGGCTGCTGCGGATCGCCGCGGGGCTCTCCGCGATGGCCGCGGCCGTGTGGGGCGTGACGCGCGCGGCGGGCGACTTCACATCGATGGGCGATGTGGCGCGCTGGGGCTGGCTGCTGGCGGCCGTGGTCGCGGGCGCCGCGGCCTACGGCGCGACGCTCGTCGCCTTGGGGCTCAGGCCCCGCCACCTGCGGCATTGAGCGCCGACCCGCCCGCTATACTCGACCGGATGAGCAGGCTGTTTCGCGATGTCCACGGCGGTGCCCGCGCGCCGCAGGGGAGCGTGGTCTGCATCGGCGCATTCGACGGCCTGCACCTGGGGCATCAGGCGCTGGTGCGCCACGCCGTTTCGCGTGCGCGCGACCTGGGCCTGCCTGCCGTCGCACTGACCTTCCAGCCCTTGCCGCGCGAGTATTTCGGGCGCGCGGCCCCGCCGGCCCGGCTGCAGTCCACCCGCGGCCGCATCGAGGGCCTGTGCGCGCTGGGCGCCGACGAGGTCGGCCTGTTGCGTTTCGGCGAGCGGCTGAGCGGCATGTCCGCGGAGGAATTCGTCGACGGCGTGCTGCATCGCCTGCTGCGCGCCCGCGAGGTCTGGGTGGGCCCCGGGTTCCGCTTCGGACATGCCCGCGGTGGCGACCTCGACCTGCTGTGCGCGATGGGCACGCGGCTGGGCTTCACGGCGGGATCGATCGCGCCGGTGGCGGTGGCCGGCGAGCGCGTCTCCAGCACCCGCGTGCGCGCCGCGCTCGCGGCGGGGGATTTTTCGACGGCTGCGCGCCTGCTGGGCCGCCCGTACGCGATGGGCGGGCGCGTGGTACGCGGCCGGCAACTGGGCCGCACGCTCGGCTATCCGACCGCGAACCTGCGCCTTCCGCGCGGCGCCGCGCCGCTTTCGGGCATCTTCGCAACGCGCGTGCACGGGCTCGGCCCGATGCCGTTGCCGGCGGTATCGAGCCTCGGCACGCGGCCCACGGTCGGCGGCGTTGAACCGCTGCTGGAAACCCACATCTTCGATTTCGATGCGGACATCTACACCCGTCGCATCGAAGTCGAGTTCGTCGCCAGGCTGCGCGACGAACTGAAATTCGACGGGCTCGACGCCCTCGTCGCCCAGATGGACCGCGATGCCGGGCAGGCGCGCGACATCCTCGACCTTCCGCCTGCTCGCAAGACCGCCTGATCCCCGTGAACGAGACGAAAGACGCCAACCCGTACAAGGCGACGCTGCACCTGCCCGCCACGGACTTCCCGATGCGCGGGGACCTGCCCAGGCGTGAGCCGCAGACGCTCGCCCGCTGGGAGAGCGAGGGCCTGTACGCCCGGGTGCGCGAGCACGTCGGCGGCCGCGGGAAGTCCTTCGTGCTGCACGACGGCCCGCCGTACGCGAACGGCACGATCCACATCGGCCATGCGGTCAACAAGGTGCTCAAGGACATCGTGGTCAAGTCGCGGCTTCTCGCCGGCTTCGACGCACCCTACGTTCCGGGCTGGGACTGCCACGGCCTGCCGATCGAGGTGGCGGTGGAGAAGAAGCACGGCAAGGTCGGCGAGAAGCTCGATGCCGCCGCCTTCCGCCAGAAGTGCCGCGAATACGCCGCCGAGCAGATCGACCTGCAGCGCCGGGACTTCAAGCGCCTGGGCATCCTCGGCGACTGGGAGAACCCGTACCGCACGATGGACTTCCGCTTCGAGGCGGACATGCTCCGCTCGCTGGCGAAGATCGTCGAGCGCGGGCACCTGGTGCGCGGCGCGAAGCCCGTCCACTGGTGCTTCGACTGCGGCTCGGCGCTGGCCGAGGCGGAGATCGAGTACGCCGACAAGAAGTCGCCGGCGATCGACGTCGCCTACCTGGCGCGCGATCCGCAGGCGCTCGCACGCGTGTTCGGCGTCGACGCGGCGCCGGGCACCGAGGTCGCGGTGCCGATCTGGACGACCACGCCCTGGACGTTGCCGGCGAGCCTTGCCGTGTCCATCGGCCCGGAACTCGAGTACTCGCTGGTCGAAGGGCCCGCGGGCGCGAACGGCCCACGCCTGCTTGTGCTCGCGAGCGCGCTGGTCGAACGCGCGCTCAAGCGCTACGGCGTGGAGGAC
Source organism: Lysobacter sp. N42 (assembly GCF_004344885.1). Classification (NCBI taxonomy): domain Bacteria; kingdom Pseudomonadati; phylum Pseudomonadota; class Gammaproteobacteria; order Lysobacterales; family Lysobacteraceae; genus Lysobacter; species Lysobacter sp. N42. The sequence continues at coordinate 20,718 of NZ_SKFB01000034.1, forward strand.
GTGCGCGTGCTCGGCAGGGCCAGCGGCGCGCCGATGGAGGGCATGGTGCTCGCGCACCCGTTCTACGAGCGCGACATCCCGCTGCTGCTCGGCGAGCACGTGTCCGCGGAGGAGGGCACCGGTGCCGTGCACACCGCACCGGGCCACGGCCAGGAGGACTTCGCCGTCAGCCAGAAATACGGGCTGATCGACCGCTACACGGCTGCCGAGATCAACCCGGTGGATGCGCGCGGGCGTTACCTGCCCGGCACGCCGGCGGCCCATGGCGCGGAAATCGCCGGCGTGCACCTGTGGAAGGCCAACGACCTGCTCGTCGAAGCCGTGCGCGGCCGGGGGCTGCTGCTCGCGGGGCATCCGCTGGAGCACAGCTATCCGCATTGCTGGCGCCACAAGACGCCGGTCGTGTTCCGCGCCACGCCGCAGTGGTTCATCTCGATGGAACAGGCCGGCCTGCGCCGTGATGCGCTCGCGGCGATCAGGGACGTGGGCTGGTTCCCCGAATGGGGCGAGGCGCGCATCGCCGCGATGGTCGAAGGCCGCCCGGACTGGTGCATCAGCCGCCAGCGCACCTGGGGCGTGCCGATCGCGCTGTTCGTCCATCGCGTCACCGGCGAACCGCATCCGCGTTCGGCCGAGCTGATGCGCGAGGTCGCCGCGCGCGTGGAGCAGGGCGGCGTCGACGTCTGGTATTCGCTGGACGCGGCCGAGCTGCTGGGCAGCGAGGCCACCGACTACGACAAGGTCACCGACATCCTCGACGTCTGGTTCGACTCCGGCGTCACCCACGAATGCGTGCTGGGCGCGCGGCCGCAGGATGGCCTGCGCAAGCCGGCCGACCTGTACCTGGAAGGTTCCGACCAGCATCGCGGCTGGTTCCAGTCCTCGCTGCTCACGGGTGTGGCGATGGATGGCGTCGCGCCCTACCGGCAGGTGCTCACGCACGGCTTCACCGTCGATGCGCAGGGCAAGAAGATGTCCAAGTCGTTGGGCAACGTCGTCGAGCCGCAGAAGGTGATCGACCAGATGGGCGCGGACGTGCTGCGCCTGTGGATCGCGAGCACCGACTACCGCGGCGAGATGTCGGTGTCGGACGAGATCCTCAAGCGCAGCGGCGACGTCTACCGGCGCCTGCGCAATACCGCACGCTTCCTGCTGGCCAACCTCGACGGCTTCGATCCGGCCGCGCACGTGGTGCCGCTGGACGGGATGGTCGCGCTGGATCGCTGGATCGTGCACCGCGCCTTCGAGCTGCAGCAGAAGCTCGCCGCCGCCTTCGAGCGCTACGACTTCGCCGAGATCGTGCAGTCGCTGGCGAACTTCTGCAGCGTCGACCTGGGCTCGCTGTACCTGGACGTGACGAAGGACCGGCTCTACACGATGCCCGAGGACTCGGCAGGCCGGCGCTCGGCGCAGACGGCGATGTACCACCTGGCCGAGGCCTTCGTCCGCTGGATCGCGCCGATCCTCACGTTCACCGCCGACGAGATGTGGCGCTTCCTGCCGCAGACGACCATGGCGGGGCCGCGGGCGGACAACGTGCTGTTCTCGACCTGGTACGAGGGCCTTGCACCGCTGCCGGCCGATGCCGCGCTCGGTGCCGCGCGCTTCGACCGCCTGCTCGAGCTGCGCGAGCAGGTCAGCCGTACGCTGGAGCCGATGCGTGCGGCCGGCGAGATCGGTGCCGCACTGGAGGCGGAGATCGCGATCGCGGCCACGGGCGAGGAAGCCGGTTGGCTCCGCGAGCTGCAGGACGAGTTGCGCTTTCTGTTCATCAGCGGTGACGTCAGCGTCGCCGAAGGTGGCGGCGAGGTGTCGGCCGTCCGCACCGCCAAGCCCAAGTGCGCGCGCTGCTGGCATCACCGCGCCGACGTCGGCTCGGTGGCCGCGCATCCGTCGATCTGCGGGCGCTGCGTCTCCAACGTCGAGGGCCCCGGCGAAAGCCGGCGCTGGTTCTGAATGCGACGGGTGAACCCATGACCTCAAGCGTCAAACCCAATGCCCTGCCATGGCTGCTGCTCTCGGTGGTGGTCATCGTGCTCGACCAGCTCACCAAGGCCTGGGTGCTGAGCGACCTGCCGGAGTACACGCCCGTCCCGGTGATCGACGGGTTCTGGAACTGGTACCGCACCTACAACACCGGCGCCGCATTCAGCTTCCTCGCCGATGCCGGCGGCTGGCAGAAGTACTTCTTCCTGGTGCTCGCGGTGGCGATCAGCGGCCTGCTGGCGTTCTGGCTGGCCAGGACGCCGCGTCGCGACTGGAAGACCGCGGCGCCGTACGCGCTGGTCATCGGCGGCGCGTTCGGCAACGTGATCGACCGGCTGGTGCACGGGCACGTGGTCGACTTCATCCAGTGGTACGCAGGCGACTACTACTGGCCGGCCTTCAACATCGCCGACGTCGCCATCGTGACCGGGACGGCCGGCATCGCGCTCGCGGGCCTGTTGGCGGGGCGTAAGCCTGCCGCGGCCACGCGCGGGTAGGATGCCCGGCATGGATATCCTGCTCGCCAACCCGCGCGGCTTCTGCGCCGGCGTCGATCGCGCCATCGAGATCGTCAAGCGCGCGATCGAGCTGCTGGGCGCTCCCATCTACGTGCGCCACGAGGTCGTCCACAACCGCTTCGTGGTCGACGACCTCAAGCAGCGCGGCGCGGTCTTCGTCGAGGAACTCGACGAGGTGCCCGACGGGGCGACGGTCATCTTCAGCGCGCACGGCGTGTCGCAGGCGGTCCGCGCCGAGGCCGCGCGCCGTGGCCTGCGCGTGTTCGACGCGACCTGCCCGCTGGTGACGAAGGTGCACCTGGAGGTCTCTCGCCACTGCCGCGCCGGCCGCGACGTCGTGCTGATCGGCCACGAGGGCCATCCCGAGGTGGAGGGCACCATGGGCCAGTGGCTGCGCGAGGGCGCGACGGGCTCGATCTACCTGGTCGAGGACGTCGAGGACGTCATGACGCTCGAGGTGTCGCAACCGGAGAATCTCGCCTACACCACGCAGACGACGCTGTCCGTGGACGACACGCGGGTGGTCATCGACGCCTTGCGTATGCGCTTCCCCGCGATCCAGGGGCCGCGCAACGACGACATCTGCTACGCCACGCAGAACCGCCAGGACGCCGTGCGGGACCTGGCGGCGCGCTGCGACCTCGTCCTGGTGGTGGGTTCGGTCAACAGCTCCAACTCCAACCGCCTGCGCGAGCTGGCCGAGCGCGAGGGCGTGGAGAGCTATCTCATCGACGGCGCGCACGAGATCGACCCCGCCTGGGTCGCCGGCAAGCGTGCGGTGGGTGTGACCGCGGGCGCGTCGGCGCCGGACGTGCTGGTGCGCGGCGTGATCGACCGCCTGCGTGCCCTGGGCGGCACCGCGATCAGCGAACTCGAGGGTGAGCCCGAGAGCATGGTGTTCGCGCTTCCCAAGGAGCTCCGCCTGCAGCTGGTGGATTGACCCGCCGGCGGCCGATCCCTAGAATCTTCCGCCTTGCCGCCGCGGCGGCAGCGACATCGCCGGAATAGCTCAGTTGGTAGAGCGGCGCATTCGTAATGCGTAGGTCGCAGGTTCGACTCCTGTTTCCGGCACCATCAAGACATGGGCCTGCAGTGTTTCATCGCTGCGGGCCTTTGTTTTTTCCGGGGCGGCCGGATCCGCAGTGCCATGCGCCAGGCGAGGCGCACCGGCTCGCTGGCTCCTGCTCATGGCCGGGTCACGCCGTTGTCGCGATCGTTTTCCGGGCCGGGAGGGTCAGCACGGCCTGCAGTCCGTGGGGTGGGCGCGGTTCGAGTGCCAGCACCCCGCCGAAGTTGCGCGCGACCGCATCGACGAGCGCGAGGCCGAGCCCGCTTCCGCCCGGGGTCGATCGACCACGCCAGAAGCGGCGTGTCGCCGATCGCGCCTCGGCCTCGCTCATGCCCGGGCCGCGGTCGCGCACGACGAAGCGGACATGGCTGTTTTCCCGAGCGACCTCGACATCCACGGGGCTGCCGGGTGGCGAGTAGCGAAGCGCGTTGCCGATGAGGTTGCGCAGCGCCGTGACGGCCAGCTGCGGGGGGACGTCGAGTACGGGAGACGGACAGGGCTGTTCAACGTTCACCCGATGCGAGCCGTCGTGCACGATGGCGATGGCCTGCTGCAGGGCGTCCGCCGCGGTGACGCAGCTGCCGTCGTCGAAGGAGATGCGCCCTTCGACCCGGGCGATCATCAGCAGCTGGTCCAGCGTGGCGCGCATGCGTGCCACCCCCAGTGCGGCGTCGGCCAGCGGCTGCTGCGCCGCGTCCCCGGCGGCCATGCGCGCGAGCTGGAGATGGGTGTCGATGATGGTGAGCGGCGTGCGCAGCTCGTGCGCCGCGTCGTTCGTGAAGTTGCGCTCGCGCTGGAGCGTCTGGCTCATGCGCTCGAGCAGGCCGTTGAGGGCGTCGATGAGCGGGCGAAGTTCGGTGGGCAGCCGGCTGCCGTCGACCTGTTCGGTCGCATCCGGCGGCCTCGAGGCGAGTGTCCGGCGCAACATGGACAACGGGGCAAGGGCGCGCCCGGCACCCAGCCACAGGGCGAGCAGCCCGCCGAGGCCCGCGATCAGGAACGGCACGCCGGCCGCGAGCGCGATGCGCCTGCGCAGCTGGGCGCGCTCGTCGACGCGGTCTGCCGTCGTGATGTCGAAGCCGCCGGTGCGCAGGGTGTAGGTCCGCCAGGGCCGGCCATCGATCAGCGTGGTGTGATACCCGGGCATGCCGGCCTCGATCGGCAGGGCGCGGTCCGCGCGCGTGGTGGCGACGATCTCGCCACGCAGGGAGCGGACCTGGCAGGCCATGCCACGTGCACCGGGCACGGTGAGCGCGCCTTGCGCATTGATCGCCGACGCGGGCCGCACGCCGGACTGAGCGAGCAGCCCGGCAACCATGCGCGCCGACATGGCCAGGCGCTCGTCGAGCGTGCGCTGCAGGCTCCGGTCCAGATCGCGCAGCATCCACAGTGCCGCGCCCGTCCACAGCACTGCCACGGACAGCCCGATCGCGAGGAGCAGGCGCAGCCGCAGGCTCATCGGACGGCCCGGCCGAAGCGGTAGCCCAGCCCGCGGACCGTGGCCACGACGTCGGGTCCAAGCTTGCGGCGCAGATTGTGTACGTGCACGTTGACCGCGTTGCTGCCGACCTCCTGGTCCAGGCCGTAGAGCCGGTCCTTGATCTGTTCGGTCGAAAGGCAGCGCCCCTCGGCCTGGATCAGGCTCGCGAGCAGCATGGCCTCCCGCCGCGAAAGCTCGACCGGCTCGCCTCCGAGCCACGCGTCACCACTGCTCGGGTCAAAGCGCAGTGCGCCGGCTTCGACCACGTTGCTGCTGCGGCCGCCCGCGCGACGCATCAGCGCGTGCAGGCGCGCGACGAGTTCACCGAGGTCGAAAGGCTTGACGAGGTAGTCGTCGGCGCCGGCCTGCAGCCCTTCGATGCGGTCGACGACCGCGTCGCGCGCGGTCAGGAGCAGCACGGGGACGGCGTTCCCCTGCCGGCGCAGCCCCGCAAGCAGGGCCAGGCCATCGCCGTCGGGCAGAACGCGATCGAGTACGACCGCATCGCATTCGGAGCAGGCGAGGGCCGCCTGGGCCTGCGCCGCCGTGGCGACCGCGTCGGCTGTGAGCCCGTAGGCCCGCAACCCCGCGACCACACCGCGTGCGATGAGGTCGTCGTCCTCCACTACGAGGATGCGCATGGGCCGCTCCTTCGCGGACGGGAACCGCCGCGTTCCGGGCGGAAACGTAATGCACGGCCGCATCACGGGTGTGCGCGACGCCACTTAATCCGCTCTTAATCCGCCGGTGCGAGCTTGCCGTCATGCGACGGAACCTCCTCGGCGCGCTCCTGGCCGGCTGCGTGCTTCTTCCCTTCGGTGCCCCGGCAGTGCCCGGCCAGATCGGCGGTGATCCCGCCTTCCTCGACGCACGGGACGTGTTCCGGGTCGAGGTGGCAGGCGCGGCGGGCGACACGGTGCGCATGCGCGCGACCATTGCGCCCGGCTACTACGTCTACCGGCACCGCCTCAGCCTCGACGATGCCGGGGGCAGGGCGCTGTCGCTGGTCCTTCCGGACGGCGAGGCCAAGACCGACGAATTCTTCGGCCGCACGGAGGTCTACCGCGACGCCCTCGAATTCGGGGCGCGTCCCGCAGGTGCTACGGCTGCGACGCTGCACTGGCAGGGCTGCGCCGACGCGGGCATCTGCTATCCGCCCCAGACGCTGCGCCTGGCGCTGCCCGCGCACTCCGGGCAGACGCCCGGGGCCGCCACGGCGTCCGGGCCGCCTGCGGCGCGAGCCCCGGCAAGCGCTCCGGATGCCGTGCCGCCTACGGCCGCGGATGCGTCCATGGACGCATCCGCTGACGCCGGCGAGCCGCCGGATGCCGCGACGGCGCCGGTGCAGGCGTATGCATCCGTGGCGGCAGCGGGCACGGATGGCGCCGCAGCCGAAACGCCCGCAGCGCTCCCGCTGGCCGAGGACGAAGACCTGGCGCGGCGGCTCGGCGACAGCGGACTGGCCGCAGCGGCGGTGCTGTTCTTCGGCCTCGGCCTGCTCCTGGCATTCACTCCCTGCACGTTGCCGATGGTCCCCATCGTCTCCAGCCTCGTGCTGGGAGGGCACCCGACGCCACGGCGGGCACTGGTGCTGTCGGCGGCCTACGTGCTGCCGCTGGCGCTGACATATGCCGGACTCGGGGTGGTTGCCGGTCTGAGCGGCGCCAACCTGCAGGCGGCCCTGCAGCATCCTGCGGTGCTGGGCGGCTTCGCGCTGCTGTTCGTCATCCTGGCGTTCGCGATGTTCGGAGCGTTCGAGCTGCAGCTTCCCGCGTGGCTGCGCAATCGGCTCGATCGCGCGGGAAGCGGCCGGCCGGGCGGCACCATGGCCGGGGCGGGTGCGATGGGCGTGCTGTCGGCGCTGCTGGTAGGTCCCTGCATGACCGCTCCGCTGGCCGGCGCCCTGCTCTTCATCGGGCAGACCGGCGATCCCGCGACGGGCGGGATCGCCCTGTTCGCCCTCGGGCTGGGAATGGGGTTGCCGTTGCTGCTGATCGCCGTGTTCGGTGCGCGCATCCTCCCGGAGCCCGGCCCGTGGATGGAGCGCGTCAAGGCCGGGTTCGGTTTCGTGCTCCTGGCCCTGGCGGTGTCAATGCTCGCGCGCGCCGTGCCGCCGTCGGTGGCGCTGGTTCTGTGGGGTGCCTGGTTGCTGACCGTCGCCGCGGGTCTGATGGCACTCGGGTCGGCCGCCGGTGCGGGCTCCCTGTGTCGCTGGGGCATGCGTTCGGCCGCTGCGATCGCCTCGGTCTGGGCGGTGGCGATGATGCTCGGCGGCGCCGGGGGCGCGAGCGATCCCTGGCGTCCGCTGCACGCGGCAGGGGCCGCCGCGGCGCCGGATCGCCCGCGGCCCGCGTATGTGGACGTCAAGTCCAGCGACGACCTCGCCCGGCGGCTGGCGGAAGCCGGCGCCCGCGGCCAGTGGACGCTGGTGGACTTCTACGCCGACTGGTGCGTCTCGTGCCACGTGATCGAACGCGACGTGTTCGGCGATCCCGCGGTCGCGGCGGCGCTTTCCCGCATGCAGGTGGTGAGGCCCGACGTGACCGCCAACGACGCGACCGACCAGGCCCTGATGCGTGCCTGGCAGGTGGTCGGTCCGCCCACGCTCCTGCTGATCGGGCCGGACGGCCGCGAGCGACGCGCGTTCCGGACGACGGGCGAGATCACCCCGCAGCGTTTCCTGGCGCGCCTGCGCGGCGCAGGGGTGGAATGATGGTCGGTATCGGCCCGGTACCCATGCCGGTGGTGCTCATGCTGCTCGCGCTGTTCGCGGCCGCCGTGGTCGGTCGCGTTGCCGCGCGACGCGGTGCGGGCAAGCCGCGAATCGCGGTCGCGGGCACCTTCCTCGACATGCTGCTGGTCGGGCTGCTCGTCGGGCGCGTGGTGTTCGTGCTGCAGTGGCTGCCGCTTTACGCTGCGGACCCGTGGTCCGTGCTGCGGCCGGGCGACGGCGGCTACGCCGTGTGGGCGGCGGTGCCGGCCGGCCTCGCGTTCGGCGCATGGCGCGCATGGCGAAGGCCCGAACTGCGCCGCCCGCTGTCCTGGGGCGCGGCGAGCGGCCTCGCGGTCTGGGCGTTCCTGGCTGGTGCGCTTGCGCTGGTGCAGCGGTCCTCGGTGCACCTTCCGGAAACCGTCCTTACCCGGCCCGAAGGCGGCACCGTCCGGCTCGCGGACATGGCCGGACGCCCCCTGGTGGTGAACCTGTGGGCGACCTGGTGCCCGCCCTGCCGCCGCGAAATGCCCGTGCTCGCGCAGGCGCAGGCCGAGCACCCGTCCGTGGCGTTCGTGTTCGCCAACCAGGGCGAGGACGCGCGGGTCATCCGCGAATACCTGCGCAAGTCCGGGCTCGCGCTCGACAACGTCCTGCTGGACCCGTTCTCCGGCGTATCGGAGGCGACGGGCGCGCGGGGCCTTCCGACCACGCTGTTCTTCGACGCCGACGGGCGTCTCGTCGACGTCCACATGGGGGAACTGACCCGCGCGGGCCTCGCCCGGAAGCTGCAGCGGTTCGGGCCGGCGTACGCCGCGACCCGCGGTCCCCATCCACCCAACGAGGCAATCCGATGAAGCCATTCAATCCCTCCGTGCTCGTGCTCGCCCTTGCCCTGGCCGGCACCGCCGCATGCAGCCGTGCCGGTGAACCGCCCGCCGCACCTGGCACGCCGCGCCCACCGGTCGTTCGCGCCATCGAGGCACAGGGCCTGGAGGTGTTCGGGGAGTTCGCCGCGCCGGGCGGGCTGCGCGGGTTCGCCGGTCTTGCGGGGCAAAGGCCGATGGCCATCTACGTGACGCCCGACGGCGGGCATGCGGTGATCGGCATGCTGGTTGACGCGAAGGGGCAGGACGTGGGCCAAGCGGAACTGGAGCGGCTGGTGGCCGCGCCCGTCTCCAAGCGCGTTTGGGCGCAGCTGGAGGCGAGCCACTGGGTCCGCGATGGCCGGCCTGATGCGCCCCGCGTGGTCTACGCGTTCAGCGACCCGAACTGTCCCTACTGCAACCGCTTCTGGCGGGCCGCGCGACCCTGGGTGGATTCGGGCAAGGTGCAGCTGCGTCATATCCTCGTCGGCGTGATCCGCGACGACAGCGCGAACAAGGCTGCTGCGATCCTGACCGCGGCCGCGCCGTCCGAGGCGCTGGCCCGCAACGAGACAACCTATGCCACGGGCGGCATCACCGGTGCGCCGACGGTGACGGCGGCCATCCGCGCGCAACTCGACGCCAACGAACGGCTCATGCTCGAACTCGGCTTCCAGGGCACGCCCGGGATCCTGTTCCGCGACGACAAGGGCCTGGTGCAGCGCCGCTCGGGCCTGCCCGCCGAGGCGGACCTGCCGGTCGTGCTCGGGGCGCGCTGAGCAAGGTCGGGTATCGGTGCGGTCGGGTTCCAGGCGGCCGTTGGTTCGGCCTCAGCGCGTGGCCGGCGCGCTGCCCAGCAGGTGCCCCTCCACGACCGTGCCATAGGGGGAGTTCGGGTCGTCATGGAAGCGGCGCCGGGTTTCGGCGACGTCTCCCGTGAAGCGCGGGTCCTGCGGGCGCTCGTGCGCGTTCATGAAGAAGGCGACGTCCCAGGCGTCCTGCTCGCTCAGCATGCCGCCGCGGCCCAGCGGCATGTTGGCGCGGATGAAAGCGGCCGCGTTGTCGAGCTGGTGCATGCCCGCGCCCCAGTTGAACGAGTCGGGCCCCCACAGTGGGGGAAACACGTAGCGCCCATCGACCTTCTGCCCGAGCCCGTCCTCGCCATGGCAGATCGCGCAGCTGGTGGCGTAGACCTTCGCGCCACGGTCGAAGTCCGGTGGTGCCGGGGGGCGCTTCGACTTCGGGTAGCCTGCGCCCGGTAACGTGGTGCCGGTCGGGGCGCCGCGCGCCATCCAGAACGAATACGCCTCCAGCGCCGCCAGCACTTCATGGCCGAGGGGCGGCGCCCTGCCGTCCATGCTGTACATGAAGCACCCCTGCAGGCGCTCGGCGTAGCTGCTCACCGCTTGCGTCTTGGCGCGGTAGGCGGGGTAGCGCACCCAGGCGCCCCAGAGGGGTGCGGAGTCCGCGAGGCGGCCGGCGTCCAGGTGGCAGTTGCTGCAACGCAGGCCGTTGCCCACGAACTCCGCCGCATGGGTCGGCGTGTCGGTGAAGATCGCATGGCCCTTGCGGACCAAATCACCGAAGCCGCCTTCCGGAATCTCCTCGAGTCGCGGAGGCGCGAACCTTCCGGGCGGCGTCGAGACGGTCGTCCGGGTGGATTCAACGGCCTGCTGCGGCGGTGGCGAGGCGGGTTCCACGGCTCCGCGCCCGTAGCGGTGCGGGGCCAGAATGTCCTGCTGGCAAGCCGCCGTGCCGGCGGCGAGCAGGGCGATTGCCAGCCATGCACGGCGTTTCATGGCCTTCCTCCGGTGCGCAGCCCGGGTCGCGTGGCGAACCAGCGCGCGACGGCGTCGATCTCCTGGTCCGTAAGTTTCGATGCCGGGGCACGCATCAGCTGGAGCGGATCGTTGTTGCGCTGTCCGCTCCGGAATGCCCGCAGCTGTGCACTGATGTAGCCGGCGGTCTGGCCCGCCAGGGCCGGGAAGGCGGCGCCCACGCCGCGGCCGTCCGGCCCGTGGCACTGCACGCATGCCGGTACTCCCCTCGACCACGCCCCCTCGAGCGCGAGCCGACGCCCGTCCGGGTCTTCCGCGCCGCCGGTCGTGCCCGTGGCGCGGAGCCGCGCGTAATGCCCGGCGAGGCCGCGGCGGTCCGCCGGGGACAGTGCCTTCGCGATGGGCGTCATGACGGTACTCGCGCGCCTGCCCGAGGCGAAATCGTCGAGCTGGCGCGCGAGATATGCGCCATCCAGCCCCGCCAGCCGGGGGAAGCTGCCCTGGCCCTCGCCCGCCGCGCCATGGCAGCTGGCACACGGCGCCAGTCCCGGAGCACCGGATCGCGCGATCGTCGACGGGTCGGCGGCCGGCGCGGCCGGGATGGAACCGAGCAGGGCAAGCGCGAGCAACAGCGAAAAGGGGGCGGCGGGACGGTTCATGGGGGCCTCATTCCGGAATCAGGGCATGGCCGCGCGACTGCAGTTCGACCAGCGCAGTCATCGCCGAGAGGTCCTGCCGGACTCCGGGCGCCACCTCGGAGGCTGCGATGCCCTGGGCATGCAGCGCCTGTCCGCACACGCGCACCGTGGCGCCGGCGAGCGCCAGCGCGCGGATCGGCGGGAGGTTCGGATTGGACGCCACGCTCGGATTGCGGTTGCGGTACGCCGGGTCGGTCAGTACGGCCGGCGTCGCTGGTCCGGAGACCACCACCACCACGTCGCCCGGCGCGGCGCGCACGCCCTGGAGTGCCAGCAGGTTCAGGTAGCGCGCGGCCTTGTCCAGCGCAGGCAGGACCTTGTCGGGCGAGGCGGCCGCTCGCGTGGCGGGGAACACGGCGCGTACCGCGATCCGCGACCCGCGGGGCGATGCGGCGGCCGGCACGTCGACGGCGGCGCCGAACCCCGGGACCGCCGTGAAAGGCGTTCCGCGTGTCGCCACCGACTGGCAGCCCGCGAGGAGCAGCAGCGACGGGGCAGCCAGGCGCAGGAGGCGTGTCCGCATCGTTCACCCCTGCGGGCTTTCCGCCATTTCCTGGCAGTACTGGCGAAGGTGCTCGGGAAGGTCGGGTGGGCATTGGCCACACAGGCGGTTGCCCGGCACCGCGTAGTCGATGAACTTCGGATAGGGCAGGTCGAGGTTGGCCATCAGTTCGACGAAGTCCTCCAGCGTGCGGTCGGCGCCCAGCCGGGGATTGCGCTGTTTCTCCTGCGCGATGCTCGACACCCAGCGTCCCTGGTAGTCGTGCCCGGGATACACCAGCGTCTCGCCGGGCAGGGTGAACAGCCTTCCGCGCACGCTCTCGTACAGCGCGCGCGGGTCGCCGCTCTGGAAGTCGGTGCGGCCGCAGCCGTCGATGAGCAGGGCATCGCCGGTGAACACGCGGTCGCCGGCCAGGAGGGCGAAATGGTTGTCGGTGTGTCCCGGCGTGTGCATCGGGTCGATGCGGACGCCGCCGACCTGCAGCGGCACGCCGTCGTGGATGGGCACGTCGGTGCAGGGCAGCGCGTCCAGCGCGGGGATCGCGACGCGGCTGCCGGCTTCGCGCCTGAGCATGGACGCGGAGGTGATGTGGTCGGCATGGATGTGCGTATCGATCGTCATCACCAGCCGCAGCCCGAGTTCGTTGACGACCTGCAGGTCGCGCTGCCAGGCGGGCATCACCGGGTCGATCAGGACGGCCTCGCGGGTCTCGGAGCAGCCCAGCAGGTAGGTGTAGGTGGAGGAGACCGGCTCGAAGAGCTGGCGGAAGACCATCGCGGAGGTGTTCATCGCGCTGCGCCCTCGCGTTCGGCGAGCGCGGTCACGGCAGGTTCCAGCGATGCCAGCCCGGCCGCGCGGCCGTGCGCGATCGCGTCCTGCAGCGGGCGGCCGCGGTTGAGGGCTTCGTCCAGCGCGACCATGGCGCCGACCCGGTTCGAGGTCGCGCAGTGGATCAGCACGCCGCCTTCGCGGCGCGCCTCGTCCAGCATCCGGCCGAACGCACGCACGCGCTCGCGGTCCAGATCCGCCGGCCCGGTGATGGGCAGCTCGACGTAGCGCAGCCCCAGGCGCGCGGCCTCGGCGGCCTCGTCGTACTCCACCGGCTCGGCCGGCCCGCGCAGATTGATCACCGTGCGCACGCCCTCGCGCGCGAGCCCGGCCAGCTGCGCGGCTGTAGGTTGGCCGCAGGCATAGTGGTCTTCGGCGAATCGGGTAGGGGTGTTCATCGTGTCCTCCGGAGGGGTGTGCGCGAGGGTCATATCCAGCCGAGTTCGCTGGCCGTGCGATGGAGCATGTACAGGGCGACGAGCACGATCAGCCCGGCCAGCACGAGATTGAGGGCGCCCTTGCGGCCGGCCAGTCGCGCGGCCAGCCGGGTGCCGAAGAAGCTGCCGACGGCGCCGCCGCCGATGAAGACGGCCGCGAGCGTCCAGTCCACCAGGCCCGAGCCGGCGTAGCTGACCGCCGTGGTGAGCCCGAACGCTGTCACCGCGACCAGCGACGAGCCGACGGCGAACAGGATCGGCATGCCCGTCGAGGCGATCAGCCCCGGCACCACCAGGAAGCCGCCGCCGATGCCGAAGAAGCCCGACAGCAGACCCGTGGCCGCGCCCGAGCCCAGCAACCTCGGTGCGTTGCCGCGATTGAGCACCACCGCCGGGTCGCCCTCGCGCCCGCGCGACCGGAACATCAGGCCGGCGACCAGCAGCATGAGCAGGGCGAACAGTGCGAGCAGCTTCTGTCCGTCCATCGCCTTGCCCAGCATGGCGCCGAACCATGCGCCGACGACGCCGGCGGTGGCGAACGTCGCCGCGCAGCGCCATTTGACGTTGCGCTTGCGCGCATGCCCGGTCAGGCCGATCAGTGCATTCGCCGCGACCGCCAGGGCACTGGTGCCGATCGCGACGTGCGGGTCGTCGACGCCGACCAGGTACACCATCAGCGGCACGGCCAGGATGGAGCCACCGCCACCGACGAGCCCGAGCGTGAAGCCGACGATGCCGCCCGCCAGCGCACCGGTCAGCACGTCCACCAGCGTCACGGCCGCGCCTCGCGTCCGCCGCAGTACGCGGCGTGCAGGGCATCGAGCACCCCCAGCGCCGGGCCTTGCGCGAGTGCGTAATAGATCGTCTGCGCGTGTCGTCGTGTCTCCACCAGTTTCATCCCGCGCAGTACGGAAAGATGCTGCGACAGCGCCGACATGCTCAGCCCGGTGACCGGCTGCAGCTCGCCCACGCAGGCCTCGCCCTCGACGAGCCGGCACAGCACGCGCAGGCGTGCCGGATGCGCCAGCGCCTTCAGGAGTGCGGCGGCTTCCGCGGCGTGGCGGGACATCTCCTCGGCGGAGGGCGGGTGGCCATTGGGGGGCGTTCTGGTCGAAGGCGGCATCGCGGCGGTATTTTAGGGATTGCTTGATAAGGCGGGGTGACGGCCGCGGCTCGACGTCGTTCGAATGCGGGCGACGGCTCGCACCGCACCCACGAGACTCGACGTTGGCAGCGTGCGGCACGCGCAAGCCCTGCCGACGGGCCGGGCGCGGGCGGGCGGCGCTGCGCGCCTGTGCACCTGGCCGCTCCGGGTCGTGAAGGCCGCGGGCCCAGGCCGGCGCTAGCATCGCCCGCAGGCGCGCCCCGGCCGCGCGGCCTGGAGCGCGCCATGGCGACAGCGGCATCGTCCACGCACGCGCCCGCCGCCGTCTTCGAGGCGCACGGGCTCGGCAAGACCTACCGGATGGGCGAGGTCAGCGTCGTCGCCCTGCGCGAGGTGGATCTGGTCCTGCGCGAGGGCGAGTTCGTGGTGCTGCTCGGGCCGTCCGGCAGCGGCAAGTCCACGCTGCTGAACATCCTCGGCGGGCTCGACGTCCCCAGCACGGGCAGCCTGCGCTACCGCGACCACGACCTCGCGCATGCAGGCGATGCCGAACTGACCCGCTACCGGCGCGAACACGTCGGCTTCGTGTTCCAGTTCTACAACCTGCTGCCGAGCCTGACCGCCTACGAGAACGTCGCGCTCGTGGCGGGCATCGCGCGCGATCCCATGCCGCCCGCCGAAGCACTCGCGCGCGTCGGCCTGGCGGCGCGGAGCGGTCACTACCCGTCGCAGATGTCGGGCGGCGAGCAGCAGCGGGTGGCGATCGCGCGCGCGATCGCCAAGCGTCCCGACGTGCTGCTCTGCGACGAGCCCACCGGGGCGCTGGACGCGGCCACCGGCGTCCGCGTGCTCGACGTGCTGGAAACCGTCAACCGCGAGCTGGGCACCACCACCCTCGTCATCACGCACAACGCCGACATCGCGCGCATGGCGCACCGGTCATTGCACATGACCGACGGGCGCATCGCGCGCGAGGCGGTGAACGAGGCACGCGTCCCCGCGCTGTCGCTGTCATGGTGACGATGCTCGCGCGCAAGCTGCGACGCGACCTGTGGCGGCTGCGCGGGCAAGTGCTTGCGATCGCACTGGTGGCCGGGGTCGGCGTGGCGAACCTGGTGATGTCGCGTTCCACCCTGGAGTCGCTGGAGGACAGCCGCGACCGCTACTACCGCGAGTCGGCCTTCGCCGACGCCTTCGTCGACCTGCGCAGGGCCCCCGCGTCCGTGGCCGGCCGGCTCGCGGCGATCCCGGGCGTGGCGGCGGTCCAGACGCGCGTGGTCGCGCTGGGCCGTGCCGAGGTGGCCGGCTTCGACGAGCCCGTGCGCGTGCAGGCGCTGAGCCTGCCCGGAACCGGGCGTTCGGCGCCCAACCGCCTGCGCCTGCGTGCCGGACGCGAGCCGCTGCCGCACGAGCGCGACGCCGTGGTCGTGAGCGACGCCTTCGCGCAGGCGCACGGGCTCGGGCCGGGCGCATCCATCGTGCTGGTGCTGCATGGGCGCCGCGCATCGTTTCGCATCACCGGGGTGGGCGCCAGCCCCGAGTTCATTTCCCAGGGCGCGCCCGGCTCGCTGTTTCCGGACGCGCGTCGCTTCGCCATCGCGTGGATGCCGCGGCGCGCGATCGAGGCCGCGGCGGACCTGGACGGCGCCTTCAATTCCGTCACGGTCGCAGTCGAGCCGGGCGCGGACCTGCCACGCGTGCTCGCGTCGCTCGACAGCGCGCTCGCCAGCTACGGCGGCACGCGCGCGATCGGCCGCGCGGACCAGCGCTCCCACCGCTACCTCGACGAGGAGCTGCGACAGCTCGCGACGCTCGCGCGCCTGTTTCCGCTGGTGTTCCTCGCGGTTGCGGCCTACGTGCTGCACGTCGTGCTGGGCCGGCTGGTTTCGGTGGAACGCGAGCAGATCGGCACCTTGCGCGCGTTCGGGTTCGGTACCGGCGAGCTCTGGCGCCACTATGCGGGCTTCGCGCTGGCGGTCGGCATGCTCGGCGCGGTGATCGGGATCGCCCTGGGCCTGGTGCTCGGATGGCTGGTCGCCGGCCTGTACCGCGACTACTTCCGCCTGCCGTCGCTGGACTACGCGGTATCGCCCGGCGTGCTGCTGCTGGCGCTGGCGGTCGGCGTGGTAAGCGCGATGGCGGGCGCGACCTTTCCCTTGCTGCGCGCCGCGCGGCTGGCGCCGGCCGATGCGATGCGGCCGGACATACCCTGGCGCACCGCTGCGTGGCGCGGCCTGGCGCGCGGGCCGGAGCACCTGGGGCAGATGCACCGGCTGATGCTGCGCGGCCTTGCCGGCCGTCCTCTGCGCTCGCTGCTGGCCTGGGTCGGGCTGGCATCCGGCACGGCCGTGATGATGATGGGTCGGTTCCAGCATGACGCCATCGACTACATGGTCGAACGCCAGTTCCGGCCGACCGAGAGGCAGGACCTGTCGGTCGCCTTCCTCGAGCCCGCGGCCCCGCGCGCACTGCACGAGATCGCCGCCATCCGCGGCGTGCAGCGGGTGGAGGCCGAGCGCGCGGTCCCGGTGAGGATCGCCTTCCGTTCGGCCGGCTACCGCACGCAGCTGCGCGGGGTGGATGCGCAGGCCCGGCTCCGGCGTCCGCTGGATGCCGCGGGTCGCCCGATCCTGCCGCCGCCGGACGGTGTGCTCCTCACGGATACTTGGCGCGCTGGCTGGGCGCGCACCGGCGACCGGCTGGAGCTGGACGTGCTGAGCGGGCGGCGCCCGACCGTGCGGCGGGTGCTTGCCGGCGTCGTGGAGGAGCCTTTCGGTTCCCAGGCCTATGCGAGCCGTGCGACGCTTGACCGCCTTCTGGGCGACGGCCCGCGCGTCGATGGCGCGCAGCTCGTGGTCGACCCCGGGCGCGTGGGCGCGGTATGGCGTGCTCGAACGCATCGACCTGGAACCCGGGGACGCGGTGCGCGGCGGCCAGCCCGTCGCCACGATCCGCGCGTCGCGGGCGGCCCTGTTCGACTCCATCGCCCGGGACGCCGCCGCCGCCGCACGGCGCCTGGCGGCGGAGGAGCGCGCGGCTGCGGCGGCGGCCGTCGATGCGGCGGCGG
>NZ_SKFB01000035.1:0-37582 GCF_004344885.1 Lysobacter sp. N42
AACCCCGCCAACTTCCTGGCCTTTCTCTACCTTGCCGCCATGCCTCTGTGGATCGCTTGAATGTCGATTCGGCCTAGGCCAGGCGCGCGCGCACTTGCGCGGCCACCCGCGCGGTCTCGCGCAGCGGCACGACGTCGAAGGGGGTAAGCGTGTCGTCGAGCGCGCGGATGCGCCCGCGCGCGGCCAGCGCCTGCACGAAGCGCCCGGGCCGGCCGCGGATGCCTGCGGTGCCGGCCACGTACAGCGGCGCGGGCGTGGCCGCGGCCTCGGACAGCATGTTCACCGAGTCGGCCGTGCAGACGATGCGGTCGGCCCAGCCCAGCAACGCGGCGTACGGGTTGCGGCCATCGACCGAGCCGGTCCACACCAGCCCGGGCAGGCCCGCGAGGCGCCGTCGCATCGCATCGACGAACGCGGCCGGCGTGCGCCGCGACGTGGTGGCCAGCACGCTGCCGCCGTCGCGCTCGATCGCGTGACGCACCGTCGCCAGCCAGCGCTCGAACTCGCGCAGGCCCAGGCGCAGGTGCGGCGTCGAACCGCCGACCAGCAGCGCCGTGCGCGGGCCGGGCAGGGCGCCGAGTTCGGCGAAGGCCGCGCGCGCCGCCGCGAGCCAGGCATCGCCGACCGGGTTCAGGCTGCCCAGCAGCGTGATCACGTTGGCGCCGCGCAGGCGGTCGTGCTCGGGCACCACGACGGCGTCCCAGTGGCGCGGGTCGATGCGCGGATCGAGGATCTGCACCGCCGGAACGCCGCGTTCGCGCAGCAGGCGCGTGGCCAGCGCGGCCTGCCGCCCGCAGCCGATGGCGAGCGTGGCCGGATCGATGCCCTCGAGCGCATCGCCGAAGGCCGCCTCGCTGCCGGGAAGCCGTCGGGGCGCGGCCCACCGCCATGGCGCGCGCGGGGCCAGCGTGGTCGAGCGCGTGGGCAGGCCAAGCGCGTCGGCCAGCGCACGCGCCTGGCGCAGGTTGCCGGCATGACCGTCGGTGAGGACCCGGCTGCGGGTCGGCGCAGAACGTTGCACGGGTCGGATCGATCCGTTCCGGGGCGGCGACGGCGCCCTCGCGGGGGCAGACTCTACACTGCGGGCCCTTGTCGATACCGGAGACACGCGATGCCGCAGCCGCTGCCGCAGGACGCACTCGACCAGCTGTTCCGCACCGCGCGCACGCACAACCGCCTCACCGGCGAGGTGGGCGACGACACGCTGCATGCGCTCTACGAGCTGGTGAAGATGGGCCCGACCTCGGCCAACATGTCGCCCGCGCGCTTCGTGTTCGTGAAGTCGCCCGAGGCCAAGAAGCGGCTCGAGCCCGCGCTCGACGAAGGCAACCGCGAGAAGACCATGGCCGCGCCGGTCACCGTGATCATCGGCCACGACCTGGCCTTCTTCGAGAAGCTGCCCTACCTGTTCCCGCATACCGATGCCAGGAGCTGGTTCGACACCAAGCCCGAGGACCAGCTCGAGGTCGCCGCGCTGCGCAACGGCTCGCTGCAGGGGGCCTACCTCATCCTCGCCGCGCGCGCGCTCGGCCTGGATACCGGCCCGATGTCGGGCTTCGACAATGCGAAGGTCGACGCCGAGTTCTTCGCTGGCACGCGCATCCGCTCCAACTTCCTGGTCAACCTCGGCCAGGGCGACGCTTCGCAGATCTTCCCCCGTTCCCCGCGCCTTCCGTTCGACGAAGCCGCGCGCATCCTCTGACCGCCCCGCGGAGACCGCCATGTTCAAGCGCATCGCCCTCGCCACCGCACTGGCCGCCGCAAGCGTGGCCGCCGTGGCCGCGCCCGTCGCCTACAGGATCGATCCGACGCACACCGACGTCATCGCCAGCTGGAGCCACCTGGGCTTCTCCAACCCGATCGCGCACTTCGGCCAGGTCGACGGCACGATCACCTATGACGCGCAGAACGTGGGCGCGTCGAAGGTGGAGGTCACGATCCCGCTGTCGGGCATGAACTCGCACGTCGAGGCCTTCGACAGGCACCTGCGCAGCGCCGACCTGTTCGACGCGGAGAAGTACCCCACCATCACCTTCCGCAGCACGAAGGTGGAGCCCGCGGGCGAGGGCCGGCTGCGCGTCACCGGCGAGCTCACCGTCAAGGGCGTCACCAAGCCCGCGGTGCTCGACGTCACCCTCAACAAGGTGGGCGAGCATCCGATGAAGAAGGTGCCGACGATCGGCTTCGACGCCACCACCACGATCAGGCGCAGCGATTTCGGCATCGCCTACGCCGTGCCTGCGGTGAGCGACGAGGTGCGCATCCGCATCACCACCGAGGCCTCGGCGCCCAAGGCCGGGGGCTGAGCGATGATCGTCGAGCGCCCGTCCGACGCGCGCGGCCATGCCCGTCACGGCGGCTGGCTCGACAGCCGGCACACGTTCTCGTTCGGCCAGTATTACGACCCGCAGTGGATGGGCTTCGGCCCGCTGCGGGTGATCAACGAGGACCGCGTGGCCGGCGGCGGCGGCTTCGCGCCGCACGGCCACGCGAACATGGAGATCGTGAGCCTGGTGCTGGACGGTGCGCTCGCGCACCGCGACAGCACGGGCGGCGGCGGCACGATCGGCCCCGGCGAGCTGCAGCTCATGAGCGCGGGCCGGGGCGTGCAGCACTCCGAGTACAACGCATCGGCCACCGAGCCGGTGCACTTCCTGCAGATCTGGATCCAGCCCGACCGCGTCAACACCGCGCCCGGCTACGCGCAGCGCGCGCCGCGCGAGGACGACGCCGCGGGCGGTTGGGCGACGCTGCTCTCGCCCGATGGCGCCGACGGCAGCCTGGCCATCCGCCAGGACGCGCGCCTGCTGCAGGTGTGCCTGCAGCCGGGCATGCAGGCCTCGACCCGGCTGGACCCGGCGCGCCGCTACTGGCTGCAGCTGGCGCGGGGGGGCATCACCACGCCGCGTGCGCTGGCCGCGGGCGATGCGCTGGGCTTCATCGACGAAGGCGGCGCGCTGGACCTCACCGCCGGCCCGGACGGCGCGTGGCTGCTGCTGTTCGACCTGCCGCGCGACTGAGCCCCCAGCCGGCCGCCACGCCGCCGCTGGTAGACTGCGCGGCCAGCCGTTCGCACGTCGCCGCCATGACCGCATCCGACCGCACCGCCTCCCCGCAGAACGCTTCGCCTGCGAATGCCGAGCGCCGCTACGTCGTGGGCCGCGCCGACCTGCCGCTGAGCTGCCCGCTGCCGTCGATGGCGCTGTGGAACTCGCATCCGCGCGTCTACCTGCCCATCGAGGCCGAGCGCGAGGTGCAGTGCCCCTACTGCGGCGCGCACTTCGTGCTGGAAGGTTGAGCCGCAGCCGCAGGGCCGGCTGAGCCGATGCGTCGGCTGACCGTCGTCCAGCTGCTGCCCGCGCTGGAATCGGGCGGCGTGGAGCGCTCCACGCTGGAGATCGCGCAGGCGCTGGTCGCCGCGGGGCACCGCGCGATCGTGGTGTCCAGAGGCGGCCGCCTGGTGCCGCGCCTGGTCGCGCTGGGCGCCGAGCACGTCGAGCTGGACATCGGCCGCAAGTCGCTGCGCAGCTTCGCCACCGTCCGCCCCCTGCGCGCGCTGCTCGCGCGCGAGCGCGTCGACCTGGTGCACGCGCGCTCGCGGCTACCGGCGTGGATCGGCCTGCTGGCGCTGCGCGGCATGGACGCGGCCACGCGGCCACGCTTCGTCACCACCGTGCACGGACTGAATTCCCCCTCGCGCTACAGCGCGGTGATGACGCGCGGTGAGCGGGTGATCTGCGTCTCGGCCACGGTGCGCGACTACGTGCTGCGCTATTACCCGGCCACCGACGTGGCCAGGCTGCGCGTGATCGAGCGCGGAATCGACCCCGCGGCGTTCCCGCGGCGTGCGCATCCCGACACCGATGCCCGTGCCTGGGCGGCATCGCAGCATCCCGCCCTCGAGGGCGCGGGGCCGCTGCTGTTGCTGCCCGGCCGCGGCACGCGGCTCAAGGGCCATGCCGACGGGCTCGCGCTGCTGGCGCGCCTGCGCGCGGACGGGATCGATGCCCGCCTGTGGCTGCCCGGCGCGCGCGAGGCCGGGCGCGAGGCCTACATCGCCGAGCTCGAGCGCGAGGCCGCCGCACTGGGCATCGCGCAGGCCGTGGCGTTCACCCCACCCACCGATGCCATCGCGCGGGCGTACGCGGCCAGCGATCTCGTGCTGCAGCTCTCGCGCAAGCCCGAGGCCTTTGGGCGCACGGTGGTGGAGGCGCTGTCGGTCGGTCGGCCCGTGCTGGGCTGGGCGCACGGCGGCGTCGGCGAGCTCCTGTCGCGCCTGCAGGCCGAGGGCGCGGTCGCGCCGTTCGATGCCGATGCGCTGCATGCCGCGGCGCGCGCGCTGCTCGCACGGCCTCCGCAGCCGCCCGCTACGATTCCCCAGACTCTGCAGGCCATGCAGGAGGCCACGCTTGCCGTCTACGCCGAACTCGCCCGTCCCTGACGCCCGCCACGGCTGGCGCTGGGCGCCCGCCTGGGTGCTGGCCTACGTGGCGCTGTGGCCGACCAAGGGCGTGGCCGAGGGCGTGATGACGCTCGGCGCGCTGGTCGCGATCTGGCTGCTGGTGCAGGCGCGCTTCGCCGGCGGCACCCGCCTGCTCAGCCGCGAAGCCTGGGCGCTCACCAGCGTGCTGTTCGCGGCCTACTGGCTGCCCGAGCTGGTGTCCGCGCTGGATGCGGTGGACGTGCCGCGCGCCTTGCGCGAGGCCGCGGTCGACCTGCGCTACCTGCCGTTCCTGTGGCTGGTGGCGGCGTCGGTGGCGAACGCCGATGCACGCAGGCGCACCTTCCAGGGGCTGGCGATCATCGCCGCGATCTGGTGCTTCGACGCCCTGCTGCAGGCCGCCAGCGGCACCAGTGCACTGCAGGCGGCGCTGGACACGGCCAAGCAGGGGCTGACGGGCAAGCCGCTGTGTCCGGCCGACGAAGCCCATGCCTTCGGCCGCATCACCGGCGTCTTCAGCGACTGCAACCCCAAGCTCGGGCAGGTGCTGGCCAGCCTGTCGCCGTTCGTGCTGCACCTGGCCGCCCAGCGCTTCCGTGCGGGGGGCTGGCTGTTCGCCGCCGCGGCGCTGGGCATGGCCATCGTGCTCGCCGGCTCGCGTGCGTCCTGGATCACCTACGGCCTGGTGCTGCTGTTTTCCGGTTGGCGCCTCCTGGGCTGGAAGCGGCTGCTCGGCGTCTTCGCCTTCGGTGCCATCGCGCTGGGCGTGCTCGCCGCCACGCTGCCTGCCGTGCGCGAACGCATCGAGCGCACCACGCAGGCCCTGGCCGTGAGCGAGGAGGGGGTGGACTCGGCGCTCTCGGGCCGCAGCCGCATCTGGAGCGCGGCGGTCTGCATGGCGCGCGAGCACCCGGTCAACGGCGTGGGCGCGCGCGGCTTCCGCGAGGCCTTCCCGGCCTGCGATCCGCAGCCCGGCGAGAAGGCCGAATGGGGCGAGGGCCCGGCGCTGCACGCGCACCAGATCGTGCTCGAGGTCGCCAGCGAGACGGGTGGCTTCGGCCTGCTGCTCTGGCTCGCGGGCGCCGCGCTGGCCTGGCGCGCCTGGCGCTATGCGGACGCGCGCTCGCGGCTGCAGGCCCGGCCCGCGATGCTCGCGCTCGCCGTCACCGTGTTTCCGTTCAACACGCACCTGGCGTTCTATTCGACCTTCTGGGGCGGTCTGACGCTGATGCTCGCTGCCTTGTACGCCGGCAGCCTGCTCGACCGCGACCGCCCGGTGGCCACGGAGGCCCCGGCGCGATGAGCGGGGCCGCTGCGACACCGACCTCGCCGGGCGCGCCGCCGCGCGGCGTACGGCACTGGCCCATGTGGTGCGCGGTCGGGCTGCTGGTCGCGATGGGGCGCCTGCCCTGGGGGCTGCAGCGTGCGCTGGGCCGGCTGGTCGGCAGGCTCGCCTTCATGCTCGCCGGCAGCCGTCGCCACGCCGCGCGCGTCAACCTGCGGCTGTGTTTTCCCGGGCTCGACGAGGCCGCCCGCGAGCGCCTGCTGCGCGACAGCTTCCGCGACTTCGGCATCGGCCTGTTCGAGTTCGCGCGCGCCTGGTGGGGCGATGCGGCGCCCATGCGGCGCGACGTCGTCATCGAGAACCTCGACATCCTGCGCGCGCTCGAGGCGCAGGGCCGCGGGGTGCTGATGGTCTCGGGCCACTTCATGACGCTGGAGATGTGCGGGCGCCTGCTCTGCGACCACGTGCCCCTGGCCGGCATGTATCGCCGCTACCGCGATCCGGTGATGGAGTGGGCGGTCAAGCGTGGCCGCCTGCGCTATGCGGCCGCCATGTTCACCAACGAGGACATCCGGCCCGCGATGCGCCACCTCAAGCAGGGCGGCTTCCTCTGGTACGCGCCGGACCAGGACATGCGCGGCAAGGACACCGTGTTCGCGCCGTTCTTCGGCGTGCCGGCGGCGACGATCACCGCCACCCATCAGTTCGCGCGGCTGACGGGCTGCGCGGTGGTGCCGTTCTTCCACCGCCGCGAGGGCGGGCGCTACGTGCTGCGCATCGGCGAGCCGCTGGCGGATTTCCCCTCGAAGGACGCGGCCGCCGACAGCGCGCGCGTCAACGCGTCGATCGAGGCGATGGTGCGCGAGGCACCGACGCAGTACCTGTGGATCCATCGCCGCTTCAAGCGGCGCCCCGACGGCATGGCGCCACCGTACTGATGCCGCATCGCCCCGAGCTCGCCGAGCGCCTGCTGCGCATCGCCTACTCGGCGGTGCTGTACCTGCTCACGCCGGTGACCGTCTACCACCTGATCTGGCGCGGCTTCCGCCAGCCCGCCTACTTCGAGCGCTGGAGCGAACGCTATGCCGGCTTCGGTCCACCGCGCACCCGGCGCGTGCTGTGGGTGCATGCGGTCTCGATGGGCGAGGTCAACGCGGCGATCCCGCTGGTCGAGGCACTGCTCGAGCGCCGGCCCGACCTGCGCCTGCTCGTCACCACCATCACGCCCACCGGTTCCGAACGCGTGCGCGCGCTGTGGGGCGACCGCGTCGACCACGTCTACCTGCCCTATGACCTGCCGGGCGCGGTGGCGCGCTTCCTGCGGCATTTCCGCCCGCATGCGGTGCTGGTGATGGAAACCGAGCTGTGGCCGAACCTGCTGTTCGGCTGCCGCGACGCGGGCGTGCCGCTGTACGTGCTCAACGCGCGCCTTTCGGCCCGCTCGCTGCGTGGCTATCGCGTGCTCGCACCGATCGTGCGCCGCGCCCTGCGGACCGTGCGCGGCGTCGGCGCGCAGTCCCACGCCGATGCGCGCCGCTTCGTGGCCCTGGGGGCCCTGCCCGGGTGCGTGGTCGAGACGGGCAACCTCAAGTACGACACGCGCGTGCCGGATACGCTGGCACAGGTCGCCGCCGAATGCCGCGCCCGCCGCGCCGGGCGACCCGCCTGGATCGCCGCCAGCACGCATCCGGACGAGGAGGCTGCCGTGCTGCGCATGCACCGGCGCCTGCGCGAGCGTTTTCCCGGGCTGCTGCTGTTCTGGGCGCCGCGCCATCCCGAGCGCTTCCGCGCGGCCGTCGACCAGGCCGTCGCGGCCGGACTACGCACGCGGCGACGCTCGGAGGATCGCTGGCCCGACGCGGACACCGATGTCTTCGTCGTCGACACCCTGGGCGAGCTGCTGTGGTTCTATGCCTGCGCCGACGTGGCCTTCGTCGGCGGCTCGCTGCAGCCGGTGGGCGGGCACAACCTGCTCGAGCCCGCGGCCACGCGCACGCCCGTCGTGACCGGGCCGCACCTGCACAATTTCGCCGAGATCTCGCAGCGCCTGCGGCAGGCGGGCGCGCTCGAGGTCGGTGGCGATGCGGAGGCGGTGGAACAGCTGCTGGGCGCGCTGCTCGCCGACCCCCGGCGGCGCACGGCGGTGGCGGATGCGGCCGCGGCGCTGGTCGAGTCCGGACGCGGCGCGCTGGAGCGCACGCTGGCGCTGATCCAGCCCGACCTCCCGCCGGCCCCGTAGCCCGGGCAAGCCAGGCGTAGCCCGGACCGCAGCTGTCTAAACCGGAACCCGGCGAGGTCCTGCTGCCCCAGCAAGCGAAGCGCAGCCCCGACCATCGAACCGCCATGCCACGGCAGAGCCCGGCCCGGCGGCAACGCCGGCGCGAGCCACCAACGCAAGCCACCGCAGGACACCGCGTCGCTCGGCCGATGCCGCATCACGGAGCGCTGCGGGCCGGGCGGACGACGCCGCCACGGACGCGCTTCGCCTCCCCCGGGCCACGCGACTGCCGACAGGCGAGCCCACCGGCGTGGCCGGGCGACAAAAAAAGGCCGGCATCGAGCCGGCCTTCGCGCACGCCTGGGTCGGCCGCCTTACGGCGCCGGCACCGGCGGCGCCTCCGCCGTCAGCAGGCGGTTGATCTCCTGCACGTCCTCGACGTCGAGCGTGCCCGCGGCCTGCTCGAGGATCAGGCGGTTCTGCAGGAAGTTGTAGCGGGCCTGCGCGTAGGCGCGCTGTGCGTTGAACAGGTTCTGCTGGTTGTTGAGCACGTCCAGCACGGTGCGCGTGCCGACTTCCAGGCCGACCTGCGAGGCCTCGTAGGCCGAGCGCGCCGACACCAGGGCCAGGCGGCGGGCCTCGACCTCGCTGATGCCGGCCACCAGCGTCTGGTAGGCATTGCGGGTGTTGCGCACCAGGGCGCGGCGCTGCTGCTCGAGCTCGTCGGCCGCCACGTCGCGCTGGGCGATGGCCTGGCGCACGCGCGAGGCGGTGGCGCCGCCGTTGAAGATCGGCACCGACAGGGTGATGCCCACCGACGGGCCGCGGCTTTCGTTCTCGATCGGATTGGTCACGGCGGCCGGCAGCAGCGGGCTGCTGAAGGTACTGTCGCCGGTGGTGCGGCGGTCACCGAAGGAACCGTTGAGGTAGAGCGTCGGCCAGTAGCCCGCGCGCGCGGTGCCGACGCCGGCCTCGGCCGACTGCAGGCGCTCCTGCTGGGCGCGCAGCGCCGGGTTGTTCTCGATGGCTGTGGCCACCCAGCCTTCGACGTCGCGCGTTTCCGGCAGCGCCGGCTGGAAGTTCTCCGGCAGGGCCTTGAGGCTGGTCACCGGCTGCCCGGTGATTTCCGCGAGCGCCTGGTAGGCGTCCTCGACCGCGTTGCGCGCCACGATGGTGTTCGCACGGGCGCTGTCGTACTGCGCGCGGGCCTCGTGCACGTCGGTGATGGGCGCCAGGCCCACCTCCAGGCGCTTGGAGGCGAACTCGAACTGCTTGCGCAGCGCTCCCTCGGCGGCCTTCGCCGCCTCCAGCGTCTCCAGTGCGACCAGCACGTTGAAGTAGGCCGCGGAGGTGCGGGTGATCAGGTTGTCGCCGGCCGCCTCCACCTGGAAGTCGGCAGCCCGGGCCAGCGCGCGCTGGCTCTCCAGCTGCGTGAAGCGGGCGCGGTCGTAGACCATCTGCTGCAGGTTGACGCCGACGTTGCGCGTGCGCGTATCGCTCTCGGTGTCGCCGGTGAAGCGCACCGGCTGGCCCGTGGCCGGGTCGAACTGGGTTTGCGTGGCCGGGCCTTCGGTGCGCGAACGCTGCAGCGAGGCCGAGCCGTCAAGCTGCGGCAACATCGCCGCGCGGGCCTGCACGGCGCCCTCGCGGGTGGCACGCGCGCCGCCCTCGGCGGCGGAGAGCTGGGGATCGCCTTCGCGCGCGAGCTGGTAGACCTGCAGGAGGTCGGCCGCCGGCGCGGCGGCGGGCAGCAGGGCGAGGGCAAGGGCGAAGGCGAGCGGTCGGCGGATCATCGGGTCGGTCCTGGAGGCCGTTCGGTGGCGGCTCGGTCGAGCCGTGCGAGGGACTCGCGTTACAGGTGGAAGGTCGGCACCGGCGCGGCGCCGGCGAGGTAGGGGATGTCGGTTTCGAACAGCGATTCGATGCGCGGCGCGGGCCCTTCGTTGCGCACCAGCACCGCCTCCATCGCCGGCGCACGGCCACGCACGATGAACATGCGGCCGCCGGGCTTGAGCAGTTCCAGCAGGCGCGAGGGGATCGCATCCACGGCGCCGTTGACGCAGATCGCGTCGAAGCGGCGATCGCAGCGCCAGGCGAACACGTCGGCGGCCTCGAAGCGCACGTTGGCGATACCGAGGGACTCCAGGCGCGCACGCGCCGCCTGCACGAAGTCCGCATGGCGGTCCAGGCTCACCACCTCGCGCGCCAGGCGCGCCAGGCAGGCGGTGACATAGCCGCTGCCGGTGCCGATCTCCAGCACCTCGTCCGTCTCGGTGGGCAGCAGCGCCTGCAGCGCGCGGCCCGCCAGCACCGGCTTGAGCATGAGCTCGCCATGGCCGAGCGGAAGTGCGACGTCGGCATAGGCGACGCCTTCGTAGGCGGGCGCGACGAAGCGTTCGCGCGGCATGTCGGCCAGCACGGCGAGCACGCGCGGGTCGAGCACGTCCCAGGGCCGGATCTGCTGTTCCACCATGTGTTCGCGGGCGTGGGCGTGATCGTGCGTCATCGTCGGAAGGGTCTGGGGAAAGGCCGCGATTCTACCGGGCGGCGGACTGCAGGCCGGTCGCAGACCCCGCAGCGACAGGATCGCCGCCGGCGTGAAGGCCGACCGAGTGCCGGAAGTAACCGTGAGTGCCGGCACCGCGCCCGCCAACGCGCGGGGGCAGCTGCCCGTTGACCCGGCTCATCCGCGCACCCCGTAGGCGCGCAGGAACATGTCGATGCAGGCGCGCACGTGCGCCTCGGGCGTCATGTCCGGATCGCCGCTGCAACCGCAGCCGAAGACCATCCGCGCATGCGGCTCGCCCTTGAGCAGGGTGAAGAACTGCGAGGCGGCGAGGCCGGTGTCGGGAATGTCGAGGTCGCCCGCGGCCACGCGCGCATCCAGCAGCGTCTTCAGGCCGTCCTGCACGCGGCGCGGGCCGGCTTCCCAGAACAACTGCGGAAGCGCGGTATCCATCACCTGTGGGCTGCAGAGCATGCGCTGGCCGGCGATGGCCTCGGGCGCGGAGATCATCGCGTAGAACGCGGTGGCGATCTCGGTCAGGCGCTCGCGCACGGGCTGCTGCGGGCGGTCTTCCAGCAGCGTGGGGGGCACGCCGCGCTCGCAGTGGGCCTTGACCGCTTCGGCGAACAGCGCGTCCTTGTCGCCGAAGTGGCTGTAGACGGTGAGCTTGGAGACGCCGGCTTCGTTGGCGATGGCATCCATGCTCACGCCCTCGTAGCCCTGCGCCGTGAACAGGCGCTTGGCGGCATCGAGGATGGCGGCGCGCTTTCCCAGGTCCTTGGGGCGGCCGGGGCCGGCCGCGGGAGCGGGGTCGGCGGTGCGACGGGGGCGGGGCGGGACCATTGGTCGGGCAGCTTAGCGGAAATACTGGACCGATGCGTTCGGTAATTTTACAGTACCAGCCGGTTCATTAATTACCGCTGAGACTTCCATGCCCGTCCGACCGCTACGCCGTGCCGCCGCCGGCGCCGTGCTGCT
Source organism: Lysobacter sp. N42 (assembly GCF_004344885.1). Lineage (NCBI taxonomy): Bacteria > Pseudomonadati > Pseudomonadota > Gammaproteobacteria > Lysobacterales > Lysobacteraceae > Lysobacter > Lysobacter sp. N42. The sequence continues at coordinate 11,429 of NZ_SKFB01000035.1, forward strand.
CCTGCTGCTCGCCGCCTGTGCCCGCGAACAGGCCCCGCCGCCGCGCCCGCGCCCGGTCATGGTCGTGCAGCCGGGCGTCGCGCCGGGGGTCGCCGATGCCTACGCCGGCGAGATCCGCGCCCGCGAGGAGAGCACGCTGGCCTTCCGTGTCGGCGGCGCGCTCGTCGAGCGGCGGGTGGACGTGGGCGACCGCGTGCGCCGCGGCGAGCTGCTGGCCGTGCTGGATCCGGGTGACCTGCAGGCCCAGGCCCGCGCGGCGCAGGCGCGCCTGGTCGCCGCCGAGGCCCAGCTTCGGCGCGCGCGGGCCGACCAGGCGCGGCTGGCCACGCTCGGCCGCGACCAGCTGGTCAGCCGTTCGGCCGTCGATGCGCAGAACGCCGCCGCCGCCGCCGCGCAGGGCGAGGTCAACGCCGCGCGCGCGGCGCTGGTCGTGGCGCGCAACCAGGCCGCCTACACGCAGCTGCGCGCCCCGCGCGACGGCGTGATCGCGGCGCGGCAGGCCGAGGCCGGGCAAGTCGTGGCAGCCGGCCAGCCTGTGTTCCAGCTGGCCGCCGACGGCGGGCGCGAAGTCGCCTTCGCCGTCGCCGAGAACGCCGTGCGCGCGATCCGCCCCGGCCAAGCGGTGCAGGTGGAGCTGTGGTCGCGGCCCGGCCTGCGGCTTCCCGCGCGCGTGCGCGAGGTCGCCCCCGCGGCCGATCCGGCCACGCGCACGTACGCCGTGCGCGCCACGCTCGGCGACGGGGCCGCGGGCGTCGAGCTCGGACAGAGCGCGCGCGTGTTCCTCGACGGCGCCGCCGCCGGCCCGCTCGCCGTGCCGCTCGCCGCCGTGCAGCGTGGCCCCGCCGGCCCGGCCGTCTTCGTGCTCGATCCGAAGACGTCGACGCTGCGGCTGCGGCCCGTGCGCACCGGCCCCTTCGGCAGCGCGAGCGTGCCCGTGCTCTCGGGCCTGTCGTCGTCCGACTGGGTGGTGGCCGCCGGCGCGCACCTGCTGCGCGAGGGGATGAAGGTCGCCCCGGTCGACCGCGAGAACCGCCCCGTCCGCCCGTAACCGCTGCGAGCACGCCCCATGCGCTTCAACCTCTCCGAATGGGCGCTGCGCCATCGCAGCCTCGTGGTCTACGCCATGCTCGTGCTGGCGATCGCCGGCACGCTGTCCTACCTCTCGCTCGGCCGCAGCGAGGATCCGAAGTTCACCTTCAAGGTGATGGTGGTGCGCACGCTGTGGCCGGGCGCCACCGCGGACGAGGTGGCCTCGCAGGTCACCGACCGCATCGAGAAGAAGCTGATGGAGACCGGGCAGTACGAGGCCATCCGCTCGTACTCGCGCCCGGGCGAGTCGCAGGTGATCTTCGTCGCCCGCGATGCGATGAAGTCGGCCGACGTGCCCGACCTCTGGTACCAGGTCCGCAAGAAGGTGGGCGACATCCGGCCCACGCTGCCGCGCGACATCGTCGGCCCGTTCTTCAACGACGAGTTCGGCGACACCTTCGGCAACATCTATGCGCTCACGGGCCGGGGCTTCGACTACGCCGTGCTCAAGGACTATGCCGAGCGCGTGCAGCTCGCCCTGCAGGAGCAGCCGGACGTCGGCAAGATCGAGCTGATCGGGGTGCAGGACGAGCGCATCTGGATCGAGCTCGACAACACCAAGCTCGCCACCTTGGGCGTGCCGGCGCAGGCGGTGTTCGACGCGCTCAACGCGCAGAACGCGGTCGCGCCGGCGGGCTTCTTCGAAACCGCGTCCAGCCGCGTCGCGCTGCGCGTGGACGGCCGCTTCGGCAGCGTCGACGACATCCGCGCCTTCCCGCTGCGCGTGGGCGACCGCACGTTCCGCCTGGGCGACCTCGCCAACGTCGTACGCGGCTTCGCCGACCCGCCCGCGCCGCGCATGCGCTACATGGGCGAGGACGCCATCGGCATCGGCGTCTCGATGCGCGAGGGCGGCGACATCCTGAAGTTGGGGAAGACGCTCGAAGCGGAGTTCGCGCGCCTGCAGGACACGCTGCCGGCCGGCATGGAACTGCGCAAAGTCTCCGACCAGCCGGCGGCGGTGGAAGCCTCGGTCGGCGAGTTCGTGCGCGTGCTCGCCGAGGCGGTGGCGATCGTGCTGCTGGTGAGCTTCTTCTCGCTGGGCGTGCGCACCGGGCTCGTGGTCGCGCTGTCGATCCCGCTGGTGCTGGCCATGACCTTCGCGGTCATGGACTACTTCGGCGTGGGCCTGCACAAGATCTCGCTGGGCGCGCTGGTGCTGGCACTGGGCCTGCTGGTGGACGACGCGATCATCGCCGTCGAGATGATGGCGATCAAAATGGAGCAGGGCTACTCGCGCCTGAAGGCCGCCGCCTTCGCCTGGGAGTCCACCGCGTTCCCGATGCTCACCGGCACGCTGATCACCGCGGCGGGCTTCCTGCCCATCGCCACGGCCCAGTCGAGCGTGGGCGAGTACACGCGTTCGCTGTTCCAGGTGGTGACCATCGCGCTGCTGGTGTCGTGGGTCGCCGCCGTCGTCTTCATCCCCTACCTGGGCGACCGCCTGCTGCCCGATGGCGGCCATGCACCGGCGCCGACACCCGGTTCGCTGCGCGCGCGCTGGCAGGCCTGGCGGCTGCGCCTGGCCGACCGGCATCCGGCCTTCGCCGATTTCATCGCGCCCATGCCCGCGCCGCAGGACGGGGTGCCGCACGACCCCTATTCGACCGCCTTCTACCGCCGTTTCCGTGCCTGGGTGCTGTGGTGCGTGCGTCGCCGCAAGACCGTGGTGGCGATCACCGTCGCGGTCTTCGTCGGCTCGGTGCTGCTGTTCCGCTTCGTGCCCCAGCAGTTCTTCCCCGACTCCTCGCGCCCCGAGCTCATGGTGGACATGGAGCTGGCCGAGGGCAGCTCGCTCAAGGCGACCGCCGCGCAGGCCGCGAAGATGGAGAAGATCCTCGCGACGCGGAAGGACCTGGCGAACTACGTCGCCTACGTCGGCACGGGGTCGCCGCGCTTCTACCTGCCGCTGGACCAGCAGCTTCCCGCCGCCAACTTCGCGCAGTTCGTCCTCATGCCGGCCAGCGTGGAGCAACGCGAGGCGGTGCGCGCATGGCTGATCGACGAGGTCTTCCCGCGGTTTCCCGACGTGCAGCTGCGCGTGACGCGGCTGGAGAACGGCCCGCCGGTCGGCTATCCGGTGCAGTTCCGCGTTTCCGGCGAGCACATCGAACAGGTGCGCGCGATCGCCTACCAGGTGCGCGAGAAGGTGCTGGCCAACCCGCACGTGGCCAACGTCAACCTCGACTGGGACGAGCCCAGCAAGGTGGTGCGCCTGAAGATCGACCAGGAGCGCGCGCGGGCGGTGGGCGTGACCTCGGCCCAGCTCGCGCAGGCGCTGTCGGGTGCGCTGTCCGGCTCCACGGTGGGCACCTACCGCGAGGGCAACGAACTGATCGAGATGCAGGTGCGCGGCGCCGAGCGCGAGCGCACCGAGCTCGAAGCGCTGCGCAACCTGATGGTGCCCACGGCGAGCGGGCGCAGCGTGCCGATCACGCAGGTGGCCACGCTGGAGTACGGCTTCGAGGACGGCATCATCTGGCACCGCGACCGCCGCCCGACCATGACCGTGCGCGCGGACATCCTCGACGGCACGCAGCCGCCGACGGTCACCGCGCAGATCGACCCGACCCTCGACGCCATCCGCGCCTCGCTGCCGGAGGGCTACTCGATCGAGATCGGCGGCACGGTGGAGGACTCGGCGCGCGGGCAGAACTCGATCAAGGCGGGCATGCCGCTGTTCGTCTTCGCCGTGTTCACCCTGCTGATGCTGCAGCTGCGCAGCTTCTCGCGCTCGATCATGGTGTTCCTGACCGCGCCGCTGGGCCTGATCGGCGTGACGCTGTTCCTGCTGGTGTTCCGCGTGCCGTTCGGCTTCGTGGCCATGCTCGGCACGATCGCGCTGGCCGGCATGATCATGCGCAACTCGGTGATCCTGGTCGACCAGATCGAGCAGGACCGTCACGACGGCCGCGAGGCCTGGGAAGCCATCGTCGAGGCCACCGTGCGCCGCTTCCGCCCGATCGTGCTGACCGCGCTCGCGGCGATCCTGGCGATGATCCCGCTCTCGCGCAGCGCGTTCTTCGGCCCGATGGCGGTGGCGATCATGGGTGGCCTGACCGTGGCCACGGCGCTCACGCTGCTGTTCCTGCCCGCGCTCTACGCGGCGTGGTTCCGCGTCAGGGTGCCCGCGGACGCGCGCGCGGGCTGATGCTCAGTCGCCCGCGCCCCACGGCGCGGGCGGCGGCGGAACCGGCGTGGCGAGGTCGAACTCCACGCGGAACAGCCGGCCCGGGCGCGCGAGTTCGTAGACGAACGCGCGGCCGGGCTCGACCTCCAGTGCCCAGACGTTTTCGACGGACACCGCGCGGCCCTGCGAGAGGAACATCGCGCGCGATTCGGCGTCGACGGGAAATTCCTGGCGGGCCGCAGTGCCGGCGTCGCGCGTGTCGCCGCCGTACTGCGTCAGCGCGTCGGCCGTGCCGTCCTCGTGCCGGTGGTCATGCTTGAGTCGCAGCCCGTCGGGCGTGCGCGTGATCACCCACGTGCGCGAGCGGTCGCCACCCACATGGAAGGGGATGCGCAGCGTATCGCCCGTGCACTCGCGCACGTGCATGACCAGGGGCCCTTCGCGGAACGGGTCGGTGCCCGTGGGCGCCGGGCTGTCGGCGACGACCCGGCCGGCGAACGCCTGGCCGCAGAGCGCGGACAGGCGCTGGAAGAAGGCGTCCTGCGGCGCGCGCGCAGGGGTGCCGGCGCAACCGGCAATGGCGAGAACGGCGAGGAGAAGCGGTCGCATTCGCCGACCCTAGCCTTCCCGCCACACCCAGGACAACTCGGCGCGCGGCCCGTCCACCTTCGACACCCAGGCCCGCGAGCCGTAGCCGGCCGCGGTGAAGCCTGCCTGCATCGCCGGCGCGGCGGCCTCGGCCGCGGCGCGCGAGGTGAACCAGGCGAACACGCTGGGCCCGGCGCCCGACAGGCTGGCGCCGATCGCGCCATGGGCCACCGCGGCCGACTTCACCGCGTCGAAGCCCGGCACGAGTTCGGCGCGCCGCGGTTCCACGAGCACGTCCTGCAGGCCTTCGCGGATCAGGTCGGGATCGCCGCGCTCCAGGCCCGTCACGAACAGCGCCAGGTGCGCGCCATGGCGCACCACGGTCGACAGCGGGTAGGGATCCTTCAGCACTTCCCGCGCCCGCCGCGTCTCGAGCAGCTGGTCGGGATGCACGACCACGCAGTGCAGCCAGTCCGGCACCGGCAGCGGAAGCAGCCGGGTCAGCGTGGCCAGGGTGATGCCGCCCAGCAGCATCGGCCCGACGTTGTCGCCCTGGCGGCTCTGGCTGGAGGCGAACTCGCCCTCGATCGCGTAGGGATACAGCGCCTCGCGCGGCAGGGGGCGGTCGAGCAGCGCGTTGGCCGCCACCAGCGCCGCGACGCACGACGCCGCCGACCCGCCCAGGCCGGCGCCGATGGGAATGCCCTTGTCGAGCTCGACCTCGAAGCCGAAGGGCAGGGCGAGACCGTCGGCGAAGGCGCGCAGCGCCAGCCCCGCGGTATTGCGGGCGGGGTCCAGCGGAATGCGCGAGACGGCCTCGCCGTCGCCCCGCACCGCCACCACCCGCACGCCCGGCGTGGCCACGCGCCGCACGGTGGCGCGGTCGCGCGGGCCCTCGATGGTGTGGCCGAGCAGGTCGAAGCCCACGCCGATGTTGCCCACGCCGGCGGGCGCGATGGCGGTGGCGGTGGGAACGACGGGGTGATCGGGCATGTCGGGCTCCGTGGCGGATCGCGATTATCGCCGCGGGTGCGCCCGCTGGCCCGCCGCGCCGGCGCATGGTCAAATGGGCCCCGAAGCGGGGGTACCGGCCGGGCCGGTTGAGAGAGTCCCTTCGAACCTGATTCGGTTGATACCGACGTAGGGAAGCTTCGCAGGACGCCGTGCGTCCATGCGCCGCCCGCTCGCCGCGAACGTCGACGCCCGACGTTCGACCACCCACGCAGCGGACGATCCGAATGAACGCAGTCGCCACCGAACTCCTCCAGCAGGCCGAGAAGCTCTCGGCCGACGTCGTCCGCCCCATCCCGGGCTCGAAGAAGATCCACGTCGAAGGCTCGCGCCCGGACATCCGCGTGCCCATGCGCGAGATCGCGCTCTCGCGCACCGCCACGCTGTTCGGCGGCGAGGAGAACGCGCCGTTCACCGTCTACGACTGTTCGGGCCCGTACACGGACGAGAACGCCACGATCGACCTGTCGCGCGGGCTGCCCGCGCTGCGCGCGCAGTGGATCGCCGAGCGCGGCGACACCGAGGTGCTGCCGGGCCTGTCGTCCGAGTTCGGCCGTGCGCGCGAGCACGATCCGAAGCTCGCGCACATCCGCTTCGGCAACCGCGCGCTGCCGCGCCGTGCGGTGAGCGGTGCGAACGTCACCCAGATGCACTACGCCCGCAAGGGCATCGTGACGCCGGAGATGGAGTTCATCGCGATCCGCGAGAACCAGCGCATCGAGGCGATCCGCGAAGCGCACCTGCTCAGGCAGCACGCGGGTGAGACCTTCGGCGCCAACATCCAGAAGCTGATCACCCCCGAATTCGTGCGCGACGAGGTCGCCCGCGGCCGCGCGATCATCCCCAACAACATCAACCACCCCGAGAGCGAGCCGATGATCATCGGCCGCAACTTCCTGACCAAGGTCAACGCGAACATCGGCAATTCGGCGGTGTCGTCGGGGATCGCCGAGGAAGTCGAGAAGCTCGTTTGGTCGATCCGCTGGGGTGCGGACACGGTCATGGACCTCTCGACCGGCAAGCACATCCACGAGACGCGCGAGTGGATCATCCGCAACTCGCCCGTGCCGATCGGCACGGTGCCGATCTACCAGGCGCTGGAGAAGGTCGACGGCCGCGCCGAGGAACTCACCTGGGAGATCTTCCGCGACACGCTGATCGAACAGGCCGAACAGGGCGTGGACTACTTCACGATCCACGCCGGCGTGCTGCTGCGTTACGTGCCGCTCACCGCGGGCCGCGTGACCGGCATCGTGAGCCGCGGCGGCTCGATCATGGCGAAGTGGTGCCTCGCGCATCACAAGGAGAATTTCCTCTACACGCACTTCGAGGAAATCTGCGAAATCATGAAGGCCTACGACGTGGCCTTCTCGCTCGGCGACGGCCTGCGCCCGGGTTCGATCGCCGATGCCAACGACGCCGCGCAGTTCGGCGAGCTCGAGACGCTCGGCGAACTCACGCAGATCGCCTGGAAACACGACGTGCAGACCATGATCGAAGGCCCCGGCCACGTGCCGATGCACCTGATCAAGGAGAACATGGACAAGCAGCTGCGCGAGTGCGGCGAGGCGCCGTTCTACACGCTCGGCCCGCTGACCACCGACATCGCGCCCGGCTACGACCACATCACCAGCGCCATTGGTGCCGCGATGATCGGCTGGTTCGGCACCGCGATGCTCTGCTACGTCACGCCGAAGGAGCACCTGGGCCTGCCGAACAAGCACGACGTTCGCGAAGGGCTGATGGCCTACAAGATCGCCGCGCACGCGGCCGACCTCGCCAAGGGCCACCCCGGCGCGCAGGCGCGCGACAACGCGATGAGCAAGGCGCGCTTCGAGTTCCGCTGGGAGGACCAGTTCAACCTCGGCCTCGACCCCGAGCGCGCCCGCGAGTACCACGACGAGACGCTGCCCAAGCAGGCGCACAAGGTCGCGCATTTCTGCTCGATGTGCGGCCCGCACTTCTGCTCGATGAAGATCACCCAGGACGTGCGCGACTACGCCAAGGAGCACCCGGAGGCCGTCGCCGAGATCGAGAAGGGCATGGCGGAGAAGTCGGCCGAGTTCCGCGCGGCGGGGGCGGAGGTCTACCACCGGGCGTGACGTTGCCAGCGGGAGCCTCGTGCCCCAATGCAAAGGGCCGCCCTGCGGGCGGCCCTTTGCGTTTGCGTATCCGGCACAGGCGGATCAGTAGTTCGGCTTGTCGCTCGAATCGTTGAAGCGCTTGATCGCGTCGACCAGGATGGCTTTGGCCTCCGCCGCGCCGCCCCAGCCCTCGACCTTCACCCACTTGCCCTTCTCGAGATCCTTGTAGTGCTCGAAGAAGTGGCCGATGCGCTCGCACCAGTGCGCGGAGACCTGCTCCAGGTCGTGGATGTGCGAGTAGCCGCTGAAGATCTTGTCGACCGGCACGGCGAGCAGCTTCTCGTCGGAGCCGGCTTCGTCGGACATCTTCAGCACGCCCACCGGGCGCACGCGGATCACCGAGCCGGGGATGAGGGGAAGCGGCAGGATCACCAGCACGTCGGCGGGATCGCCGTCGCCGCAGAGCGTGTGCGGGACGTAGCCGTAGTTGCAGGGGTAGCGCATCGGCGTGGACAGGATGCGGTCCACGAAGATGGCGCCGGATTCCTTGTCGACCTCGTACTTGACCGGCTCGGAATCCTTGGGGATTTCGATGATGACGTTGATCTCGTCCGGCGGGTTCTTGCCGGTGGGTACGAGGTCCAGGCCCATGTCTGCTCCAGATGCGATGCGCCCGCCGGGTGGCGGGCGGGGGTGCGCATTCTACGTCGGGGCCTGCTGCGTCGCAGCATCCACGCCCCGCCCGGCGGGCGGCAGCCTCGGCCGCCCGCCGGCATGCTATCAGAGGGCCGTCGGCGGATCGCCCGGCGGTGTCTGGCCGGCGCGCACGCGCGGCTTGGCGTCCGGGTTGCGCTGCAGGTAGTCGTCGGCCCAGCGCTGGGCGATCTTGCCGGCGGCGTCGCGGCCGCCCAGGCCGAAGGCGAGGGCGGTGGCCACGGCGATGGCGCCCAGCACCAGCCCGAAGGCCAGGTTGACGATGTCGTCGGCCACGCCCATCGCGCGCAGGCCCATGGCGATCACCAGCCCGAGGATCGCGAAGCGGGCGATGCGCGCCATGCCACGGGCCTGCGGATTGGCGCGCTCGATCGCGCGCGCGGCGACGTCGGCCAGCCACCAGCCCACCGCCAGGATGACCAGGCCCAGCAGCACGTCGGCGCCGAAGGCGATGAACTGCTCCAGCAGCTCGTTGATGCCGGCAAAGCCCAGCAGCGCGGCGGCCTCGACGGTGGCGAACAGCATGATGAAGAACAGCGCCAGCCGGCCGCCGAGCGCCGAGACCCGCATGCCGCCGGAGGTCGGCGGCGCGGTCGCCGTGTCGCCGGGCATGCGCGCCATCGCGTCGGTCGGCATGGCCGCACCGGTTTCGCCGCCGGAGGCCGGCGTCGACACGAAGGCGGCCTGCGCGGCCGTGGCGGACGTGTCCTCTTCGAACGCATGGCCCAGGCCCAGGCGCGCGGGCAGGCGGTCGAAGCCGAGGTTGGCGAGCAGGCGTTCCACCAGCCCGGCCACGAAGCGGCCGATGAACCAGGCGAGCACGAGGATGGCCGCGGCCGCGAGCAGGTTGGGGATCGCCTGCAGGAAGATGTCGAGCATGCGCGTGAGCGGCGCGGAGATCGCCTGGATCTTCAGCGCATCCAGCGCGGCGATCAGCGTGGGCACGATCACCAGCACGAAGGCCAGCGTGCCGCCCAGGTCGGAGAGCTTCATCCCGCGCGTGTCGGGATGGCTCTCGCTGAAACGGTCGACGCCGGTGGTCGCCAGCAGGTTGCTGACCAGCCCGCGCACGGCCTTGGCGATCAGCCAACCCACGCCGGCGATGAGGATGGCCGCGAAGATGTTGGGCAGGATGCCGAGCAGGCTGGCGGTCATGCCCGTCAGCGGCCCCATCAGGCCCTCGATCTGCAGCGCGCCGACGATGGCCGGCAGGAACAGCAGCAGCACCAGCCAGTAGGCGACGTTGCCCATCGACTGCGACAGCGGCTTCATGTCCGCGTTCTGGCTGAGCTTTTCGTCGACCCGCGTCCTCGACAGCGCGCGGTTGACGATCGTGCGCACGATCGTCGCCACCAGCCACGCCACCACCGCCAGCGCGATGGCCAGCAGCAGGCGCGGCAGGTACAGCATCACCGTGGTCGCAAGCGTATTGAGCGGCCCGGACACGCCTTCCACCTGCAGCACGCTGAACATGCCGATCAGCGCGAGCAGCATGATGGCCCAGAACACCACGCGGCTGGCGATGCGCTCGAAGTCGGTACTCGACTGCGTGTGCGCACCCAGGCGCTGGTTGGTGCCCAGGCGCGCGAGCGCCTTGCGGGTGGCGCCGGCCGCCAGCAGGGCGACGAGCCAGCCGATCAGCAGGATCGCAAGGCCGCCGAGGATGTTCGGCAGGTAGACGCCGAGGGAGTTCTGCAGCGACGCCTGCCAGCTGGGCGAGGCGACGGGGTCGGAAGTGGCGGGGTACATGGGGGTCCTTCCTGCGTGAGCCTGAACGGGCGGCGGGAAGGTAGCCAGCGCCGCATGAACGCGGTGTCGACAGCGGCTGGCGCGGAAACGGAAAAGGCGGCCCGGAGGCCGCCTCTTCGGGCCTAACCGGGGGTCAGAGCAGCGGGACCATCAGCAGCGCGACGATGTTGATGATCTTGATGAGCGGATTGATCGCCGGGCCCGCGGTGTCCTTGTAGGGATCGCCCACGGTGTCGCCGGTGACGGCCGCCTTGTGCGCCTCGCTGCCCTTGCCACCGAAGTGGCCGTCCTCGATGTACTTCTTGGCGTTGTCCCAGGCACCGCCGCCCGTGGTCATCGAGATCGCGACGAACAGCCCGGTCACGATCGTGCCGATCAGCAGCCCGCCCAGTGCCTGCGACCCGAGCAGCAGGCCGACGATGATCGGCACCGCCACCGGCAGCAGCGAGGGAATGATCATCTCGCGGATGGCCGAGCGCGTGAGCATGTCGACCGCGCGGTCGTACTGCGGCTTGGCGGTGCCCTGCATGATCCCGGGGATCTCCCGGAACTGCCGGCGCACTTCCTCCACCACCGCGCCTGCCGCGCGGCCGACCGCCTCCATCGCCATCGCGCCGAAGAGGTAGGGAATCAGGCCGCCGATCAGCAGGCCGATGATGACCAGGTGGTTGGACAGGTCGAACGTCATGACCTGCGCGGCCACGCCGTCGGCCGCGGCCTGGGCGCGGTTGGCGACGTCGAGGTTGTGCGTGTAGTCGGCGAAGAGCACCAGCGAGGCGAGCGCGGCCGAGCCGATCGCATAGCCCTTGGTCACCGCCTTGGTGGTGTTGCCCACCGCGTCCAGCGGGTCGGTGACCGCGCGCACCTCCGGCGGCAGCTCGCTCATTTCCGCGATGCCGCCGGCGTTGTCGGTGATCGGGCCGTAGGCGTCGAGCGCCACGATCATGCCGGCCATGGAGAGCATCGACGTCGCCGCGATGGCAATGCCGTAGAGGCCTCCGAGTTCGAACGCGCCCCAGATCGCGAGGCAGACCGCGACCACCGGCAGCGCGGTCGACTTCATCGACACGCCCAGGCCCGCGATGATGTTGGTGCCGTGGCCGGTGGTGGACGAGCCCGCCACGTAGCGCACCGGCTGGTACTGCGTGCCGGTGTAGTACTCGGTGATCCAGACGATCGCGCCGGTCAGCACCAGGCCGATCAGCGCGCAGCCGTAGATGGCGGTGGCACCGTAGCGCGAGGTGTCCATCATCTCCGCCGTGACGAACCAGAACGCGATCGCCGCCAGCACCGCCGAGACGATGACGCCGCGGTAGAGCGCGCCCATGATTGAGCCGCCGGCCTTCACCCGCACCACCGCGGCGCCGATGATCGAGGCGATGATCGACACGCCCCCGAGCACCAGCGGGTAGAGCACGCCGTTCGCGCCCGCATCGGCCGCCATCAGGCCGCCGAGCAGCATGGTCGCGATCACCGTCACCGCATACGTCTCGAACAGGTCGGCGGCCATGCCCGCGCAGTCGCCCACGTTGTCGCCCACGTTGTCGGCGATGACCGCCGGGTTGCGCGGGTCGTCCTCGGGGATGCCGGCCTCGACCTTGCCCACCAGGTCGGCGCCCACGTCCGCGCCCTTGGTGAAGATGCCGCCACCCAGGCGCGCGAAGATCGAGATCAGCGACGAGCCGAACGCCAGGCCGACCAGCGCATGCAGCGCCGCGTCGTCGTCATAGCCCATGTTGCGCAGCGCGAGGTAGTAGCCCGCCACGCCCAGCAGGCCCAGCCCGACGACGAGCATGCCGGTGATCGCGCCACCCTTGAACGCGACGTTCATCGCCGGGCCCATGCCGCGGCGCGCGGCCTCCGCGGTTCGCACGTTCGCGCGCACCGAGACGTTCATGCCGATGTAGCCGGCCGCGCCGGAGAGCACCGCGCCGATCAGGAAGCCGATCGCGCTGGCCCAGCCGAGGAAGAAGCCGATGAGCAGGAGCAGCACGACGCCGGCGATGGCGATCGTCGTGTACTGGCGGTTGAGGTAGGCGCGCGCACCTTCCTGGATGGCGCCGGCGATCTCCTGCATCCGCTCGTTGCCGGCGGGCTGCGCGGCGATCCATCGTGCCTGGATGATCCCGTAGAGGATCGCAATGACGGCGCACCCCACCGCCAGCATCAAACCGTACTGCTCCAGCATGAACCCCTCCCGCACAGAGTTGGACATCGGACAACGGTGTTTGAGCACGCCCGGGCGCGAGGCCGCGAGGCCGGCCGACTATGGCATACGTCCTGCGACGCGGCATGCCGCACTGCGTTGATGCCGCATCGTGAAAGGCGGGTTCAGCGCGGCCGTGCGAGCCTGCGTCGCGAACGCCCTGGAGCCGCTCCATGATCCGACGCCACGTTCCCGCCTTGTGCATGGCCCTGGCCGCCGTTGCGTCCGCCCATACGGCCGCGCCCGAGATCCGCCGCCCCGCGGGCGTTCCGCAGGGCGACGGCGTGGCCCACACGCTGCGTTCGATCCCCGAGGCCTGCGCCTCGCTGCAGGGGCGGTTCACCGGCGAGGCCGCATCACCTTACGCCTTCGCGGCGGTACGCAGCAGCGCCTCCTGCCAGCCGCGGGCGCGCTTCGTCGACGCCGCGAAGGCCCGGCCATCGGAGGCCGCGGGCTGGAGGCTCAACGACGTCATCCGCGTACCGTCGAAGGACTGCGCCGGCCTGGTGGCCGTGGTCGAGGTCTGGCGCAAGCCCGGGGTGGCCCTGCCGCCCAAGCTCGACGCACAGGGCCGCGCACGTCTGTACCTGGACGAGGCGAAGGCGAAGGCAGGCGTGCCCGCGGCGCTGACGCAGTACACGGCGAAGGTGGCCGTCGAGGGCCGCGCCTGCAGGTGAGGCGCGGCGTAGCCGCGTCGCGCGGTCAGCCCTCGAAAGGCGTGAGCCGTGGCGGTACCGGCGTACCCCGCAGCCGCACGTACTTCGGCAGCCCGTCGCGCCCATAGCGTGGATACGCCTCCCCGCGGATCAGCGGCTCCAGGTAGCGGCGCGCGGCCTCAGTGATGCCGTAGCCGTCCTCGCGGATGAAGTCGGCGGGCAGGGTGCGTTCGCGGTTGGCGATGTCGGCCAGCGGGGCGGGCTCGATCTTCCAGCGGTAGGGCCGGTCCCGCGTGCGCACGATCACCGGCATCACGGCGTTGCGGCCCTTGACCGCGTAGTCGACCGCCGCGCGCCCCACGGCCATGGCCTGGCGCAGGTCGGTTTCCGAGGCGATGTGGCGCGCCGAGCGCTGCAGGTAGTCGGGCAGCGTCCAGTGCACCTTGTAGCCCAGCGCGTCCTTGACGCGGGCGGCCAGGTACGAGGCGACGCCCCCGAGCTGCGTGTGGCCGAAGGCGTCCTTGCCGGCGCCTGCATCGGCCACGAACGTGCCGTCGGCGGTGCGGATGCCTTCGCTGGCCACCACGACGCACCAGCCGACGCGCTCGACGGTCGCCTTCACCCGGGCGAAGAAGTCGGCTTCGTCGAAGGGGCGCTCGGGGAACAGGATGAGGTGTGGCGCCTGGTCCGGGCCGTGGCCCGCCAGCCCCGCGGCCGCGGCGAGCCAGCCGGCATGCCGGCCCATGGCCTCGTAGACGAAGACCTTCGTGGAGGTGTCGGCCATCGCGGCCACGTCCAGCGCCGCCTCGCGCACCGATACCGCCGTGTACTTGGCGGCCGAGCCGAAGCCGGGGCAGGTGTCGGTGACCGCGAGGTCGTTGTCGACCGTCTTGGGCACGCCCACGCAGGTCAGCGGGTAGCCGAACTCGGCGGCGATCTGCGAGACCTTGAGCGAGGTGTCGGCCGAGTCGTTGCCGCCGTTGTAGAGGAACCAGCGCACGTCGTGGGCACGGAAGACCTCGATCAGCCGCTCGTACTTCGCGCGGTCGGCCTCCAGCGACTTCAGCTTGTAGCGGCAGGAGCCGAACGCGCCGCCCGGGGTCTGCGCCAGCGCGCGGATCGCCGAGGCGGGCTCGTCGGAGGTGTCGATCAGCTCCTCGCGCAGCACCCCGAGGATGCCGTTGCGGCCGGCCAGCACGCGCAGGCCGTGGCGGCGGCCGGCCTCGATGACGGCCGAGGCGGTGGCGTTGATGACGGCGGTGACGCCGCCCGACTGGGCGTAGACGAGGGTTCCGGCAGGCATCGGGATTCCAGGATTCGTGGCGGGTTGCGGTAAGCTGGGCCCATCATGCCGGCATCGGCGGCGCCCGGCGTGGAGCGTCCGCCAAGATGTCGTTATCCGTGCATCAGGAGCGAAGAATGCGATTGGTACTTCTGGGAGCCCCCGGCTCGGGCAAGGGCACGCAGGCCGCGCGCCTGAGGGAGCACCTGCAGGTACCCCACATCTCCACCGGCGACCTGCTTCGCGCCGAGGTCGCCGCCGGCAGCCCGCTGGGGCTGGAGGCGAAGGAGGTCATGGCGCGTGGCGAGCTGGTGTCGGACGCCATCCTCCTCGGGATGCTGGAAGACCGCTTCTCCCGCCCGGACACGCAGGGCGGCTTCATCCTCGACGGCTATCCGCGCAACCTCGCGCAGGCCGACGCCCTGGGCACGCTGCTCGAGCGCATCGGCCAGCCGATGGACCATGCGGTGTTCCTCGACGTCGCCACCGAGCTGCTGGTCGAGCGCATCGCCGGCCGTGCGAAGGCCGAGGGCCGCGCCGACGACACGCCCGAGTCCGTTCGCACGCGCCTGAAGATCTACAACGACTCCACCGCGCCCGTGGTCGAGTACTACCGCCAGCACGGCCAGCTCAAGGTCGTCGACGGGGTGGGCTCGCTGGACGAGGTGTTCAACCGCATCCTCGAGGCGATCGCGCCGGTGAGGGAAGTTGGCTGAAGCCGGGATCCCGGGTCCGTGATCGGGGATTGGTGACGGCGGGCCCTCCGCCTGCCTGTCGGACGTCGCGAATCCCGTGGTCCGTCATCCCGCATTTCCGAATCCCGCATCCCGAATTCCGGATCCCGCCCGATGAAACTCCACATCCTCGGTATCGCCGGCACCTTCATGGGCGGCGTCGCCGCGCTCGCGCGCGAGCTGGGCCATGAGGTCAGCGGCAGCGACCAGGCGATCTACCCGCCGATGTCCACGCAGCTGGACACGCTGGGCATCCGCTACGGCATCGGCTACACCGGGAACCACGTCGACGCCGACTGCGACCAGGTGGTGATCGGCAACGCCCTCTCGCGCGGCAACGAGGCGGTCGAGCACGTGCTCGACACCGGCATGCGCTACACCTCGGGTGCGCAGTGGCTGGCCGAGAACGTGCTGCCGGGGCGCGAGACGCTCGCGGTGGCCGGCACGCACGGCAAGACCACGACCACGACGATCCTGGCCTTCCTGCTGGAGGCGGCCGGCCGCGACCCGGGCTTCCTGATCGGCGGCGTGGCCGAGGACTTCGGCGTGTCCGCGCGCGTGGGCGGCGGGCGCGAGTTCGTCGTCGAGGCCGACGAGTACGACACCGCCTTCTTCGACAAGCGCAGCAAGTTCGTCCACTACCGGCCCACGGTGGCGATCCTCAACAACCTCGAGTACGACCACGCCGACATCTTCCCGGACGTGCAGGCGATCCAGCGGCAGTTCCACCATCTGGTGCGCACGGTGCCGCGTCGCGGCCGCCTCATCGTCAATGGCGAGGACGCGCGCCTGGCGGAAGTGCTCGCGATGGGCTGCTGGACGCCCGTGGAAACGTTCGGGCTGGAGGAGGCCTCCGTCGCCGCGACGCGTCCCTTCGACTGGACCGCGCGCCTGGTCGAGCCCGACGGCTCGCGCTTCGTCGTGCTGCACGGCGGGCAGGAGCTGGGCGAAGTGCACTGGCCGCTGCTGGGCCGGCACAACGTGATGAACGCGCTGGCCGCGCTCGCCGCGGTGAACGCGGTGGGGGTTGCGCCGCGCAAGGTGATCCCGGCGCTGGCGCGCTTTCGCAGCGTCAAGCGCCGCATGGAGGTGGTGGGCGAGGTCGGGCACGTCACCGTCTACGACGACTTCGCGCACCACCCCACGGCCATCGAGACCACGCTGGAGGGCCTGCGCAGCCGGGTGGGCGATGCGCGCATCGCCGTGGCCATGGAGCCGCGCAGCAATTCCATGCGCCTGGGCGCGCATGCCGATGCGCTCGCCCCGTCGCTCGCTCAGGCCGACATCGTCGTCTTCCTGCACCGCCCGGAGCTGCCCTGGGACGCCGGCAAGGTGATCGAGGCGATCCGGGGCGACGCGCTGGCGGTGGCCGACGTCGACACCATGCTCGAGGAACTGCGCATGCGCGTCTTCGGCGGCGACCATGTGGTGTTCATGTCCAATGGCGGCTTCGACGGCGCCCCGCGCCGCTTCGTGGAGCTGCTGAAGAAGCAGGGCGTGCGCGACGCCGACGCCTGAGGCGGCGCGGCGTCTTCGACGCATCGACAGAGCGACGGCTCAGCGCGCGCCGGCTGCAGGCCCGGCCGTGCGCAGGCGCATGACCTGCACGCCCTGCGGGTGGCGCTCGATGCGATGCGGGAACGTGGCGAGCGCGTGGTGGACCGCGGCGGCCTCGTCGGCCGCATAGGCGCGCGGCCGCCACAGGGCGAAAACGCCGAAGGGACGCGTGAGCACGAGGCGCTGGCTGGCGCCGATCCAGAGCGGCCGCCCGGAGCCCAGCGTCGCCGGCGCCGGCCACAGGCGCAGGACCTCGCGCTCGCCCGGGCCCACCTCGCGCAGCATCAGCAGCGCCTCCGCGCGGGCCTCGAAGGTGGCCGGCAGCACGGCCTGTTCCCCGGCGGGGGTGTCGTCGTCGAGCAGGCGCACGGTATCCTGCCAGTCGGCCTGGGGCTGCACCCGCCAGCCACGGGCTTCCAGGCTGCGGCGCAGCGGTTCGAGGGGACCGGCGACCTGCACGTCCAGCGGCCAGCGGCCGTGCCGCGCGTGCTCGTCGCGCAGCGCGGGCAGGGCGGCCCAGCCGCGCGCCCACCATTCCTGCTCGTCCAGCACCAGGGTGGCGCTGGCCGGCGCGAACTTCGCCAGCAGCGGGTCGGCCGCGCGCGGTGCATGCCAGGCGGCGGCGATGGCCAGGGTCGAATAGAACAGGATCGCGATCGGGCGCATCCAGAACGAGCGCGCCACGTGGCGGCGGTAGGCCAGGCCCAGCACCAGCAGCCAGCCGATCCCGAACAGCGTGCCGCCGACGATGTCGCTGGCCCAGTGCGCGCCCAGGTAAAGGCGCGCGAAGCCGACCAGCGTGGTCAGCACGCCGGCCATGAGATAGGGCCAGACGCGGCGGCGGCCCGGCAGCTCGCGGGCGATCAGCACGGCGAAGAAGCCGAGCACGATGGTCATCATCGTCACCGCCACCGACGGGAAGCCGAAGCCGGCGGGCGCGGTGGGCGGGCGCGGCATGTCGATGGCCGATTCCAGCATGGCGGTGAGCGCCAGCCCGAACACGATCGCGGCCATCCAGTGCGCCGCGGCCATCCAGCGGCGGCGCCAGACCAGGTAGGCCAGCACCGCCAGCGCGGCCGGTGCCAGCACCTGCGCGTCGCCCAGGCTCGCGAGGCCGGCCATGAGGCGGTCGGCCAGCGGATTGCGCAGCGAACCCATGAGCTCGTGCAGGCTGTGGTCGATGGCCAGCGGCCCGCCGTTGGCCAGCAGCAGCGCCAGCAGCGAGAACCAGATCCAGCTGATGCCCAGCAGGCAGGTCGCCAGCATCAGCAGGGAGGCCGATTCCGGCCGATTGGGGTCGACCAGCGCCACCGCGTAGCGGCCCAGGCGCGGATGCTCGCGCGACCAGGCCAACAGCCGCGCGAGCATCTGGTCGGCATGCTGCGCGAACCAGCGCCAGGTGTAGAGCACCCCCGCCCAGGCCGCGGCCACCGCGACCAGCAGCGCACCCAGCACGATGGCCAGGCGGTCGGCCACTGCCGCCACGGCCTCGTAGGACGCGCCCAGGATCCAGCCCGGCGCCAGGAACGCCGCCGCCCAGGCCAGGCAGGCCAGCGCGCTGGGAATGAAGTAGCGCTGCGCCGGCATGTGCAGCATGCCCGCGATCGCCGGCACGAAGGGCCGCACCGCGCCCACGAAGCGCGCGATGGCGATGCTCTTGACACCGTGGCGGCGGAACATCGCCTCGCCACGCTCGATCCACTGCGGGTAGCGCGAGAACGGCCAGCGGTTGCGCAGCTGGGGGCCGAAGCGGCGCCCGACCCAGTAGCTCATCGAATCGCCGACGAACGCGCCCGCCGCGGCGCAGGCCAGCGCGTACGGGCCGTTGACGTGGCCCAGCCCCACCAGCGCGCCCACGGCGAACAGCAGCGGCAGCGCCGGCACCACGATGCCCAGCACGATCACCGCGTCGCAGAAGGCCACGAGGAAGATCAGCGCCCCCGCGGCCACGGGGTGCGCCCCGATCCACGCGGTCGCCGATTCGATCCAGGAAGACTCCATCCGGCCCGATTATCCCGATGCGCGCCGTGATGGAAAACGCAGGCCGCGCGTACACTGCCGCGCGATGGGCATCCCGCACGACCCCACCCCCCACGACGCCGAGCCGCGCGAGATCGCCGCGCTCAAGGCCGACAGCTTCGGCCGCATCGCGCTGATGCAGGGGGCGGACGGGGTGTTCGTGCGTCGCGACCTGCGCTTCGTCCCGCTCTGGCTGCGCCTGCCGGCATGGTGGCTGGCACGCCGCGAGGCGCTCGGACTCCGTGCCATACGCGGCATGGACGCCGTGCCGCAGCTGCTGCGCTGGGACGGCCGCCGGCTGGACCGCAGCTACATGGCGGGCGCCGCCATGCACCTGAACCCGCCGCGCGGCGACGTCGCCTGGTTCCACGCGGCGCGCCGGCTGCTCGTCGAACTGCACCGCCGAGGCGTCGCCCACAACGATCTGGCCAAGGAAGCCAACTGGCTGGTGCGCGAGGACGGCAGCCCGGCGCTGATCGACTTCCAGCTCGCCAGCCGCGGCCACCCGCGCTCGGGCTGGATCCGCCTGCTGGCCCGCGAGGACCTGCGGCACCTGCTCAAGCACAAGCGCACCTACTGCGCCGCGGCGCTCACGCCCGTCGAGCGCCGCCTGCTGCGCCGCCGCTCCTGGGTCCGCGAGCTGTGGTTCGCCACCGGCAAGCGCGCCTATCGCTTCATCACCCGCCGCGTCCTGAAGTGGGAAGACAACGAAGGCCAGGGCCCGAAGGCCTGACCGCGAGGAACCGCATGACCACGCTCTCCGGCAAGACCCTCCTGATCACCGGCGCGTCCCGCGGCATCGGCCGCGCGATCGCGCTGCGCGCCGCGCGCGACGGCGCCAACGTCGCCATCGCCGCCAAGTCGGGCGTGCCCAACCCGAAGCTGCCGGGCACGATCCACAGCGTTGCCGAGGAGGTCCGCGCCGCCGGCGGCCAAGCCCTGCCGGTGCGTTGCGACATCCGCGAGGAGGACGAGGTGCGCGCCGCCGTGGCGGCGACGGTCGACGCCTTCGGCGGGCTCGACATCCTGGTCAACAACGCCAGCGCCATCTGGCTGCGCGGCGCGCTGGACACGCCGATGAAGCGTTTCGACCTCATGCACCAGGTCAACGCCCGCGGCACGTTCCTGGTCACCCAGGCCTGCCTGCCGCACCTGCTGGAGGCGCCCGACCCGCACGTGCTCACGCTCGCGCCGCCACCCAGCCTGGACCCGAAATGGTGGGGCCCGCATACCGGCTACACGCTGGCGAAGATGGGGATGAGCCACGTCACCCTCGGCCTGGCCGCCGAGTTCCGCGATCGCGGCATCGCCATCGACGCGCTCTGGCCGAAGACCATCATCGCCACCGACGCCATCAACATGATTCCCGGCGTCGATCCGGCCATGTGCCGCCGCCCGGAGATCGTCGCCGACGCGGCGCACGCCATCCTGACGCGCCCGGCGCGCGAGGGCACCGGCCGCTTCCTCATCGACGAGGACGTGCTGCGCGCGGCCGGCGTCACCGATTTCTCGCCCTACGCGGTCGATCCTTCGAAGCCGCTTCTGCCCGACCTGTTCCTCTGAGGTGATCCGATGAAGTACCTGCACGCCATGGTCCGCGTCCGCGACCTCGACGCCTCCCTGCGGTTCTGGTGCGAGGGGCTGGGCCTGGTCGAGAACCGCCGCCGCGACTACCCGCAGGGCCGCTTCACGCTGGTCTACCTCGGTGCACCGGAGAACCCCGACTCCGAGGTCGAGCTCACCTGGAACTACGACGACGAGGACTACGGCAGCGCGCGCAACTTCGGCCACCTCGCCTTCGCCGTGGACGACATCTATGCCAGCTGCGAGCGCCTGATGGCGATGGGCTACACGATCAACCGCCCGCCGCGCGACGGCCATATGGCCTTCGTGCGCTCGCCGGACCTGATCTCGGTCGAACTGCTGCAGAAGGGCGATGCGCTGCCGCCGCGCGAGCCCTGGGCGTCGATGGGCAATACCGGCGTGTGGTGACGGCCGCGCATCGCCGCGACGTCGATCGCCGCAGGGCGGTGGTGCGCACGGGCTCCCGCGATCCTTCCTGACCGGGCACGCGGCCGATGTGCCCGCCCTGCATGCCGGCCGGCGCCCCGTCCGGGCGTGCCGGACGCGTCGCAGCGTCGCGGTGAAGGCCGCTATCGGCCGATGTCGCCGCCCGGATCGTCCGGCGCAGCAGGCACCAGCGCGACGCCGCAGTGCCGGCAGTGGCGGGCGTCCGTCGCATGGCCCTCCAGGCCGCAGGCGCGGCAGGCGCGTCCGTCGACGCCCGGCGCGGCCGCACCGGCCTCGCGCAGGCTCGAGGTCAGTTCCGCCGTGTAGATGCCCGTCGGCACCGCGATGATCCCGTAGCCGATCAGGATCAGCACCGACGTCACCAGCCGGCCCAGCGGCGTGGCGGGCGTGATGTCGCCAAAGCCCACCGTGGCCATGGTGACGACCGCCCAGTACATGCCGGTGGGAATGCTGGTGAAGCCGTTTTCGGGCCCTTCCACCACGTACATCAGCGCGCCGAAGATCACGACGAGCGTGAGTACCGTGCTGAGGAACACCAGGATCTTGCGACGGCTGCGCCACAGCGCGCCCACCAGCACGCCGCCTTCCTGCACGTACTGCGTCAGCTTGAGGATGCGGAACACGCGCAGCACGCGCAGCACGCGCACCACCAGCAGGCTCTGGGCCCCGGGCAGCAGCAGCGAGACATAGGTCGGCAGGATGGAAACCAGGTCGATCACGCCCCAGCTGCTGCGCGCGTAGCGCAGCGGGCGGCGGACCACCAGCAGCCGCAGCACGTATTCGGCGGTGAAAAGCAGGGTGAAGGCCCACTCCAGCGCGTAGAACAGCGCGCCGTGCCGCGCGTGCAGGTCGGGAATGCTGTCGAGCAGGATCACGCCCACGCTGGCGATGATCGCCACCACCAGCAGCAGGTCGAAATTCCGCGCCTGCGGCGTGTCGTGCCGGAAGACGATGACGAACCAGCGCTGGCGCCAGCCCGACCCCGCACCCGCCTCGGGCTCGCGCCCGCCTGCTGCCTGCATCCCTCGACTCCGGTCCCGGCACGTGGCAGCCGGGCCGCGGGATAATCGCCCATCCCGCGTCCACCGCGCCTGCACGCCCCTGCCATGACGTCTTCCGACGCGCTGCTGACCCTGTTCGACCGCCACGTCCTGTCCGTCTACAGCCCGCGCCGGATCGTGCTGGCGCATGGGCAGGGAGCGCGCGTGACCGACACGGAGGGACGGGAGTACGTGGACTTCGGCGCCGGCATTGCCGTCAACTCGCTCGGTCACGCGCATCCGGCCCTCGTCGCGGCGCTCACCGGGCAGGCCGCGCGCCTGTGGCACACGAGCAACGTCTTCCTCAGCGCGCCGCCGCTGCGGCTGGCGGCCGCGCTGGTCGAGGCCTCCGGCTTCGCCTCGCGCGCGTTCCTGTGCAATTCCGGCGCGGAAGCCAACGAGGCGGCGATCAAGCTCGCGCGTCGCTGGGCGACGGCGCAGGGGCGCCCGCCGGAGCGGCGCGTCGTGCTGACCTTCCACGGCAGCTTCCACGGCCGCACGCTGGCGGCGGTCACCGCGACGGCGCAGCCGAAGTACCACGAGGGCTTCGAGCCGCTGCCGCCGGGCTTCCGCTACGCCGCCTTCAACGACCCGGCCGCGGCGGAAGCGGCGATGGCGGCGGGTGACGTCTGCGCGGTGCTGGTCGAGCCCGTGCAGGGCGAGGGAGGCGTCACGCCTGCGCATCCGGCCTTCCTGCACCGCCTGCGCAGCCTCTGCGACGAGCACGGCGCACTGCTGGTGTTCGACGAGATCCAGTGTGGCATGGGCCGGACCGGGCACCTGTTCGCCTGGCAGGGCTACGGCGTCGTGCCCGATGTCGTCACGCTGGCCAAGGCGCTGGGCGGCGGCTTCCCGATCGGCGCAATGCTGGTGGGCACGAAGGCGGCCGATGCGCTGCAGGTCGGGGCGCACGGCACCACCTTCGGCGGGAACCCGCTCGCCGCCGCCGTGGCCAATGCCGCGCTGGCCGAGCTCTCGTCGCCCGCGCTGCTGGCGAACGTGCATCGGCAGGAGGCGGCCCTCCGCGACGGGCTCCTCGCGCTGGACGCCGAGTTCGGCCTCTTCGACGAGATCCGCGGCCGCGGCCTGATGATCGGTGCGCAGCTGGGCGCCGCCCATGCCGGGGCGGCCGCGCGCGTGCTCGACCACTGCGTCGCCCATGGCCTGCTGCTGCTGCAGGCCGGCCCGGACGTGCTGCGCTTCGTGCCGGCGCTCAACATCGGCGACGCGGACGTCGCCGAAGGCCTGCGCCGCCTGCGCATGGCCTTCGTCGACTACCTCGAGGGCGCCTCCCCGCCGCGTTGACGGGGAGCGGCGCGCGCCATGCGCGGCCGCCGACCATGCCGGCGGGCGGCGCGACGCCGTCGGCCGCGGGCTCAGAGCAGCGCGAACGCCTCGCGCGCGGCCTGCAGCGTGTGCGCGATCTCGGCCTCGCCGTGCGCGCTCGACACGAAGCCGGCCTCGAACGCCGACGGCGCGAGGTACACGCCGCGCTCGAGCATCGCGTGGAAGAAGCGGTTGAAGCGGGCCGTGTCGGAGGCCTTGGCGTCCTCGAACGTCTCCACCGGCCCTTCGCGGAAGTAGAGCCCGAACATGCCCGGCGCGCGCGTGGTGTGGAAAGCGATGCCCGCCTCGCGCGCGGCGGCTTCCAGCCCGTCGCATAGCGCATGCGTGGTGCGCTCGAGCGCGTCGTGGAAGCCCGGCGCCGCGATGAGTTCGAGCGTCGCCAGCCCGGCGGCCATCGCCACCGGATTGCCGCTGAGCGTCCCCGCCTGGTAGATCGGGCCGGCCGGCGCGATCTGCTGCATCAGGTCGCGGCGCCCGCCGTACGCGCCCACCGGCATGCCGCCGCCGATGATCTTGCCGAAGGTCGACAGGTCGGGGGTGATCCCGTAGCGCTCCTGCGCGCCGCCCAGCGCCACGCGGAAGCCCGTCATCACCTCGTCGAAGATCAGCAGCGCGCCATGCCGCGTGCACAGCTCGCGCAGGTGCTGCAGGTAACCATCCCGCGGCAGGATGCAGTTCGCATTGCCGACGATGGGCTCGATGATCAGGCCGGCGATGTCGCTCCCCATCGCGTCGAACAGCGCCGTCGCCGCCTCGAAGTCGTTGTAGGGCAGGGTGAGCGTGAGGTCGGCCAGCGCCGACGGCACGCCGGGCGAGTTGGGCAGGCCCAGCGTCATCACGCCGCTGCCGGCCTTCACCAGGAAGCTGTCGCCGTGGCCGTGGTAGCAGCCTTCGAACTTCACGATGCGCGTGCGCCCGGTCGCGCCGCGCGCCAGGCGGATCGCCGAGAGCGTCGCCTCCGTGCCCGAGTTCACCATGCGCACCATCTCGCAGCTGGGCACGATGCGGGTGATCGCTTCGGCCATCGCGACTTCCAGCGCGTTCGGCACGCCGAAGCTCAGCCCGTCGCGCATCGTGCGCGACACCGCGTCGAGCACCGCCGGATGCGCGTGCCCGGCGATCATCGGCCCCCACGAGCCCACATAGTCCACGTAACGGTTGCCGTCGACGTCGAACAGGTAAGCGCCCTGCGCCCGCTGCGCGAAGAAGGGCGTGCCGCCCACCGAGCGGAACGCGCGCACCGGCGAGTTCACGCCGCCGGGCAGCAGGTCGCAGGCGCGTTCGAACAGCTGCTGCGAGCGGGAATGGTTCATGGGCGGGGCTCCTGGAATGCGGATAGATAGGCGTGCACGGCCGCGGCCGGGTCGGGCGCGTCGAACACGCCGCTGATGACGGCGATGAGGTCCGCGCCCGCCGCCACCAGCGCGGGCGCGTTCGCGGGCGTGATGCCGCCGATCGCGACGCGTGGCAGTCCCAGCGATGCGCTGTCGGCGAGCAGCACCGGGTCGGCACGGCGCGCGCCGGGCTTGGTCGGCGAGGGATGGAACGCGCCGAAGGCGACGTAGCTCGCACCGGCGTCGGCCGCAGCGCGGGCGCGCTGCAACGAGTCGTAACAGGACACGCCGATGAGCGCATCGACGCCCAGGCGGATGCGTGCGCTCGCCGGATCGCCGTCGTCGCCGCCCAGGTGCACGCCCGACGCGCCGACGGCTTCGCACAGAGCCACGTCGTCGTTGATGATCAGCGGCACGCCAGCAGCCATGCACAGAGCGTGCAGTGCACGGGCCTGATCCAGGCGAAGCGCGGCGTCGGCCACCTTGTTGCGGTACTGCAGGCAGGCGATGCCGCCCGCGAGCACGGGCTCCACGCGCGATAGAAGCCGTGGCGTGGACGGCTCGTCGGGCGTGATCGCGTACAACCCGCGACGCAGGTGCATGAATGGCGGAACGTGCATGACTAGGCGCGGCGGATCGGGCGATGGGACAATGCGGGTCCCGCAGCCCCGCATTATCCGCCCATGTCGACGCCCGCCGCGAATGCCCCGTACCGCACCTGGATGTGCGTGGTCTGCGGCTTCATCTACGACGAGGCCAAGGGCCTGCCCGAGGAAGGCATCGCGCCGGGCACGCGCTGGGAGGACGTTCCCGACACCTGGACCTGCCCCGACTGCGGCGTCACCAAGGACGACTTCGAGATGACCGAGGTCTGAGCTCAGCGAGCCGGGATGCCCGGGCCCAGGCGCAGTTCCGCGCCGTTCTCAAGGCCCAGCCGCGCGGCCTCGCCGGCGTTGAGTTCCAGCACGTAGCGCGCCGGCGCCCGGCTCGGATACGGCGGGCAGGCGTCGCCCAGCGAGCAGGGCGGCACGTCCCGCTGCTGCGAGACCAGTCGCCGGTCGCCGTCGAAATAGAGAATGTCGAGAGGGATGCGGGTGTTCTTCATCCAGTAGGCGAGCGGCTGTTCGCTCTCGTGCACGAACAGCATCCCGGTTCCCGCCGGCAGCTCGTCGCGGAACATCAATCCGCGTGCGCGCTCGGCGTCGTCATCCGCCACTTCCACCCGATAGCGGGTGTCGGCGATCTCCACCCAGAGCCCGTCCGCCGATGCGCAGCCACAAAGCGAAAGTGCAAGCGTCAGTATCAATGCGCGATTCATGCGGCGAGCCCTATAAAGTGCTCGACGTTCGGGCAGTGCCGCGCTGCGGTCAAGACGCCTGAATCGTTGAGCCGGGGCCTCGAAACGACCTCTTCCCAAATGCGAATGGCGCGTGCACAATGCGCGCCCCGCTGACGGAAGGCGGTCCGGACAACGGACTGAACGAAGCAACGGAAGCCCGAAAAACCCGATCACAAGGTGTTGACAGTGATCGAAAGTGCTGTAAGATGGGCGGCTCACTCGGACGGACTGATGGTTCGGCGGG
>NZ_SKFB01000036.1:0-36806 GCF_004344885.1 Lysobacter sp. N42
CGGGCGTCCGGCCATGGCCGGCGTCGATCCGCGCGGCGACCTCGCCCCGCGCGACGTGGTCGCGCGCCGGCTCTGGCAGCTCGGGCGCGAGGGCGGCGCCTTCCTCGACGCCACCGCGCTGCCCGCCGGCTGGACGCAGGCCTTTCCCACCGTGGTCGCCGCCTGCCGACGGCACGGGCTGGATCCGTGCAGCACGCCGCTGCCGGTCACGCCGGCCGCGCATTTCCACACCTGATTAGCCCCGACCCTCAGCCATGAAAATTGCTCGCAGCGCGCAAGACCGGCTCGGGGCAAGGCTTGCAGCGCAGCATGGCGGTGGCCAGTCGCGGCAGCATCTCATGCAGGCGGAAGCGACGGTTGAACCGGTAGGCGGCTTCGGCCAGGTAGCGCCGCGCGTACTTGGCCTGGCGGATGGCGTGGTAGGTGCCGTTGATGGCGCGCTTGACGTTGCCCAGCAGCACGTTCACCCAACGCGCGCCCGGCGCCTCGGTGGCGGCACGGCCGCCGCCGGTGTCCAGCGTGGTGTGGGCGTGGCCGGCGTCTTCGAGCCGGCGGAAGCAGGCCAGACCGTCGGTATAGGTCTCGCACCCGGGCGCCAGGCGCCGTGCGATCCAGTCCTCGAGCGAGACGTTGTCGAAGCTGCGCACCGGCTCGATCACGGCCAGGCTCGGCGCGGCGAAGCGGGCGTCGGTCTGCACCGCGATCACGAAGGGTTGCTTGCCCTCGGCACCGCGCCCGCGCTTGCCGCCGTTGCGCTCGCCGCCGAGGTAGGCATCGTCGATCTGCACGAAGCCATTGAGCCGCCGGGGTTCCTCGCGCTCGGCCATGGCCTGCATGATCTTGTGCTTCATCCGCCAGGCGGTCTTGTAGTTGACTCCCAGGTGGCGCATCAGCTCCAGCGCGGCGAGGTTGGTCTTGGTCGCGGTCAGCAGGTGCAGGGCCAGCAGCCAGGTGCGCAGCGGCAGCTTGGTGCCCTCGAACATCGTGCCGGCGGTCAGCGTGGTCTGGTGCCGGCAGGCGCGGCACTGGTAGTAGACCGTCGTCCCGCGCCGAAACCGCGAGCGGGCCCGTCCAGTGCAGGCCGGGCAGCGGAAGCCTTGCGGCCAACGCCACTGGTACAGGGCACGGTAGCACTTGGCCTCGGTGCCGTAGCGGGCGATGAACTCGGCCATGGACAGGCCAGCCTGGAACTGCACGGAATTGATGCTCATGACGCCACCTCGTCGCCTTCAGGTGGCCGTATGCTCGGCGGTGGGCGACGCACATCCTGCGACTGGCGGCTGAGGGTCGGGGCTAATCAGGTTTCCACATGGGCGGCATCGAGGTGGACGCCTTCGGCGCCAGCTCGGTGCCCGGCCTGTACGCGGTGGGCGAGGTCGCCTGCACCGGCGTGCACGGCGCGAACCGGCTGGCCAGCAATTCGCTGCTGGAATGCGTGGTCATGGGCCACCGGCTCGGGCTCACCCTCGCGCAGGCCTGCCCGATGCCGCCGCCCGCGGGCGCGAGCCGGCTGTGCGAGGCGGGCCCGATGCTGGAGGAGCCCGCGCTGGCGCAACTGCGCGCGCGGCTGTGGCAGGCCGCCGGGCCGCTGCGATCGCCCGCGGCGCTGGCCCGCGCGGCGGACGAGCTGCAGGGCGCGGATGCGGACACGCGCGTGGCGGCGGCGATGCTCGCGGCGATGCGGGCCAACCGCCGCAGCGCCGGCGCGCACTGGCTGGAGCCCGAGGACAAGGCGGCGTTGCCGGCCTGAGCCGGCGGGCCTCAGGCGAACAGGCCGGTGCGCAGGCCCAGGCCGGCCACCACGAAGCCCACCGCCAGCGCGGTCACCGCCACGATGTGCACGGCCAGCGCCGGCAGGCGCGCGGCATCGAGCCGCGGAATGATCGACAGCCGCGCATGCGCCGCCAGCGCGACGGTGGCGGCCAGCAGTGCGAGCTTGGCCCAGACCAGCCGCGCCAGCGGCGAGTCCTCGAGCAGCGCGGCGGGCGATGCGAGCAGCAGGTGCGCCAGCCCGAGGCCGCTCGCCACCTGCACCAGCAGCGCGGGCAGGCCGATGCGCTCGTAGGCGGCCTCGAAGCGGCGCACGGGGTCCGGGTCGCGCGCCCGCAGGGCCGTGGGCAGCACCGACAGGCAGAGCACCAGGTGCCCGCCCGTCCACACCGTGGCGCCGAGCAGGTGGGCGGTCAGCAGGCTGGCGTAGAGGCTCATCGGTGTCCTGGCGGTGCGGGCGGCGGGCCAGCGGCATCGGCCGCTCAGCCGGCCAGCGCCTCGATCATGCCCGGCTCGCCATGCCAGTAGCCATTGCGGCGGCCCAGTGCCGGCGGCGGCAGCGGCATGCGCAGCGCCTGGTCGAAATGCGCCACCACCTCGGCCATGCCGGCGGCCTGCGGATACAGCCGCAGCAGGTCGACGCCGAGCGCGCGCAGCGAAGGCAGCTCGGGCGAGAGATCGGCGATGGCCTCGCCCTGCACCTGGATGCCGTTGATGCGCAGGAAGGCCTGGCCCTCGCGCGTGCCCAGCGGCAGCCCGTCGGGATGCTCGATGCAGCGGAAGCCGCAGGCGTCCTTGGGCAGGTCGAAGGCGCGCGCGGTGAAGCAGCGCGCCGAGTACGACAGCGGCAGCCGGCCCCAGGCGATCACCTCCAGCTCCGGCATCGCCGCCCCGTCGGCCACGTAGGCCGCGCGCAGCTCCTCCACGAGCACGCGCCCCTGCTCCACGCCCGGCACCCAGCGGCGCAGGCCGTCCTCGGCCAGCATCGCCAGCGTGCGGTGGTTGTAGACGCCCAGCGCGGGCCCGGCCACGAAGGGCACGCGCTTTTCCCGGCAGAGCTGCACGGCCGAGAGGTCGTTGGCCTCGACCCAGCCGCCGCCCTCCTCCACCAGCCGCGCCACCACGCCAAGTTCGGACTCGGCCTCGATCAGCGCCAGCGACGACAGCACCACCTCCTTGCCCGCCGCGCGCAGCTCCTGCGCCAGCGCGATCCAGTCGCGCGTGCGCAGCTCGCGGCGCTTGCTGCAGACCGTCTCGCCCAGGTAGACCACGTCCACCGGCCAGTCCAGCGCCTCGCGGTAGAAGGCCAGCACGCGCTCGCGCGGCCAGAAGTACTGCAGCGGGCCCAGGCTCAGCTTCATCGATGCGGTTTCCGAAAAAGAGGAGGCGCGGGCGCGCTCAGTGCCAGGCCCGGTGGTAGGGCCCCAGCGTGGTCTGGTGGCCTTCGGCATGTGCGGCCAGCGCCTGCTGCCAGGCCGGCTGCGCGGCCCAGTCGCCGCCGTCGCGCGCCAGGCGGTCGATGGCCGCGCGCCAGGTGGAGGCCACGGTGCGCACGTAGGCCGCGCCGCGCTGGCGGCCCTCGATCTTCAGCGCGGCCACGCCCGCACGCGCCAGCCGCGGCAGCAGCTCCAGCGTGTTGAGCGAGGTCGGCTCCTCCAGCGCGTGGAAGACCTCGCCGCCCACGTCGAAGCGGCCCTTGCAGACGGTGGGATAGCCGGCCGGCTCGCCTTCGGCGAAGCGGTCGATCAGCACGCCGTTCAGGCGCACCGTGCGGCCGCCGTCGGGCTCCTCGTCCCAGCGCACGAACTTCGCCGGCGAGCACACGCCGTGGCGGTTCGGGGACGCGCCGGTGACGTAGCTGGAGAGCTGGCAGCGGCCCTCGACCATGATGCACAGCGAGCCGAAGGCGAAGACCTCCAGCGGCACCGGCGAGCGCTCGCAGAGCCGCTCGACCTGCTGGATCGACAGCACCCGCGGCAGCACCGCGCGGCTGATGCCGAAGCGCTCGTGCATCCACGACAGCGCCGGCGCGGTGGTGGCCGAGCCCTGCACCGACAGGTGCCGCGCAAGCGTCGGATGCGTGCGCGCGGCGTAGTCGAGCACCGCGGGCTCGGCGGCGATGATCGCGTCGCAGCCGGCCTGGGCGGCGCGGTCCACCGCCGCATGCCAGGTGGCCAGGCGCGCGCTGTCGGGATAGGTGTTGAGCGCCAGGTACACGCGGCGGCCGCGCGCATGGGCATAGGCGATGCCCTCGCGCAGCTCGGCCTCGTCGACGTTGAGCCCCGGGAAGGCACGGGCGTTGGTCTGGTCGCGGAAGCCCGCGTAGACGGCATCGGCGCCGGCGTCGATCGCCGTCTTCAGGGCCGGCAGGTTGCCGGCGGGACAGACCAGTTCCATGCACGCCCCCGGTGTGAACGGCGGCCATGCTCGCGGCGGCGGGGCGCGCTGTCGTTGACCTGGATCAGGTGCGCGCGCCCGCGCAGCGCCGAAGATGGCCCCGTCGCCCCCGGAGCCGCGCCATGTCCCGCCCCGTCCTGCTGCCCCTCGCCTTCGCCGTGCTCGCCCTGGCCGCCGTGCCCGCGCAGGCCCACCGGCATGCCGCGCCCGAGGCGGCCACCGCCGCGCCGGCCGCGGCCTTCCCCGCCGATGCCGCACTGCGCGCGGCGATGGATCGCGTGCGCAATGCGGTGGAGGCCTTCGAGCACGCGCGCCACGGGCACATGGGCCCGGAGCAGGTGCGCGCGCTGTCGGCGCACCTGGACGCGCAGGTCATGCGCGTGTTCGCCGAATGCCGGCTGGAGCCGCAGGCCGACGCCTCGCTGCACGTGATCCTCGGCGTGATCCTCAAGGGCAGCCGCGCCATGCGCGAGGCGCCGGGCGACTTCGCGCCGGTCGATGCCATGGAGCGCGCGCTGGCCGACTACGCGAGGCTGTTCGACGACCCGGGCGTGGCGGCGACGCGGTAGCGTGACGCGGCGCGGCGGAGCCGCCGGCGCACCCGTCGTCCCGGGCGCGGCGCGGAACCGCGCGCGCCCTCGCGCCCACCCGCGATCCCTGCTCCGTCAGCGCGCCGCCGCGTCCGCTGACAGCGCCGCCCACAGGCGGTCGACGCGCCGCTCGACCTCCGCATCGGGCCGGATCGGCCGGCCCCAGTCGCGCGTGGTCTCGCCGGGCCACTTGCTGGTCGCGTCCAGGCCCATCTTCGAGCCCAGCCCGGGCGCGGGGCTGGCGAAGTCGAGGTAGTCGATGGGCGTGTTCTCCACCAGCATCGTGTCGCGCGCCGGGTCCATGCGCGTGGACATCGCCCACAGCACCTGCGACCAGTCGCGCGTGTCGATGTCCTCGTCCACCACGATCACGAACTTGGTGTAGGTGAACTGCCGCAGATACGACCACACGCCCATCATCAGCCGCCGCGCATGGCCGGCGTACTGCTTGCGGATGGACACCACCGCGATGCGGTAGGAGCAGGCCTCCGGGGGCAGGTGGAAGTCGACCACCTCCGGGAACACGCGGCGCAGGATCGGCACGAACACCTCGTTGAGCGCGCTGGCCATCACCGAGGGCTCATCGAAGGGCGCGCGGCCCATGTAGCTGCCGTGGTAGATCGCGTACGCCCGCAGGTGCATGCGGTCGATCGTGAGCACGGGGAAGCGGTCGACCGCGTTGTAGTAGCCGGTGTGGTCGCCGAACGGGCCTTCCAGCGCGGTGTCGCCGGGGTGGATGCGGCCTTCGAGCAGGATCTCCGCGCCGGCCGGCGCGTCCAGCCCGGTGGCCGCGCTATGCCACAGGCGCGTGCGCTCGCCGCGCAGCAGGCCGGCGAATTCGTACTCCGACAGCGTATCCGGCACCGGCGCCACCGCCGCCAGCAGCGTGGCCGGGTCCACGCCGATGGCCACCAGCACCGGGAAGGGCCGGGACGCATCGGCGGCCTGCGCGTCGCGGAAGTCCAGTGCGCCGCCGCGGTGCGCGAGCCAGCGCATGATCACGCGGTTGCGGCCGATCACCTGCATCCGGTAGATCGCCACGTTCTGCCGCGGCTTGGCCGGCCCGCGGGTGACCACCAGCCCCAGCGTGATCAGGGGGCCGGCGTCCTCCGGCCAGCAGCGCTGCACGGGCAGGCGCGCGAGGTCGACGTCGCCGCCCTCCAGCGTCTCGTCGAGGAACGCCGCCTCGCGCACCGTGCGCGGCGCCACGTGCGCCAGTTGCGCCAGCTCCGGCCAGGTCGACAGCGCCTGCCTCAGGCCCGAGGGCCAGCGCGGCTCCTTGATCGCCGCCAGCAGCTCGCCCAGCTCGCGCAGCGAGGCCAGTGGCCGGCCTGCCAGGGCCGCCTCGATGCGCCTGCGATGGCCGAACAGGTTGCCGAGCATGCGCGCGCCGCCGGGCGCCTGCATCAGCAGCGCGGGGCCCTGCGCCTTCAGCGCGCGCAGGCAGAGCGAGGTCGACTCCAGCTCGGGATCCACCGGCACCGGCACCTGCGCCAGGTCGCGCATGCGCTCGAGGCGGTCGAGAAAGCCGCGGAGGTCGTGGTCAGCCATGCGCAGGAGGCCCGGGAGCAGGCGCGGAGCATGGTGCGCGCACGCGCCGGGCGCGATGACGCAGGTCAAGCCCCGTCGCCTGCCCGCGCGTTGCGGCCGGGCGGTGTCAGGGCGTCGCGCCGCCCGCCACCGACCCGGCAGTACGCGGGTCATGCGTCGTCAATAACCTATGCTTGCCTCGTACGCTTGCAGACCGTCTGTTCCGACGCATGGGCGCCGGACTCCCGGACACTGCGCCGATCCGGCATCCGCGCGCCGCGATCGGCATCGCCATGCCCGCCGGAGACGTTGCGCGGAACGCCGTCGCCCCGATCGCAGGACCTGACCATGCGCCTTCCCCTCCTCCTGGCTGCCGCATTGCTGCTGGCCGGCGCGCCCGGCACGCCGGCGCGCGAATGGCGCGTGCCCGCCGCCACCGGCGTGATCGGCGTCGAGGCCGCGCAGCTCGACCCGGAATACTGGGTGGCCCGGCTGCCGTCGCCGGACCGGGTCGTGCTCGATGCGCAGGCGGTGGCGGCGCAGAACGCGCGCCTGGCCACGCTGGACCGCAGCATCCACGACCTGGACGCGCTGCCTGCCACGCTGCGCCGCGCACAGGTGGCGCAGTGGGTGGCGCGGCTGTCCTCGCGCCCCACGCGCCCGCTCTTCGGCGCCGATGGCGGCCCGCTTGCGCGCGCGACGCTCGACGCCGTCGTCGCCAATGCCGCGCTCGAGCGCGTCGCCGACCGGCCCACGCGCTACGGGCTGGTGGTGCATCGCGCGGCGCTGCGCAGCTTTCCCACGGCGCTGCGCGTGTTCAGCGCGCCCGACGACCGCGACATCGACCGCTTCCAGGAAAGCGCGCTGTTTCCGGGCGACCCGGTGGCGATCGCGCACGAGAGCCTCGACGGCCAGTGGTGGTTCGTGGTCAGCCCGCGCTATGCCGCCTGGATCGAGAAGCGCTTCGTCGCGCTGGGGCCGAAGGACGCGGTGCTGGGCTATGCGCGCAAGGCGCCCTACCGCGTGGTCACCGGCGCCCGGGTGCATACCGTGCACACGCCCGAGGAGCCGCGGGTGTCGGAACTGCAGCTGGACATGGGCGTGCGCGTGCCGGTGCGGGCCGACTGGCCCGTGTCCGAGCCGGTGAACGGCCAGCACGGCTACACCTCGCACGTGATCGAGTTGCCGGTGCGCAACGACGATGGCTCCCTGGCCTTTGCGCCGGCCCTGCTGCCGCGCATCGCACCCTCGACCGCGGGCTACCTGCCGCTGACGCAGGCCAACCTGATCCGCCAGGCCTTCCGCTTCCTCGGCGAGCGCTACGGCTGGGGACACGACTACAACGGGCGCGACTGCAGCGGCTTCGTTTCCGAGGTCTACCGCAGCATGGGCGTGGAGCTGCCGCGCAATACCGGCGACCAGGCGGTCAGCCCGGCGTTCAACCGCATCGCGCTGACCGGAGGCGACAGCCGCGAGCGTCGCATGGCGCTCCTGCGCGAGTTGCAGCCCGGGGATCTGGTCTACATCCCGGGCCACGTGGTGATGGTGATCGGCCAGGTCGATGGCGAGCCCTACGTGATCCACGACACCGCGGGCCTGAACTGGCGCGATGCCGGCGGCGGCCTGCAGCGCGCGAAGACCAATGGCGTGTCCGTCTCGCCGCTCACCCCGCTGATGGTCGACGCCACGCAGAGCTACGTGGACCGGATCACCAGCATCCAGCGCATCCGCCCCTAGGCGGCGCGCCCTGCCATCTCCCGATACCGCATGAAGATCACCGACATCCGCTGTGGCCGGCTCAGGGTTCCGCTGAAGACGCCCTTCAGGACCGCGCTGCGCACCGTGGAGGCCGTGGAGGACATCGTCGTCGAGGTGCATGCCGACACCGGCCACGTCGGGTACGGCAGCGCGCCGGCCACCGCGGTAATCACCGGCGATACGCACGGCTCCATCCTCGAGGCGATCGGCCGTTACATCGCGCCGCGCCTGGTCGGGCAGCACATCGCCGACCTCAACCGCACCACCCGGCTCGTGCAGACGTCGCTCGAGAAGAACACCAGCGCCAAGGCGGCGGTGGAGATCGCCCTCTACGACCTGTTCGGCCAGCTCTACGGCGCGCCGCTCTACAGGATGCTCGGCGGCGGCGATCCGGCGATCACCACCGACATCACCATCAGCGTGGACTGCATCGACAGGATGGTGGCCGACTCGCTGGGCGCGGTGGAGCGCGGGTTCCAGGCGCTGAAGATCAAGGTCGGCACGGACATCGGCGAGGACATCGAGCGCGTCAGGGCGATCCACGCGGCAGTGGCGGGGCGCGCGCTGCTGCGGCTGGACGCCAACCAGGGCTGGACCGCCAAGCAGGCCGTCTCCGCGATCGGCCGTCTCGAGGAGGCGGGCGTGCAGCTCGACCTCGTCGAGCAGCCGGTGAAGGCGCGCGACCTGGCCGGCATGCGCTACGTCACCGAGCGCGTGCACACCCCGATCATGGCCGACGAGAGCGTGTTCGGGCCCATCGACGCCATCGAGCTCATCCGCATGCGCGCGGCCGACATCGTCAACATCAAGCTGATGAAGACGGGCGGGCTGTCGAACGCCATCCGCATCGCCGACATCGCCGCGCTGCACGGGGTGGAGTGCATGATCGGCTGCATGCTCGAATCCAGCATCGGCGTGGCGGCGGCGGTGCACCTGGCGGTCGCGAAATCCGACGCGATCACCCGGGTCGACCTGGACACCCCGGCGCTCTGTGCGTGCGACCCGGTGGAAGGCGGCGTGGTCTTCGACGACTCGCGGATTTCCATCACCGACGCGCCGGGCCTGGGTATCCGCCGTATCGACGGGCTGGAGCCGCTCGCGGCCTGCGCGTGAACCCGTGCGTCGCAGGCGCGCCTGGGCCGCCTGCGCGCTGCCGCGACTCCGTGCCCGGCCGCACGCGGCCCGCCTGCTGACCTGCAGGGCGGACCCGGGCTCGACGGCTTGCCGCGCGCCCCGGGCGCACTCGACCGCAACCCCGAGCCCATGCAGGATCTGCCGATCCACCGGATGCCTCGCCGATGCCCAGTACCCATCCCACACCTTCCCGCCGCGTCCTGCCCGCGCTGCTCGCCGGCCTGCTCACGCTCGCCCTCGCCGCATGCGCCGGTGGCGCGCCGCAGCGTCCGGCGCAGGCACGCGCCTGGGCCGAGGCGGAGCAGATGATCGTCGTCACCACGGCGGGCTGGGACGTCGACCACGGCCTGCTGCGCCGTTTCGAACGCGCGCCCGGCGCGGGTGCGCGCTGGACGCAGGTGGGCGAGGCGGCGCCGGTGATGCTGGGCCGCACCGGCAGCGCCTGGGGCCTCGGGCTGCATCCGCAGGCCGCGTCGGGGCCGACCAAGCGCGAAGGCGACGGCCGCGCGCCCGCCGGCGTGTTCGCCCTTGGCACCGCCTTCGGCTATGCGCAGACCGCGGCCACGCGCCTGCCCTACCGGGCGATGACGGCGAGCGACTACTGCATCGACGTGCCGGCCTCCCCGCTCTACAACCGCATCGTCGACGCGCGCGAAGTCGGCGAGGCCGCGCTGGCGGGCTCCACCGAGCCCATGCGGCGCGACCTGCACGCCAACGGCGATCCGCGCTATCGCCTGGGCTTCGTGATCGAGCACAACCGCGAGGCGCGGCCCGGCGCGGGCAGCTGCATCTTCGCCCACCTCACGCGCCGCGCCGGCGAGCCCACGGCGGGCTGCACGGCGATGGCCGACGCGGTCATGGAGCAGACGCTGGCCTGGCTCGACCCCGCGCGCCGGCCCGTCTTCGTGCTGCTGCCCGATGCCGAGTACCGCCGCCTGCAGGCCGGCTGGGGCCTGCCCGCGCTGGCCGCCGCCCGCTGAGGCACGCCTTCGTCCTCCTTCCGGAACTGCCCGTGTCCACCACTGCGCGCGTACTGCTCGGACTCCTCCTCGGCGCCGTCATCGGCCTGGCGCTGGCGGCCTCGGATGCCGCACTCGCCGCGCGCGTGGCCGACGCCGTGCAGCCCATCGGCCGGCTCTGGCTCAACGCCCTGCAGATGACGGTGGTGCCGCTGGTGGCCGCGCTGGTGATCCTCGGCGTGAACACCGCGCGCGACGCCGCCGCCTCCGGGCGCACCGCGCGGCGGGCGATCGCCTGCTTCCTGGTGCTGCTCTCGCTGGGCGCCGCGCTGGCCGCCATCGCCGCGCCGCTGCTGCTCTCCTGGCTGCCGCGTCCGCCCGGGCTGGCCGAGTCGCTGGGCGCGGCCGAGGCGGGCGCGGCGCAGCTGGCCGTGCCGGCCTCGTTCGGCGACTGGTTCACCGGGATCATTCCCAGCAATGCGCTGGCCGCCGCGGCCGCGAGCGCGATGCTTCCGCTGGTGGTGTTCGCGCTGTTCTTCGGCTTCGCGCTGGCGCGCATCGACGCCGCGCGCCGCGAACGCCTGCTCGAGCTGGTGCAGGCGATCGGCGACGTGATGATCGTCATCGTGCGCTGGGTGCTGTGGGCCGCGCCGCTGGGCGTGTTCGCCCTGGTGCTGGCGGTCTGCGCGCGCGTGGGCGGCGGCATGCTCGGCGTGTTCGGCACCTACATCGGCCTGCAGGTGGTGCTGTACCTGGCGATGACGCTGCTGCTCTACCCCATCGCCATGGTGGCCGGGCGCGAGCGCCTGGGCCGCTTCGCCGCGGCGATCCTGCCGGCGCAGACGATCGCCGCGAGCACGCAGTCCTCGCTGGCCTCGCTTCCGGCCATGCTCGAGAGCGCGGGCACGCGCCTGGGCTATCCGCTGCCCGTCACCTCGCTGGTGCTGCCGATGGCGGTCTCGCTGTTCCGCATCACTAGCCCCATGCAGTACGTGGGCGTGGCCGCGTTCATCGCCTGGGCCCATGGCGTGGACCTCACCGCCGCGCAGCTGGTGGCCGGCGCCGCGCTGGCGGTGGTGATCAGCATGGGCTCGGTGGGCCTGCCGGGGCAGGTGAGCTTCATGGCGACCAACATGCCAGTGACGCAGGCCATGGGCCTGCCCGTCGAACCGCTGGGCGTGCTGCTGGCGCTGGACACGATTCCGGACATGTTCGCCACCGTCGGCAACGTCACCGCGGATCTGACCGCCACCAGCGTGGTCGCCGGCGGACAGCGCGGCGCCGGCGACGCGGCGGACGAACCAGGCGCTTCGCCGGGGGCGGCCTGACGGCGCCGTGCTGGCGGAAGGCGGACGGGGCCTCAGCCCGGCCCGTTCCGGAGGGCTGCAAGGGCCGTCCCACGCGGCACGTCGCTGCCCGCGCATGCCGGGGTCCAGCGGGCGCCGCCGCCCGGTGCTGACGGGGTTCAGGCCGATGACGCCTTGGACCCGCGCGGTCTCCTCGATACCTTCCGCGGCGCGCTATGCCCGGACGCAAGGGGAAGCGTGTTGCCCGCAGCCGCTTCCCCCCGTGCCAGATCCTCGAGCCATGCCAGCGCTTCGACATGCGCCAGCATCGCCTGCAGGTAGGCCGGCGACGCGGCGCGCATGAGCTGCAGCGCGCGGTGCACGAGGCTGGCGGAGTTGAGCGGGCCGGCGTCGGCGGGCGGTTCCACCAGCGTCTGCCGCAAGCGGCTTTCCGACCGCAGCAGGCTGCAGGCGCGCAGCGCCTCGTCCAGCACCGGGGTCGCAGGCTGCGCCGCGGGGGCCGTGAACGCCGCATCGCGCAAGGCGGTCTGCCGGGCAAGGTGCTCGAGCAGCGGGGACAGGGCCGATGCACGGGGCGTGGGCGGCGGCGGGCGGGCGGTGGCGTCCGCCGGGGCCGCGCGGCAGCGCAGCCGCGCGGCATAGGCCTCCATCCGCTGCCGCAGGCGGGCCTCGAGCAGGGCGCGTAGCGCGGTGTCCTGCCTGGCGGCGCGCTGCGCGAGCGCCTGCATGCACGCGAAGCCCGGCGGGTCCAGGCGGTCGAGCCCCTGGTCGCGCCAGGCGGCCAGCGTCGCGCGCGCCTCGTGCACGTCCCCGGTCATGGTGCCGCCGTCACGCGGGGACGCGGCATCGGCGCGATCTCCACGCGCCGGTTGCGGGCACGGCCGGCCTCGTCGGCATTGGAACCGACCGGCTGCTGCGAGCCGAAGGCCGCCGCGAACACCGAGTCGGCCGGCACGCCGGCGGCGATCAGCGCCCGCGTCACCGTGAGGGCGCGCTCGGCCGACAGCTCCCAGTTGTCGGCGAAGCGCCCGCTGCCGCCACGGACGCGGCGGTCGTCGGTGAAGCCGCTCACCATCAGGATCTCGTGGCGGCTCCGCAGGTAGGTCGCCAGGGGGCCGGCGAGGCCGTCCAGCAGTTCGCGCCCTTCCGGCTGCAACTCGTCCGAGCCCAGGGCGAACAGCACGTTGCCGCGGATTCCGATGCGCCCGTCGACCAGCGTGACGCGCCCGCTCGCCAGCGGCGCGGCGAGCGCCTGCTCGAGCCTGCGGTCGCGGCGGGCCTTCTCCTGCCGCTGGCGGACCTCCTCGTCGAGCTGTCGCGACAGCTGCATCTGCATGCCGATCACGCCGACCAGGATCAGCACGAACACGCCCAGCAGGACCGACATCAGGTCGCCGAAGGCGGCCCAGATCGGCGCGGCGCCGTCGCTGTCGTCGAACTCCACGCTCATGCGTGCGCGGCCCGGTCCGCGTGCGGCGCAAGCTTCTGCAGCTCGCCGATGATCTGCCGCTGCGTGAGCACGGAGAGGTCGACGACCTCGCGGGCCTGGGCCACGTAGTAGGCCAGCTGGTCGTCGCTGCGCGCCAGCGACTGCTGCAGCGCCCCTTCGATGGCCTGCAGGCGTTCGACCAGCTGCGTGTTCGCCTCGCCGAAGCGCTCCACGGCCGCCCCGAAGGCATCGCCCAGGCTCGCCACCTCGATCGCACCGGCCGCGAGGCGATCGGCCGCGGCGTCGAGCCGGCCCGCCTGGGCGTCGACCTGGACGCCGAAGCGGGCCGTCACCCGGTCCAGGGCATCGGCCGAGGCGGTGATCAGGGCATCGATCGCACTGCGTTGTTCGGCCGAGGCGTGGTTGACCGCGGCCAGCAGGGTGTCGACGGTCGCCAGCAGGCGGCCGCGCTCCTCCAGCATCGCGTTGTCGCAGCGCAGGGTATCGGTGAGGGTCTGGCGCAGCTCGGCGATGACCGCGGCCGCGGCACGCGGGGCTTGTGCGGCCTCGTCCACCAGCCGCGCGATCTCATCGAGCGTGCCCCGTGCCTGCGCTTGCATCTGCGCTTCCAGGCGTGCCTGCAGCTGCGCGTGGGAATCGCCGACGCTGGCGACCAGCGACGCGGCGTGCGCCTCGAACGTCGCCGCCGCGGCGGCCAGCGCGCGGCCGTTGTCTTCGGCCAGCGCGCGCCCCTGTTCGGCCTGCTGCGCCAGCATCGCGGCCCAGGCGGCGGACGTGCGCTCGCCCGTCGCCTCCAGGCGCGTGGCCGCCAGGTCCAGCGCCTGCGCCTGACCGGCGGCAAGCGCCTGCGCCTGCGCGTCCTGGCGGGCGAGCGCGTCGCGCCAGGCCTGCGCGGCCGCGTCGGTGGCGGCGTCGAACCGGTCGGCGATCCGATCGGCAAGCGCCCCCGCGCGGTGCTCGAATGCCGCGTCGAACCGCGCGAGCGCGTCGCCGAGGCGTTCGGCCAGGCGTTCGTTCGCCCCGCGTTGTTCCGCGGCCGCGCTGGTCCACAGGCCTGCGACGGTGGTCGTGCCGGCCTCGAGGGTCCGCGCGAGTGCGTCGAGCTGGTGGCGCGTCGCCCGGTCGACGTCGTCGCGCAGCGCGGCGGCGTGCTCCACCAGCGCGGCAAGGGTGGTTTCGGCCACCGGCTGCAGCGCCGCGCCCGCCGCGCGCGCGCTTTCGGCGACGCCGGCCTGCAGCATGCGCTCGAGCGAGGCGGCCAGTTGCGCCTGCCCGGCCTCGATGCGTGCGTGGAAGGCCGCCTGGTCCGCGAGCTGGCGCTCGTGGGCGGCCGCGCCCTGCTGCGTGATGGCCGCCATTGCCTCCGTGAGCCGGTCGACCAGCGCGGGCATCACGTCGGCCTGCCGCTGCAGCAGGCGCAGGGCTTCGTCGCGCTGGTGCGAGCGCGAGTGGCCGCGCAGGCGCGTGGCGATGGCCTCGTCCAGTTTCAGCACGGCGGCGGCGCGCTCGCGGCGGCAGAGCGCGGACAGCAGGCCGAGCATGGCCGAGGCGGCCACGCCCGCGATCGAGGTGCCGAACGCGAAGGCCAGGCCCTGCACCGGCGCGGCGAGGGCGCTGCGGATCGCATCGAGATCGCTGGCGCTGGCCAGCGCCGCGCCCGTTCCCTGCAGCGTCGCCATCATGCCCAGCAGCGTGCCGAGCATGCCGAGCAGCACCAGCAGGCCCACCAGGTACGGCGTCAGCGCCGGGGCCGGCAGCGGCACGCGCTCGCCTTCCACGCGCTGGCGCACGACCTGGCGCAGCGACGCCGGCAGCGGGGCCAGCCAGTCCGCCAGGCGGGCCACGGGCTCCGTCGTCGCCTCCACCGTGCGCGCCAGTGACGAGGTGGCGCGTCCGTAGCGCTGCAGTTCGACGCCGCCGGCCACGTAGCAGCCGGCGATGAGCAGCACCACCGACAGCGCAGGCAGGCTGGTGCCCGCGTAGCCCGCGGCGATCCAGCCGAGTGCGGCCAGTCCGGCGAGGAAGATGACGGGTTTGAGCAGGTTACGGGGCATGGGGATCCGGTCGGGTGCGGAGGGCGCCGAGCAGGCCGCGCGCGGGCTGCAGGCGGACGTCGAGCTCGGCGACGAGCAGCTGCTTCATGTCGCGCTGGAACAGGGCCAGCCACGCACGCGGGGCGGTGGATGGGGCATGGGCGGTCGTGGCGTCGTCGGCGCGCAGGCGCTCGAAGTGCGCGGCCACGCACGCGGGCAGCATGGACAGCAGCGAGCGCTCGCGCTCGCCGACCGCCTGCTCGAGCGCCGCGTCCACGGCGGCGAGGCGGGCGAGCGCCGCGCCGTGCTGCCCAAGCTGGTGTCGCAACCGGCGGCGCAGCAGGTCGACGTCGGCGCTCATCACCTGCTGGAGCGCCGTGTAGCGCTGCCGGTAGAACGCCGCGCCGGGGTCACCGGCAGGGTCCGCCGCGAACGCCCGGTCCCGCTCGATGATGCGCAGGAGGCTGCTCCGCAGGGCGAGGCAGTCGTCGGTGCCGTCGTCCGTCGCGGCCACGTCCGGCGATGCCCGGCCGCGGGGCACGTCCAGCGCGGAGGCCAGTGCCACCGCCTGCGGCCAGCCGATCCAGCCGCCCAGCCGCGCGGCGAGTGCATCGGGAGGTGGCGGGGCCTGCGCGCCCGCCAGGCGCGCAACCAGGCGAACGAGCGCAGGCCCGGGCGCCTGCGCGTGCGCCGGATGCTGGAGGTCCACGGGTATCTGCGCCCAAAACGGGAATTTTACCGCCTGGCGCCCGCCCGTTCCGGCGGGATGGTGCCGGCAGGGCAGGAACCGGGCGCCCGGCGCATCGTCCGACGGCTCCGGGCGATCGCGGCGGGCCGCCCGCCCGCGTGGCACGCTCGGCTCCGGTGAAGCACCCGGCAGGTCGCCGCTGTGCCCGGGCACCCGGCGGGAGGGCACCCCTGCCCGACGCGTATAGTCCCCGTCCTGCGCCGCAGCACCGTCGCCACTGGAAGTCCGTCATGAGCCGCAACGCGGGGGAAATGCCCGGGTCCGGGGGCATCAGCGTCTCGGATGGTCCACACCTGCCGCGCACCGCACTGGTGCAGGCGCGTTTCGATGCGCTCATGGCCGCCACGTCCGACGTGGTCTACCGCATGAGTGCCGACTGGGGCGAGATGCAGCCCCTGGACGGGCGTGGCCTGGTCCCGAGCAACGAGGCGCCGATCCGCGACTGGATGGAGCGCAACCTGCCGCCTCGCGAACACGCGCGCGTCCGGGCGGCGATCGCGGAGGCGACGGCGCGCAAGGGCGTGTTCGAGCTGGAGCACCGGGTCATCCGGCCGGGAGGCGAAGAGGGCTGGACCCACTCGCGCGCGGTCCCGATCCTCGATGACGCCGGCCGGATCATCGAGTGGCTGGGCGTCGCCCGCGACATCACCCAGGCCAGGCTCGCCCAGGAGGCGCTGCAGGAGAGCGAGCAGCGCTTCCGCGCCGTGTTCGAGCAGTCCACCGGCGGCATCGCCCAGGTGGACCTGGAGGGCCGGTTCGTGCTCGTCAACGACCGCTACTGCGAGATCGTCGGGCGCAGCCGCGAGGAGTTGATGGGGCTGCGCATGCAGGACCTCACGCACCCGGACGACGTGCCGGGCAACGTCTCGCTGTTTCACGAGCTGGCGCAGGGGCAGCGCCCGGGCTTCATGATCGAGAAGCGCTACCTGCGGCCCGATGGCTCGCACGTCTGGGTGCAGAACGCGGTTTCGGCGATCAGGGGCCCCGACGGATGCGTGCGCTACATCACCGCGATGGTGGCCGAGATCACCGGCCTGCGCGGCGCGCGCCGTGACCGGCTTCGTCGGCACGGTGGGCGACGTGACCGAGCGGCGCATGGCGGAGGAGGTGCTGCGCGAGAACGAAGCGCGGTTCCGCCTCATGGCCGACGCCTCGCCGGCGGCCCTGTGGATCACGGACGCCACCGGCTGCTGCACCTTCCTCTCCCGCCAGTGGTACGAGCTCACCGGCCAGAGCGAGCAGGAGGCCCTCGGCCTGGGCTGGACGACCGCCACGCACCCGGACGACCAGGAGCGTGCGGGCAGGATCTTCCTCGAGGCCAACGCCGCGCGGACGTTCTTCCGGACCGAGTACCGCCTGCGCACCGCCGACGGCGCCTTCCGCTGGGCCGTCGACCTCGGCCGTCCGTGGTTCGCCGAGGACGGCGAGTACGCCGGCATGGTGGGCGTGGTGTTCGACATCGACGACCGCAAGCGCGCCGAACAGGCCCTCGAGGAGGCGAGCCGGCGCAAGGACCAGTTCCTCGCCACGCTCGCGCACGAGCTGCGCAATCCGCTGGCGCCCATATCGAACGCGCTGCAGGTCTGGCCGCTGCTGGAGCACAAGCCCGAGGAGGCCGAACGCCTGCGCAGGATGATGGGGCGCCAGGTCAGGCAGATGGTCCGGCTGATCGACGACCTGCTCGACGTCTCCCGCATCACCCGCGGGAAGATCGAGCTGAGGACTGAGCGACTCGACCTGCGCACCGTGCTGGGGGCGGCGATCGAGGCCCAGCGCCCGTTCCTGGATGCCCACGCGCACGCCCTGCACGTCGACCTGCCGGGCGAGCCCCTCGTGATCGACGCCGACGCCGGCCGGCTGGTGCAGGTGTTCGGCAACCTGCTGCACAACGCGGGCAAGTACACGGCGCCGGGCGGCCGGATCCGCCTGGCGGCCCGGCGCCAGGCGCAGCAGGTGCACGTCACCGTGTCGGACAACGGCGCCGGCATCCCGGTCGACATGCTCGCGTCCATCTTCGAGATGTTCACGCAGGTCGACCAGTCGCTCGGTCGAACGCACGGTGGCCTCGGTATCGGCCTGACCCTGGTCAAGACGCTGGTCGAACTCCATGGCGGAACGGTGGAAGCCAGCAGCCGGGGCGCGGGCTCGGGGAGCGAGTTCACGGTCTGCCTGCCGGCGGCCGCGCACGGCGATGACGCGTCCCTGCCGCCCGCCGTGGACGGGCGTGCGCTTTCGCCCCTGCCGGTGCACCGCGTGCTCGTCGTGGACGACGTGCAGTCCTCGGCGGACACCTTCGCCCTGATGCTCGCGGGCCTGGGGCAGCAGGCGCACGTCGTCTACGGCGGCGCGCCGGCGCTCGAGGCCATCGCGGACTTCCGTCCCGACATCGCGTTCGTCGACATCGCGATGCCGGGCCTGGACGGCTACGAGGTCGCCCGCCGCGTGCGGGCCATGCAAGGCCGGCCGCCGGTGCTCGTCGCCCTCACCGGGTACGGCCAGGAAGACGACCGCCAGCGCGCCCTGGCTGCCGGCTTCGACCGGCACCTGGTCAAGCCCGCACGCCTCGCCGCCCT
The DNA here is from genome assembly GCF_004344885.1 of Lysobacter sp. N42. Taxonomy (NCBI): domain Bacteria; kingdom Pseudomonadati; phylum Pseudomonadota; class Gammaproteobacteria; order Lysobacterales; family Lysobacteraceae; genus Lysobacter; species Lysobacter sp. N42. Next base: position 18,250 of record NZ_SKFB01000036.1, read on the forward strand.
GCACCGGCTCATCGAGGCGCTCGCCGGGGACCGCTGCTGACCGCACGCCCGTCCGTGCCGTTCGCATGGGCCAGCTTGCAGCGTCGGGAGCTGCCTTCCGCCAGCCCTCCGCCAGCAGGCGGTTGGACGGCGCGATCGGTTCGCCAACCCCGTCTGCCGCCCATCGACAGCCCGGAGCGCGCCTCCCGCGCCTGTTCGTCCCGCGGTTCGCCCGCACGTGGCGGCGGCGGATGATCCGGTCCCGGGCGGTGAGCAGGGGTCGCAGGCGCGGGCGCGCCGCAAGTGCATGGGTACCGCGCCAGCCGCGGCAGGCTGGATGCCCACGCGCGGATCCCGGAACGGGCGGTCGGCCGGCACCCGGTCGCGCCGCCGGATCAGCGGCTCGATGTGCAGACGTTCGACGCGGCGCTGAAGCACTGGCGCGTGGATGCTTCGCGCGCCCGGCCGGGTCGACGCAGCCGGAGGGGCACGCCGCCGTTGCGGCACGGATCCGTCACGAGGGGATTGGCGCGCCTGGAGGGATTCGAACCCCCGACCAATGGCTTCGGAAGCCACTACTCTATCCGGCTGAGCTACAGGCGCGTTTTGTAAGGACTTTTCTGCTGCAGGGCCCGTCCGTGAGTCCAAGCCCGTGTGCCACTCCATCCACCCGCGCCGCCGGTGAGTCGCGGCTTCGCACACCACTCTGCCCGACTGGGCAACGGGCGCGGCGCGGGATGGCGATTCTAGCGGCAAACGCGGCGGCGTGCGGCCGGCCCGGGGCACGGGGTGCGCGCCGGCGGGGCCATCGTGCCGTCCCCGCTACCATGCGCGAGCCGCAGGCTGCCGCTTCCCGATGACCGCCCTTCTTTCCCCATCGCCCGGCTGGCGCCGGCGCCTGACGCTGTACTGGAAGCTCGTGCGCGGCGACCGGCCGATCGGCTGGCTGCTGCTGCTCTGGCCGACCTGGTGGGGGCTGTGGCTGGCCGCCGACGGCCTGCCGCCCCTGTGGCCGCTCGTGGTGTTCTCGCTGGGCGTCTGGCTCACCCGCTCGGCCGGCTGCGTGATCAACGATTACGCCGACCGCTGGCTCGATCCCCACGTGGAGCGCACCAAGGACCGTCCGCTCGCCACCGGCGCGGTCTCCGGCCGCGAGGCGCTGGCCGTGTTCGCCGGGCTGATGCTGCTGGCCTTCGCCCTGGTGCTCACGCTCAACGCCCTGACCATCGCGATGAGCGTGGTCGGCGTGCTGCTGGCCGCCAGCTATCCCTACCTCAAGCGCTACACCCACTTTCCGCAGGTCTACCTCGGCATGGCCTTCGGCTGGGGCATCCCGATGGCGTTCGCGGCCATCCGCGGCCACGTGCCGGCGGAAGCCTGGTGGCTGTACGCGGCCAACATCGTCTGGGCCACGGCCTACGACACCTGGTATGCGATGGTCGACCGCGAGGACGATGCACGCATGGGCAGCAAGTCGACCGCGCTGCTGTTCGGGCGCTTCGACCTCGCCGCGCAGGCCGGCCTGTACGCGCTGTTCTTCGTGCTGCTGGTGGTCACCGGCCGCGTCGCCCAGCTCGGCCCCGCCTGGTACGCCGGCCTCGCGCTGGCGCTCGTGCTGGTGGCCTGGGAGTTCGCGATCGCCCGCACGCGCGAGCGGGCGGCCTGCTTCCGCGCCTTCCTGCACAACCACTGGGTGGGCGCGACCGTGTTCGCCGCGCTGGCCCTGGACCTCGCGCTGCGCTGAGGCCTCAGCCCCCGTCGCCGCGCCGCGCCGGGGCGATGCGCACGGCCTCCACGCGCACCGGCTCGATGGCGGGCGTGTCGTCTTCGTCGACCTCGTCCTCCCAGCTGTAGCGCACGCGCGGCGGCTGCGGGTCGGCCGCCCGCAGCAGCCAGGCGGCGAGCACGCCCGCCACCGCGCCGCCCAGGTGCGACTGCCAGGACACGCCCGGCTCGCGCGGCAGCACGCCCAGCAGCGCGCCCCCGAAGAGCACGAGCGCCAGCATGGCCGCGGCCACGGAGGGGCGGTCGCGGCGCAGCAGGCCCAGGGTGAGCAGCATGAAGACCAGCCCGCTCGCCACGCCGCTGGCGCCCAGGTGATGCGAGCCCGGCGTGCCCAGTGCCCAGGCCGCCAGCCCTCCGCCCAGCCAGGCCAGCGGCAGCGTGCCGGCCAGCGCGCGCGGCACCTGCGCGCCGGCCACCGTGCCCAGCACCAGCAGCGCGAAGCCATTGCTCGCAAGGTGCGCGACCGAGCCGTGCAGCAGCGGGGCGGTCAGCAGGCCGACGAGTCCGTCGAGCCGCCCCGGACGCACCGTCCACGCGGCGGCGTCGAACGCGCCCTGCGCCGCGAAGGCCACCGCCAGCAGCAGCACCGCCGCCAGGCTGGCGTTGAAGGCGCGCCGCCAGCGCGCAAGGTCGCGCCCGCGCTGGGCGGGGGAGTCGGGGGCGTGGACTTCGGGCAGGTGCATGCACCGGACGTGGCGACCGCGCCCGCCCGGCGCAAGGGCGGGCGCGGTCGGCCTCAGCGTTCCAGGCCCGTCACCATTCGGCCTTCTTCGCCGGCTGCGGGCGCAGCAGGCTGAGCGCCACCGTCGTGCCGATGATCGCGGCCACCACGCCCAGCGAGATCGAGATGGGGATCTTGTAGACGTCGATCAGCAGCATCTTCGCGCCGATGAACATGAGCACGATCGCCAGGCCATAGGGCAGCAGGTGGAAGCGGTCGGCCAGGCCGGCCAGCAGGAAGAACATCGCGCGCAGGCCCAGCACCGCGAACACGTTGGACGTCAGCACGATGAAGGGATCGTCGGTGATCGCGAAGATCGCCGGAATGGAGTCGACCGCGAAGATCAGGTCGGTGACGCCCACCATGACGATCACGATGAACAGCGGGGTGTACAGACGCTTGCCGTTCTCCAGCACCGACAGCTTCGCGCCGGCGTAGCCGCGTGTCATCGGCACGTGGCCGGTGAGCCAGCGCAGGATCGGGTTGTTCTCCAGGTCCGGCTCCTTGCCGGCCGCCCACAGCATCTTGATGCCCGTCAGCAGCAGGAACAGGCCGAAGACGTAGAGGATCCAGTGGAACTTCTGCAGCAGCAGGGCGCCGGCGAAGATCATGATCGCGCGCAGCGCGATCGCGCCCAGCACGCCGATGATCAGCACCTTCTGCCGCTGCTCCTCCGGCACCGCGAAGTAGGTGAACAGCATCAGGAACACGAAGATGTTGTCGACCGCCAGCGACTTCTCCACCAGGTAGCCGGTGATGTATTCCAGCGCCACGCGCTGGCCTTCCTCCGCCCCGGCCTGGCCGGAGACGTACCACCACAGCCAGCCGCCGAAGGCCAGCGCCAGCGCCACCCAGCCGATGCTCCACCAGAGCGCTTCCTTGAAGGTGACCCTGTGCGGGCCGCCATGGCGCATGAGCACCAGGTCGACGAGCAGGGCGAGGACGACGAGGCCGCCGAAGGCGGTCCACAACAGGGGTGAGGCGATGGTGTCCATTCAGGGCTCCGGAAGGCGCGCGGGGCGCGGCGGGCCGTCTGCTGGACGCACCTTCGCCGCGGTGGGCGAAGGTCTTGCTCGCGGCCTGCTGGCCGCCGCCGGACCGGAGCACGAGGCTCGTAGTGACGATCCGGGCGTTGGGAGCTACTCCCCTTCGGCCGCGGAGTGTAGCCCGGTCCGGTGAAAACGCGATGACACCTACAATGGGCGCATGAATGCCCTGCCCGTCGTGCGCCTCAAGAACGCGTGGAAGTCCACGCACCCGTGGATCTTCCAGCGGCTGGTCGACAAGCCGGCCGTGCGGCCCAAGCCCGGTGCGATCGTCGACGTGGTCGGCGTGGACGGCGACTGGATCGGCCGCGGCTTCTACAACGGCCATTCGCGCATCGCCGTGCGCATCCTGGAAACGCATCCGGACGTCGCCGTCGACGAGGCCTGGTTCCGGCGCAAGATCGCCGCGGCGGTCTCCCTGCGGCGCGACCTGCTGAAGCTGGACGAGGTCTCCGATGCCTGGCGCGTGGTGCACAGCGAGGGCGACGGGCTCTCGGGGCTGGTGGTCGACCGCTATGCGGACCTGCTGGTGGTCGAGTTCTTCTCGGCCGGCATGTTCCGCCACCGCGAATGGATCTATGCCGCGCTCGCCGAGCAATTCCCCGGCTGCCGCTTCTTCTCGTTCGCCGACGAGCACGTGCAGAAGCAGGAGAGCTTCGACTACCGCGTGCAGTCGCCGGTGCCGCCGGCCATCATCACCGAGCACGGCATCCGCTTCCGCGCCGACCCTTCCGGCGCGCACAAGACCGGCTTCTTCGCCGACCAGCGCGAGAACCGGCAGTGGCTGAGCCAGCACGTGCACGGCAAGACGGTGCTGGATCTGTGCTGCAATACCGGCGGCTTCGGCGTCTATGCCGCGGTGCGCGGGGCGAGCGAGGTCACCGGCATCGACATCGACGACGCGGTGCTGGCGATCGCGAAAGGCAACGCCAGGCTCAACGACCAGCGCATCCGCTTCATCCAGGCCGACATCTTCCCCTGGCTGCGCGATGCGGGGAACCGCGGCGAGCAGTACGACGTGGTCGTGCTCGACCCCGCGAAGATGACGCGCGACCGCGAGCAGGTGATCCCCGCGCTGAAGAAGTACCTGGACATGAACAAGCTCGCGCTGGGCGTGACCAAGCCGGGCGGGCTGCTGGCCACGTTCTCCTGCACGGGCCTGGTCAGCGAGGAGCAGTTCCTCGACATGCTGCGGCGCGCGGCCTACTACGCCGGGCGCACCGTGCAGATCCTGCGCGTGTCCGGCGCGGGCGCCGACCACCCGGTGCTGGCCAGCGTGCCGGAGTCGCGCTATCTGAAGGCGGTGTTCTGCCGGGTGCTGGACTGAGCGACGACCCCGAGGTGACGCGCGATCGCGCGTGCCGCCACGGCCGCCGGTCCGCCGCGTCGCAGCCCGCCCTGGACTCCCGTCTCAGGCACTGAGACGAAAACCCATCTACTGTGGCCGCGCATCGCCCGGCCGCAGGAGGCCGCCATGACTCCACTCGCCCTCGCCGTCGTCGCCTCAACCGGCCTGGCCCTGCTGTTCGTCGGCCTGATGCTGATGCGCCTTGCGCGCAACGGCGCCGAAGACCCGCGCCTGCCCGCACTGCAGGCCGAGCGCGACCGCCTGGCGGCCGAGCTGGCGCAGGCCACCGAGCGTGCGCGGGCCGACGGCGAGGCGCTGGGCCGCCTGCAGGCCGCACTCGATGCGGCACGCGAGGCGGCGTCGGCCCATGCCGAGCTGCGCGCGAACGCCGATGCGCTGCGCGACGCGTTGTCGGCCGAGAAGGCCGCGCATGCCACCGCCGCCCGCGAGCTGGCCGAGCGCAAGGCCGAGCTCGCCGCGCTGCGCGATGCGCAGGCCCTGCAGCAGGCCGAGATGGAGCGCATGCGCGAAGCGCTTGCGCAGGCGCAGGCCAACCTCGCGCACGCCCATCGCGCCGAAGCCGAGATGCGCGCCTTCATCGAGGAGGCGCAGGCCAGGCTCTCCGCGAGCTTCGCGCAGATGGCCGGCAAGGTCTTCGAGGAGCGCGGCGCGCAGTTCGAGCAGAACGTGCGCAGCGCCACCACGCAGTCGAAGGCGGACATCGAGACGCTGCTCAAACCCTTCGCCACCCAGCTCGACCAGTTCCGCCAGCGCGTGGACCAGGTCTACGGCGAGGAGGCCAAGGAACGCGCCTCGCTGGTCGGCGCGCTGGGCGAGCTGCGCCGCCTCAACGAGGACATGGCCGCGCAGGCGCATGCGCTCACCCGAGCGCTCAAGGGCAATGCCAAGGTGCGCGGCGACTGGGGCGAGCTGATGCTGGAAAGCGTGCTGCGCGGCTCCGGGCTCGAGGACGGCGTGCACTACGAGCGGCAGAAGTCCATGGCCGACGACGAGAGCGGGCGCTCGCTGCGCCCGGACGTGGTCGTGCGCCTGCCGGGCGATCGCTGCGTGGTGGTCGACAGCAAGGTCAACCTGGTCGCCTGGGAGCAGGCGATGAACGCCGAGGACGTGGACGCGCACCACGAGGCGCTGCACCGCCATGCCATCGCGCTGCGCCAGCACGTGCGCGAGCTGGCCGAGAAGCAGTATCCGAAACTGTTCGGCGAGGCCGCGCTGGACGTCACGGTCGCCTTCGTGCCGATCGAGGGCGCGCTCTCGGCCGCGCTGGGCACCGACGGAAGCCTGCAGACCTACGCCTTCGAGCGGCGCATCGTGTTCGCCTCGCCCAACACGCTGATGGCGCTGCTGCGCGTGGTCGACGGGCTGTGGACGCGCGAGAAGATCCAGAAGCAGGCCGAGGAGATCAACAAGGCCGGCGGCCTGCTGCTCGAGGCGCTGACCGGTTTCCTGGACGAGTTCGACAGGGTCGGCACCCGCCTGCGCGCGGCCGAGGACACCTATGCCGCGGCCAAGCGCCGGCTGGTGGACTCGAAGATGGCGGTGATCCCGCGCGCGCGGCGCCTGGTCAGCCTGGGCGTGAAGCCCAAGGCGAAACTGCCGGAGCTGCTGGCGCCGGACGTGGACACCGAGATCGAGGCGGTGGGCCAGAGCCTGCTGGCGCAGGTCACCGAGCCGCCGGCGGGCGAGCGGCCGGCCACCTGACGCGCGCGGCGCCGGTGGCGGTCGAACCGGCCGCGCGGCGTCGCCGGTGCGCGTGTTGCCGTCGCTGCGGGCGTCACCCGCAGGCCGGCCCTGGCGTCACGCCGAGCGTATTCGCGACCGCGCGACCCACCCTCTCCGCGCACGGCGTCAGGGCGGCGCCGGACCGGGACGCGCGACGCCTCAGTTGTTGATCGGCACCGGCATCGCGTCGACCGGCACCACGGTGGGGTCTTCGCGCAGGTAGTCGGGCAGCGAGTCGTCGCGGTCGCCGCGGATCTGGTAGTCGCGGCGCTGGCTCCAGGCGTCGCGCACCAGGGCGTAGTCGTCCTCCACGCCCTCGCGCAGCGCGTCGGTGGACAGCAGCTGCGCGCGCAGGTCGACCAGCTGCATGCCCTGCAGCGGCACGCGCACGCGGTCGGTGTCGATCTGGCGCAGCGGCGAGAGCGGGGCGTCGCCGGCCATGCCCAGCACGTCGCGCAGCGTGCGCGGGCCGAACAGCGGCAGCTCGACGTAGCGCGAGCGCCTCCAGCCCCAGACGCCGAGCGTCTGCCCGAAGTCCTCGCTGCGGTTCTCCAGCTTCGCGGCGGTGGCCGGATCGAACACGCCGCCGATGCCGAGGGTGGAATTGAGCACGAAGCGGCCCAGCGAATGCGCCGCCTGCTTCGGCTTGCCCTGCAGCAGCGCGTTGATCGCGGACACGGGCTGGCCGAGGTTGTTGAAGAAGTTGCTCACGCCGCTGCGCACCGGCGCGGGCACCACGCGCACGTAGGCGCTGGCCAGCGGGCGCGCGACGCGGCGGTCCACCGCGTTGTTGAAGCGGTGCATGCGGCGGTTGTAGCGCTCCCAGGGGTCGTAGGCGGCCGGGCGCGCCGGCGCGCCGTGGTCGCCGGCCGCGCCGTACAGCGCCTCGAAGTCGTCCTCGGCGGCGGTGGGCTCGCCGGCGGGATCGGGCGGAGCGGTGTCGGCAACAGGCGAGGCCGGGTCGACCGGCTCCTGCGCGTCCGCTGCGTCCCCGGGCGGCGCGTCGGTGTCGACGGCCGCGCGGTCGTCGGTCGCCGGCAGGTCGCCGGCCTCGTGTGAGCCGCCCTCGACGCCCGGCGAAGGCGCGGGCGGGGCCTGCGCGGACCCGGCCGGGGCGGCCACTGGCGCAGCCGCGGGCATAGCGGTGCCGGCCTGCATGCCCCCGTCCTGCGCCTGCACCGGCAACACGAGCGCGAGGCCCAGCGCGAGCGCGCAGGCGGCGGGCGCCCGGCGTGCGGGCATTGAACGGGGCGGAACCATGACGCCTAGTCTAGCGGGCCGGCCCGAGGCCTCAGGCCGCCGGGCCGAAACCCAGCGTCGCGTCGAGGCGGTAGGCAGCGGCCAGCTCGGCCAGGCCCGCCGGGGCGCCGTGGATGCGCAGGCCGGCGGCCGCGAGCTCGGCCAGCAGTGCCAGCCCGGCGCTGTCGACCTGCGGCACGGCGGTGACGTCGACCGTGGTCGCGCCCGCCAGCAGGGCGCGCAGGCCGTCCCAGGCGGCAGGCACGGCCGCGCGGTCGAGCGCGCCCTCGATGCGCAGCACGTCGCCGTCGCGGCGGACGTGCGCGGCGCTCATCGTGCGTCGGCCTGCAGCTTGCCGGCCTTGAGGTCGGCCGCCACCTGCGCGATCGAGCCGCGCTTGAGCGGCGCGTCGAACTGGCTGCGGAAGGTCTGCACGAAGCTCACGCCCTCGACCATCACGTCGAAGACCTTCCACTGGCCGCCGACGTTGCGCATCAGGTAGTCGACCGGGATCGGCTCGCCGCCGGCGCGCAGCATCTCGGTGGAGACCTTCATGGCCTTGCCGTTGCCGACCGGCGTCTCGGACTTCACGCGCACGCGCAGCCGGGTGTTGAAGTCCAGCAGCGACGAGCCGTAGCGCGCCATCAGGTTCTCGCTCAGGGCGTCGGCGAACTTCGCCACGTCCGCCTCCGACGCGCCGCGGCCGTGCGCGCCCAGCACCAGGCGCGCGGCGTAGTTGCGGTCGAACATGCGGTCGAACTCGGTGGTCACGAACTGCTTGAGCGCGGCGCGGTTCTTGGTGAACTCGGCGCGGCGGATGTCGAGCGTGGCGAGGATGCGCGTGCTGTTGTCGAGCACCAGGCGGCCGGGCTGGCCGAGCGCGGGCTGCGCCGCGGCCGCGGGGGCCTTGGCGGCGACGGTGACGACCGGCGCGGCGAGCGCGGCGGCGGCGGACAGCACGAGGAACAGGGTGGTGCGCTTCATGGCGTTTTACTCCGTGGGGGCGGCGGCATCGCCTTCGCTGGCAGGCGCGTCCTTCGACTCGCCCGCGCCGCTGAACATGTATTTGCCGACCAGCTGGAGCAGGTCCACGGACGGCTGCGTCAGGTAGATCTCGTCGCCCGGCTTCAGCGGCTCCGGGTCCCCGCCCGGGGTCAGGCCGACGTAGCTTTCGCCCAGCAGGCCGGCGGTGAAGATGCCCGCGGCGGTGTCGGACGGCAGGGCGTCGTACTTGCCCTCGATGGCCAGCGAGACGACGGCGTCCAGTTTCGTGGGATCGAGCTGAATCTCCGCCACCCGGCCGATGGTCACGCCACCGATCCTGACCGGCGAGTTCGGCCGCAGCGCGCCGACGTTGGAGAAGCGCGCCTTGACCACGTAGCCGTCGCCGCCGGTGCCCCAGCGGCCGTTGGTGGAGGCGACGGCCAGGGCGAGCAACGTCGCCAGCGCGAGCAGCAGGAAGGTGCCGACGGCGAATTCGATTCTTGGGCTGCGCATGGGGAAGGGCCGGGGTTCGGGAATCGGGATTGGGGATTCGGCAGGGCAGTTCGACGGGGTCGGCAGGGATCGCGGGACGGGCTGGATCGAATCCCGGATCCCTGCTCCGTCACCTGAACAGCAGCGCCGACAGTACGAAGTTGAACATCAGCACCAGCAGCGAGGCATTGACCACCGCGCGCGTGGTGGCCACCGACGTGCCCTCGATGGTCGGCTCGGCGTGGTAGCCCACGAACGCGGCCACCAGCGCGGCCACGGCGCCGAACACGGCGGACTTGTACAGCGCCACGAGGAAGTCGTCGCGGAAGTCGACCGCATCGCGCATCACCTGCCAGAACGGGCCGGCGTCCAGGCCGATCACGTGCACGGCCTCCAGGTAGCTGGCGAGGATGCCGAAGCTGCAGAAGAAGCCGGTCAGCAGCGGCACGCTCAGCACCGCGGCCCAGAAGCGCGGGGCCACCGCCTTGCCGACGGGGTCGATGCCCATGAGCGAGAGCGCGGTGATCTGGTCGGTGGCGCGCATGAGGCCGAGCTCGGCGGCGATCGAGCTGCCCGCGCGGCCGATGAACAGCAGGCCCGTCAGCACCGGCGCGAGCTCGCGGTACATCCCCAGGCCCAGCAGCGCGCTGACCTGGTTGGCCGCGCCGTAGGTGACCAGCGCCTTGTAGCCCAGCAGCGTGAGCGACAGGCCCACGAACGCGCCGCCGACGGCGATGATCGGCAGCGAGCGCGCGCCGATCTTGTAGACCTCGCGCACCAGCTCGCGGCCGAAGTCGCGCGTGGGGCGGCTGGCGCGCAGCACGGCGAAGAAGAACAGCCCGGCCTGGCCGAGCGTGCGGACGGTCGCGGCGAACGGCATCAGGCCGGGGCTCCCGCCGCGCGCGGGGCGGCGTCGAAGGGAATGGGGCCGTCGGGCGCGCCGCGCAGGAACTGCCGCACGAAGGGATCGTCCGAGGCCTCGAGCGCGGCCGGCGTGCCGGTGAAGATGATGCGGCCGTCGGCGATCACCACCGCACGGTCGGCCACCGGCAGCGTCTCGTGCACGTGGTGGGTCACCACGATGGACGTCAGGCCCAGCGTGTCGTTGAGGCGGCGCACCAGGCTCATCACCACGCCCGACGCGATGGGATCGAGGCCGGTGAGCGGCTCGTCGTAGATCATCAGCGGCGGGTCCAGCGCCAGCGCCCGCGCCAGCGCCACGCGGCGGGCCATGCCGCCGGAGAGCTCGCGCGGCATGGCATCGGCCACCGCGCGCAGGCCCACCGCATGCAGCTTCATCTCGACCAGCCGGCGCAGCACCGGCCCGGGCAGGTCGGTATGGGTGCGCAGGGGCAGGGCGACGTTCTCGGCCACCGACAGATCGGTGAGCAGGCCGTTGCCCTGCAGCATCACGCCGATGCGCCGGCGCAGGGCCAGCAGCGCGCGCCCGCCCGTGGGCATGGGCGCGCCCAGCACCTCGACGCTGCCGCCGGCGGGCTCGAGCTCGCCGGTGAGCGCGGCCAGCAGGGTGGACTTGCCGCAGCCGGAGGGCCCCAGCACGGCCACCACCTCGCCCGGACGCACGGCGAGGTCGACGTCGCGCAGGATGCTGCGCCCCCCGCGCGCGAGGCGCAGGCCGCGCAGGGCGACGATGGGGGCGGGTTCGGTCATGGGGCTCGGGCGCGGGCGCGCGAAAGGCGCCGAAGGCTACCGGCGCGCGGCTGAACGGGCCGGGAGTGCGCGCATTGTCGCAGCGGGGCCGGCCGCCGGCCACTGCCGGAGGACAGGGCGGCCTTCAGTCTCAGTGCAGCCTGATGCGCGATCTCACCGGCTGCGACATCCTGCGGCAAGATGGCGCGCATGGCCGCGGCCGATTTCCGCCTGTACCACTCCAATTCCCTGGAAATCCTCGCGGGCCTGATGGCCGAGGAGCTCCGGCGCCCCGCGCCTGCGCAGGGGCTGCTGGAGCCGGACGTGGTGCTGATCCCGCAGCCGTCCATGCGCCGCTGGCTGCAGGCCACGCTGGCGCAGGCGCACGGCATCGCCGCCAACATCGTGTTCCTGACCCCGGGCGAGTTCGTCGCCCATGCGCTGGATGCCAACGTCGAGGGCCGCGCCGACGACCTCGACTTCGAGGCCATGCGCTGGCGCCTGCACGCGCTGCTGACCGACCCCGCGGTGCTGCGCGATCCCGCGCTGCGCCCGCTGCGCGGCTACCTGCAGGCGGGCACCGACGAGGTCGACGCGCTCAAGGCCTGGTCGCTGGCCGGGGAGCTGGCGGCCACCTTCGAGCGCTACGGCGCCTGGCGCCGCGACTGGCTGCTGGCCTGGGACGCCGGCGAAGCTCCGCGCGACCCGCAGGCCGCGCTGTGGCGGCGGCTGGCCGCGAACCGCCCGCATCGCGCGCGCCGCATCGCGCGTTACCTGGAGCGCTTCGGCGCGGACGGCGAGGCGGTGCCGGCCGGCCTGCCCGCGCGGCTGTTCGCCTTCGCCACGATGGGCGCCTCCCCCGACGTGCTGCGCATCGTCGCCAGCGCCGCGCGCGTGGGCACCCTGCACTTCTACCTGCCCTCGCCCACGCGCCCGTACTGGGGCGACGTGCGCACGCTGCCCTCGCGCCTGGCGCTGGGCGATGCCGCCGCCTTCGGCGACGACGCCGAGGCCGACGAGAACCCGCTGCTGCAGGCCTGGGGCGCGGCCGGGCGCGACTTCATGGCGGTGCTGGGCGGCTACGAGATCGTGCACCCCTCCTTCGAGCTGGCGGCCTACGACGATGCCGAGGAGCGCGGCGACGTGCCCGCCGACGAGACGCTGCTGGCGCGGATCAAGCGCGACCTGCTGCAGCGCCGCGCGCCCGCGCCCTGGCGCGAAGCGGTGGACGTCGCCGATCCCTCGCTGCAGGTGCATGCCTGCTGCACGTCGCTGCGCGAGGTGCAGGTGCTGCACGACCAGCTGCGCGCGCTGCTGGAGGACCCGCGTTTCGATCCGCCGCTGCAGCCGCGCGATATCGCCGTGCTCTCGCCGGACATCGATCCCTACGTGCCCTACATCGAGGCGGTGTTCGGCGGCGCGCACGGCACGCGCGACTTCATCCCCTACACCGTGGCCGACACCAGCCCCCTGGCGAGCGAGCCGCTGGCCGAGGTGTTCTCGCGCCTGCTCGCCCTGCCGGTGTCGCGCCTGGGGCTCAACGAGGTGCTGGACCTGCTGGCCACGCCGGCGATCGCCCAGCACGCCCGGCTCGACGCGCTCTCGCTGGAGCGCCTGCGCGAGTGGCTGGAGGAGGCGGGCGCGCGCTGGGGCCTGGACGGCGCGCACCGCGCGCGCCACGGCGCGCCCGAGGACACGCTCTACACCTGGCAGTTCGCGCTCGACCGCCTGCTGCTCGGCCATGCCACCGGCTCGGACGCGCTGCTGGGCGACGTCGCCGGCGCGCCGCAGCTGGAAGGCGGCGACATCGCCGCGCTGGACGTGCTGGTCGGGCTGCTCAACGTGCTGCGCCGCTACGAGCGTGCGCTGTCGAACGCGCTCACCCCCGAGCAGTGGCGCGAACGCCTGCTCGGGCTGCTCGCCGCGGTGCTGCCCGAGCGCCCGCGCGAGGTCGCCGACGAGCGCGCGCTCGATCGCCTGCGCACGCTGGTGGGCGAGTTCGCCGATGGCGCGCGGCGCGCCGGCGTCGTCACGCCCATCGAGCCCGAGGTGGTGCGCGCGCATTTCGACGCGCTGCTGGCGCAGCCGGACACGCGCGCGCCGCTGATGACCGGCGGCGTGAGCTTCGGCCGCATGGTGCCGATGCGCCTGCTGCCCTTCCGCGCGATCTGCGTGCTGGGCCTGGACGACGGCGCGTTCCCGCGCTGCGACCCGGCCGGCGGCCTCGACCAGATCGTGCGCGAGCTCGACACCACGCGCCGCCGCCGCGGCGACCGCTCGCTGCGCGAGGACGACCGCTTCCTGTTCCTGCAGCTGCTGGCCTCCGCCAACGACGTCTTCTACCTGAGCTACATCGGCCAGGACGCGCGCGACGGCAGCGCGCGCGAGCCGTCGGTGCTGGTGAACGAGCTGCTCGACGTCGCGGGCGCGTACCACGCCGAGCCACGCGAGGCGGCCCGCCGCCTGGTCGTGCGCCATCCGCTGCAGCCCTTCAGCGCCGAGGCCTTCGGCGCCGACGGCGACGCGACCGAGCCGCGCCGCTTCAGCTACCGCGCCGAGTGGCAGGCCGCCGCGGCCTGCGCGCCCGCGCGCCGCCGCGAGCACCCGCCGTGGGTGACGCAGGCGCTGCCGCCGCCGGACCCGCCGGTGCGCGAGGTCGCGCTCGACGAGCTCGCCCGCTTCCTGCGCCAGCCGCCGCAGGAATTCCTGCGCCAGCGCCTGCAACTGCGCCTGCCCGAGGTGGGCGCGCCGGTGCAGGACGTCGAGCCGCTGGCGCTGGCCTGGCGCATGCGCGATGCGCTGCGCGGCGCCGTCTTCGATGCCGTGCTCGCCGCGCGCACCGCCCAACTCGATCGCCGCCTGCGCGCGCAGGGCCTGCTGCCGCCGGGCGTGCTCGGCCTGCGCCTGCTCGAGGCCATCGTCGAGGAGATCGAGCCGCTCGCGCGCGAGTTCGCCGCCTGGCAGGGCGGCGTCGAGGGCGACGTGCACGGCTTCCAGCTCGAGCTCGGCGACCGCCTGCTGCACGGGCGCCTCGCCCCGCTGCACGCCCACGGCCTGGCGCGCCTGCGCTTCGGCGCGCTGCACGGCCCCTCGCAGATCGCCCACGGGCTGGACTGGCTGGTCGCCAATGCGCTGGGCCGGCCGACGCCACTGTGGCAGTTCGTGCTCGACGGCGGCCGCGCCAGCGTGATCGAGCGCGCGCCGGTGGACGCGGCGCGCGCCCGCGCCGTGCTGGCCGCGCTGCTGCGCCTGCGCGAGGAGGGCCTGGCCGAGCCGCTGCCCTTCGGCGCGACCTCGGGCTGGCTCTGGTACGACGGCCAGGACGACCGCGCCCTGGAGAAGGCGCGCGGCAAGTGGTTCGACAGCCATGGCTGGGCCGAAGGGCTCACGCCGGCGACGCGACTGGCGCTGCGCGGGCGCGACCCGTTCGCGCGCGAGGAGGCCGCGCTGCGCTTCCAGCAGCTCGCGCGCCGCATCTTCGACGCGGTGCTGAAGGCGGAGGCCGAGGCATGAGCATCGTCGAACTGCCGCCGCCGATGCTCGACGCGCCGGGCGAGCCTGATCCCTACCTCGACCTGCCGCTCACCGGCCTGCACCGGATCGAGGCCAGCGCCGGCACCGGCAAGACCTTCACGCTGGCCACGCTGGTCACGCGGCTGGTGGTCGAGCGCGGCCTGCGCATGGGGCAGATCCTCGCGGTCACCTTCACCGAGGCCGCCACGCAGGAGCTGCGCGCGCGCCTGCGGCGGCGCCTGGTGCTGACCGCGCGCGTGGCCGCCGGCCTGCCCTGCGACGGCGACGCCCACGAGATCGCGCTGTGCCGGCGCATCGTCGAGCGAAGGCAGGCCGTGGAGGACGCCGCCGCGCTGCGCGCGCGCCTGGTGCAGGCCGCGCGCGAACTCGACCTCGCCGCCGTCCACACCATCCACGGCTTCTGCGCGCGCGTGTTGTCCGAGCATGCGCTGGAGGCGGGCGAGCCGTTCGCGCACAGCACGCTGCTGGGCAACGACCGCGAGCTGCGCGAGGACGTCGCCGCCGACGTGTGGCGGATGCTGGCTTCCGACGACGCCTGGGCCGACCTGCTCCCGCTGCTGTGGAAGGCGGGGCCGGAAGCGCTGGCCGCGGACCTCGTCGAGCTCATGCGCGCCCCCCGCGTGGTGCCCGATGCCGCCATGCCGGGCGAATCGCCACTGCCGGCGCTGAAGCGGGCGGCGGCTTCGCTGCGCGCCGCGTGGATGGATCATGGCGAGGAGGTACGTGCCTGCATCGAGGCCGCGCTCGCGGATGGCGTGCTCAACCGCGCCATGGTCAAGGACGCCACGCTCGCGAAGCTGTGGCCGGCGATGCACGACTGGTGCAGTCGCAGCGCGCCGCTGCCCGAGCCGCACGAGAAGCTCGAGCTCCTCACCCTGGAGAAGCTGACCGCCTGCCTTCGGAAGGGGCGCGACCTCGGCGCCGTGGCCTCGCCGGTCTTCGATGCCACGCGCGATTACCTGGCCGCGAAGGCCGAGCTCGAGGCCTGGACCACGCAGCGCGAGATCGCCCTGCTGCACCGCGTGCGCGACCTCGCGGCCCGGCGCATGGCGCAGCTCAAGCGCCAGCGCCGCGTGCGTTGTTTCGACGACCTGATCGACGGCGTGGCCGCCGCGCTCGACGGCCCGCAGGGGCGCACGCTCGCGCGCCGGCTGCGCGGGCAGTTCCACGCCGCGCTGGTCGACGAGTTCCAGGACACCGACGCGCGCCAGTGGTCGATCTTCCGGCGCCTGTTCGGCGAGGACGATTCGCTCGCGCCGTTGTCGGACGAGGCGCTGGACTTCGAGGCCGCCGCGGCGCCGCGCTTTCTCGCGCTGATCGGTGACCCCAAGCAGGCCATCTACGGCTTCCGCGGCGGCGACGTGCACACCTACCTGGCCGCCGGCCGCGTGGCCGCGGACGCGCCCCCGCTGCTGCGCAACTTCCGCTCGCGGCCCTGCGTGCTGCGCGGCATCGAGCGGCTGTACGCGAACGCGGGCGCGGCGGCCTTCGTCGACGATCGCATCGCCTTCCGCGCGGTCGCGCCCGGCGGCCTGCGCGGCGACGGGGCCTGCCTGCGCGATGGCGTTCCCGCGCCCGGCCTCACCCTGCGCCGCGTCCCGGCGCGCGCGGATGGCCGTGATATCGACGCCGAGGATTCGCGCGCGCTCGCCACGCGCGCCTGCGTGGAGGCCGTCCACGAGACACTCGCGCTGGCGCAGGTCGGTCGCCTCGCGATCGACGGCCGCGCGGTCGAACCCGGCGACCTCGCCGTGCTCGTGCGCACGCACCGCGAGGCGCAGCGCATCCAGCAGGGGCTCTCGGCGGTGGGCATTCCCGCCGTCGTGGCCGGCCAGTCCAGCCTGTTCGCCACCGAGTCGGCGCTGGAGATGCTCGCGCTGCTGGAAGCGCTGACGGCGCCCGCCGACCCGCTGCGCCTGCATGCCGCGCTCGCCACCGTGCTGCTTGGTTTCGATGCCGCGGACATCGACGCCCTGCTGCGCGACGACGCGCGTCGCGCGCGCGAGCTCGAGCGCGCGCTCGGCTGGCGCGAACGCTGGCTGCGTGCGGGCCCGCTGGCGCTGGTCAACGAGCTCTGCGCACGGGCCGCACCGCGCCTGCTGGAACTGGTCGACGGCGAGCGCCGCCTGTCGGACCTGATGCAGCTGGGCGAGGCGCTGCAGCAGGCCTGGCAGCGCGCGCTCGGGCCCCAGGGGCTGGTCGACTGGCTGCGCGCGCGCATCGCCGCGGCCGACGACCACGACCCCGAGCAGCAGCTGCGGCTGGAATCGGATGCGCGGCGCGTGCAGGTGCTGACCGTGCACAAGTCCAAGGGCCTGGAGTTCCCGTTCGTCTTCCTGCCCTTCGCCGGCATCGGCCGCAAGGCGCGCTCGTATGCGCGCTGCATGCTCGACGGGCCGGACGGCCGCGTGCTGCACCTGGCGCCCGGCGACGAGGACAAGAAGCGCGCCGCGCGCGAGGACCTCGCCGAAGAAGCGCGCCTGCTCTATGTCGCGCTGACGCGCGCGCAGCATGCGCTGTGGCTCTGCGCGGGCCCGATGTACCAGGCCAAAGCCACCGCGCTCGCGCCGCTGCTGGGCGACATGGCCACGCTCACCGGTGACGGCATCCTCGTCGACGACCGCGTGCCGGCCGACGACCTCGCGCCGCTGCGCTTCGCCGCGCCCGTGCAACTGCCGCGCGCCCGCACGGCGCGGCGCGCGCTGTCGCGCGACTGGGCGATCTACTCCTTCAGCGCGCTGGCCCGCCAGGCCGCCGGGCCGGTGGAGACGCTGCTGCCCCGCGGCGGGCGCGAGGACGAGGCCGACGAGGCGCCGGTCCGCGAGGCCGTGGACGATCCGCGCTTCGTCGGCGCGCGCTTCGGCGACGTGGTGCACGGCGCGCTCGAGCGCGTCGACTTCGCCGCCTGGGCCGGCTGGGCGGGCGGCGAGGTGCCGGCCGGGCAGCAGGACGCGCTGGTCGACGCATTCCGCGCCGAAGGCTATGCGCAGGCCGACATCGAGGCCGGCCTGCCGCTGCTGGGTTCGCTGGTCGGCCACACGCTCGCGGCCACGCTGCCGGAGGGCACGCGCCTGTGCGACGTGCCGCTCGGGGCGCGCCGCGCGGAGATGGAGTTCCACTTCGCCCTGAAGGACGTGCCCGTCGACGCGCTGCTGGCCACCGTGCAGGCGCACGGCCTGCTCGCCGACCGCCAGGGCTTCGGCACGCGGCGCAGGCTCGACGGCCTGATGACGGGCAAGATCGACCTCGTCTACGCCCGCGGCGGGCAGTACTTCGTGCTCGACTACAAGACCAACCGCCTGCCCGACTATTCGCCGGCCTCGCTCGAGCGCGCCATGCACGAGGGCGAGTACACCCTGCAGGCGGCGATCTACACGCTGGCGCTGCACCGCTGGCTGCGTTTCCGGCTGGGCGAGGGCTACGACTACGAGCGCTGCGTCGGCGGCGTGCGCTACGTGTTCTGCCGCGGCGTCGACGCGCGCCGCGCGCCGTCGCCGGGCATCCATGCCCAGCGCCTGCCGCGCGAACTCGTCGACGCGCTCGATGCGCTGTTCGCCGGAGGCCACGCATGAGCCTGCTCGACGCCCTGCAGCGCAGCGGCGCGCTGCGCCCGGTCGACCTGGCGCTGGCGCATGCGCTGCAGCGCATCGACGGCGAGGTCGAGCCGCCGGTGCTCGCCGCCGCCGCGCTGGCCTCCTACGCGGTGGCGCAGGGCCATCCGGCCTTCGATCCCGAGGCGCCGGCGATGCTGGTCGAGCCGCCCATCGAATGGCCCGCCGCGCAGGCCTGGCGCGCCGCGCTCGCGCAGTGCCCGTGGGTGGCGCAGCCGGACGGTGAGGACGCGACCCCCGAGGACCGCCCGCTGGTGCTGGAGGACGGACGCATCTACCTGCGCCGCTACCGCGAGTACGAGCGGCGCCTCGCGCTCGCGCTGCGCCGCCTGTGCGCGGGCGGCGCGGAGGCGATCGATCCCGCGGTCGACGCCCTGCACGCACGCCTGTTCCCGCAGCGCGGCGCCGGCGACGCGCAGGCGCAG
>NZ_SKFB01000037.1:0-34967 GCF_004344885.1 Lysobacter sp. N42
AAGGGTTCCGCCGCATCTTCAGCCGCTTCGACAAGCTCGACGTCATGTTCGCGGCCTTCATCCACTTCGCACTGATCGTCGAATCGTTGCGATAGTGTTAACAGGCCCTAGGCGCGAGGGTGACGGTCTCCACGGGCAGCTGCATGCCGCCGGGCGGACCGCCCGCGGGGGCGCCACCAGGCCCGCCGCCCTCGGCCTTGCCGCCGTCGCAGGCCACCAGGCCCGCTCCGGCGATCAGCAACAGCGATACCAGCGCAATGCGGCGCATGCGGCTCTCCGGGGGAAATTCTGTACCGGGCAGTTTACCCATGCCGCCGCCACCGCAACCCTGCCGGAAGTCGTGCGCTGCTGTTCCATCCGTCGACTCGAACCGGCCCCGCCACCGCCCCCGCGCGCGGGACGCTGCGTGCCTGGCCGGCCGCCGGGGCGCGCGGTGCGCGCTGCTAGACTGCCGCGCATGACGTTCACCGCCACCGCCCTCACCGGCAGCAAGCCGGAGCAGTACGCGCAGCTGCTCGAGCAGGCCCGCGGCCTCATGCACGGCGAGCGCGACCGCATCGCCAATGCCGCCAACCTCTCGGCGCTGGTCTACCACGCGCTGCCCGCGCTCAACTGGGTGGGCTTCTACTTCTTCGACGGCACCGAACTGGTCGTAGGCCCCTTCCAGGGCCTGCCGGCCTGCGTGCGCATCCCGCTGGACAAGGGCGTCTGCGGCGCGGCCGCGGCCACGCGGCAAACCCAGCGCGTGCCCGACGTGCACGCCTTCCCCGGCCACATCGCCTGCGATTCGGCCTCGCGCTCGGAGCTGGTGGTGCCCCTGGTCGCCGCCGACGGCAGCCTGGTCGGCGTCTTCGACCTCGACAGCCCGGAGCCCGACCGCTTCGACGAGGACGACCAGCACGGGCTGGAAGCGCTGGCACGCGCCTTTCTCGACAGCCTGGCCTGAGCCATGACGACCGCGCCTGCCCGGATGCTCAACATCGGCGCCAAGTCCGGGGCCTGGCTCCGCCAGGTAGGCCTGCGCACGCACGAGGACCTGGCGGCGGTGGGCTCGCTGGAGGCGTACATGCGCGTCAAGCGCGCCGGCTTCCGGCCTTCGCTCAACCTGCTCTACGCGCTCGAGGGCGCCCTGATGGGCTGCCACTGGCAGCAGGTGGACGCCACGCGGCGGGCCGAGCTGGCCGCGCTCGCGCAGGCCGAGGTGGCCCGGCTGCCCGCGCGAGGCCGCATGCCGGCGCCGTCGGACGTGATCGTGACCTTCGGCGCACCGCCGCAGGGCGCCGTCGAAGGCGAGCCGCGCGCGCCTTCGGCCTGAAGCCGCGCCGGACCGGCACGAGGCGGCCCCGCCGCCCGCCGTCGACCCGGGCCCGCCGGACGCTCAGTGGCGCCGCGGATCCATGGGCATGACCGGCAGCAGGCGCGCATCCACCCGCACCGCACGCAGTATGCACACCAGGTCCGCGTAGCTCGCCGCCAGTTGCGAGAACAGCGCCGCATAGGCCGAGCGGCCCGCCTCCGCGATGGACAGGTAGGCGCCGCGGCCGAGTTCGGTGAAGTAGTCCACGGTCACCCGGCGGCGCTCGGCGAGCGCGGGGTACAGGCCTGCGATGAGCAGGCAGCGATCGCCCACGTCGCGCAGCGCCTCCTCGCGCGGGCTGCCGGCGAGCGACTGCGCATGCAACCAGTCCAGCGCCTGCGTGCGGCCGAGGAGCTGTCCGTCGCGCTGATGGCGCAGCAGCACGAACACCAGGTAGCTCTCGCGCGATTCATCCAGTGCGCAGCCGGCGCGCTCCCCGGCGTCGTGCACCAGCGCCTGCCAGAGTTCGGCGGGCGCGCCCTGTCGAAACGTCCCCATGTCCACCCCCGCATCGATGCCGCCCGATGGACCTCGCACGGGCGCGAGGCGCCACGGGGCATGCCCGGGCTATCGGCCCGGACGGCTTCGACTGTAGGCAGGCCGCGCCGCCGACCTCAAGCCCCGCCAGGCGGCGGGGATGAACCACTCAGGCGCCGGGGCTCACTCGACCGTGACCGCCTTCGCCAGGTTGCGCGGCTTGTCCACGTCGGTGCCGCGCGCCAGGGCGGCGTGGTAGGCCAGCAGCTGCACCGGGATCGCGTGCACGATGGGCGAGAGCACGCCCGCATTGCGCGGGGTGCGGATCACGTGCACCTGTTCGGATTCGCCGAAGTGGCTGTCGGCATCGGCGAACACGAACATCTCGCCGCCGCGCGCGCGCACTTCCTGGATGTTGGACTTCACCTTCTCCAGCAGCGCGTCGTTGGGTGCGATGACGACCACCGGCATGGCCTCGTCCACCAGCGCCAGCGGGCCGTGCTTGAGCTCGCCCGCCGGATACGCCTCGGCGTGGATGTAGGAGATTTCCTTGAGCTTGAGCGCGCCTTCCAGCGCGATCGGGTAGTGCATGCCGCGGCCCAGGAACAGCGCGTGCTGTTTGGGCGCGAAGCGCTCGCTCCACACCGCCACCTGCGGCTCGAGGTTGAGCGCGTGCTGCACGGTACCGGGCAGCTGGCGCAGCGCGTCGAGGTAGGCGGCCTCCTGCGCCGCATCCAGCACGCCGCGCAGCTTCGCCAGCGTGCACGTCAGCGTGAACAGTGCGACCAGCTGGGTGGTGAAGGCCTTGGTCGAGGCCACGCCGATCTCCGCGCCGGCGCGGGTGTAGTAGACCAGCCGGCTGGCGCGCGGGATCGCGCTCTCGGGCACGTTGCAGATCGACAGCGTCCTGTCGTGGCCGAGCGACTTCGCGTACTTCAGCGCCTCCATCGTGTCGAGCGTCTCGCCCGACTGCGAAATGGTGACGATCAGGTTCTTCGGATTCGCATGCGCCTCGCGGTAGCGGTACTCGCTGGCGATCTCGACGCTGCAGGGAAGCTTCGCGATGGACTCAATCCAATAGCGCGCGGTCAGGCCGGCGTAGTAGCTGGTGCCGCAGGCCAGGATCTGCACGCCCTCGACGTCGCGCAGCACCTGCTCGGCCTCGCGGCCGAACAGTGCGGGCGTGAACGCGCCGCTGTCCATCAGCGCCTCGAGGGTGTCGGCCACGGCGCGCGGCTGCTCGTGGATCTCCTTCTGCATGAAGTGCCGGTAGGGGCCGAGCTCCAGCGAAGCCAGCGAGACGTCGGAAACATGCACGTCGCGGTCGACCGCGGTGCCCGAGGCATCGAACACGCGCACGGCCTCGCGCGTCACCTCGGCGGTGTCGCCCTCCTCGAGGAAGATCACCCGGCGCGTGGCCTGCACGATGGCCGAGACGTCGCTGGCCACGAAGTTCTCGCCCTCGCCCAGCCCCACCAGCAGCGGGCAGCCCATGCGCGCGGCGACCAGGCGGCCGGGCTCGCGCTTGCTGACCACGGCGATCGCGTAGGCGCCCTGCAGCTCGCGCACGGCCGACTGCACGGCCGCCAGCAGGTCATGGCCCTGCGCCTGGTAGTGATGGATCAGGTGCGCGATGACCTCGGTGTCGGTCTGCGATTCGAAGGCGTAACCGTCGGCGCGCAGGCGCTCGCGCTGCTGCTCGTGGTTCTCGATGATGCCGTTGTGCACCACCGCGAGCTCGCCGAAGGAGATGTGCGGATGCGCGTTGGTCTCGGTGACGCCGCCGTGCGTGGCCCAGCGCGTGTGGCCGATGCCCAGCCTGGCGTGGAAGTCCTCCTGCTGCGCGGCGTTCTCCATCTCCGCCACGCGACCGGTGCGGCGCACGCGGCGCACGTCGTCGCCATCGACCACCGCGATGCCCGCGGAATCGTAGCCGCGGTACTCGAGCCGCTTGAGCCCCTCGATGAGGACGGGAACCACGTCGCGATCGGCGATCGCGCCCACAATGCCGCACATGGATTTCGTTCCTGCTGGAGACGCGCCAGTGTAGCCGTCCGCCCGGCCCGTGCGGACGCCCGGGTGTCCGCCCGGACAGGTTCGCCGGCATCGAAATCCAGCCAATTCATGCACTTGGCGGTTGGCACGGTGTGTGCTTCAGCGGGGCATGCGGGCAGGTGCCCGCGCCGCCTCCTCCGCAGCGACCATGAGCATCCGCGACACCTCCGGCCAGGATCGGCCGGTCGCCTCCACCGTTCCGCAGGCGGCCGCGTGGCGCTCGCCAACCGCAGCGGGGGCGGCCTCTGCGTCTCGATGACGCTGCCCGTCTAGCTCCCGGCGCCGTGGCGCGATACGCGATGCGCTACATGCACTGCGCCCCGCGGTCGCCGTTGCTACTTCGGCGGCTTGGTGGGCCGCTGCCAGCCGTCGATGGTGCTCTGCCGTGCGCGGGCGATCGTGAGCTCGCCGGGCGGCGCGTCGCGGGTGATGACGGAACCTGCGCCGATCGTCGCACCGCGGCCGATGGTGACCGGCGCGACCAGCGAGGAATTGGAGCCGATGAAGGCCTCGTCCTCGATGGTGGTGCGCGACTTGTTCGCGCCGTCGTAGTTGCAGGTGATCGTGCCGGCGCCCACGTTGACCTTGGTGCCGATCACCGAATCCCCCAGGTAGGCCAGGTGGTTCGCCTTGCTCGCCACGCCCATGCGGGTGTTCTTGGTCTCGACGAAATTGCCGATGTGCACGCCGTCGGCCAGCACCGTGCCGGGGCGCAGCCGGGCGAAGGGTCCGATCTGCGCCGCGCCTTCGACGACCACGCCCTCGAGATCGCAGTGCGCGCGTACTTCCGTGCCCGGGCCTAGCTTGACGTCCTTGAGCCTGCAGAACGGTCCGATGCGCACGCCGTCGCCTAGCTCGACCTCGCCCTCGAGGATGACGTCCACGTCGATCTCCACGTCCATGCCCACGCGCACGACGCCACGCTGGTCGAAGCGGTCCGGATCGACGAGGCGTGCGCCGGCGACGCACAGCGCCTGCGCGCAGCGTCGCTGCAGCGCGCGCTCGAGCTGCGCCAGCTGCCAGGGATCGTTCGCGCCCTCGACCTCCTGCGGATCCTCGACCAGCACGATCTCCGCGGCATTGAACTCGTCGGCCGCGGCGGCGAACACGTCGGTCAGGTAGTACTCGCCCTGCGCGTTCTCGTTGGACAGGTGCGCGATCCAGCGCCGCAGCGGCTCGGCGTCGGCGACCAGGATGCCGGTATTGACGGTGGTGATCTCGCGCTCGTCGTCGCTGGCGTCGCGCTGCTCGACGATGCGCGCGACCTTGCCTGCCGCATCGCGCACCACGCGGCCATAGCCCGTCGGGTCCTCGAGTTCCGTGGCGAGCATCGCGATGCGCCCTTCGGCTTCGAGAAGGCGCTGCAGCGTTTCGGCACGGATCAGGGGCACGTCGCCATAGAGCAGCAGCACGCGCGCGTCCTGCTCCACCTGCGGCATCGCCTGCTGCACGGCGTGCCCGGTGCCCAGGCGCACGCTCTGCTCGACCCAGTCGATGTCGTCCTGCCCCTCGAAGGCCTCGCGCACCTGGTCGCCGTGGTGGCCGTAGACCACGTGGATGCCGCGCGCGCCCAGCAGCCGGGCGGTGTCGACCACGTGCTGCAGCATCGGCACGCCGGCGACCTTCTGCAGCACCTTGGGCAGCGTCGACTTCATGCGCTTGCCCTCGCCGGCGGCGAGGATGACGACGTGCAGGGGAGCGCTCATGGATGATGCGGTCGATGGAAGGGACGCCGGGGATTCTAGCGGGCCGCTGTTAGGATGCCGCGCGTGCCGGCCGCTCCCTCCCCCGTCCGCCCACGTCGCGTGGGCATGCAGATCCTGGCCCTGGCCGGCGCCTTCGCCTTCGTCGCAGGCTTCGTCGCGCATCGCACGTGGGTGGATCTGCCGCGCTCGCGCGTGCTCGATGCGCTCGCACTGGCGCTGATCGCCTCGGGGCTGGCCTGGGCGCTGTCGCGCTGGCGTGGCTGGCGCCGTGCCGACGCGCTCGCGGTGGTATGGGGCGCGGCGGCGCTGCTGATGTGGGGTCCGCTGCCCGTGTCGGCCACGCTGCTGCTGGCAGCCGGCGCGGTCGCCGCGGGAAGCTGGCTGTGCACGCCCGCGCGGCCGCTGCTCGCCGGCGCCACCGGCATCGCGATGATGGCCGGCGCGCTCGGCTGGCTGCTGCCGGTCGCGCTGCATTCCACCTGGGTGTACCTGCCGCTGCTCGCGGGCCTGGTGGCACTGCGCCGCCGCGCGCTTCGCGAGGCGCTGCTGCACGCGCGGGCCGCCTGGCGGGAGGCGGTGGACGCGGCCCCGCGCGCCGCTGCATGGGGCGTGCTCGCGGCGGGCCTGGCCTCGACGGGCGCCTGGCTGCCGACCATGCAGTACGACGACCTCGCCTACCACCTGGGGCTGCCCTGGCAGCTCCTCGAGCACGGGCGCTATGCGCTGGATCCGACCCACCAGGCATGGGCGCTCGCCCCCTGGGCCGGCGACGTCGTGCATGCGATCGCGCAGGTCGTCGCGCGGGCCGAGGCGCGCGGGCCGGTGAACCTGGCCTGGCTGTTCGTGCTGTGCGCGGGCGCGTGGCGGCTGGCGGGCCAGCACGGCGCGACGCCGGCGTTCCGCTGGGCGGCCATGGCGACGGTCGCCACCCTCCCGACGTTCGCCACCCTGCTCGGTGGCATGCAGACCGAACTGGCCGCGGCGGCCGTCCTCACCCTGCTGGCCTGCCTGGTATCCGAACGCGACGCGCCGCCACGCGGTGTGCTGGTCTTCGGCGTGCTGGCCGGCTTGCTCGCGGGACTCAAGCTCACCCACCCGGCCAGCGCGCTCGGGCTGGCAGCCCTCGCCGCCTGGCGCTGGCGCGCGCAGTGGCGGGCGCACCCGTCCGGCCTGCTCGCGTCCGTCGGACTCGCGGCCGCCGTTGGCGGATCGAGCTATGCCTACGCCTGGGCGGTGGCGGGCAATCCCGTCCTGCCGCTGCTCAACGACGTGTTCCGGTCCCCCGCGTTCCCGGCGATCGCGTTCCACGACGCGCGCTGGACCACGGACGCACCGCTGGCGCTGCCCTGGTGGCTGACTTTCGCCACGTCCGCACATGTCGAGGGCTGGAACGGGGGCTTCGGCTTCGCGCTGCCCATGCTGGCGGGCGCGACGCTCCTCGCGCTGGTCCGCCGGCGCACCCGCTGGATGACGGCCGCCGCACTGGTGGCGATCGCCCTGCCGCTCGCCATCCTCCCGTACGCGCGCTACGCGGTTCCGGGACTTGCGCTGCTCGTCCCGCCCGCGGTGGCCGCGCTGCAGGTCGCGTTGCCACGCCGCGCCGCGCTCGCGGTTCTCGCCGCCCTCGTGGTGGTCGACCTCGCCTATGCCGCGAACTCGGGCTGGATGCTGCGCACCGGCGGCGTGCGGCGCAGCCTGGCCGCGTTGGGGCAGGACGCGCCGCTGTTCGAACGCTACGTGCCCGAGCGGCTCGTCTACCAGCAGCTGCGCAGGCGGTATCCCGGCGAGACGGTGCTCGACTTCACCGGTGCGACGCATGCGGAACTGGCCGGCGCAGGGCGCACCGCCGAGTGGTACGCGCCGCGACTGCACGCGGCCGCGCGCGCGGCCGATCCCGATGCGGGCGGCGCGGCATGGGCACGCGTGATCCGGGAAGAAGGCGTGCGCCACATCGTGTTCCGGCGCTCCACGCTGGCTCCGGCGCGGGCTGCGGCGCTCGAGCGCCTCGGCGCTGACCGGGTGGTAACGGTCGCTGACGTAGAGTGGTGGGCGTTGCCGCCCCGGACGACCCGATGAGCCTGACCCGCCAAGGCCGCCACTATCTCGCCATCGGGCTGCTGCAGTGGCTGCTCGACTGGGCCGTGATGGTGGCGCTCAGCAACGCCGGCCTGGCGGTGGAGACGGCCAACCTGGCCGGACGCGTCACGGGCGCGACCCTGGGCTTCTGGCTCAACGGCCGCATCACCTTCGCCGGCGACGGCACGGGCATCGGCCACCGCCAGCTCGCGCGGTTCGGGCTTCTCTGGATCGGCACGACCATCGCCAGCACCTGGATGCTCGCGAGCATCGACGACGCGGTCGGCCTGCAGTGGGCCTGGCTGGCCAAGCCCGCGGTCGAGCTGATGCTCGGCCTGGTGGGATTCGCGCTGTCGCGGCACTGGGTATACCGGCGATAGGGAATCAGCCGTTCCCTGCGCGCGCGGACGCGGCAGCGCGACCTCCGCTTCCTTCTCCCTGCCGCGGCCCTGCCCCGGAACCCGAAAGCAGGAACGCCGGCGCGAGGCCGGCGTCCTGACTGCGACCCTGCGCCGGGCGCTCAGTGCTTGAGGTTCTTGCGCAGGCGCTCGAGCGCCGACAGCTGTGCGATCGACATGGCCAGCTGGGCCTGGGCCTCCTCCAGCGACATCTTCGGGTCCTTCTGCGCGAGGATGCGCTCGGCCTCGGCCTTGGCGGCACGCACCGCGGCCTCGTCGATGTCCTCGGCGCGGATGGCCGTGTCGGCCAGCACCGTCACCACGCTGGGCTGCACCTCGAGGATGCCGCCGGAGATGGCGAAGTCCAGGCGTTCGCCGCCCGGCAGGGTCACGACGACCTTGCCCGGCTTCAGGCGCGTGATCAGCGGCGCATGCTTCGGCGCGATGCCGAGCTCGCCCAGCTCGCCGGTCGCGACGACCAGTTCGGCGTCGCCGCTGTAGATCTCCTGCTCGGCGCTGACGATGTCGCAACGGATGGTGGATGCCATGGGTGTCCTCGCTCTGCTCGGACGGGATTCGGGATCGGGGTTTCGGGCTTCGCGAAAGCGACTCCCACCCCACCGCGAACGACCCGCTTTTCCGAATCCCTAATCCCGAATCTCAAGTCCCGGAAGCTCGGCGCTTACGCGCCGATCTTCTTGGCCTTCTCGAAGGCTTCCTCGATGCCGCCGACCATGTAGAACGCCTGCTCCGGCAGGTGGTCGCACTCGCCGTCGACGATCATCTTGAAGCCGCGGATGGTGTCCTTGAGCGGCACGTACTTGCCCGGCGAGCCGGTGAACACCTCGGCCACGTGGAAGGGCTGCGAGAAGAAGCGCTCGATCTTGCGCGCGCGCGAGACGGCCTGCTTGTCTTCTTCCGACAGCTCGTCCATGCCCAGGATCGCGATGATGTCCTTGAGCTCCTTGTACTTCTGGAGCGTGGCCTGCACGCGACGGGCGACGTCGTAGTGCTCGGCGCCGATGACGTTCGGGTCGAGCTGGCGCGAGGTCGAGTCGAGCGGGTCGACCGCCGGGTAGATGCCCAGCGAGGCGATGTTACGGCTCAGAACGACGGTCGCGTCGAGGTGGGCGAACGTGGTCGCCGGCGACGGGTCGGTCAGGTCGTCCGCGGGCACGTACACGGCCTGGATCGAGGTGATCGAGCCGGTCTTGGTCGAGGTGATGCGCTCCTGCAGCACGCCCATCTCCTCGGCCAGCGTCGGCTGGTAACCCACCGCCGACGGCATGCGGCCGAGCAGCGCCGACACTTCGGTACCGGCCAGCGTGTAGCGGTAGATGTTGTCGACGAACAGCAGCACGTCGCGGCCCTTGCCGGTGGCCGGGTCCTTGTCGTCGCGGAAGTACTCGGCCATCGTCAGGCCGGTCAGCGCGACGCGCAGGCGGTTGCCCGGCGGCTCGTTCATCTGGCCGTAGACCATCGCGACCTTGTCGAGGACGTTGGAGTCCTTCATCTCGTGGTAGAAGTCGTTGCCCTCGCGGGTACGCTCGCCCACGCCGGCGAACACGGACAGGCCCGAGTGCGCCTTCGCGATGTTGTTGATGAGCTCCATCATGTTGACGGTCTTGCCGACGCCGGCGCCGCCGAACAGGCCGACCTTGCCGCCCTTGGCGAACGGGCACATCAGGTCGATGACCTTGATGCCGGTCTCGAGCAGGTCGGTCGCCGAGGACTGGTCCTCGTAGGACGGGGCCTGGCGGTGGATTTCCCAGAAGTCCGTGGCCTGCACCGGGCCGGCCTCGTCGATCGGCGTGCCGAGCACGTCCATGATGCGGCCCAGCGTGCCGGTGCCCACCGGCACCGCGATGGCGCGGCCGGTGTTGGTGGCGACGAGGCCGCGCTTCAGGCCGTCGGTCGAACCGAGCGCGATCGTGCGCACGACGCCGTCGCCCAGCTGCTGCTGGACTTCCAGCGTGATCGCCGTGCCCTCGATCCTGAGCGCGTCGTAGACCTTCGGCACCGCGTTGCGCGGGAACTCGACGTCGACGACCGCGCCGATGATCTGGACGACGGTGCCCGTGGTGCTGGGAGAGACCTGAGCGTTCATGGGTGTTTCCTTGGTAAGTCGATTCGATGGAGGCGAGCGCGGGCGACGCGCTCAGCGGTGATCAGACTGCGGCGGCGCCGCCGACGATCTCCGAGATTTCCTGGGTGATCGCGGCCTGGCGGGCCTTGTTGTAGATGAGGTTGAGCGTGCCGATCAGCTTGGTCGCGTTGTCGCTCGCGGCCTTCATCGCCACCATGCGCGCGGCGTGCTCGGAGGCCACGTTCTCGAGCACCGCCTGGTAGACCAGCACCTCGATGTAGCGCTGCAGCACGTGGTCGAGGACCGTCGGCGCGTCCGGCTCGTAGATGTAGTCCCAGTCGTGCGGGGCGACCTTCGTCGACGCCGGCGGCAGCGGCAGCAGCTGGTCGAACGTGGCCTGCTGCGACATCGTGTTGACGAAGTGGTTGTAGCAGACGAAGACGCGGTCGACCTGGCCGGCCTCGTAGGCGTCCAGCACCACCTTGATCACGCCGATGAGCTGCTCGAGCTTGGGCACGTCGCCCAGGTGCGTGACCGAGGCGGTCATGTTCACCTTCAGGCGGCGGAAGAACACCGAGGCCTTCTGGCCGATCGTGACCACGTCGACCTCGACGCCCTGCTCCTGCCAGCGGCGGAACTCGCCGATCAGCTTGCGGAACATGTTGTTGTTGAGGCCGCCGGCCAGGCCGCGGTCGCTCGACACGATCACGTAGGCGACGCGCTTCACGTCCGGGCGCTCGACCATGTACGGATGGCGGTAGTCGCCGCTCGCCTGCGCGAGGTGGCCGATCACCTGCTTCATCACCCGCGCATAGGGGCGCGAGGTCTTCATGCGGTCCTGCGCCTTGCGGATCTTCGAGGCGGAGACCATCTCCAGCGCGCGCGTCACCTTGCGGGTGTTCTGCACGCTCTTGATCTTCGATTTGATTTCGCGTCCGCCTGCCATCTGATACTCGCTCCGCTCGCGGGATTCGGGATGCGGGATTGGGGATTCGCAGAAGCGATACCCGGCCCGATCGCGATGAACCGCTGTGACGAATCCCTAATCCCGAATCCCGCCGGGTCCTTACCAGGACCCGGTCTGCTTGAACTCCGAGATCACCTGCTTGAAGGTGCCCTCGATCGAGTCGTCCCACGCACCGGTCTGGTTGATGCGCGTGGCCAGCTCGCCCTGCGTG
The DNA here is from genome assembly GCF_004344885.1 of Lysobacter sp. N42. Classification (NCBI taxonomy): domain Bacteria; kingdom Pseudomonadati; phylum Pseudomonadota; class Gammaproteobacteria; order Lysobacterales; family Lysobacteraceae; genus Lysobacter; species Lysobacter sp. N42. The sequence goes on from NZ_SKFB01000037.1 coordinate 11,334, forward strand.
TTGACGAAGTGGGCGTGCAGGCCCGCCTCGAAGGCGCCGATCTTGCCCACCGGCACGTCGTCGAGGTAGCCCTCGTTCACCGCGTAGATCGAGAGGGCCTGCAGCGCGATCGGCAGCGGGGAGTACTGCTTCTGCTTCATCAGCTCGGTGACGCGCTGGCCGCGCTCGAGCTGCTTGCGGGTCGCCTCGTCGAGGTCGGAGGCGAACTGCGCGAACGCCGCCAGCTCGCGGTACTGCGCCAGCGAGATGCGGATGCCGCCCGAGAGCTTCTTGATGATCTTGGTCTGTGCGGCGCCACCGACGCGGGAGACCGAGATACCGGCGTTCACGGCCGGGCGGATGCCCGCGTTGAACAGGTCGGTCTCGAGGAAGATCTGGCCGTCGGTGATGGAGATGACGTTCGTCGGGACGAACGCGGACACGTCGCCCGCCTGCGTCTCGATGATCGGCAGCGCGGTCAGGCTGCCCGTCTGGCCCTTCACTTCGCCGCCGGTGAACTTCTCGACGTACTCCTCCGACACGCGCGCGGCGCGCTCGAGCAGGCGCGAGTGCAGGTAGAAGACGTCGCCCGGGTAGGCTTCGCGGCCCGGCGGGCGGCGCAGCAGCAGCGAGATCTGGCGGTAGGCGACGGCGTGCTTGGACAGGTCGTCGTAGATGATCAGCGCGTCCTGGCCACGGTCGAGGAAGTACTCGCCCATGGTGCAGCCGGCGTAGGCGGCGATGTACTGCATCGCGGCCGACTCCGAAGCCGTCGCGGCGACCACGATCGTGTGGTCGAGCGCGCCATGCTCTTCCAGGCGGCGGACCACGTTCGCGACCGTCGAGTTCTTCTGGCCGATCGCGACGTAGATGCACTTAATGCCCGTGCCCTTCTGCGCGATGATCGTGTCGACGGCCATCGCCGTCTTGCCGGTCTGGCGGTCGCCGATGATCAGCTCGCGCTGGCCGCGGCCGATCGGGATCATCGAGTCAACCGACTTGTAGCCGGTCTGCACCGGCTGGTCGACCGACTTGCGCCAGATGACGCCCGGCGCGACGCGCTCGACCGGCGCCGACATCGTGGCGCCCAGCGGGCCCTTGCCGTCGATCGGCTCGCCCAGCGCATTGACCACGCGGCCCAGCAGCTGCGGGCCGATCGGCACCTCGAGGATGCGGCCGGTGGTCTTGGCCACGGCGCCCTCGCGCAGGTGCTCGTAGTCACCCAGGACCACGGCGCCGACGGAGTCGCGCTCGAGGTTCAGCGCGAGCGCATAGGTATTGCCCGGCAGCTCGATCATCTCGCCCTGCATCACGTCGGCCAGGCCGAAGATGCGGACGATGCCGTCGGACACGGAGGTCACGGTGCCCTCGTTGCGGGCTTCGGCGGCCAGACCGACCTGCTCGATGCGGGTCTTGATCAGTTCGCTGATTTCGGACGGGTTGAGCGTGTTCTGCATGGGAGCTTCCCTGGTTCCGGGCCGGGGCCCGGGAGTAGATGAATTCGTGGCTTAGGCGGCCAGCGCCGACTGCAGGCGCTCGAGCTTGCCGCGCACGCTGCCGTCGATGACGACGTCGCCGGCGTCGATGACCGCGCCACCGATGAGCGAGGCGTCGATCGCGGTCTCCAGCTCGACCTCGCGGCCGAAGCGGCGGCGCAGGCCCTCGCGGATGGCGGCGAGGTCGGCGTCACCCAGCTGCGCCGCGGAGGTGACGCGCGCCTTGACGACGCGCTCGGCGTCCGCGCGCAGCTGCTCGAACAGGCCGGCGATTTCCGGCAGCAGTTCGAGGCGGCGGTTGTCGGCCAGCATGCGGAAGAAGCGCGCGACCGCGGCGTCGGCGCCCTCGATCGACAGCAGCTGCGCCGCCTTCTCCGCCGACAGCTGCGGATGCTTCAGCACCGCCTGCGCCTGCGGATCGGCGGCCACGCGGGCCGCGAAGGCCAGCGCGTCCGACCACGCTTGGACGCGGCCTTCGTCACGCGCGGCGCTGAACGCGGCGCGGGCGTAGGGACGGGCGAGGGTCAGGGCCTGGCTCATCGAAGCGTCTCCGTCAGAGCTGGGTGGCCAGCTCGTCGAGCAGCGCGCGGTGCGCGGCAGGATCGATCTCGCGGCGCAGCACCTTCTCGGCGCCGGCGACGGCGAGCGTGGCGACCTGCGCACGCAGCTCCTCGCGGGCGCGGTTGCTGGCCGAGGCGATCTCCGCCTGGGCGAGCTCCTTCTGGCGATTGGCCTCGGCCACCGCCTCCGAATGCGCCTGCTCGACGATCTGGTTGGCGCGCTGGTGCGCCTGCTCAATGATCTCGTTGGCCTTCAGGCGCGCCTCGCGCACGACGGCGTCCGCGCTGGCCTGGGCCTGCTCGAGCGCCTTCTGGCTGTTGTCGGCCGCGGCCAGGCCCTCGGCGATCTTCTGCTGGCGCTCCTCGATGGCACGGAGAAGCGGCGGCCAGATCTTGGTCGCGATGATCCAGATGAGGCCTGCGAAGGCCAGCGCCTGGGCGAATAGGGTGAGGTTGATGTTCATCTGCTGACGCTCTGCCTGGAGGGGACGGCGAGGCGCGGCGCGCCTGCGTGACCACCGTGCCGCGGGCGGGTGCCCGCGGCACTCGTGCCCGGATTACTGGGCAGCGGCAGCGGCCGGAGCCGTGTTGTTGGCGACGACGCGGCCCGACAGCGGGTTCGCGAAGGCCAGCAGCAGCGCGACGGCGACCGTGATGATGAACGCGGCGTCGATCAGGCCGGCGGTGATGAACATGCGCACCTGCAGGACCGGGATCAGCTCCGGCTGGCGCGCGGCGGACTCGAGGAACTTGCCGGCCATGATGGCCAGACCGATACCGGCGCCGAGCGCGGCGAGGCCGATCATGATGCCGATGGCCAGGGCGGTGGAAGCTTCGACCTGGGCGAGGTTGTAGAGGAAGGATTCCATGGTTCTCTCCGGGGTAGTGCGCTGGTTAGCGAAAGGGTGAAGGGGAAAGCGAAAGCGGACGCGGAGCCGTCAGTGCGCGTCTTCCGACAGGCTCAGGTAGACGATCGACAGCATCATGAAAATGAAGGCCTGCAGCGGGATGACCAGCAGGTGGAACAGCATCCAGCCGAGGCCGAACGCACCGCCGGCGAGCGCGCCGAGGATGCCGGCGCCGCCGAGGACCCAGATCAGCAGGAAGACGATCTCGCCGCCGAACATGTTGCCGAACAGTCGCATCGCGAGCGAAACCGGCTTGGAGAGCCATTCGACGATGTTGAGGATGAGGTTGAAGGGCATCATCCACTTGCCGAACGGCGCGGTCAGGAACTCGTGGGTGAAGCCGCCCAGGCCCTTGGCCTTGAGCGAGAAGAACAGCATCAGGAAGAAGACGCTGATCGACATGCCGAGCGTGGCGTTGACGTCGGCGGTGGGCACCGGCTTCCAGTAGTGGACGCCGACGAGCTCCAGCGGCTTGGCGATGAAATCGGCGGGGATCATCTTGATGAGGTTCATCAGGAGGATCCAGAAGAACAGCGTGATCGCGATCGGCGTGACCAGCTTGCTCTTGCCGTGGTAGGTGTCCTTGGCCTGGCGGTCGACGAACTCGAGCATGATCTCGACGAAGGCCTGCCACTTGCCCGGCACGCCGGCCGTGGGACGGCGCGTGGCCAGCCAGAACATGAAGACCATCAGCGCGCCCATCAGCAGCGCCATCACCAGCGTGTCGACGTGCAGCGTCCAGAAACCGCCGCCCTCGCCCACCGGCGCGGTGAGGTTCTGCAGGTGGTGCTGGATGTAGCTGGTCGGGGTCAGTTCCGTTTCGGACGCCATGTGTCTTGGAACTCCGGGAAGTCGAATCAGCGCGTACTGCGGGGGCGGCGCGTCGACGCGATCACATGGGCGAGCAGCGCCACCACCAGGCCGGCGAGCAGCGGCAGCGCGGGGACGCGCCAGACCGCCAGCCCCAGCCACAGGGCGACCAGCACGAGGAGCCACTTGGCGACCATTCCGAGGAACCATCGCCCCAGCACCACCCCGGCCGGGTTGACGCCGCCGCCGACCATGAACCAGGCCGCCAGCGCGCTCCCCAGCACCATCGCGAATCCGCCGACCAGGACACCCGCCGCATGCGCGGGGCCCGCCGCCAGACCGAAGACCACGGCCAGCACGAGGACCGCGACGGCCTGCCAGGCGGACGCGCGCACCGCGGTGCGGCGGGCGACTGACAAGGACGGCTGCACGAAGGTCTCGTTGGTCGGGGTCGAGCGCGAAAAGCGCCCTGGGGAGCCGCGGAAGTATAGGCCGCGTGGAAATTCCGGGCAACCGCGGAACCTCACGCGGGCCGGCCGGCCCGCCGCGCACGATTGACCGCATCGATCGGAAGGAATCGGACAATCAACTGGACCTGCGCATCCTGCGCGGCAGAATGAGAACCGTTCCTGATTGCGGAGCCGGGCATGCGAAAGACCATGAGCTTCGCGGCGATCCATTTCGCCGTCGCTTTCACGCTGGGCTACCTGTTCACCGGCAGCCTGCTCGTCGGGGGCGTCATGGCCCTGGTCGAGCCGGCCTGCAATACGGTGGCCTTCCACGTCCACGAGCGCGCCTGGCGGCGCCTCGAACGGCGCGCAGCACAGTCGGCCACGGTGGCGGCCTGAGCGGCGGGGAACCTTCGCGCCGGCGGCCGGTCCCAGCCCATGCCTGCCCCGGCGCGACGTTCTCCTCGTCGACCGCCGCGACGCGGCGGGCCCGAGCCCCGGCCCTGCCGGGGCTTCACTTTTCACCGCAGGCGCGAGCGCACGTCATCGCCCGCATTCCACCGCCGCGGGCGGGCGCACCCGCGGCGCGGCGCCGTCGCACGTCGCCGGCGCATGTCGTATCGACGACCGCTGGACGTCGATGCGCGCCCCGATGCCTTACTTGCGCTTCGGGATGTAGAGGTCGGTGATCGTGCCTTCGAAGACTTCGGCGGCCATGCCCACCGACTCACTCAGCGTGGGATGCGGGTGGATCGTCATGCCGATGTCGGCGACCTCCGCGCCCATCTCGATCGCGAGCGCCACCTCGGCGATGAGGTCGCCCGCATGCACGCCGACGATGCCGCCGCCGATGATGCGGTGCGTGGCCTCGTCGAACACGAGCTTGGTGAAGCCCTCGGTGCGGCCGAGGCCGATGGCGCGGCCGCTCGCGGCCCACGGGAACTTGCCGACGCCGACCTTCAGGCCCCTGGCCTTCGCCTCGGTCTCGGTGACGCCGACCCAGGCGATCTCCGGGTCGGTGTAGGCCACCGACGGGATCACGCGCGCGACCCATTCGCGCTTCTCGCCCGCGGCGACTTCCGCGGCGAGCCTGCCCTCGTGCGTCGCCTTGTGGGCGAGCATCGGGTTACCGACGATGTCGCCGATGGCGAAGATGTGCGGCACGTTGGTGCGCATCTGCCGGTCGACCGGAATGAAGCCGCGCTCGCCGACCTGCACGCCGGCGGCCTCGGCGCCGATCTTCGCGCCGTTGGGGCTGCGGCCGACGGCGACGAGGACGCGGTCGAAGGTCTGCGCTGTGGGCGCCCCACCGCCGGCCTGCATCGCCTCGAAGCTCACGCGGATGCCGGCATCCGTCGCCTCCACGCCCGCGGCCTTGACGTTGAGATGCACGGTGACGCCCTGCTTCTTCAGGCGGTCGGCGAGCGGCTTGACCAGATCGGTATCGGCGCCGGGCATCAGCTGCGCGCCGAGCTCGACCACGGTGACCTGCGAGCCCAGCGCGCGGTACACCGTCGCCATCTCCAGGCCGATGATGCCGCCGCCCACCACGAGCAGCGACTTCGGCACTTCGGCCAGTTCGAGCGCGTCGGTCGAATCCATGATGCGCGCGTCGCCCCAGGGGAAGTTCGGTAGCTTCACCGCCTGCGAGCCCGCGGCAATGATGCACTGCTCGAACCGGATCAGCCGCGCGCCGGAATCGGCCTGCACCTCGAGCTCGTTCGGCGAGACGAAACGGCCGATGCCCTGCACCACGCGCACCTTGCGCTGCTTCGCCATCCCCGCCAGGCCCCTGGTGAGCTGGCCGACGACCTTCTCCTTGTAGGCGCGCAGGGCGGCGAGCTCGATCTTCGGTGCGCCGAAGTCGATGCCGTAGTCCTTCGCGTGCGCCGCCTCGTCGATGACGGCGGCCGCGTGCAGCAGCGCCTTCGAGGGGATGCAGCCGACGTTGAGGCAGACGCCACCGAGGCTGGCATGACGCTCCACGAGCACGGTATCGAGCCCGAGATCGGCGGCACGGAAGGCGGCGGTGTAGCCGCCGGGGCCGGCGCCGAGCACGAGCATGCGGCATTCGATGTCGGCCTTGCGGCCGGTTGCAGGCGCGGCCGCGGCCGCCTGTGCGCCACGGGCGGGCGTCGATGCTCCCGCGCCTGCGGGAGCCGCCGCGGGCGCAGGGGCCGGCGCGGGCGACGAGGCGGCACCCTGCGCGACCGGGGGTGCCTGTTCCTCGCCTTCGGCTTCGAGGATGGCGATCACCGCGCCCTCGCCCACCCTGTCGCCGACCTTGATTCGCAGCTCGCGCACGATGCCGGCGTCGGACGAGGGCACCTCCATCGTCGCCTTGTCCGACTCCAGCGTGGCCAGGCCCTGGTCCCTGGCGACGCGGTCGCCGACCGCGACCAGCAGCTCGATCACGGGCACGGCGTCGAAGTCACCGATGTCGGGGACTTTCACTTCGATCTGGCGGGCCATCAGCGTTCCTCGTTTCTCTGGGCGTCGGCCGCGGCGCGCGGCTCGACGGGGGGTTCTTCGAGCACCTCACGTTCGACGTCGTGCTGCGCATCGTTCTCGGCGAGCGCGGCGCGCTCGGACTCGGTGGGCGGTGGCGCCTCGGGCTCGTCTGCAGGCTCCAGCGGCACCGCTTCCCCGCGCAGCAGCGCGAGCGCGGCCGGGCCGGCGTGGCCGAAGGCGCTGCGCAGGTTGAGGTCGCGCTGCGGGAAGGGCAGTTCGACGCCGTGCCGGACCAGCGCGGTGTGCAGGGCCCAGTAGTAGGCGGCCTTCACCGCCGACGGGCGCTTGGTGGCGTCGGCGTTGATCCACACCACCAGCTCGAAGTCGAGGGAGCTGTCGCCGAAGCCGACCAGCCAGACCTGCGGACCGCGCGGGCCGTCCTGGGCGAGGGTGAAGGGCACCTCGTGCGCGGCCTCCAGCGCCGCGCGCTTGACCAGTTCCTTGTCGGTGCCGTAGGCGACGCCGAACGCGACGTGCAGGCGACGCGTGGTCTCCAGCAGCGTCCAGTTGACGACGCGCCCGCTCACGAACTCGGAGTTGGGCACGAGGATGTTGAGGTTGTCGTTGGTCATGATCCGCGTGGCGCGGATCTTGATGTCGCGCACCACGCCGTGCACGCCGGATTCGAGCTCGACGAAGTCGCCGACCTTGATCGAGCGGTCGAAGAGCAGGATCAGGCCGGAGACGAAGTTGTTGAAGATCGCCTGCAGGCCGAAGCCCAGGCCCACGCCCAGCGCACCGGCGAACACCGCGAACCGGGTGATCGGGATGCCCGCCACCTCCAGCGCCAGCAGCACGCCGATCACCATCAGCGTGTAGCGCAGCACCCGGCTCATCGTGTAGACCGCCGCGGCATCCGCGCCGCGCCGCTCGCCGAAGCGGCACAGGGCGCGGGAGGCCAGCCGCGAGCCGAAGAACGCGATGGCCAGCAGCAGCAGCGCGGCGGCCAGCTCGCCCACGCTCAGGTCGAGCCCGGCCACGCGCACCAGCGCGTAGTCCAGCAGGGGCTGCAGGCCCTGCCAGCCGTCCTCGGCGACGTCGCGCACGCGGTCGCCGGCGGCGTCGAGTCGCGCGGTCGCGCCCTGCGCCATCGTCAGAGCAGGACGCGCCGCATGTCGCCCAGCAGCTGCGCGAGGTAGGCGGTGAACCGCGCGGCCGCGGCGCCATCGATCACGCGGTGGTCGTAGGACAGCGAGAGCGGCAGGATCAGGCGCGGCTGGAACGCCGCACCGTCCCACACCGGGCGGATCGCGGACTTGGAGACGCCGAGGATCGCGACTTCCGGCGCGTTGACGATCGGCGTGAACTTGGTGCCGCCGATGCCGCCGAGCGAGCTGATCGAAAAGCACCCGCCGCTCATGTCGGCCGGGCCGAGCTTGCCGTCGCGCGCCTTCTTCGCGAGCTCCGCCATCTCCTGCGCGATCTGCGCGATGCCCTTGCGGTCGACGTCGCGGATTACCGGCACGACCAGGCCATTGGGCGTGTCGGCGGCGAAACCGATGTGGAAGTACTTCTTGAGCACGAGGTTCTCGCCGGTCGCGTCCAGCGAGGCGTTGAACGTCGGGAACTTCCTCAGCGCGGCCACCGAGGCCTTCATCAGGAAGGCGAGCATCGTGAGCTTGGTCGGATCCTTGGCGCGGGCGTATTCCTCGTTGAGCGAGACGCGCAGGGCCTCGAGCTCGGTGATGTCCGCATCGTCGTGCTGCGTGACGTGCGGGATCATCGCCCAGTTGCGCGCAAGGTTCGCGCCCGACAGCTTCTGGATGCGCGAGAGCTCGCGCGTCTCGATCTCGCCGAACCTGGCGAAATCGACCTTCGGCCAGGGCAGCAGGTTGAGGCCGCCGCCGAGCGCCGGGCCCGCGCCCGCCGCGGGTGCCGCGGCCGCGCCCTGCATCACCTGCTTGACGTGCTGCTGTACGTCTTCCCTGGTGATGCGGCCACCGCGGGCCGAGCCGGTCACGCGTGCGAGGTCGACGCCGAGTTCGCGCGCGAACAGGCGCACGGCGGGGCTGGCGTAGGGCACCTTGTCGGGCAGCAGTTCGCTGGCGTCGAAGGTGACCGGCGGCGTACGCGGCGCATCCGCGCCTGCCTGCACCTGCGGCAGGGCGGCCGGCGTGGGTGCGGGCTGCGCCTGCACCGGCGACGCGCCGCCGGCATGCGTGGCGATCTCGCGCCGGGCGAGGCGATCGGGCTGCCCCGAGGTCGAGACCGGCTCGACCTGCGTGGCCGTCTCCGCCGCACGCGGCTGCCCCGGCGGGGTGGCGACCTGCGCCGTGTCGGCGGATGGGCCGCCATCGGACGAGGGCGCGGTGCCTGCGGATGCGTCGGCGCCGACGGGCTCGATCATCGCCACCACGTGCCCCTCGGCCACCCTGTCGCCCAGCTTGACGCGCAGCTCGCGCACCACGCCGGCGAACGGCGCGGGCACTTCCATCGTGGCCTTGTCGGACTCCAGCGTGACCAGGCCCTGGTCGGCCTTCACCGTGTCGCCGACCGAAACGAGCAGCTCGATCACGGGCACGCCGTCGAAGTCGCCGATGTCGGGGACGCGTGCTTCCTTCAACTCAGCCATGCAGGGCTCCGCAGATTGCGCAAGAGGGCCATTCTCACCCGCGCGCGTGGCCACGCCAACCGCGCCGGGTGCACGCGACGGTCACACGCGGCTAGCGAACGCCGCGTCGCGCGGATGTGGAAGCAGCCGTCCGCAAGGCAAGCAGGGTTCAGTACGCGGGCGGTACGGTGCAGTCGCCCTCCTCCCGGGCATTGCAAACGATTACACGGAGGCTCCATGAAGTCTGTTCTTTCTCTCGCCCTGTTGGGCACCCTCGCCGTCTCGCCGGTCGCCCTTGCGCAGCAGACGGACACCGCCGGCAAGCGCTTCGCCATCGTGGGTGGCGTGGCGCATTCCGAACCGACCGGCGACGCCACCACCGCCACGGGCGCGCGCGCCGGGCTCGACGGCGACGTCGCCCCCACCCTGGGCGCGAGCTGGTACGTCAACGACAACGTGGCCATCGAGGCCTGGGGCGCGGTCGACAAGTTCGGCCACCGCGTGAAGGTCGGCGATGCCAAGGCCGGCAGCGTCAATGCGCAGCCGTACGGCGTGAGTGGCCAGTACCACTTCGGCACCACGCAGAGCACCGTGCGCCCGTTCGTGGGCCTGGGCTATTACGAGATGAACTTCGACGACGAGTCGGCACAGGCCGGCGGCGCGTTCTCGGGCCAGCGCGTGGGCATCGAGACCGCGAAGGGGCCGATGGCCACCGTCGGCGCCGACGTGCAGTTCAACGACCGCTGGTTCGCGCGCGGCGACGTGCGCTACCTGCACGGCTCCTCGGACCTCAAGCTCAACGGCGCGCCGGCCGGCGAGGTCGAGGCCAACCCGGTGGTGGTGGGCATCGGCATCGGCGCGCGCTTCTGACGCCGCCGCGATCGTGCTGGATCGACGGGCCCTGCGGGGCCCGTCTTCGTGTGGGCGGTGCGTTACCGCGCGGTGCCTCCGCGGTTCACGCCGCCTGCCCGCAACGGCCGCTAGCCTGCGGCCATGCATGCGGAGGCGACATGACCACCAAGCTCGACGGCCCGCTGCGCCGCGAAGTCGACGTAAAGGGCCAGGCCTACACGCTCACCGTCGACCCCGATGGCCTGCGGCTGGTGCCCAAGGGCCGGCGCAAGGGCCTGGAGCTGCGCTGGGCGGACCTGGTCAGCGGCGACGCGGCGCTGGCCGCGGCGCTGCAGGGCAGTCTCGAATCGCTGCGGCGCTGAGCCATGCCGGAGGGACCGTCGCTCGTCATCCTGCGCGAGGCCGCCGAGCCGCTGGTGGGGCTGAAGGTGCGCGAGGCCACGGGCAATACGCGCATCGACCTCGAGCGCCTGCGCGGCCGCCGGCTGCTCGCGGTGCGCACTTGGGGGAAGCACTTCCTGATGGACTTCGGCGACGTGGCCGTGCGCGTGCACATGCTGATGTTCGGCAGCTGGTGCATCGACGCGCGCAAGGACAAGCCGGTGCGGCTGTCGCTGGCGTTCACGAGAAAGCGCGAGCTCAACTTCTACTCCAGCGCCGTGCGCTACATCGACGAGCCGCTGGATTCGGTCTACGACTGGTCGGCCGACGTCATGGCAGACGAATGGAATCCGCGCGCCGCGCGACGCAAGCTCAAGGCCATGCCCGACGCGATCTGCGCCGACGCCCTGCTCGACCAGGACGTGTTCTCCGGCGTGGGCAACATCATCAAGAACGAAGTGCTGCACCGCATCCGCGTGCATCCCGAAACGCGCGTGGGCGACCTGCCGCCGCGCAAGCTGGGCGAGCTGATCCGCGAGGCACGCGCCTACAGCTTCGACTTCCTGCGCTGGAAGAAGGAATTCACCCTGCGCCAGCACTGGCAGGTGCATGCGAAGAAGGCCTGCCCGCGCGACGGCAGCCCGCTGGCCTACGCCAGGCACCTGGGCCGGCTGCAGCGCCGGGCGTTCTGGTGCGAGACCTGCCAGCGGCGCTACGGCGCGGCGGCGGAGGATCCGCCGCCCGCGCCGCGGCCCGCCGCGCGCGTCAGTCGCCGATGATGCGCAGCCCGAAGACCAGCGAGGCGAAGCCCACGTGCTGCGCGCTGCCGCGCACGTTGAGCTTCACGGTGGTGGGCTTCTTGAAGAACTCGTCGGCCTGCGCCGGCGTGAGCCCGTAGCCGTCGATGAGGTTGCGCCGGGTGATGAAGCCGGCGATGCAGACGGCGGAATCGCGCGTGCGCTCGGTGAAGGCCACGCCGGGCGCCATCGGCACCTCGAAGCGCTCGGAGGAGGTCATGCCGGTCTCCAGCCGCCCGCCGAAGGGCGCGCCGGTGCCCGGGTCGATGAGCGCGGGATCGTCCAGCACCGGGTTCTCGACGGTGAGCGTGGGGTTGATCACCAGCCGGCCGACCACCGGCGAGGCCGTGGCGTTCTGCCAGTTCACCGTGAGCACGGGCGAGAACCAGTAGCAGAACAGCGAGTTGGTCGCCTTTTTCGGCAGCTCGATGCGCACCGTGTCGGTGAAGTCGAAGGCCGTGCTGGCCGGGCTGGGCGACAGCGCCTGGCAGGGCGTGGGATCCGTGGGGTCGCAGGTGGGCGCCAGGGTGATGAAGGCATTGGTCACGCCCAGCCACCTGAGGTTGCGGCCGAAGGAATCGACGTCGCCCACCTGGTCCACCGTCACGCTCGCCGGCGCGACCGGGCCGCTGCTGGCGCGGCTGAGCCGGAGCTGCGCGGGCGGGGGGAGGAGGTCGGCGTTGCCGGCCTCGGGCGCCGGGCGCGTGGCGCGCACGCTGCTGGCGGCGAGCACGAGGGCGGCGACGGCGAGCGCGAGCCCGGCGACGGCAAGCGGTTTGACGAGGCGGGACATGGGGCGGAGCTCCGCGGTGTGGGGTGCGCGGAGCATGCGCAGGCGGCTGCGCGCCGGGCCGGCCGCCCGTCGGTTTTACGGCGTCGTAACGATGTCCGGCGCGGTCGCGCCCCGCGCGCGCTCGCGGCGCAGCAGGTAGAGACCGCTGCCGACGATGATCGCCGCGCCCAGCCAGGTGATCGCGTCGGGCAGCACCCCCCAGATCGCCAGGTCCAGCAGCACGCCCCAGACCAGCGCCGTGTACTCCAGCGGCGCCACCATCGAGGCCTCGCCCACGCGGAAGGCCTCGGTGACCGCGTACTGCCCCAGCGCGCCGCCCACGCCGATGCCGACGATCAGCCAGGCATGCTCGCCGCGCACGGGCGTCCAGTCCGGCAGCGCCAGCAGCGCCGCGCCGCCGGCCATCATCGCCATCAGCCAGACCATCATGGCCTGGGTGGAATCGGTGCGCGCCAGCACCCGCACGGTGATGGCGCTGACCGCGTACATGGCGGCCGACAGCAGCACCGCGAGCGCGGCCAGGCTCAGCAGCCCCTCGCCGGTGGGCCGCAGCAGCACCAGCACGCCCAGCAGCCCGGTGCCGATCGCCGCCCAGCGCCGCGGCCCCACGCGCTCGCCCAGCACCGGCACCGACAGCGCGGTCACCAGCAGGGGCGCGACGAAGAAGATCGAGTAGGCCGTGGACAACGGCAGCGTGCGCAGGGCGTAGACGAACGAAGCCATCATCGCGATGCCGATCACGCCGCGCAGCAGGTGCAGCGACCAGCGCACGCGCAGCAGCGGCCGCGCGCCCGCCGTCGCCAGCGCCCAGGCCAGCACGAAGGGCAGCGAGGACGCGCCGCGCAGTGCCGCCACCTGCAAGGCGGGGTAATGCGTGGACAACTGCTTGAGCCCGGCGTCCATCAGCGAGAAGAACGCGACGGCCAGGAGCATCATCGCCGCGGCGCGCAGCGGGCGGTTCTCGGTACCGGGCATGGGAATCGGCGGCGTGCGGGCCCGCTACGTTGGGGTCCCGGCCCCGCGCGCGCAAGCCGCCGCCCGCGAGAGCCGCCGCGCGAGGGTCGCCGAATGCGCCGCGGCGAAGCCCAGCAGCGCGGCGCCGAGCGCGACCGCGTGCCGGTGCGCATCGCCGTCGCCGGCCAGCCAGTCGCGCGCGATCCACGTCAGCCGCGCCACCAGCACCAGCGCCACGAGCAGCACCATCCAGCGGTTGGGGCTCAGGTGAAGCGCACCGCCGACCGTGTCGACGCCCGCCAGCGCGGCGGCCAGCAGGCCCAGCCCCAGCCCGGCGGCGGTGCCCGCCAGCAGCTCGCGCCCCGCGTCCGTGGCGGGTCCGCCGGCCATCGGCAACGCGATCGCGAGGAACACCAGCAGGCCGAGCGCCAGCGCCAGCCGCCGCGCGCGGAAGGGCCAGAGCACCACGCGCCGCCGCAGGTGGCCGCGGCGCACGCGTCGCCAGAGCGTGAGCGGCCACATGAGCAGCGCGGCCGCGAACAGGCCGACGAGAACCAGCACGGGCAGCAGGACGGGCATGCCGGCAGCCTGCGGGCGACGCCGCGAGCGCCGGGTCAACGCGCCGGCGCTTATCCTGTGCGCTTTGCACCGGAGCGCGCCATGCCCTCGTTCGACATCGTCTCGGAAGTCAACCCGCACGAGCTGACCAATGCGGTCGACCAGGCCAACCGCGAGCTGTCCACGCGCTTCGACTTCAAGGGCGTGGAGGCGAAGTTCGAGCACGAGGGCGAGGCCATCACCCTGTCCGCGCCCAGCGACTTCCAGCTCAAGCAGATGACCGACATCCTGCGCGCGCGGCTGATCGCGCGCGGCATCGACGTGCGCTGCCTGGAGTTCAAGGACGTGCTCACCAACCTCGCCGGCGCGCGGCAGACCGTGCTGGTCAAGCAGGGCATCGAGCGCGACTTGGCCAAGAAGATCCAGTCGGCGATCAAGGACGCCAAGCTCAAGGTCGAGAGCCAGATCAACGGCGACAAGCTGCGCGTGACTGGCAAGAAGCGCGACGACCTGCAGGCGGCGATCGCCCTGCTGCGCGGTGCCGAGTTCGAACGCCCGCTGCAGTTCGACAACTTCCGCGACTGAGCCCATGGCCGACCTGACGCACGAGCCCGAGCCGATCGCCGCCACCCGGCGCTGGCTCGAGCGCGCCGTGATCGGGCTGAACCTGTGCCCGTTCGCCAAGTCGGTGCATGTCAAGCGCCAGATCCGCTACGTGCTGGCCGAGGCGACGACGCCGGCCGCGCTGGTGCCGGTGCTGGAAGCCGAGCTCGAACGCCTGCGCGATGCCGACCCCGCGCTGCTGGACACCACGCTGATCGTGCACCCGCACGTGCTGCAGGACTTCCTCGACTACAACGATTTCCTCGACGAGGCCGACGCCTGCATCGACCGCCTCGGGCTGCGCGGCGAGATCCAGGTGGCGAGCTTCCACCCGAACTACGTGTTCGCCGGCGAGGCGGCCGACGACGCGGCCAACTGCACCAACCGCTCGCCCTACCCGATGCTGCACCTGCTGCGCGAGGCCAGCATCGAGCGCGCCGTCGCCGCGTTCCCGGATCCGGACGCGATCGTCGAGCGCAACATCGCGACGATGCGGCGGCTGGGCGTGGCGGGCTACCGCGGGCTGCTCGATCGATGAGCCACGCATCGACCCGTCCGCGATCGCGCGGCGTGCGCGCTACGTGCCGATGAGCACCTTCGCCCGCCTGCATGCGCTTGCCGCCGCCGCGCTCGACCGTGGCGACTGGGTCCAGGCCTATCGCCTGGCGGCGCAGGCCGACGCGCAGCAGCCCGGCCACCCGGCACCGAACCACATCGGCGGCGTAGCGGCCCTGCAGCTGGGACGCGTGCCGCTGGCGATCGCCCACCTTCGCATCGCGGCCCAGGCCCGGCCCGCGGAGGCGGACGCCCTCGCGCAGTACGCGCGGGCGCTGGTGATGGCGCACCGGATGGACGAGGCCGTGGCGGCCGCGGACCAGGCCGCGGCGGCGGCGGATGCCGGTGACGCCGCCCTGTGGGACACGCTGGGGGTGGTGTACAGCAAGGCCAATGCCCACGAGCAGGCGGCCCATGCCTTCGGGCGTGCGGTGGCGGCGGCCCCGGACAGCGCCAACCACCGCTTCAACCTCGCGACGTGCTGCCTGTACTTCGGGCGAATGGAGGAGGCCGAACGCGAGTTCGAGGCCTGCGTCAGGCTGGACCCGGGCTACTGGCGCGGCCACCTCGCGCTGGCACAGCTGCGCCGGCAGACGCCGCAGCGGAACCATCTCGCCCGGCTGCAGTCACTGCTCGAGCGCGCCGCCAGCGACGTGGACGCGCGCCTGCACCTGCACCTGGCCATGGCCAAGGAGCTCGAGGACCTCGGGCGCGACGCGGAGGCCTTCGTCCACTACCGCCGGGGCAAAGCCGCCTGGCGGGACGTGTCCGGCTACGCACCGGCGCAGGACCAGGCGCTGTTCGACGCGATCGAGCGCCGCTTCGACCAGGTACCCGCCGGCACGCCCGGGCATCCGGGCAACGAGGCCATCTTCGTGCTCGGCATGCCGCGCTCGGGCACCACGCTGGTCGACCGCATCCTCTCGGCGCATCCGCAGGTGCAGTCGGCCGGCGAGCTGGGCAATTTCCCCGCCGCGCTGCACCGCGCCGGCGGCGAGCGCGGCCGGTCGCTGGCGGGCATGGTGGAGTGCATCCCGGCCGGTTTCGACGACTGGGCGGGCCTGGGCGAGGCCTACCTGCGCAGCACGCGCCCGCTGACCGGCGCGCTGCCGCGCTTCGTCGACAAGCTGCCCCACAACTTCCTGTTCGCCGGCTTCATCGCGCGCGCCCTGCCGGATGCCCCGATCATCCTGATGCGGCGCAATCCCATGGATACCTGCCTGAGCAATTTCCGGCAGCTGTTCGCACCGGAGTCGGCCTACCATGCCTACTCCTTCGACCTGCTCGACATCGGCCGCTACTACCTGCGCTTCGATCGCCTGGCGCGCCGCTGGATCGAGCTGTTCCCGGGCCGCATCCTTGAGCTGCGCTACGAGGACCTGGTGGACGACCAGGCCGGCACGACACGCCGCGTGCTCGACTTCTGCGGCCTGCCCTGGGACGAGGCCTGCCTTCGCTTCGACCGGGCCGCAGGTGCGGTGCCCACGGCCAGCGCCGCCCAGGTGCGCTCGTCGATGACGCGCGAGTACCTGCAGCGCTGGAAGCGCTACGGCCCCGCACTCGACGGGTTGCGCGCCCTGCTGGTGGATGGCGGCGTGCAGGTGGATTGAAGCGGCGGGTGGCGCGGCCGCACGCTGCGCGCCAGGGGAACGCGGTTCTGCAACGCGGGCGCCGCGAGCACGGGCCGCGTTCGACGGGCTTCAGGCACGGCCGGCGGGAGCCGCGAAGATCATGGCGACCTCGGCCTCGTCCAGCGCGCGCCACTGGCCGGCTTCGAGATCGCCCAGCCCCAGGCCGCCCACGCGGCTGCGATGCAGCGCTTCCACGTGGTTGCCGACCGCGGCGAACATGCGGCGCACCTGGTGGTAGCGGCCTTCGGTGATCGTCAGCCGCGCGTGGCGGGCGTCGACCACCTCCAGCGTGGCGGGCGCGAGCGGCGTGGTCTCGGAGTCGAGCATCAGCGTGCCGCTGGCGAAGAGCGCGGCCTCGTCGCCGCGCAGCTCGCGCGCGAGCGTCGCCTCGTAGACCTTGGGCACGTGGTGCTTCGGGGAAATGATCCGGTGCAGCAGCCCGCCGTCGTCGGTCATGAGCAGCAGGCCGCTGGTGTCGCGGTCCAGGCGGCCGACGGTGGAGACGACGGGATCGCGCAGGCGGAAGCGCGGCGGCAGCAGGTCGTAGACCAGGCGCCCGGCATCCTTGGTGGAGCAGGTCACGCCTACCGGCTTGTGCAGCATCAGCACCAGGCCCGGTGGCGGGTCCAGCGGCTCGCCGTCCAGGCGCACCTCGCGCAGGTCGCGCACGTCGTCGGCGTAGAGCACCTCGCCCGCGGCATCGGTGATGCGGCCGTCGCGGAACATCTGCTGCACCTGCCGGCGCGAGCCGTAGCCGAGGTTGGCGATCGCACGGAGCAATTTCATCGGGTCGCCTCGAAGGCCTTGAAGCCCTGCGCGTCGTCGAGCATGCGCAGCTGGCGGAAGTTCGCGGCCAGCGTCGCCTCGTAGGGCAGGTGGCGGTTGGCCACCATGAAAAAGCGCCCGCCCGGCTTCAGCGCGGCGGCGGCAACCTCGATGAAACGCCGGCCCAGCTCGGGGCGGTCGACGCGGTCGCCGGCATGGAAGGGCGGGTTGCTGACGACGACGTCGACGCCGCCTTCCACGCCTTCGGTGACGTCGTGCCAGTGCAGGCGCAGGTCGACGCCCGGCGCGAAGCCGGCGAGGTTGGCGCGCAGCACGGGAAGCGCGCGGGCCTGCGCCTCGTACGCATCGAGCACGCGGATGCCCGGATTGCGTGCGAGAAGCTCGCGGGCGAGGTAGCCCCAGCCGGCGCCCAGATCGGCGGCCCGGCCGGCCAGGTCACCCGGAAGGTGCGAGGCGAGCAGCGCGGAGGCGGGGTCGACGCGGTCCCAGGCGAACAGGCCCGGACGGCTGAGCGCGCCGCCATCGAGGATGGGGCGCGGCGCATCCAGTTGGATCCACGCATCGCGCAGCGCTTCGTCGACGCCCGCGCCGAGCGGGGCGGTCCAGACGACGCGGCACTTGTGCTTGCTCAGCACCGACACCGGCCCCGCGAGGGCCTCGAGGTCATCCTGCATCGAGCGCGCGCCGGCATTGTTCGGCGCGGCGGCCACGACCCGGCCGCCCCCCTCTGCCAGGCGCAGGGCCCGGGCCAGCAGCGCGCGCGCCTGGTCGCGCTGGCGCGGCGGCAGCACCAGCACCACCAGGTGCCGCGCGGGCGGCTGGAGTTCGCCGTCCACGCAGGCCAGCCCCGCGCGCTCCAGCGCGGCGGCGGTGGGGCGGAACTCCTGCTCCAGCACCAGCCCGTGCATGACCCAGCGGCGCAGGGCCGCACCGTCGCGCGCGCCAAGGAAGGCGCCGCCCGCCGGCGGCGGCAGCAGGCCGTCGTCGAAGGGCAGGAACAGCGCGTCGAGGGCGGGATCGCCGTGCATGGCCGGGTGCGTCGCGGGGTGCGCCAGTGTAGGCGCTTGCCGGTTCCACCACGCCCGCTTCATCGCCCGCGAACGCACCGCGGCCCAGTCTGGCACGCACGTTCAGAGCGAGGACCGGACATGCTGCGAGCCCTTTTCGTCGGAGGCGTGGTCGACAACAGCGAGCTGGACCTGGATGGGCCGCAGCCGCCGCTGCACTACCCGGAGGACACCGGCGGCGGCACCTCGCGCTACCGCCTGCGCCAGGTCGGCCTGCGCGGCGAGGGCGAGGTGGTCTACGCGGTGTATGGCGCGCCCGACGTGAGCGACGACTTCGTCGAACAGGTGGCCGGCGAGCGCGACTACGCGCGGCGCTTCGATGCCCGCCCGCAGACGGTGCATTAGGGCCTGTTAACGCTATCGGCATGGGTCGCGCCCGCCCTGCCGGCGTTGCAGGCAAGGAAGAGCGAGGAAGCGTGCGTCCGCACGCGACCGAGCGATGACGCCGCCTGCGGCGGCGGCAGGACGGGCGCGACCCATGCCGATAGCGTTAACAGACCCTAGCCCGGCGGAACGGGAGCCGCGGCGGCCGCGGGCCGCCCGGCCAGCAGCGGATAGGGGTTGATCGGCGTACCGCCGTGCCAGCGCTTGTCCGGCCCGAGCAGGGCGATGGCGAAGTGCAGATGCGGCCCCGCCGGGTCGGCATTGCCCGTGGAGCCCACGTAGCCGAGCACGTCGCCACGCTTCAGGCGCATCCCCTCGGCGATGCCCGGCGCATAGCCCTGCAGGTGCGCGTAGTAGTAGACGTAGCGCTCGGCCTCGTCGAACTGGTAGAGCGTGATGCCGCCGGCGTCGCTGTCGAACAGCTTGACCACGCGGCCGTCGACCGCCGCGAGCACCGGCGTTCCGGCGGGGGCCATGATGTCGATCGCGTCATGCGAACGGCCCGCTCCGCGGGCCTGGGTGTAGGTGTCGACCAGCTGCGCGGGCGTGACACCGGCGACCGGGATGACCATCGCGCCGCCGGGCGCCGGCACGGCGACGGGCGCGGCCGGCGGCGCGGGTTTCGCCTGCGGCGCTGGCCTCGTGTCCACAGCCGGTGCGGGCGCCGCCACCGGGGCGGCGTCGCGGCCGGGCTCGTCGCAGGGCCGCGTGCGCAGCAGGTAGTAGACGACGTTGGCGCCCAGCAACGCGCCGGCCAGGAACAGCAGGAACCCGCGCAGCACGCCGCCGCGCCGGCCCTGCCTCGACGTCGTACGCGGATCGCGCATGGCTCCCTCCTGCCGCTTGATGCGGCCATCCTCGTCGCCTGCCCCGCGCCGCCGCGTGAACGTTCACCGCCGCGTGGCGGCGCGGCGGCGATGATCCGGTGCCGGAGGAGGTCCCATGCGCATCGCAGACGCCGTCTACACCCGTCAGGAAGACATCGACCGCATCCAGGCGCTCATCCTTGAGCTGGACAACGACGCGCGCGTCGCGCTCACGCTCGACGACGGCACCGAACTGCGCGGCATCGTCGCCTTCAAGCCCAGCATCCAGCAGTTCTTCGACCGCAACGGCCGGGAAGGTTCGAATGCGATCGTGCGGCTGGACCAGCCCGCGCTCGAAGCACCGGAGAAGGCCGGCTGGATCGACGTCTTCCTCGACCGCGTGGTCGCCCTGCGCCACCTGGACCGGCACGAGCTCGAACCCTGGCATCCCGCGTCGGGCGCTGCCGCGACGACCGCCGATCGGAGCGCCGGCCAGTCAGGTAGGACAACGCGCTGAACGCCCCGTCTTTTTGACGCCTGCTTCACGGGCACGGCCAAATCCTCGCGCCCCTGCCGGGGTGGCCGTCGTTGGAGGTCGTATGTCGACGCAGGAGCCTGAGGAGCCGCAGCAGCCGGCTCTCGATGCCTACTGCCGCATCCTCGACCTGCTGCCCGCCGCCGCCAGCATCTACCGTCCCGACGGACGGCTGGTCTACTACTCGCCGCGGTCGGCCGCCCTCTGGGGCCGGAAGCCGCCCCTGCAGGGCGCCGATGTTCCGCACTACTGCGGTGCCTGGCGCGTCTACACCCCGGCGGGCCTGCCGATGCCCGCCACGTCGTCGCCGGTCGCACGCGCCCTGGCCGGTCGAACGGCGGTGCAGGCCGGGCAGTTGCTTGTCGAGAGGCCCGACGGCAGCCGGCGCGTGGTGATGGCCCATGCCAGCCCGATCCTCGACGAAGCCGGCGGCCTGACCGGCGCGCTTGGACTGCACTTCGACATCACCGACCGCCACCGGGCCAGCTGCGCCCAGGCCGAGCGCCTGCGCCAGCGGGAGGAGCTACGCGTGGCACTGGCCTGCGACATCCGCGCCGGGCTCGATCCGTTGCGCCGCGGCACGCCGGATCCCGGCAACCGCGTGCCCGTCGCGAACGGCCCGCCGGCCCCGGTCGTCGAGAGCCAGCTCCGGCACGTCACCGCGCTGGTCGACCGGCTGCTCAACCTGGAAGTCGATCTGGACGACGCACTGGCTTGATCTCCAGCGGCGGTAAGGCCACCCTGCGGACGCGATCTCCTCCGCACCGCGCCGGTCATGCCGCCCATGCGACCCGCTCCAGCCGCCCCTGAGCGCCCCGCCGGCGGCCCCGGCCACGGGGCCCGTCGCCGATGACGGGCACCGGCGCGCTGCTGGACCGCCTGTTCGCGGTGGACCCCGGCGCAGTCGCGCTGGTCGCGGCCGACGGCCGCCTGCTGCGCGCCAATTCCGCGTTCGGCAGCCTCCTGGGCCTGCCCGACGCCACGGCGCTCCGCGACGTCGATCTCACCGGCAGCGCGGGCTGGCCGCTGCTCGAGGCGGCACTGCACGGCACCGTTGACCGCCCGCAGCGGGTGGCGCTCGCCCTGCCCCGCCACGATGGCGTGGGCCAGACGCTGCCTGCCGACATCCTCGCCTTGGACCTCGACGGCCAGCGCTGCGTCCTGCTGCAGTGCAGCGGCGTGGACGCGCTGGCGCGCGCACGCGCCGAGCGCGACCGCTTCTTCGAGCTCGCGCCGGACCTGGTCGCCCTGCTGGATGCGCAGGGCTGCCTGTGCGAAGCCAATCCGGCCTGGACCGTGTCGCTGGGCTGGGAGACGCGGCAGCTGCAGGGCATGGCGCTGGCCGCGCTGGCCCATGAGGACGACCGCGAGCGGCTGCAGGCCGCGCTGCGGGCCTGCGCCACCGGCGCCGACGTGCTGCGGGCGCGCCTGCGCTCGCGCTTCGGTGGCTGGCGCTGGTTCGAGTGGACGATCTCGGCCTTCGACGATGGCCGCCTCTACGCCACCGCCCGCGACGTCACCGGCCAGCTGCGCGCCCGCGAGGCGCTGATGCGCCACCGCGACGAACTCGAGGCCCGCATCGCCGAGCGCACCGCCGAGCTCGACGCAGCGCTCGCGCGCCTGCGGCTGCATGCCGACAACTCGCCGCTGGCCAGCATCGAATGGGACGCGGCGCTTCGGGTGAGCTACTGGTCGCACCGCGCCGCCGGGCTCACCGGCTGGCGCGCGGACGAAGTGGAGGGACGCACCCCGCGTCATGCGCCGCTGTTCGACAGCGCCGCCGCGGGCGCCCTCGAGGCACGGATGGGCCGCCTGCTGCGCCGCGAGGCCGCACGCCAGGTGCACACGCAACGGGTGCGCACGCGCGATGGCCGCGAACTGGTCTGCGAATGGTTCGACTCGGCCGTGTACGATGCGCGCGGCGAGGTCGTCTCCATCCTCTCCCTGGTGCAGGACGTGACCGCGCGCGAAGCCGCCGCGGCCGCGCTGGCCGACAGCGAGGAGCGCTTCCGGCTGGCCTTCGAGCAGACCGCGGTGGGCATGGCGCATCTCGACCTCGAGGGCCGCTGGCTGCGCAGCAACCGTCGCCTCGCACAGATGCTCGGCCACGGCGACGGAGGCCTGCCCGCACAGGGAAGCCTGTTCGACGTCGTCCACCCCGACGACCGCACCGCCGACGCGGCCGCGCTCGCCGCGCTGCGCGCCGGCGAGGTCGAAAGCTGCCGGCTCGAACGCCGCCTGCTGCGCACCGGCGGCGGCGCGTTCTGGGCGCAGCAGACGCTGTCGCTGCGGCGCGAGGCGGACGGCCGCCCGGTGCATTTCATCCTGGTCGTCGAGGACATCGACGCGCGCAAGCGGGCCGAGCAGGCACTGCAGGCCGCGCACGAGGAACTGGAGGCGAAGGTCGCCGCCCGCACGCGCGAACTCGAGCGCCTGATGGCCGTACTCGAGCACCAGGCGCGCCAGGATCCGCTCACCGGCCTGCCCAACCGCCGCGGGCTGATGGAGCGCCTGCCGCGCACCCTGGAGCGCAGCGGCCGCCAGCAGGGCGGCGTGGTGGTCATGTTCGTCGACCTCGACCGCTTCAAGCAGGTCAACGACAGCCATGGCCACGAGGCCGGCGATGCCCTGCTGCGCGAATGCGCCGCCCGGCTGGTCGCGACGGTGCGCAAGACCGACATCGTCGCGCGGCTGGGCGGGGACGAGTTCGTGGTGGTGCTGGAGAACGTGCGCGAGCCGGCCGGGCAGGCCCACCGCGTGGCCGAGAAGATCCGCCATGCCCTGGCGGCCCCGCTGCTGCTGGGCGGCGTGCCGCTGGCGATCTCGGCGAGCATCGGGGTCGTCGTGCACGAGGGCGGGGTGGCCACGCCCGAAGAGCTGATCGCGCGGGCCGACCACGGCATGTACGCGGCCAAGCGCGGCGGCGGCAATGCCGTACGGCTGCGCGAGCCGCAGGCCGAGGCCGGCTGGGAAGCGGCCGGGGCCTGACGCGGCTGGCGCAGGCCCGGCGCGCGCCGCGGGCTCCGGAGCCGCAGCCTTCCGGAAAAAAGAAAGCCCGGCCGGAGCCGGGCTTTCTCGAATCGACCTGGACGGTCAGCGGAGGATTACTCCGGCTGCACGGCCTCGGCCTGCAGGCCCTTCTGGCCCTGCGTCACGGTGAAGGTGACGCGCTGGCCTTCCTTGAGGCTCTTGAAGCCCTGGGTCTGGATGGCGCGGAAGTGGACGAAGACGTCTTCGCCGTTCTCGCGGCTGATGAAGCCGAAGCCCTTGGCGTCGTTGAACCACTTCACGGTGCCGGATTCACGGGACATGTGTAACTCCTTGGAACGAACTGGATGTAATGCCGCGCGGGGCGGCGGTGGCGCTGTTCACAAGGAGTGATCTAGCAACGATGTAGCGGATCTTCGATCTACAGCATCGGGTCACAGGTCACGTGACCCCCGGAGCAGCGGAGCTACCGTAGAGCTTGCGTGAGCCGAATGCAATGTCCGTCCGTCGTCCGTTCAGTCCGGCGGCATGGGAAGCGGCAGGCGCGCAGCCAACCGCCGGCCCGCGTGCGCCGACGCTGGCCCGGACCGGCGCACGGCCGACCGCGACGCCACCAGGCGCCTACCGGGCGCAGCGGATCGCGCACGGGCTTCGGCGCAGCCGCCGGCCGGGGACACGGC
>NZ_SKFB01000038.1:0-29752 GCF_004344885.1 Lysobacter sp. N42
GCCTTTGACGCCAAGCACCGTGACCGAAACCGAATCGCCGATCATCAGGGTTTCGCCCACGCGGCGCGTCAGGATAACCGCGCCGCCGCGCCCGCCCGCGCCGAGCTTCGCGCCGGTGCGCATCAACGGCGTGGAGCTCGCGCCCGAGGCCATCGCGCGCGAGATGCAGCACCACCCGGCGGCCAGCCTGGAGGCCTCGTGGCGCGCCGCCGCGCGCGCGCTGGCGATCCGCGAGCTGCTGCTGCAGGAAGCGCGGCGGCGCGGCCTCGTGCCCGAGCCCGAAACCGACGACGGCACCGCCGAAGCCGAGGACGATGCGCTGGTGCGCGCGCTGATGGAGCAGGCGGTCGTGCCGGAAGCGCCCACCGAGGCCGAGTGCCGCCGGGTCTACGAGGCCGCGCCCGCGCGCTTTCGCACGCCCGACCTGTTCGAGGCCGCGCACATCCTGGTCGAGCCGCGCACGCCCGACGACGCCGGCTGGCGCGAGGCGCGCGCCCGCGCCCGCGCGCTCGTCGACGAGATCGGCCACGACCGCGCGCGCTTCGCCGCGCGCGCGCGCGAGGTCTCCGCATGCCCCAGCGCGCAGCAGGACGGTTCGCTGGGCCAGGTGCAGCGCGGCGACCTCGTGCCCGCCCTGCAGGAGGCCCTGGAGGCGCTGGCCCCCGGCACCGTGGCCGCCGAACCGGTGCAGAGCCGCTTCGGCTGGCACGTGCTGCGGCTGGAGCGCCGCATCGAAGGCCGCGCGCTGCCTTTCGAGATGGTCCGCACGCGCATCGCCGACCTGCTGGAGGCGCGCGCCTGGGCGACCGCCTCGCAGCGCTTCATCGACGGCCTCGTGCGCGTGGCCGACGTCGAGGGCGTCGACCTCGAGCCGGGAGCGGCGCCATGACCCTGGGCGACCTGCTGGCGGCCTCGCGCGATCCCGCGCGCATCGCGGCCTGGCTCGGCGCCTGCCCCGCGGCCCTGCGCGCGAGCGTGGACGACGAGGCCGCCGCGCTCGGCCTGTCCGCGGGCGACTACCTGCGGCAGGTGGTCGCGGATTTCACCCACTCGGCCTCGCCCGACGCCTGGACCCAGCTGCTCGGCCGCCTGGCGCGCAGCGACGACCCGGGCCGCGCCTGCGTCGAGGCCATGCAGGCCTGGCATCGCGAGGCGCGCGCCGCGCATGCCCACCATCCGAACGAGGACGCTCGCCATGGCTCCCACGCCTGAGCCCCGGCCGCCGCTGCCGGGCGTCGACCCGCGCATGACCCAGAACCGCGACCCCGACTACCGCGAGGACCAGGACGGCAGCACGCCGCTGGACACGGTATCGGTGCCCACCCGCCAGGAGCGCGAGGTCTGGCCGGTGGTCTGGGCTGTGGTCACCATCGCCCTGGTGCTGGTCACCCTGTACCTGATCTTCGGCTGAGCGCGCCCGTCCGCAGCATCGGCCTCGCACGCGGCGGGGCGGACAAGCGCGGGCATGGCCGGCCGCGCGGCCCGCGGGCGGGCGTTCTAGCCGCCCACCGAAGCCAGGTGCGGCGTCGCGCCGGTGTCGCCCTGGTGCAGGCCGTGCGCGGCCTTCTTCAGCCCCAGCTGCGTGGCCAGCAGCGCGAAGAGCTCGTCCTGCTGCGCATCGTGCTGCAGCAGCGGGCGCAGGGAGATGCCGGCGTCGCCGAACAGGCACAGGCGCAGGTCGCCGGTGGAGGTCACGCGCAGGCGGTTGCAGCCGGCGCAGAAGTCGCGCGAGTAGGGCGCGATGATGCCGATGCGGCCGGCGTAGTCGGGGTGCGCGTACTCGCGCGCGGGGCCGGCGTCGGGCGCGCGCGGGCGCAGCACCCAGCCGGCCTGCTGCAGTCGCGCTTCCAGCACCTCGGCGCGCACGTGGTGGCGGCGGAAGTAGTCGAGGTTGTCGCCGGTCTGCATCAGCTCGATGAAGCGCAGGCCCACCGGGCGCCCGCGCAGCCAGTCCAGCCAGGCGGGCAGCTCGTCGTCGTTGACGCCGCGCAGCAGCACGGCATTGAGCTTGACGGCGCGCAGGCCCAGCGCCGTGGCCTCGTCCACGGCCGCGAGGATGTCGTCCAGCCCGTCGCGGCCGGTGATGGCATGGAAGCGCGCGCGGTCCAGCGAATCGACGCTGACGTTGAGCGCGCCCAGCCCGGCGGCATGCCATTCGGCCAGGCGCCGGCGCAGCACGCTGCCATTGGTGGTCATCGCCACGGTGGACACCCCGGGCGTGGTGGCGGCGATGCGCAGCACGTCGGTCAGGTCGCGCCGCAGCGAGGGCTCGCCGCCGGTGATGCGGACCTTGCGCATGCCGGCGCGGGCGAAGGCGCGCAGCAGGCGGGCGATCTCGTCGAGCTCCAGCCAGCGCGGGCGCGCGCCGGCCGCGCGGTAGCCCTCGGGCAGGCAGTAGCTGCAGCGGAAGTTGCAGGCGTCGATGATCGACAGGCGCAGGTAGGGGAAGCGGCGCCCGAAGCGGTCGGCCAGCTCAGCCATGCGCCCACCCGCATGCGGCCGCCGCGCGCGCCCGCCGTGCGTCCATCGACATCCAAGCCGCTGTCCCAGACACGGCGCACCCCCGAGGCAATGCAACGGCAGGAGTATAGGAAGCCGGCGCGCACCGGTCCTCACGAAGACGCGACAGCGGTCTGATGCAGATCAAGGCGGGCGCGCGGGCTCCGGCGCAGCATGCAGGCACCACGAGGGATCATCCATGGACCTGACCGACGCCTGCTGCAGCCCGGACGAGGCCTGCCCGCCCCCCGACGACCCTGCCCTGCGCCTGCCCGACGCCCTGCGTGATTTCGAATCGCTGAGCGCCGAGGACGCCGCGGGAATCGGCCTGTGATCCCCGCCGGCCCGGTGCCGCCGCGCGGCGTCGGGATCGACGGCGCGCCGGTGGCGCAGCAGCCGGGGCTGCCGGTCGGCCGCCGCCAGTCCATGGCCGAGGGCCGCGTGCGCCCGCCCTGCGGCGCCGGCGCGGGTACCGGGTCGTACGGGGCGACGTTCCACGTCCGCACGCACCGCACCCGCCTGCCGGTGGACGCTGCCAGGCGCGTGCCCGGCGCGCGGGCCGGATGATGGACGGCCCGCTCCCGGCACCGGCGGATGACGCCGCGGCCAGCCGCGCCTGGACCCACGAGGCTGTCGACCGCCTGCGCCGCGAGGCCGCGCGCTCGGCCGACACCCACCTGCTGCACCTGACCCTGCCCGCCTACCCGGGCATCGATTTCTACTTCAAGGACGAGGCCTCGCATCCCTCGGGCAGCCTCAAGCACCGGCTCGCGCGCTCGCTCTACCTGTACGCGCTGTGCAACGGGCGCCTGCAGCCGGGCCAGCCGGTGGTGGACGCCTCCTCGGGCAGCACCGCGATCTCCGAGGCCTGGTTCGCGCGCCTGCTGGGCCTGGACTACACCGCGGTGATGCCGGCATCGACCGCGCCGGCGAAGGTCGACGACGTCCGCGCCCTGGGCGGCCGGGTGGAGCTGGTCGCGGACGGCGCCCGCGTGCGCGAGGCCGCCGCGGCCCATGCCGCGCGGGGCGCCTGCTTCCTCGACCAGTTCGGCCTGGCCGAGCGCGCCACCGACTGGCGCGGCAACAACAACATCGCCGAGTCCATCGTCGCCCAGATGGCGCTGGAGCGCTTTCCCGAGCCGGCCTGGATCGTCTGCGGCGCCGGCACCGGCGGCACCTCGGCCACCATCGGCCGCTACCTGCGCTACCGCGGCCTGGCCAGCCGCCTCTGCGTGGCCGAGCCAACGGGCGGCGCGTTCGCCGTCGGCTGGCCCGGGCGCGACCCGGCGGCCCGGGCATGGCGCGCCAGCTGCATCGAGGGCATCGGCCGCCCGCATGCCGAGCCGGGGTTTCTCTACGAGGTGGTCGACGAGGTGCTGGAGATCGACGATGCGCAGTCGGTCGCCGCCGCCTGGTGGCTGCGCGAGCTGCTCGGCGGCTGGTACGGCGGCTCCTCGGGCACCCACTTCGCCGCCTGCATGCAACTGGCCGCGCGCCTGTGCGCGGCGGGCCGCCCGGGCAGCATCGTCAGCATCCTCGGCGACCGCGGCGAGCGTTATGCCGGCACCCTGTTCGACCCGGCCTGGCTGCGCTCGCGCGGCATCGACCTCGACGCCGCCCGCGACGCCCTCCCGCGGTGCTGACCCGCGCTCAGCGCAGCCACACCCGCAGCAGCATCGCCACCGCCCCGACCACCGCCACGCCGCCCAGCCACAGCAGCGCCATCCAGCCCAGGCGCTTCCACAGCGGCTGGCGGTCGGCCTCGTCGGGCGTGGGCATCAGTGGTAGCCCTCGTGCCCGACCTTGCCGCGGAAGACCCAGTACGACCAGCCCGTGTAGGCCAGGATCATCGGCACCAGCACCGCTGCGCCGATCAGCATGAAGACCTGGCTCTTCTCCGGCGCGGCCGCGTCCCAGATCGTGAGCGCGGTCGGCACCACGTACGGGAAGACGCTGATCGCCAGGCCCACGAAGGTGAGCAGGAACAGCGCCAGCGCGAGCAGGAAGGGCGCGCCCTCGCGGCGTTTTTTCAGCGCGCGGAAGTAGGCGTAGGCGATGATCGCGGTGAGCAGCGGCACCTGCGCGGTGACCAGCACCGCCGGGTAGGTGAGCCAGCGCCGGTGGTAGTCGTAGTCCAGGCCGAGGGTGGCGATGCTGACGGCCACGATGCCCACCAGCAGCAGCACGCCGAAGCGCGCGGCCAGGCGGTAGGCATGCTCCTGCGTCACGCCCTCGGTCTTCCATATCAGCCAGGTCGCGCCGAGCACCGCGTAGCCGACCACCACGCTGGCGCCGGTGAGCAGCGAGAACGGGGTCAGCCAGTCGAACCAGCCGCCGGCATAGGCGCGGTTCTCCACCTCGATGCCCTGCAGCAGCGCGCCCAGCGCCACGCCCTGCGCGAAGGCGGCCACGGTGGAGCCCAGGGTGAAGGCGATGTCCCAGCCGCGCCGGTGCGCGGGATCGCGCCAGCGCGCCTCGAAGGCCACGCCGCGGAACACCAGCGCCAGCAGCATGGCGATGATCGGCGGGTACAGCGCGGTCATCACCACGCCATAGGCCAGCGGGAAGGCCGCCAGCAACCCGCCGCCGCCCATCACCAGCCAGGTCTCGTTGCCGTCCCAGACCGGCGCGATCGAGTTGATGGCCTGGTCGCGCTCGCGCCCCACCGGGAACACCGGGAAGAGGATGCCGATGCCGAGGTCGAAGCCGTCCATCACCACGTAGGCGAACACGGCGAACAGGATGATGGCCGCCCAGACGAGCGTGAGGTCGACGTCCGCGATCATGGCGCCTGCTCCGACGGGTTCTCCGAGATCTTCATGGCCGGCCCCGGCGTGATGCCGGCGGTGCGGATCGGGCCGTCGTCCTCGTCCGGCGCGGCCTCGTGCACCTGCACGCCCTTGGCCATCAGCTTGAGGATGTACCAGGTGCCGAAGCCGAACACGAGGAAGTAGACGACCACGAAGGCCACCAGCGAGGCACCCACCGCCGAGGCGTCCAGCGGCGACACGCTCTCGGCGGTGGTCATCACGCCATAGATGGTGAAGGGCTGGCGGCCGACCTCGGTGGTGATCCAGCCGGCGGTCACCGCCACCAGCCCGGACGGGCCGGCCACCAGCGCGGCGCGGTGCAGCGCGGGCCAGTCGTACAGGCGCCGGCGCAGCCGCGCGAGCAGGCTCCACAGGCCGATGGCCAGCATCACCAGGCCCATCGCGATCATGATGCGGAACGACCAGAACACCACCGGCACCGGCGGCTCCAGGTGGTCGGGCACGGTGTCCAGCCCGGCCAGCGGCGCGTTGGCGTCGTGCTTGAGGATCAGCGAGGAGGCCTTGGGGATCTCGATCGCGTAGTCGATGCGCTTCTGTTCGGGGTTGGGGATGCCGAACAGCACCAGCGGCGCGCCCGCCGGATGGCTGTCGTAATGGCCTTCCATCGCCATCACCTTCACCGGCTGGTGCTCGAGCGTGTTCAGGCCGTGCAGGTCGCCCACGAAGATCTGCAGCGGCGCCACCAGCGCGGCCATCCACATCGCCATCGAGAACATGCGCCGCGCGCCGGCCTCCGAGCGCGGCAGCCCGGCCTGCTGGCGCAGCTCCACCGGGTCGTCGGCCTCCACCTTCGGCACCACGCGCCCGCGGCGCAGCTTGAGCAGCTGGTGCGCGCCCACCGCGCCCACGATCATCGCGGTGGTGAGGTAGGCGGCGATCACCGTATGCGCCAGGCGGTACGGGAAGCTGGGGTTGAAGATGATCTCGAAGAAGCCCGCGGCCGGCACGAACTGGCCGACGGCATTGGTGGTGAAGGCCACCGGCGTCTGCATCCAGCTGTTGACGCTGAGGATCCAGAACGCGGAGAAGAACGTGCCCAGCGCCACCATCAGCGTCGCCAGGAAGTGCAGCCTGCGGCCCACGCGGTTCATGCCGAACAGCATCACGCCGAGGAAGCCGGCTTCCAGGAAGAACGCGGTGAGCACCTCGTAGGCCATCAGCGGGCCGATCACCGGGCCGGCGCGGTCGGAGAACACCGCCCAGTTCGTGCCGAACTGGTAGCTCATCACGATGCCCGAAACCACGCCCATGGCGAAGGTGACGGCGAAGATCTTGACCCAGAAGCGGAAGAGGTCGAGGTAGACGTCGTCCTTCGTCTTCAGCCACAGCCCCTCGAGCACGGCCAGGAAGCTCGCCAGGCCGATGGTGAAGGCGGGGAAGATGAAGTGGAAGCTGACGGTGAAGGCGAACTGCAGCCGCGCCAGGAACAGTGCGTCGAAGGAATCGAACACGGGAGCCTCGGGGGATGGGGGCGGTGCGGCCTGCGGCGGCGAGGCGGACACCCGAGCGCGCTTATGCCATATCGGGCGTCAAGCGCCCGTCCGGGTCGCGGCGGCCGCGGCAAGGATACGTCGCGCGCGTCGCCGCGGATGCGCGCGGTGGCCTCGGAAACGCAGCATCGCGCGGCCGCTCCGCGCCGCGCCGCGGCGGCGGGCCTACACTGGCCGCATGCACACCCGCGACCTCATCCACGCCTACTACGAGGCCTTCAACCGCGGCGACCGCGAGGGCATGCTCGCCCTGCTCGCCGACGACGTCGTCCACGACCTCAACCAGGGCCCGCGCGAGACCGGCCGCGAGGCCTTCCGCGCGTTCCTGGCGCGCATGGACCGCAGCTATTCGGAGCGGCTGACCGGCATCGAGGTCATGACCAGCGCCGACGGCACGCGCGCGGCCGCCGAGTACGTGGTGCACGGCACCTACCTCGCGGACGACGAGGGCCTGCCGCCCGCGCGCGGCCAGGCCTACGTGCTGCCGGGCGGCGCCTTCTTCGAGGTGCGAAACGGCCGCATCGCGCGGGTGACCAACTACTACAACCTCGGCGACTGGATCGCGCAGGTGGCGGGCCGCGCGTGAGCCTGCGCATCGAATGCGTGCGCGGCGACGCGATCGACGCCGTGCGGCTGCAGGCGGTGGCGCGCCTGCGCATCGACGTCTTCCGCGACTGGCCCTACCTCTACGACGGCGACGCCGCCTACGAGGCGCGGTACCTGGCCACCTACACGCGCAGCGCGCGCAGCCTGTTCGTGCTCGCGCTGGACGGCGAGGCGGTGGTCGGCGCGTCCACCGGCCTGCCGCTGGCGGACGAGGAACCGGCCTTCCAGGCACCCTTTCGCGAGCGCGGCATCGACGCAGGCGAGGTCTTCTACTGCGGCGAGTCCGTGCTGCTGCCGGCGTATCGCGGCCGCGGCCTCGGGCACGCCTTCTTCGACGCGCGCGAGGCGCATGCCCGCGCGCTGGGCGGGATGCGCTTCACCGCCTTCGCCGCGGTCGACCGCGACCCCGGGGATCCGCGCCGCCCGGCCGGCCACCGCGGCAACGAGGCGTTCTGGCGCGGCCGCGGCTACGTGCGCCAGCCGGGCATGACGCTGCGGCTGGCGTGGAAGGAACTCGGCGCCCAGGTCGAAAGCGAGAAGCCGCTCACCTACTGGCTGCGCCCGCTGGAGGCCGCATGAGGGTCGCCGTCGCCAAGTACCGCATCGGCGCGCCGGCCGACTTCGCCGCGTTCGCCGCCCGGCAGCGCGGGCTGCTGGAAGAGGCCGCCCGCGCGGGCGCGGGGCTCGCGGTGCTGCCCGAGTACCTCTCGCTGGAGCTCGCCGCCACCTTCGACGCCTCCGTGCGGGCCGACCTGCAGGCCTCGCTGGTCGCCACGCAGGCGCACCACGACGCGTACCTCGCGCTGTTTTCCGACCTCGCGCGGCAGTGCGGGCTGCTCGTGCAGGCCGGCAGCTTCCTCACCGACGTCGGCGGCCGCTGGCGCAACCGCGCCTGGTGGTTCGCGCCCGACGGCCGCCGCGGCTTCCAGGACAAGCTGCAGCTCACCGGCTTCGAGAAGGCCACCGGCGTGATCGACGGCGGCGACGATCTGCGCGTGTTCGACGCCGGCGGCGTGCGCGCGGGCATCGCGGTCTGCTACGACAGCGAGTTCCCGCTGCCGGTGCGCGCGCAGGCCGAGGCGGGCGCGCGCCTGCTGCTGGTGCCCAGCTGCACCGACACCGACGCCGGCGCCACCCGCGTGCGCGTGGGCTGCCTGGCGCGCGCGCTGGAGAACCGCCTCTTCGTCGCCCAGGCGGTCACCGCCGGCGAGGCGCCGTGGAGCCCCGCGCTGGACGTCAACACCGGCGAGGCGACCCTCTACGCGCCCATGGACCGCGGCCTTCCCGCCGACGGCATCCTCGCGACCACGCGCGGCGACGCCGCGTGGGCCATCGCCGACCTCGACTTCGACGCACTCGACGCCAGCCGCGCCCACGCGCAGGTCGCCAACGACCGCGACTGGCCGGCCCAGCTGCGGCCGCAGGTCGCGCGCGCGCGCTGGGACGCGGGGCGGTAGTCGACAGGCAATGGCCCGCAGGCATCGGGCGCGGCGATCGCGCCCGGTGACGGGCGCCGTGGACGGTCGGCGGGACGCCACCGGGGCCCCATCTATGCAAAACCAGCCGGTGGCGACGCTGACGCCAGCGAGTGCGGTTGCGGCCGATAGCCGGTCGTAGCCGGGCGGGTTTGGCGACGACCGCTTCCTTTCACGCATTTTCGCCAGCCCGCGCCGACCAGAAGGCGCAGGAGGCGAGTCGGCAGCCAGAACCGGTTCCAGCCGATGGCTTCCACAGTGGCGGCGCTCTTGAGTCGCCAGCCAATGGCTGTCACGACCAACCGTGGGACCCCGAAAGGGCGGCGGCCATCGAGGGCCGCCATTCGCAGTCAGCGATCCGGCGCTGGTTGCGAACCGCAGGTTCGCGCGCGGTGAGCGCCGATCGCGGCGTGGCATGCGGTCACGGCGGGCGATTCTTCGGAAAGGCCCGTTGCCCGGTTCTAGTCTTCGAGCGTTGCTCTGGCTGTACTCGGCGCGCATTCCAGGCTGCAGCACCAGGCGATTCGGGAGACGCCTCCAGCCGATCGCGTCCTAGCGCGCCGCGAACGGCTCTTGATTCGCGAATCACCGGCTGCGACGAGCAATAGTGAGACCCCGAAGGGGCGGCGCGCAGGACGCGCGCCGTCGGCACCCGAGGCAGGATGCCGAATGTGCCGATCCCCGCGCAGTGTCCGGTCGCGAGCTGTAGACCTGTCGGGGAAGGCCCTTTCTTTTGGGTCCTTTTCTTTGGGCCGGCAAAGAAAGGACCTCGGGCGCGGCAGCGCACGAAACGCTTTGGCTGTTGGTTCTTTGCGGAACAGGGGCAAGAGCGACGGCAACGTCCATGAATGCCCGCATTCGCGGGCATGACGGGACTGAGAGGACAAGAGTCCCTGGATCGCCGCCTTTGCGGGGACGACGGCCGTGGGTGGGCCGCGTCGAGGGCGCTATCGCTTGCTTCGCGGAGCACGCACGCTTTGGCGGCCGTCTCTCCCGGAACGACGGCAACAGCGACGCCAACGTCTACCGATACCCCGCCACGGGCATGACGGCCACCGAGCACCGCACGTCACCGGCTCCCCGCCTCCAGCGCGAAAACGGACGCGACCGGGCCGTGCCGGCAGGCCACCCCACGCCCGCGTCGCGCCGATGCCGCCACGCCCACCACGGAACCCTCCATCCACCCCGCGCGACACCGCGCCCCCCTCCCGCGCAGTACCGTCGCCAGACCCCCGCGCCGCGCACCGCGACGGAGCCCGCCCATGCTCGAACTCGTCATCCCCGCCCGCCGCCGCGACCTCGGCGGCTTCGAGGTCGGCCGCGTGCTGCCCTACGCGCCGCGCCGCATGGTCGGCCCCTTCATCTTCTTCGACCACATGGGCCCGGTGGATTTCGCCCGGGCATTCCGCGCAGCGTGGACGTGCGCCCGCATCCGCACATCGGCCTGGCCACGGTCACCTACCTGCTGGAGGGCGAGATCACCCACCGCGACAGCGTGGGCTCGCTGCAGCCCATCCGCCCCGGCGAGGTGAACTGGATGACGGCCGGCCGCGGCATCACCCATTCGGAGCGCTTCGAGCGCGCGCGTGCCGAGGGCGGGCGCATGGACGGGCTGCAGGCCTGGGTGGCGCTGCCGGCCGAGCGGGAGGAGGTCGAGCCCGGCTTCGCGCATTTCGACGCCGCCGACCTGCCGGCCTTCGACGAGGGCGGCGTGCGCGGGCGCCTGATCGCCGGCCACGCGCTGGGGCTGCATGGCGCGGTGCCGGTGCACTCGCCGCTGTTCTACCTGCACCTGGAGCTGGCCGACGGCGCCACCGTCCCGCTGCCCTCGGACCACCCCGAGCGCGCGGTGTACGTCGCGCGGGGGCAGGTCGAGGCCGCCGGGCAGGTGATCGGCGCCGGCCACATGCTGGTGCTGGCGCCCGGTGCCGCGCCGGCCATCCGCGCCCGCGGCCCGGCCACGGTGATGGCGCTGGGTGGCGCGCCGGTGGGGCCGCGCTTCATCGAGTGGAACTTCGTCTCCTCCTCGCGCGAGCGCATCGAGCAGGCCAAGGCCGACTGGCGCGCCGGGCGCGTGCGCCTGCCCGACGGCGACGATGCGGAGTTCATCCCCCTGCCCGAGCCGGCGCCCGCGCCCAACCCCATGTCCTGAACCGGCGGGCCGGCGGCCGCGGCCTGCCGGTAGCCGGGGCGCGGTGCTAAACTGCCGCGCTCGCTGCGCCCGACGGGTGCGGTGCGTCCCCAAGAATCTCAGCGCGCGCCGGCGCGCCCCAGGTGGATCGTGCGCAACTACGACCTCGAGTTCCTCAAGAAGTTTTCGATGGTGATCGGCTTTCTGGTCGTGCTCACCTTCGCGCTGATCCTCGGCGCGCTGTACCTGCACGGCACGCTGCCGACCGAGCGCGACCCGGCCGCCAACCGCGTGGTCGCCGAGCGCATCGCGCCGGTGGGCGCGGTGTACGCGGGCCAGACCGGCGCCGCCGCGCAGGCCGCCGCCGCCGCGGCTGCGGCCGCCGCGGCCGCCTCGCAGGTGGCCTACGGCGGCACGCTGGACGGCTCGGTCATCTACAACCAGCTCTGCGCCGGCTGCCACAGCTCCGGCGCCGGCGGCGCGCCCACGCTGGCGCGCGCGCAGTGGACCGCGCGCCTGGCGCAGGGCACCGACACCCTGCACAAGCACGCCATCGAAGGCTTCCAGGGCGCCGCCGGCGTGATGCCCGCCAAGGGCGGCAACCCGGCGCTCACCGACGAGCAGGTCATCGCGACCGTCGACTGGATGCTGGCCAACCTCCAGTAAGCGCCCGGCCCCGCCGCGCGACGCCGCCTTCGGGGCGGCGTCGTCGTTTTGGCGGCCCGTCAACGCGCGCCTGCGCAAGGTGGGCGCGCCTACCGAGCAGGATCCCGCCGCATGACGCTCCCCGCGCCCCCGTTCCCCGACGACGACGCCTGGCGCGCCGGCACGCCCGCGCACCTCGTGCTCGCCGGGCCGGCCGGGCCGCTGGAGGCCGTGCTCGAAGCGCCCGACGCCGCCGTGCCGGCGCAGCCGGTGGTGGCCGTGTTCTGCCATCCGCTGCCCACCGAGGGCGGCACCATGCACAACAAGGTGGTGACCATGGGCTGCCGCGCGCTGCGCGAGCTCGGCGTCACCACCCTGCGCTTCAACTTCCGCGGC
The DNA here is from genome assembly GCF_004344885.1 of Lysobacter sp. N42. Lineage (NCBI taxonomy): Bacteria > Pseudomonadati > Pseudomonadota > Gammaproteobacteria > Lysobacterales > Lysobacteraceae > Lysobacter > Lysobacter sp. N42. The sequence goes on from NZ_SKFB01000038.1 coordinate 12,074, forward strand.
GTGGGCGCCTCGGCCGGGGCCTTCGACGAGGGCCGCGGCGAGGTGGCCGACCTGCGGGCGGTGGTGGCCTGGCTGCGCGCGCACCGCCCCGGCCATGCGCTGTGGCTGGCCGGCTTCAGCTTCGGCGCCTACGTGAGCCTGCGCGCGGCGGCCGAGCTGCAGCCGCGCCTGCTGATCTCGGTGGCGCCACCGGCGGGACGACGCTGGGACTTCGACGAGATGCCGCTCTACACCGGCCCCTGGCTGGTGGTGCAGGGCGAGGCGGACGAGGTGGTCGAGCCGGCCGAGGTCTACCGCTGGCTGGACCGGGTCGCCGAGCTGCGCCAGCCACCGGTGCTGGTGCGCATGCCCGATGCCGGGCATTTCTTCCATGGCCGGCTGATGGACCTGCGCGGCGCGCTGCGCAACGGCGCGCGGCCGCACCTGCCGATGCCGGCGGCGCATGGCTGAGACGCCCTCGCAGCGCTATGCCGCGGGCGTGGCCCGCGGCGACTGGCAGCACGACCCCGCCCAGCAGCCGGCGCTGGCCGAGCTCGACCGCCTGCACGCCGCGCTGCTCGACCCGCCCAGGCCCGGCCTGCTCGCGCGCCTGCGCGGCGAGGTGACGCCCGCGCCGACCGGCCTCTACCTCTGGGGCGGGGTGGGGCGCGGAAAAACCTTCCTCATCGACCTGTTCTTCGACGGGCTGCCGTTCCCGCAGAAGCGCCGCACGCACTTCCACCGTTTCATGCGCGAGGTGCACGCCGCGCTGCGCGCGCACGCCGGCGAGCGCGACCCGCTGGTGGCCATCGCGCGCGGCTGGCGCGAGTCCATGCGCGTGCTGGTGCTCGACGAGTTCTTCGTCAACGACATCGGCGACGCCATGCTGCTCGGGCGGCTGCTGGAGCGCATGTTCGCGGAGGGCGTGGCGCTGGTCACCAGCTCCAACACCGCGCCGGACAACCTCTACGCGCACGGCCTGCAGCGCGAGCGCTTCCTGCCCGCGATCGCGCTGCTGCAGCGCCACTGCGAGGTGGTCTTCCTCGACAGCCCGCGCGACTACCGCCTGCGCGCATTGACGAAGTCGCCGGTGTACCGCGCGCCGCTCGACGCGGGGTCCGACGCCTGGCTCGCCACGCGCTGGCGCGAGCTCACCGCGGGCGCGCCGCAGGAGGACGGCCCGCTGGTCATTGACGGCCGCGCGATCCCGGTTCGCGCGCGCGCCGAGGGCCATGCCTGGTTCGATTTCTCCGCGCTGTGCGAAGGCCCGCGCGGGGCCAGCGACTACATCGAGATCGCCACCGAGCACCACACCGTGCTCGTCGGCGGCATCCCGAAGCTCGACGACACCCGCGGCGACGCGGCGCGGCGCTTCGTGCATCTGATTGACGAGTTCTACGACCGCCACGTCAACCTGGTCTGCACCGCCGATGCGCAACCGACCGCGCTGTACGTCGGCGACCGCCTCGGCGGCGCGTTCGAACGCACCGCGTCGCGGCTGATCGAGATGCAGTCGGCCGAATACCTCGCGCTGGAGCATCGCGGTTGAGGCGAGCGCGGTGGCGCCGGACGCAAACGGCACCGGGCCGCGCATTCCGCCTGCCTATCGCGCATCACGCGCACCCCGAACTTTCCCGTCGCCCGCGGCGAAGCGAGCGATGGGCGACGAGCGCGCAAAAATCCAACTGCGGGCCGTCCGGCAACCAACCCCGCGGCAAGCGATCGCCACGCATGCGCGTGGCCGCACAGTTGGCATAATCCCCTTGCCGCCGATACGCGCGGTGCATCAGGGAGGATGCGATGACGCATCGGAATCGTCCGCCAGGTGCGTCGGCCGCCGCCGGCGCGATCGCAACCGCAGTCGCCGCGCTGGCGCTGCTGACGGCCTGCGCGAGCACGCCCCCTACGCCGGCCGCGCCGGGGGCCGCAGCCGCGCAACCGGCCGCATCCGCCGCGCCGCTGGACCCGATCCTCGATCCCGCCTACGGCCCGCTGGTCGAGGCGAAGGCAGGCCCCTACCGCTTCCGCATCCCCGCCGCCTATTTCCGCACGCAGCTGGGGCCGTATTTCGACGGCAGCTGGGGGGTGGAACTGCTGTGGCCCCGGCTCGGCCCGGTGCCGCTGGGCGGACGGCGCGATCTGGACGTGCGCGGGCAGGCGCGGGTGGTGTCCGTGGACTACAGCTACATTGACCGGGTGGACATCAACAGCCTGATCGAGCGGTACGTCACGCCGAATGGCGACAGCGCCGAGCAGCTGGAAGACCCCACCCAGTCGCTGCACCTGCGCAGCCGCCATGGGCCGGTGCACGGCCTCTGGCGCTATTCGGTGGACTACGCCACGCACAAGCGCCACATCGACAAGTTCCATGGCGGCCACCCGGCCATGCTGGAACCTCGGAACCGCAACGATTGGTACGTGGCCTACCGGCCCGATGGCCGCCTGCGCACGCTGATTGATTGCGACAGCCTGGAGTTTCCCGAGCAGTACGTGATCGAGGGCGAGCGGCTGCGGCACCTGGGTGGCGTGCCCATACCGGGCTGCGTGCATTACTTCACCCTGCCTGAGCGGAAGGTCAGGGTCATGCTGGACTACAACCGCGTGTTCCTTAAGGACTGGGCATTGTTCGAACGCCGCGCCGTCGAACTGCTGGATGCGTTTCTCGTCAACGACTGATCAGGGAAGATCTGAGGCATGAGCGGACTCACCGAACGGGATCTGCGGGTGCTTGCGCACTACGCACATCACGGCAACCGCGAGCTGTACTGGAACTACCTCGCGCAGCTGCCGGGCAACGACGGCTATGGCGCACTTGCGCTCGGCGTGGTGCGTAACGACAACGTGGCAGGCGCCACCGCCAACGTGTTCGCCCAGGAAGTCGCCCGCCGCAAGAACGGCATCGTCCTGATCGAGCGCGAGTGGCAGCGCTTCGGCGTTGATCTGATGCGCGCCGACCTGCAACTTCGCACCGAGCTTGCCGAGAACGGGCACGCGCGTCTCGCCCTGAACCTCCCCGTGAGCCTCGTGCAGCGGGCCCACGACCGCACCTTCAGGAAGCGGGACATCGAGGTAAACGCCTGGACCCCGCGCGAACTCCTCGAAGCCGCCCGCCACCGCGGCGGCGAGCCCGCGGCCGAGCGCCTCTGGCAGACCATGCTCGACAACCGCAGCTGGGGCCTGGAGCGCTTCAAGGGCACCATCGCCGAGATGTGGGGTCAGCGCGAAGCGCCCAACGACATGCTGGACTACTTCTGGCGCGTCACCCAAGCGCGCGTAGCCGCCAGCCAGGTGCTGCCGTATACGGATCCCGACCGCATTGGCCTGCGCGACGTCCACCACGAATACGATCCGGCCAGGCGGCAGTGGTCCATGGTCCAGTTGCTCGGGGACGACCTGAGCGGTCCGCAGCGCCACGAAAGCCCCGAGCGCAATGCCGCGCGCATCGCCGAACTGGAGGACGCGCGCCGCCTGCGCATCGAGCGCCTGGCCATGCGCGACGACTTCCATCCCGACGACCGCTTCCGCCGCCTGCTGCGCAGCCCGCAGACGCTGGCCGGCGACGACGCGCCGCCGGCCGGGCCGCGCCTGGCAGAGGCCGACGACCCGCGCCGGCCCGGGCACCCGGGGCATGCGCTCTACCGCGGCATCGAGCAGGGCGTGCATCGCCTGGACGCCGAGCGCGGGCGCGCGCCGGATGCGGCCAGCGCATGCATGACCGCCGCGCTCTATGCCTGCGCGGTGCGCTCGGGCATCACCTCGTCCGACCACGTGGTGCTCAGCATTGACTCCGCCGCCACGCGCGCCGGCGAGAACGTGTTCGTGGTGCAGGGCGGCCTGTCGGACGCGCGCAACCGGGTGGCCTGGATGCGCACGGACGAGGCCGTGGCCACGCCGGTGGAGCAGTCGCTCGCGAACGCGGCCGAGTATGCCGCCACGCGCGAGGCCGGCGCGCAGGTACTGGCGCAGGCGCATGTCCAAGCAGACGACGCCGTGCGCCAGCACGCGCCCTCGCGCAGCCTGGCCACGCCCTGAGGCGCCGCGGGCGCAGCGCGCGCCGCCCTGCGGTCAGGGCGCCGGTACGTGCACGTTCCGCCGCATCAGCCGCAGCGCGCCATAGACCAGCACCAGCGCCGCGAGCGAGATGGCGATCGCGCGCCATTCGGCGGCGGGCAGGGTGAACAGGATCGCGACCATGATCGCGGCGGCAACGAGTGGCACCGTGCCGCCGCCGGGCAATGCGAACGGTGCGCCGCGCTCGGCGACGCCGCGGCGCTGCAGGCGCCAGGCGGCCAGCGCCACCATGACGTAGACAAGACAGATCGCGCCGCCGGAGATCGCCGCGAGCTTGTCGAAGGTGCCGCCCACGGCGAGCACGCAGGCCAGCGCCGCATGCGCGGCCAGGCCCACGAGCGGCACGCGGTGCGAGGCGCTCACGCGCCCGAACGTGGCCGGCAGGTAGCCGTCGCGGCCCAGCGCGAAAAGAAGGCGCGAGGAGCCCAGCAGGTTGCCCAGCAGGAAGCCCGCCATCGAGACGCAGGCGGTGGCCAGCAGCAGGGTGCGGCCGGCGTCGAACAGCTGCCCGGCGGTGTCGGCCAGCGGCACGTCGCTGGTGGCCAGGCGTGCGCCCAGCAGACCCTGCCCGACGATCTGCAGGCCCAGGTACAGGGCGACCACCAGCAGGATCGCCACCAATGTCGCGCGCGGCACGTTCCTGGCCGGATCGTCCACCTCGCCCGACGGCACCAACGCGGTCTCCAGCCCCGAGTAGGCGAACATCACCAGCACCAGCGAGCCGCCCAGCGCGGCAAGCGAGGGCACATCATCCGGCGCGAAACTCACCTGGCTGCAGTCCACGAACGGCAGGCCCGCCAGCACGAGGATCACCAGCGGCGCCAGCTTGACGGTGGCGAGCGTGGCCACCGCGCGCGCGCCGAGCTTCACGCCGAAGGCGTTGAGCGCGAACAGCAGTACGTAGGTCGCGACGATCACGGCATTGCCCGCCGCTTCGCTGGCCAGCCCTGGCGCCAGGCTGCCCACCTGCTTGGCGAACGAGGCCGCCACCGCCGCGCTCGATGCGACGTGGCTGATCCACATCATCGCGCCGGCAAGGAACCCCACGAACGGCCCGAAGGCGACCGCACCATAGGTGTAAGGCCCGCCGGTGGCATGCGTGCGGCTGCCGGCCGCGGCAAAGCACAGCGCGATCGGCACGATGGCCAGCGCGCCGACGATCAGCGCCAGCGGCGCGGCGCGCCCGACCTGCTCGGCGAGCGCGCCGGGCATGCGGAAGATGCCGCCGCCGATGGTCGAGTTGATGACGGCGGCGGCGAGCGCGAAGACGCCGATGGCGCGCACCAGCGCGGCATCGCCCTGCAGGCTGCGGGAGGTGGGATCGGACATGTCCGGATCGTCTGTTGGAAACTGCGCGCAGCGTCGCACCTCCGGGCCCCGCGCTGCAGCCGGCCGCGTGGGACGCTGGGGTAGCATCGGCAGCCGACCCCGGAGTTCCCATGCGTCCCGCGTTCCTGACCGCCTCGCTGCTCGCGGCCCTTGCCGCCTCTTTCGCGCAGGACGCGCATGCCGCCGCCCGCCCCGAAGTGGACGCCGCCGCCCGCGACGTGGCCGACGCGGTCGTCGCCTGGCGCCGCGACTTCCACCAGTTCCCCGAACTCTCCAACCGCGAGGTGCGTACCTCGAAAAAGGTCGCCGAGGCGCTGCGGGCGATGGGCCTGAAGCCGCGCACCGGCATCGCCCACCACGGTGTGGTGGCGATCGTCGAGGGCGGCCGGCCCGGCCCGAAGCTCGCGCTGCGCGCCGACATGGACGCGCTCCCCGTCACCGAGCGCACCGGCCTGCCGTTCGCCTCGAAGGTGACCACCCAATTCAACGGCCAGACCACCGGCGTGATGCACGCCTGCGGGCACGACGCGCACACCGCGATCCTGCTGGGCATCGCGCAGTCGCTCATGAAGATGCGCGCACAGCTGCCGGGGCAGGTGATGCTGGTGTTCCAGCCGAGCGAGGAGGGCGCGCCGCTGGGGGAGAAGGGCGGCGCCTCGCTAATGCTGGAGGAGGGCCTGTTCCGCGACTTCAAGCCCGATGCGATCTTCGGCCTGCATGTGTTCTCCACGCTGCAGGTCGGGCAGGTCGCCGTGCGCCCGGGCCCGCTGATGGCCGGGTCCGACCGCTTCACCATCACCGTTAAGGGCCGGCAGACGCACGGCTCGCGCCCGTGGGGCGGCGTGGACCCGATCACCGCCGCCGCCGAGCTGGTGACCAGCACGCAGGCCATCGTCGCGCGCCGCACCGACATCGCCAGGCTCCCCGTCGTCGTGAGCTTCGGTGCGATCGACGGCGGCATCCGCTACAACATCATTCCCGACGAAGTGCGGATGATCGGCACCATCCGCACCTTCGACGAAGGCATGCGGCAGAAGGTGTTCGACGACCTGAAGAACGTCGCCACGCACGTCGCCGCCGCGCACGGCGCGACGGCCGACGCGCAGGTGCCGGACTCGCCGGGCAATCCGGTGACGTTCAACCACGTCGAACTCACCGCGCGGATGAAGCCCAGCCTCGCGGCCGTCGTGGGCGAGGCCAACCTGCTCGAGCCGCCGCTGCAGATGGGCGCGGAAGACTTCTCCTACTACGCGAAGGACGTGCCGGGCCTGTTCTGGTTCGTCGGTGCGACGTCCAAGGGCATCGACCCGGCGAAGGCACCGAGCAACCACTCGCCCGAGTTCCTGCTCGACGAGGGCGCGCTGGACGTGGGCCTGCGCACGATGCTGCAGGCCTCGCTGGACTTCCTCGAAGGCGGCGCGAAGTGAGCGACGTGCAGATCCCGCTCGGCCGCAGCGTGGACTACCCGCGCGAGTACGACGCCTCGCTGCTGTTTCCGATCCCGCGCGCGCAGGGCCGCGCCGCGCTCGGCGGCATGCCCCCCTTCACCGGGCACGACCGCTGGCACGCCTACGAACTGTCCTGGCTGGACCGCCGCGGCAAGCCGCACGTGGCCACGGCGACGCTGTGCGTGCCGGCGTCCTCGCCGAACCTGATCGAGTCCAAGTCGCTCAAGCTCTACCTCAACTCGTTCAACGCCACCGCCTTCGACGGCTACGAGCACGTGCGCGCACGCATCGCCGCCGACCTGTCGAACGCCGCCGGCGCCGAGGTCAGCGTGAACTTCGGCCTGCCGCCGGTGGACCGCCGCAGCCCGGCGATCCTGCTGGATGCGATCGAAACCGACATCACCTGCTACGGCCCGCCCGATGCCGGCCTGCTGGCGCTTTCGCGCGAAGGCGGCGAGGTGGAGGAGACGCTCACGTCCGCCCTGCTCAAGTCCAACTGCCCGGTCACCGGGCAGCCGGACTGGGCGCGCGTGACCCTCGCCTACCGCGGCCCGGCGCTCGACCATGCCAGCGTCCTGCGCTACCTCGTGTCCTTCCGCGACCACTGCGAGTTCCACGAGCAGTGCGTGGAGCGCATCTACGCCGACCTGCACCGCCTGCTGTCGCCCTCGATGCTGTCGGTCGAGGCGCGCTACACGCGGCGCGGCGGGCTGGACATCAACCCCTGGCGCGCCACGCCGGGCACGCCGGCGCCGGTGGCCGTACGCGACGAGCGGCAATGACGTAAGCGCCGCTTCACGGCGGCGTTCCGCCGCCTTAACGGGCGGGCTGGGAGGGTGGCGGCGTCCGACAGGAGGCCCCGTCCCATGACCCCGCAGACCCCCGATTTCTCGAACGTGCGCTCGGGCACCTCCTCGGCCCCGCGCACGTCGCCGGACTTCTCCGACGTGCGCAGCGGCAGCAGCACCGCCCAGGGCGGCGGCGGCTCCGGCGATGCCGCGGGCGCGCAGCGCTACACCGTCGAGGCCGGCGACACGCTGTCGCACATCGCCCGGCGCTTCTACGGCAAGGCCAGCCGCTGGCGCGCGATCTTCGAAGCCAACCGCGACCAGCTCGACGATCCCGACCTCATCCGGCCGGGCCAGGTGCTGCTGATCCCGGCCGATGACGACAACGACTGACAGGAGACCCCGCATGACCCGTACCGTGCCCCGCATCCTCGTCGTGGCCCTGGCGGCCGCCGCCACGCTGTCGGCCTGCAAGCGCGACGAGCCCGCGCCCGCACCCGCGCCGGCAGGCGACACCGCGCCGGTCGCAGGCGCGCCGGCGCCGCAGCCGATGCCGGAGGCCACGCCGCCGGCCGCGGCCGTGACCGACCTGCAGCTGGGCACCGCCGTCGGCGCCGACAACCGCGTGACCAGCCCCGCCACCTCCTTCCGCACCCGCGACACGCTCTACGCCTCGGTCAGCACCCCCGCCGACGCCAGCGGCACGCTGGGCGCGCGCTGGACCTACCTGGGCGCCGACGGCACTGCCGCGCCCACCGAGGTCGAGGTCCAGAACAAGGACCTGAGCGCCGGTACCGCCGCCACCCACGAGTTCCACGTCAGCAAGCCCGACGGCTGGCCGACCGGCCGTTACCGCGTGGAGATCACCCACAACGGCCAGGTCGTGCAGACGCGCGAGTTCGACGTGCGCTGACAGGCCGCCTTCGTCTCTCTCCGGCGCGGCTTCGGCCGCGCTTTTTTTTTTTGCCCCCGCCGCGCCGGGCACTACCATGGCCGCCCGCTCGCCCGCAGGAACCGCCATGAAAGCCGCCCCCACCCTCGACGACGCGCAGATCGAGCGCCTGTCCGACCTGCTCGACACGCGCGCGGTGCCGTTCAAGGGCTTCAACCTCGAGGCGCTGGACGGCTTCCTGACCGCGGTCGCGCTGGCGCCGGAGGCGATTGCGGCCGAGGAGTGGCAGCCGCTGGTCTGGGGCAAGCCGCCGCGCTGGGCCGACGAGGACGAGGCGCGCGAGGTCGCCCACCTGCTGGCCACGCATTCGGCCATGGCCGCCCAGCGCGTGCGCTTCGGCGACGAGGACCTGCCCGACGCCTACGCCCCGCTGCTGTGGCTGCCGGAGAACCTGGACGAGCACGAGGACGACGAGCTCGACGTCGGCCGCGACTGGGCCGCCGGCTTCTTCGCCGGCGTCGAGCTGCGCGAATCGGGCTGGGAAGCCTGGCTGGACGAGAACGACTGGATCGAGGAGATCTTCGACCTGCTCGATCGCCTCGCCTCCGGCGAGATCCTCGGCGAGGACCCCACGCAGCCGGGCGAGCCCATCGACTACAAGCAGCGCCTGGAGATCATCGGCAGCCTGCCGGGCATGCTCAACGACCTGCACCAGCACCGCATCCACGCGCTGACCCCGCGCGAGCCGCTTCGCCGCGCCGACACGCCCGAACGCAACGCGCCCTGCCCCTGCGGCAGCGGGAAGAAGTACAAGAAGTGCTGCGGGGCGGGCGCCTCCTGACGCTGGAAGGCGCCATCCGCTGCATCCGTTCCACCCGTTCCGTTCCGCTGCACCGATGCCGCTCCACCCCTGCCAGGCTTGCGGCGCCTGCTGCGCCAGCTACCGCGTCGCCTTCCACTGGTCCGAGGCCGATCCCGACACCGGCGGCGCCACGCCCGCCGGGCTCACCGAGCCGCTCGATCCGCACCGCGTGGTCATGCGCGGCACGCGGGCCGAGCCGGTTCGCTGCGTCGCGCTGCGCGGCGCGGTGGGCGTGGCCACGCACTGCACGATCTACCCGCAACGGCCCTCGCCCTGCCGCGAACTGGCCGCCAGCTGGGAGCAGGGCGAGCCGGTGGCGCAGTGCGACCGCGCGCGCCGGCGCCATGGCCTCGCACCCCTGACGCCCGCCGACTGGAACCCCGTTCCGGCCTGAAGCGCCGCCGCGCGCGGCCGCGTGGCCATACGCCATCGCAGGGAACGGTTGGCTGCTCATGCCCTGCGCGACTTTTGCCCGCACCGGTCGCAGACGCGACAATGCCCGGCCCACCGCCGCGCATCGCGGCGTCCACTGCCGGTCGCGTGCACTCCGGCCGCCCATTGCGAGAGCCCCATGTCGAACCCGCCTGCGATCCTCTACACGCTCACCGACGAAGCCCCGTTCCTCGCCACGGCCTCGCTGCTGCCGATCGTGGAGGCCTTTGCCGGTACCGCCGGGATCACGGTGGAGACACGCGACATCTCGCTCGCCGGCCGCATCCTCGCGCAGTTCCCCGACGTGCTCGGCGACAGGGCGGTGAGTGACGACCTCGCCGAGCTCGGCGAGCTGGCGAAGACGCCCGAAGCCAACATCATCAAGCTGCCCAACATCTCGGCCTCGGTCCCGCAGCTCAAGGCCGCGATCAGGGAGCTGCAGGCGCAGGGTTATCCGCTGCCGGACTACCCGGAAGAGCCGGCCACCGACGCCGAGCGTGAGACCAAGGCCCGCTACGACCGGGTCAAGGGCAGCGCGGTGAACCCGGTGCTGCGCGAGGGCAATTCCGACCGCCGCGCGCCGGCCTCGGTGAAGGCCTACGCACGCAAGCATCCGCACCGCATGGGCAAGTGGAGCGGCGAGTCGAAGTCGCACGTGGCGCACATGGACGGGGGCGACTTCTACGGCAGCGAGAAGTCGACCACGGTGGCGAACGCGACCAGCGCACGCATCGAGTTCGTGGGCGCCGATGGCGCCACGCGCGTGCTCAAGGAGAAGACCACGCTGCAGCCCGGCGAGGTGATCGACGCGGCCGTGCTGTCCACCACGAAGCTCGCGCGGTTCATCGACGCGCAGATCGACGACGCCAGGGCCCAGGGCGTGCTGTTCTCGCTGCACCTGAAGGCCACGATGATGAAGGTCTCCGACCCGATCCTGTTCGGCGTGGTGGTCAGGCGCTTCTACCGCGAGGCGCTGGAGAAGCACGCCGAGGTGCTCGAGCGCATCGGCTTCGATGCCAACAACGGCATCGGCGATCTCTATGCGCGCCTGCCGCAGCTCGACGAGGCCACGCGCGCGGCGATCGAGGCCGACATCCAGGCCGTGTACGCCAACCGCCCCGGCGTGGCCATGGTGAATTCCGACAAGGGCATCACCAACCTGCACGTGCCCAGCGACGTCATCGTCGACGCCTCGATGCCGGCGATGATCCGCGACAGCGGCTGCATGTGGAACGCCGAAGGCAGGCTGCAGGACACCAAGGCCGTCATCCCGGACCGGTCGTATGCCGGCATCTACCAGGCGGTGATCGAGGACTGCAAGGCGAACGGCGCGTTCGACCCGGCGACGATGGGCTCGGTGCCCAACGTCGGCCTAATGGCGCAGAAGGCCGAGGAATACGGCTCGCACGACAAGACCTTCCAGCTCGACGCCGCCGGCAGCGTGCGCGTGGTCGATGCCGACGGCAACGTGCTGCTCGAGCAGCCCGTCGAAGCCGGCGACATCTTCCGCATGTGCCAGACCAAGGACGCGCCGATCCGCGACTGGGTGCGCCTGGCCGTCGAGCGCGCGCGCCTGTCGGCCACGCCGGCGGTGTTCTGGCTCGATGCCCGGCGCGCGCACGACCGCGAACTGATCGCGAAGGTCGAGCGCTACCTGCAGGAGCACGACACCAACGGCCTGGACATCCGCATCCTGCCGCCGGTCGAGGCCATGAAGCTGTCGCTGCAGCGCATCCGCGCCGGCCAGGACACGATCTCGGTCACCGGCAACGTGCTGCGCGACTACCTCACCGACCTGTTCCCGATCATGGAGCTGGGCACGTCCGCGAAGATGCTGTCGATCGTGCCGCTGATGGCCGGCGGCGGCCTGTTCGAGACGGGCGCCGGCGGCAGCGCGCCCAAGCACGTGCAGCAGTTCGTCGAGGAGAACTATCTGCGCTGGGATTCCCTGGGCGAGTTCCTGGCGCTGGCGGCCTCGCTCGAGCACCTGGCGAACTTCGCCGGCAACCCGCGCGCGCAGGTACTGGCCGATGCGCTGGACCGCGCGAACGCGCAGATCCTCGACAACAACCGCTCGCCGGCGCGCAAGGTGGGCGAGCTCGACAACCGCGGCAGCCACTTCTACCTGGCGCAGTACTGGGCGCAGGCGCTGGCCGCGCAGACGGTCGACAGCGAGCTCGCCCAGCGCTTCGCGCCGGTCGCGAAGGCACTGACGGAGAACGAGGCGTCGATCCTGCGCGAGCTGGTCGAGGTGCAGGGCCGGCCGGTGGACATCGGCGGCTACTACAAGCCGGACCTTCGCAAGCTGGCCGCCGCGATGCGCCCGAGCGCGACGCTCAATGCGGTGATCGACGGCCTGCGGGCCTGAGGCCCATGGCCGGCGGCGCTCTCCCGCGCCGCCGGCCACCGCTCCCGACGCCTCACTCGAACACGGTTTCCTCGAAGTCCTGGTCCACCCAGCAGGGTGGCTCGGCCATGGCGGGCGCAGCGGCCTGCGCGGCAGCGGCGGGCGGTGGAGCCACGTCGCGCCAGCCGTAGCGGCGCGGCGAACGGCGGCCGAAGGTGGCGCACTGGCCCATCGAAGGCTCGGGCGCGATCAGCCCGTGGAGGACGAAGGTCTGCATGGCCGGCTTCCTGCGTTGGACTGCGCCCAGTCTGCGCACCGCGCATGACAGGACGATGCCCCGCAGGTTGCGCCGCGGTTTCAGCTTCGCGGCGGCCGTGGGGCGGCCGCAGTACCCTTGTCGCACCGTTCCGCGGAGTCTCCCGATGCGCCGTTCCCTGCTCGCATTGATGCTGCCCCTCGCCCTCGTCGCCTGCGCCTCCACCGGCGACGCCGGTCCGTCGATGGCCACCCATGCCACCGGTGCCGCGCTCGACCAGGCCATTGCCGGAGCGTGGCGCAGCCCGGAGAACCGCGCCCGCGACGCCTGGCGGCATCCGAAGGAAACGCTGTCGTTTTTCGGCGTGCGCCCGGACCAGACCGTTATCGAGATCACGCCCGGCGGCGGCTGGTACAGCGAGATTCTCGCGCCCTACCTGCGCGAGAACGGGCGCTACGTGGCGGCGGTGATCGATCCCGCGGGCGAGAGCAACGAGCGCGCCCGCGACTACTACGCCAAGGCGCGTGCCGACCTCGAGGCCAGGTTCGCGGCCGATCCGGCCCGCTTCGACCGCGTGCAGGTCGTGGCCTTCAACCCCAGGACGCCGGTGCTGGGCGCGCCCGCCTCGGCCGACGTCGTGCTGACCTTCCGCAACGTGCACAACTGGCGCATGGCCGGAAACGCCGAGGCCATGTTCAAGGCCTTTTTCGACGTGCTCCGGCCCGGCGGCGTACTGGGCGTGGTCGAGCACCGCGCCAGGGGCGACCTGCCCGCCACCGACCGCTCGGGCTACGTCGGACAGGCGCAGGTGGTCGCGATGGCGCAGGCGGCCGGCTTCGTGCTCGAGGCTTCGAGCGAGATCAACGCCAATCCGCGCGACACGAAGGACCATCCCAACGGCGTGTGGACGCTGCCGCCCACCAACCGCCACGACGCCGCGGATGCCGCGAAGTACCGCGCCATCGGCGAGAGCGACCGCATGACCCTGCGCTTCGTCAAGCCGCGTGGCTGAGGCGGCGCCGCACTGGGCCGGGCAGGCGCCGCTGGGGGCGGCGCGCTGGGAGCTGGTGCGCGTCACCCGCCGCGGCGTCGGCATGACGCTCGCGGCGGCGCTGTTCTGGCTGGCGATGGCGGGCGTGTCCGCGTTCGCCGGCCTGTCGCCGGGCGTGCTCGGTGCGTTCTTCGTGGTCGGCGTCGCCCTGGTGTATCCGGGCGGCTGGGCGCTCAACCGCGCGTTCGGTGGCGACCTCACCGCGCGTGGCAGCGCCTTCCGCGGCCTGGTGGGCGCGATCACGGCGGGGCAGCTGCTCGGCGCGCCGCTGGTGGTCGCCCTGCTGCTGCGCGATCCCGCACTGGTGGCCTTCGCGCTGGCGGCCATGCTGGGCGCGCATTTCCTGCCCTATGGCTGGCTCTACCGCGCGCCGGGCTATCACGCGCTGGGCCTGGCCAGCATCGCGCTCGCAACGCCGCTGCAGGCCGTGGCGGGTGCGCGCGCCAACGTGGCGATCGCGCTGGCCATGGCGGTGCTCTACCTCGCGGCCACCCTGCACGTGCATCGCCAGAACCAGCGCGACGGCCTGCGGCCCGCGCGGGCACGGGCGCCATGAGCGCGCCCGCTGCGCGCCTGCGGCCGCATGGACGCCGCGTGGCGCGATGCGGCATCCGACGTCGCGCGCTGCGAGCATGCTGATCGCCTTCAACAAGCCCTATGGCGTGCTCACGCAGTTCACCGACCGCAGCACGCCGCCGCGCCCCACGCTGGCCGGCTTCGGGCTGCCCCCGCGCGTCTACCCCGCAGGGCGCCTGGACCACGACAGCGAGGGGCTGTTGCTGCTCACCGACGACGGCCGGCTGGCCCACCGCCTCACCGACCCGCGGCACAAGCAGCCCAAGACCTACTGGGTGCAGGTGGAGGGCGATCCGCAGCCGATGCAGCTGGATGCACTGCGCCGCGGCGTGCTGCTCAACGACGGGCCGACCCGGCCGGCCAGCGTGCGCCGCATCCATCCGCCTCCGCTCTGGCCGCGCGATCCGCCCGTGCGTCATCGGCTCACCGTGCCCGATGCCTGGCTGGAGATCGCCATCACCGAGGGCCGCAACCGGCAGGTGCGCCGCATGACCGCAGCGGTGGGCCTGCCGACGCTGCGGCTGGTGCGCATCGCCATCGGCGCGCATCACCTGGATGACCTGGCGCCGGGTGACTGGCGCGTGGTCGATGACGTGCCGCCGCGCGCACGCCGTTGAACACGCCGCTGCAGCGGTGAACAGTTCACGAAAACTGAATAGGCGCCCTTCTATTTCCTGAATGCGCCTGTTAACCTCACGTGCCCCGCACTGCCCTTTTCGGGAATGCCGAACTCCTCGGCCACCCCCGCCCGGATCCTCGTGGTCGATGACCAGCCTGCGAACCTTCGCGTCGTGGGGATGCTGCTCTCGCGCCAGGGTTACCAGGTGGTCACCGCGGAGAACGGGCCGAAGGCGCTGGAGATCTGCGAGTCCGATCCGCCCGACCTCGTCCTGCTCGACATGATGATGCCGGGCATGGACGGCTTCCAGGTCATGGAGGAGATGCGCGCGGGCGCCGCGCCGCCGAGCCTGCCCGTGGTCTTCGTGACCGCCGCGCAGGATCGCGACCTGCTGCTGCGCGCCTTCGACGCCGGCGCGGTCGACTACGTCACCAAGCCGTTCCTGCCCGAGGAGCTGCTCGCGCGTGTGTCCGCGCACGTGGGCCTCAAGCTCACCCGCGATCGCCTCGAGCGCGTGGCGCGCGAGCGCGAGGAGCTGGTGAACCTGGTCGCGCACGACCTCAAGAACCCGCTGTCGTCGGTGCTGTTCGCCAGCGAGATGCTCATCAGCGGCGCCTGCAAGCCCGAGCGCGTGCCGCGCTACATGTCGATGATCCACGAGAGCGCCACGGACGCGCTGGGCTACATCCGCCAGTACCTGGAAAACAGCGGGCGCCGCCAGGAAGCCGATTCGGCCAGCCCGCGCGCGGGCCTTGCCGCCACGCTGCGCTGGCTGGCGCAGCGTTACGAGTTCCAGCTCGAGGCGCACGGCATCCAGGTGGACGTGCAGCTGCCCCCGGATGACATCCAGGTGGCGATCGACGAGCGCGTGCTGCGCCAGGTCAGCGAGAACCTCGTGACCAATGCGATGAAGTACGCGCCGAACGCACCGCTGACCCTGGCCGGCGTGCCGGGCGCGCCCGGCTACTGGCGCCTGGTCGTGTCCGACCGCGGTCCCGGGATTCCGCCCGCGCGGCAGCGCGAGCTCTTCAAGCCCTTCGTGCGCCTGCACGACGGGGACGATGGCCTGTCGTCGGGCCTGGGCCTGTCGCTGGCCAAGCAGCTCGTGCAGAACGCCGGCGGTCAGCTCTGGTACGAGGACCGCAAGAGCGGCGGCGCGCGCTTCGTGATCGAACTGCCGCAGGCCTGAGCGCACGCGGCGACGCCGCACCGGCCGGTGCGGCGTGAATGGATCGCCTGGCCGCGCTTCACCGCCGCTCTGACGGCAATGCGCGGCCGCAGCGCCTCAATGCTCGGTACGCGACTCGGTCGTGCTGCGCGAGCGCGAGCCCGTCGAGGCGCGGCGCGTGCGCGTCCCGCTGGAAGCGCGACGGCCACCGCGGCTGGTGGTCGCGGCGGTCGACTCGCCCTGGCGACGCGCGTCGACGCGGCGGGCCGACCCCTCGATGGCCTGGCCTTCGCCCCCCTGCGTGCGCTCGGCGCGGCGCTTGGCGGCATACCAGAGCAGACCGGCGCCAGCCAGCGTGGCCACTGCGACGACCGGATGGCGCCTGACGGCCATCAGGCCGACGCGGGCGCCAGACTTGAGCGCGCCGAGCTTGGCACCGGTGCTGAGCAGCGTGGAGGCCTTCGGGCCGAGCGTGCGCAGTGCATCGCCCGCGTGGCTGGCCATCTCGAGCGCGCGTTCGGGCAACAGATCCAACTTGTTCATGGGCCGTGTCCTGCGGGAAACCGACGGCCAGTCTCCGCCGGATTTCGTCGATGGGCCGTGAGAGCACGCGCCAGCGGCTGAATGGATGGCGAAGGCGGGCATCGACCGTCGATGCGCGCGGGCCTCGCGCGCCCGGCGTGCGCGGCACCCCCGCAGGGCTCGCCCCTGCTGCGCGGTCGCCGCCCCATGACGGCGGGGATTTCGGGGCGGCTGCCTTCGATCGGCTCAGGTGCCCCGCGGCTTGGCACGATGGGTGGCGGTGGCGGTCCAGGGATCGTCCGGCCAGGGGTGCTTGGGATAGCGGCCCTTCATTTCCTTCTTCACCTCCGGATACGTGCGCTCCCAGAAGCCGCGCAGGTCCTGGGTGACCTGCAGCGGACGGCCGGCGGGGGAGAGGAGGTGCAGGGTCAGCGGCACGCGGCCGTCGGCGATGCGCGGGGTGTCGGCCAGGCCGAAGAGTTCCTGCAGCTTGACCGCCAGCACGGGCGACGCCGGCTCGCCGTGGGCGTCGGTGGCGTAGGTGATCGCGCGCTCCATGCCCGAGGGCACGGCGATGCGGACGGGCGCGAGGGCGTCGATGCGCTGGCGCGTGGCCCAGTCGAGGCGCGATTTCAGCGCTTCGCCGAAGTCGGTTTCCGACAGCGCGTCCAGCCGCGTCCTGCCGGCCAGCGCGGGCTTAAGCCAGGCCTCGAGCGTGGCCAGCAGCGCGTCGTCGGACAGGTCGGGCAGCGCGTCGGCGAGTTCGGGCATCCACGCGCGCAGGCAGCGCACGCGCTCGCGCCACTGGCGCAGCCCATCGGCCCAGGGCAGGGCGTCCAGGCCGAGCTGGCGCACGGCGTCGACCAGCGCATCGGCATAGCGCGCGGGATCCGGGCGCGGCAACGGCCGCGCGTCGAGCACGATGCGGTCGAAGCGGCGCTCGCGCACCGCGGCGATCGCGCGCGCGCCGGCGTCCCAGACCACGCGGTCCTCGGTGACGAAGCGCTGCGGGAACTCGCGTTCCAGCCGCGCCTCGTCGAGCGGCACGGCCTGCAGGATGCGCGCGTCGCGCGGCTCGTCGCGCAGCTCGTTGACGACCAGCCAGGGCTCGCCGCGCAGCGCGCTGGCGTCGGACAGGCGCACCGTGCGGCCGGTGGCGAGCTGGTAGCGCAGCGGGTCGCTGGCGTGCCGGTGCGCGATGCGATCGGGGAAGGCGTGCAGCAGCACGTCGCCGAGCGCGTGCGCGGGAACGTGCGCGGGCGGCGCGGCGTCCACGCGCAGGCGGCGGCGCCACTGCCTGGCGGCCTGGTCGATCTGCGCGAGCGCGCCGCGCGAGGCC
>NZ_SKFB01000039.1:0-29042 GCF_004344885.1 Lysobacter sp. N42
CCCGCCGAGCAGCGCGGCCTCCACCGCGGCGGCGGCGGCGGCCGCATCGGCCACTCCGCCCCAGGCATGGCCCGCCGTCGCCGGCCGCATCCGCGAGGCGGCGAGCCCCGGCAAGGCGTTGGCAAGCGCGGTCCAGGGCGCGGGATATCGCTGCAGCACGGCGCCCAGCGGATGACGGCGCCGACCCTGCGCCCAGCCCGAAAGCTCCTCGGCCCACCAGGCGAGCTTGGCTTCGCCGGGACGCGCGTCACCGCCAGCCCAGGCCGCTTCCTGCAGTTCGAACTGCAGGGCCTGCCACGCGGGCCCCACCTCGCGCTCGCCCGGAGGCACGAAACCCTCCACCAGGCTCCATTCCGGCCATGCACCGCGCCACTTCGCGACGAAGGCCGCGGCCTCGTCCATGGGCGCCGCCGGAGGCGAGCCGGTCACGTCGCCCATCGCTCGGGACGCGCGAGATCGGCCGGCTCGTCGAGCATCGCGTCGGCCTGCCAGGCCTCGGGGTCGTCGCCGTCGAGCCGGTAGCCCCAGAGCGCGACGATCGAGCGCATCCCCGCCGCGCGCGCGGCCACGATGTCGCGTTCGTCGTCGCCCACGTAGACGCAGTCGGCGATGTCGAGCCCCATTCGCTCGGCCGCCACGCGCAGCGGCAGCGGGTCGGGTTTGCGTGCCGGCAGCGAATCGCCGCCGATCAGCACGGCGCAGCGCTCCTCCCAGCCCAGCAGCGGCATCAGCGCGGCGGCCAGCGCTTCGGGCTTGTTGGTGACGATGCCCCAGCGGCTGCCGGCGCGCTCGATCGCCGCAAGCGCGGGCTCGATGCCCTCGAACGGGCCGCCGAAGCGGCCCAGTGCCGCGCGATAGCAGTCGAGGAACTCGGGAATCCATGTCTCCCGGGTCGAGGCGTCGACCTCGGGAAACGATGCCGCCACCATCGCCCGCGCGCCCTTGGAAACATGGGGCCGCAAGGCGGCGAGCTCCATCGGCTCCGCCCCACGGGCTTCGCGCATCGCGTTGATGGCCGCGAGCATGTCCGGCGCGCTGTCGAGCAGCGTGCCGTCGAGGTCGAACAGCACCGCTCTGGGAAAGTGCATCGCGCTCATCCGGGCTTTCGCGCGCAGGTGATGTAGTTGACGTCGGTCCGCCGCGTGAGCATGGCGGCGTTGCGCCAGGGCATGTAGGCCAGGCCCGACACGTCCTCGAGCTCGAGGCCCGCCGCGCGGAACCAGCCGGCGAGTTCGGACGGCCGCACGAAATCACGGTACTGGTGCGTGCCCTTGGGCAGCAGGCGCGCGATGTACTCGGCCCCGACGATGGCGAGCGCGAAGGCCGCGGGCGTGCGGTTGAGCGTGGACACGAAAAGCCGGCCACCGGGCCGCAACGCCTCGGCACAGGCGCGGATCACCGCGGCGGGATCGGGCACGTGCTCGATCATCTCCATGCAGGTGACCGCATCGAACGACGCCGGCTCGGCCGCCGCCGCGTCCTCGACGGCCTGCACGCGGTAGTCGACCTGCGCGCCGCTTTCCAGCGCGTGCAGCCGCGCGACCTTGACCAGCTCCGGCGCGAGGTCGATGGCGGTGACCCGCGCGCCGGCCTGCGCCATGGCCTCGCTGAGCAGCCCCGCGCCGCAGCCCACGTCGAGCACGCGCACGCCATCCAGCGCCACGCGGTCGGTGACGTAGCGCAGGCGCACCGGGTTCAGCGCGTGCAGGGGCTTCTGCGGGCCCTGCGGATCCCACCAGCGGCTTGCGAGCGAACCGAAGCGGTCGAGTTCGGACTGCCGGAAGTTGTTCGACGTCTCAGGTGTGGCGTGCATGGCGTGCGTCCGGAAGATGGGGGTGGCGGTCAGGCGTGCACGGCGCGGATGCGCTCGCGCCACTGCCGCGCGTTGGCGACGATGCCCTGGAGATCCATGTCCACCAGCTCGCGCCCGCGAAGCCTGCGGCGGCCGGCGATCCAGACGTCGCAGACCTGGTGGCGGCCGGTGGCGTAGACCAGCTGGGAGATCACGTTGTGCAGCGGCTGCGCCTCCAGCAGGCCAAGGTCGACGAGTGCGAGGTCGGCCTGCTTGCCCGGCTCGATCGAGCCGATGCGGTCGCCAAGTCCCAGCGTGATCGCACCGCCCAGCGTCGCCGCGCGCAGCGCACTGGCGGCGTCCAGGGCCGAGGCGTCGTCGGCCACCGCCTTGGCCAGCAGCGCGGCCGTGCGCGTCTCGCCGATCATGTCGAGGTCGTTGTTGCTGGCGCAGCCGTCGGTGCCGATGCCCAGGGTCACGCCCGCATGTTGCAGCCTGCAGACCGGGCAGAAGCCCGAGGCGAGCTTGAGGTTCGACTCCGGGCAATGCGCGACGCAGACGCCGCGCTCGGCGCACAGCGCGATCTCGTCGTCCGTGAGCTGGGTCATGTGCACGGCGATGAGGCGGTCGTCGACCAGGCCCAGGCGGTCCAGGCGCGCCAGCGGCCGCATGCCGAACTGCGCGATGGAGTCGCGGATCTCCTGCACCGTCTCGTGGGTGTGCAGGTGCACGCGCACGTCGTTGCCGCGGGCGAAGTCGCGCACGCGCTCGAAGTTGGCATCGCTCACCGTGTACGGCGCATGCGGCGCGATCGCGGTGCCCACCAGGGCGTCGCCGCGCAGGGCGTCGTGGACGTCCTGCGCCCGCGCGAAGTACTCGTCCGCCGTCGTCGCCCATGCGGTGGGGAAGTCGATGACGGGCAGGCCCACCAGCGCGCGGAAGCCGAAGCGCCGGTAGGTCTCGGCCTGCACGTCGGGGAAGAAATAGTTCTCGTTGGCGCAGGTGGTGCCGCCGCGGAGCATCTCGGCGATGGCGAGCGTCACGCCGTCACGCACGAAGTCGGGCCCGATCACCGCGCCCTCGACGGGCCAGATGTGGCCCTGCAGCCATTCCATCAGCGGCAGGTCGTCCGCGATGCCGCGCAGCAGCGTCATCGGGTTGTGCGTGTGGGCGTTGACCAGGCCCGGCACCAGCGCGGCGTGCGGACGCGAAACGACCTCGGCGGCATCGAAGCGGGCGCGAAGCCCGGCGGCCGGCCCCACCGCGACGATCGCATCGCCCCGCAGCGCCACGGCATGGCCCTCGAGCACGACGCCGTGCGGCACCACCGGCACCACCCAGCCGGGCTCGATCAGGACGTCGCAGCGTTCGGTGGTCTCGGACATCGTCAGGCTCGTGCTGGGCGGATGGCGAAGGGTACGCGCCGGGATGTTTCGCGGCGATGGATACGACGAAGCCCGCGGGCGCGGGCTTCGGGCGCGGCCGGCGACAGGCCGCCGACGCAGGGGAGTCACTGGATCCCCGCTTTCGCGGGGATGACCGTCCGGCAAAGCCGTGCGCGCAGGTGGCGCGCGCGGGTCGGGCCGTCACTTCACCCGGCTGACGTACTCCCCGGAGCGGGTGTCGACCTTGATCACCTCGTCCTGGTTCACGAACAGCGGCACGCGCACGACCGCGCCGGTTTCCAGGGTGGCCGGCTTGCCGCCGCCGGAGGTGTCGCCGCGCAGGCCCGGGTCGGTCTCCACGATCTTGAGTTCGACGAAGTTCGGCGGCTGGACCGAGATGGGCGTGCCGTTCCACAGCGTCACCACGCACTCCTCCTCGCCCTTGAGCCACTTTTCCGCGCCGGCCATGCCGGCCTTGTCGGCCTGGACCTGCTCGAAGGACTCGGGGTTCATGAAGTGCCAGTACTCGCCGTCGGAGTACAGGTACTGCATGTCGGTGTCGACGACGTCGGCCACCTCCAGGTTGTCGGTCGCCTTCATGGTCAGCTCGACCACGCGGCCGGACTTGATGTTGCGGTACTTGACGCGGGTGAAGGCCTGGCCCTTGCCCGGCTTGACGTACTCGGTCTCCGTGATGACGCACGGCTCGTTGTTGACCAGGATCTTCTGCCCGGACTTGACGTCGTTCATGCCGAGGGTGGCCATGTGTGCTCCTGCGCGCTGGATCGTGCGGGGCCGGCGCGGGCCGCCCGCTAGAATGGAAGAACGCCGGGCGCGATGCGCCGGCGGAACGAGACGAACAGCCGGCAATGATACCCGCAGCCCTTCCCCAGCCGCATCCCGCGGCCGCTCCCCGCTGGCAGCAGCTCTGGCGCGAGGCCGTGCGCGATCCGCGCGAACTGCTCGCGCTGGTCGGGCTGGAGGCCGCGGCGACCGGCATGTCCGGGGCCGCGGCCGCGCAGTTCGCCCTGCGCGTGCCCCGCGGCTTCGTGGCACGCATGCGCCATGGCGACGCCGGCGACCCGTTGCTGCGGCAGGTCCTCCCGCTGGACGAGGAACTGCGCCCCATGCCCGGCTTCGCGCTGGATGCCGTCGGCGACTCGCTGGCGCGGGCCGGCCAGGGCGTGATCCGCAAGTACCGCGGGCGCGCGCTGCTGGTCACCACGGGCAGCTGCGCGATCAATTGCCGCTACTGCTTCCGCCGGCATTTCCCGTACGGCGACGAGAGCGCCGCGGCGGGCGGCTGGGCACAGGCGGTCGGCCTGGTCGCCGCGGATCCCTCCATCGACGAGGTCATCCTCTCCGGCGGCGACCCCTGGTCGCTGTCCACCGCCAAGCTCGCCGATCTCACGCACGGCCTGTCCGCCGTGCGGCACCTGCGGCGCCTGCGCATCCATACCCGCCTGCCCGTCGTGCTGCCCGAGCGCGTGGACGGCGAGCTGCTGGACTGGCTCGGATCCGTTCCCTGGCCGGTGACGGTGGTGCTGCACGCCAACCACGCCCGCGAGTTCGACGCCGGCGTCGACGCCGCCCTCGCCCGCCTGCGCTCGACCGGGGCCACGCTGCTCAACCAGGCCGTGCTGCTGCGCGGCGTGAACGATTCGGTCGATGCACTGGCTGACCTCTCCGAGCGCGGTTTCGCGGCGGGCGTGCTGCCCTACTACCTGCACCAGCTCGACCGCGTGCAGGGCGCGGCGCACTTCGAGGTGCCCGACGCCACCGCCCGCGCATTGCACGCGGCCCTCGCGACGAGGCTGTCAGGCTACCTGGTCCCGCGGCTCGTGCGCGAGGTCGCGGGCGACCCGGGCAAGCGCCCCCTCTGAGCCCCGCAGCCCACGCCCCTGCCGTTCGTCGCATGACGAACGGCAGGATTCGTGCGATAAACGCGCATCCCCCGGGAGGTCCGAATGCAGTTCGGAAAAGACGCAGCCCTGCGCCTTCTGATCGTGGACGACAGCGTCGAGGCGGCCGAAGCCGTCGTCAGCGGCCTTCGCAACAGCGGAATCGCGGTGCGTCCCTCGCGCCCCGAGGCCGAGGAGCAGCTCGCCGGCCTGATCGCCAACCAGTCGCCCGACCTGGCCGTGGTGGCGCGCAATGCGCGCCTCGTGCCCGCCGAGGCGGTGCTGCAGCAGGTGGCCACGAGCGGCAAGGACCTGCCGGTGCTCCTGCTCGTCGACGAGATCGACGAGGCGATCGTGCTCGAGGCCATGGCGCTCGGCGCGCGCGGCGTGGTCCTGCGCCGGCGCATGGACCACATCGTGAGCACCGTACGGGCGGAATGGGCCGACCTCGAGGCCCGGCGCGCCCTGCGCAAGCTCGAGTTCCAGGTGCGCGAGACCGAGCGCCGCTGCGACGCGCTGATCGAGTCCTCGCGCGACCCCATCGCCTACATCCACGAGGGCATGCACATCCGGGCCAATTCGGCCTACCTGGAGATGTTCGGCTACGAGTCCTTCGACGAGGTCGAGGGCATGTCGATCCTCGACATGATCGCGGGCGCGCACGTCGATTCGTTCAAGCAGCTGCTCAAGCAGCTCTCCAAGGGCGAGCCGCCGCCTCCCCGGGTCGAGGTCGAGGCGCGCACGCTGGACGGCAACCAGTTCCCCGCCGTCATGGAATTCACGCCGGCCATGTACGAGGGCGAGCACTGCCTGCAGCTGGTGCTGCGCCGCCAGGAGCTGGACCCGGCGCTGGCCCGCGAGGTGGAGGAGCTGCGCCAGCGCGACCAGGTCACGGGGCTGCTCAACCGCCCGACCTTCCTGCGCACGCTGGAAGACACGGTGGCCGACGCGGCGCAGAACTCGTCGAGCCACGGCTTCCTGCTGATCGAGCCGGACTACTACGCGCGCCTGCTGCAGGACATCGGCCTGGACGCCGCGGACGAGCTCATCGCCGCCTGCGCCCGCCGCCTGCGTGACTCCGTCGCCGACGACGTGGTGCTGGCGCGTTTCGGCGAGCACCAGTTCGCCGCGCTGGCCCGGGGCCACAACCACCAGGCCACCCAGGCACTGGCGGATCGCATCCGCAGCGCCTTCGCCGGCCACGTGGTCGAGGTGGGCAACCGCTCGCTCAATCCCACCGTCAGCATCGGCGGCGTGCAGATCGGCGAGAAGATCGCCAGCGTCACCGCGGTGCTGGCCAAGGCCAACCAGGGCATGCAGTCGGCGGCCGGCGTGGGCGGCAACCGTGTCGAGATCTTCGACCCGGGCGCGGCCGACCGCGCCGAGGAAGAGCGCGTGCAGGCCTGGGTCGAACGGATCCGCGACGCACTCGACTCCGACCGCTTCACCATGGCCTACCAGCCGCTTGTGAGCCTGCACGGCGAGCCGGGCGAGATCTACGAGGCCTACCTGCGCATGAAGGGCGAGCAGGGCGAACTCGTCGCCCCGCTGGCCTTCCTGCAGATCGCCGAGGAGAACGGGCTGCTGTGGGAGATCGACCGCTGGGTCGTCGGCCGCGCGCTGCAGACCATCGGCGAGCGCCTGCGCTCCGGGCGCCGCACCACCCTGCTGGTCAAGATCACCGAGGCCTCGCTGCAGGACGACAGCCTGCTCAAGCACATCGAGGAGCAGATCTCGCTGCACGGCGCGGACGGCTCGCTGCTGGTGGTGCAGCTGCCCGAGTCCAAGGTCTTCACCAACCTGCGCGCGGCCCAGGAGTTCCAGACGCGGGCCGCGCTGTCGGGCGTGCGCGTGGGGCTGGAGCACTTCGGCGCGGGCCTGAACTCCTTCCAGCTGCTGGCGCATTTCGACGCCGACTTCCTGAAGATCGACCGCACCTTCATGGAGAACCTCGGCACCAGCGCCGAGCACCAGCAGCGCCTGCGCGACATCACCGACAAGGCGCGCGCGCTCGGCAAGCGCACCATCGCCGAGCACGTACGCGACGCGCAGAGCATGACCGTGCTCTTCAGCGCCGGCGTGGACTACGCGCAGGGCTTCTTCCTGGCCGGCGTGAGCCCGAACATGGACTACGAGTTCCCCTGATCGCGAGACGCGTTCCGGCCGGGAAGCGGGGCGGATCGGGCTGAAGCGGACGGGGTGTTCGCGCGCGGTCGAGGCGGGAGCTTCAGCCACGGATCGACACGGATGGACACGGATGGACACGGGTTGGGCCCAGGGCTTCCCGGTGGGATCAACCGCCGGCCAGAGAACCCCTTCCGCACACATCCGCGCTCGTCTGCGGCGGGAACGCCACTCCGCCGCAGGCAAGGCCACCTCGATCGCAGTGACCCGATCCGTGTCGATCCGTGTCAATCCGTGGCTGAAACAAAAAATGGGCGGGCAACGCGAACGCTGCCCGCCCCGCAGGATGTACGGATCAGGGATCAGGTCAGCACGTGCGCCGACGGATTCTCCGCCGGCAGACGGCGCAGCACCTCGATGCGCTCGGCCAGCGGCGGATGCGTCATGAACAGCCGGCGCAGGCCATGCGCGACGCCGCCGCTGATGCCGAAGGCCTGCACGGTCTTGGGCAGCGTCGTCTCGCCGTACGTGCGCGACAGCCGCGTCAGCGCGGCGATCATCTTGTCGCGGCCCGCGAGCGCGGCACCGCCGGCATCCGCGCGGAACTCGCGGTAGCGCGAGAACCACATCACGATCATGCTGGCGAGCAGGCCGAAGACCAGGTCGAGCACCATGACCGTCGCGAAGTAGCCCAGGCCGCCGCCCTCGCCTTCGCGGTTGCCGGACAGGTAGCCGTCCACGATGCGGCCGACCACGCGCGCCAGCACGATCACGAAGGTGTTGAGCACGCCCTGCACCAGCATCATGGTCACCATGTCGCCGTTGGCGACGTGGCTGACCTCGTGCGCCAGCACCGCCTCGGCCTCGTCGCGGTCCATCGAGCGCAGCAGGCCGGTGGACACGGCGACCAGCGAGTTGTTGCGGCTGGGGCCGGTCGCGAAGGCGTTGATTTCCGGCGCGTCGTAGATCGCGACCTCGGGCATGGCGATGCCCGCCTGCTGCGCCTGGCGGCGCACGGTTTCCACCAGCCAGCGCTCGAGCTCGTCACGCGGCTGCTCGATCACGTGGGCGCCGGTGCTGCGCTTGGCGATCCACTTCGACATCATGAGCGAGATGAAGGAGCCACCGAAGCCGAACAGCGTCGCCATCACCAGCAGGCCCCCGCTGGTGGAAGGATCGACGCCGAACAGGCGCATCACGATGCTCAGCAGCACGAGCACCGCAAGGTTGGTGGCGACGAATAGCGCGACTCGCTTGAGCATGGATCCCATCCTTCCGAAGGATTCGATGTTTCCCCGCCGAGGTGGGGAGGCCTGCGCCGCTTTTCAAGCCGGAGCCCTCGCGTGAGTGCCTACCGCGGCCGGTTCGCGCCCTCGCCCACGGGCGACCTGCACGCCGGCTCGCTGCTCGCGGCCCTCGGCAGCTGGCTGCTGGCACGCCGCGCGGGCGGCGAATGGCACGTACGCATCGAGGACGTGGACAGGCCGCGCGAAGTCCCGGGTGCGGCTGACCGCCAGTTGAATGCGCTGCATGCCTTCGGACTCGTGCCTGACGGGCCCGTCCTGCGCCAGAGCGAGCGCGACGCCGTCTACCGCGGGATGCTCGAGCCGCTGCTCGCATCCGGCAGGGCGTTCCACTGCTGGTGCAGCCGGGCCGACCTCGCCGCGAGCGGCGGCGTCCATCGCGCCTGCGTCCACGGCCCGGTACCCGGGCGGGCGCCGGCGATCCGGCTGCGCGTGGACGAGGGCACGGACGTCGCATTCGTCGACGCCATCCGCGGCCCCGTCCGCCAGCGCGTGGACCTCGTCGCGGGCGACTTCGTGCTGTTCCGGGCGGACGGCCTGTGGGCCTACCAGTTCGCGGTCGTGGTCGACGACGCCCTGCAGGGCATCACCGACGTCGTGCGCGGCGCGGACCTGCTCGACTCCACCCCGCGCCAGATCCTGCTGCAGCGCAACCTCGGCCTGCCCACGCCCCGCCATGCGCACCTCCCGCTGGTCACCGACGCCGCGGGGCGCAAGCTCTCCAAGTCCGATGCCGCCTGGCCCGTGGATGCCGCCGATCCCCTGCCCGCGCTGCGCCGCGCCTGGCTGCAGCTTGGCCAGGCGGTCGATCCCGCACCGGATGCCCGGACGCCCGCGCGCTGGCTCGGGGCTGCCGTCGACGCCTTCGAGCCGGCCCGCATCCCCACCGGGGAAATCCGACATACGCCTGCACGGGGGCATGCCTAGAATCGGGCCGCCGGCGCCGGTCGCGCCGAGGAGCACCGTACATGCAGAGTCGCGTCGCACTGGTCACCGGCGGCACCGGTGGCATCGGCAGCTCGATCATCGAACGCCTGGCCTCGATGGGGCACCGCGTGGCCACCAACTACCGCGACGAGGCCAAGGCCCGCGCCTGGCAGGAGCGCATGCGCGCCCGCGGCGTCGAGGTGTTCATGACGCCGGCCGACGTCGCCGACGCCGGCCAGTGCGAGGCCATGGCGCGCGAGATCGAGAAGGCCCTCGGCCCGGTCGACATCCTGGTCAACAACGCCGGCATCACCCGCGACACCACCTTCCACAAGATGAACGCGCAGCAGTGGAACGAAGTCATCGCCACCAACCTGGGCTCGGTCTTCAACGTCACCCGGCCGCTGATCGAGGGCATGCGCGAGCGCCGCTGGGGACGGATCATCCAGATCAGCTCGATCAACGGCCAGAAGGGCCAGTACGGGCAGGCGAACTACGCGGCCGCCAAGGCCGGCATGCACGGCTTCACCATTTCGCTGGCGCAGGAGAACGCGAAGTTCGGCATCACCGTCAATACCGTCTCGCCCGGCTACATCGCCACGGACATGGTCATGGCGGTGCCGGAGGACGTGCGCAGCAAGATCGTGGCGCAGATCCCTACCGGACGCCTGGGCAATCCCGAGGAGATCGCCTACGCCGTGTCGTTCTTCGTTCCCGACGAGGCCGCCTGGATCACGGGCGCCAACCTCGCGGTGAACGGCGGGCAGTACATGGGCTGGTAGCACAGGCCCGGCGGGACCGGCGCGGGTCGGGGGTCGGTCGGACGCAGAGGCACGCCGGGCCCGCCGTGCGCCTGCGCCAGGCCCGGGGGCGTGGGTGCACGGGCTGAAGCGGTCAGGCGGGCGCGACCTCCGCGTGCCGGGGCAAGTTGCGCGACGTTGCGCGCTGCGTCATTCTCGATCCATCCCGCTTCCGGTCCTTGCAGATGGCTTCTCCGCGCGTCATCAAGAAGTACCCGAACCGCAGGCTCTACGACACCGAGATCTCCAGCTACATCACGATCGAGGACGTCCGCCAGCTCATCATCGAGGGCGAGGAGTTCGAGGTCCGCGACGCGCGCTCGGGGGAGGACCTCACCCGGCAGGTGCTGCTGCAGATCATCGCCGAGCACGAGCAGGACGGCGAGCCGCTGCTGTCCACGCAACTGCTCAGCCAGATCATCCGCTTCTACGGGGACTCGATGCAGAGCTTCATGGCCAGCTACCTGGAAAAGTCCATGCAGCTCTTCCTCGACCAGCAGCAGCAGTTCCGCACGCAGATGGGTGGCCTGCTGGGCCAGACCCCGTGGGCCCTGATGAACCAGCTTACCGAGCGCAACATGCAGGTCTGGAAGGAGTTCCAGAACAACCTGGCCGGCAGCATGGGCACCACGCCGAACCGGCCCAGGGAACGCAAGGAAGGCTGACGCCGCGGCATCGGGCGCGTACCAGGGAAAAGGCCGGGAAATCCCGGCCTTTCGCTTTCAGTAGGCGGCCTGCGCGGCGGGCGCGCCGGGGCAGTACTTGGCGTAGAAGGCCTCGGCCTGCGGCATCAGCGACTGCAGGTTCTGGATGCGGTTGGCCGGGTCGGGATGCGTGGACGCGAACTCGGGCGGGCGCTGGCCGCCGCCGAGCTGCGACATGCGCTCCCACAGCGGGATCGCTTCGCGCGGGTTGTAGCAGGCCGCCGCCGCCAGCATCAGGCCCACGCGGTCGGCCTGCGTCTCGTGGTTGCGGCCGTAGGGAAGGATGAACCCGTACTGCGCGCCGGCTCCGAGCGCCGCCATGACCGCCTGCTGCTGGCCGGGGTCCATGCCACCCAGCGCCACGCCGGCCGCGAGCTGCCCCATCTGCACGAGCTTCTGCTGCGCCATACGCTGCGAGCCGTGGCGCAGCAGCGCGTGCGCGATCTCGTGGCCCATCACCACCGCCATCGCGTCCTGGGTCTGCGCCACCGGGATCAGCCCGGTATAGACCGCCATCTTCCCGCCCGGCAGGCAGAACGCATTGGCCTGGTCGGACTGGATGACGGCCACGTCCCACTGGAAGTTCTGGTGCGCGGTGGGCGCCTGCTGGCCATTGGCCTGCGCCAGGTCGGCCGTCACCTGCGGCACGCGCGAGACGAGCCGCTGGGCGATCTCGCGGATCTGGCGGCTGACCTGCGTGTCGGCCGGGAGCAGCGCGCCCTGTGCCTGCGCCTCGCCGAGCACCTGGTCGAAGGCCTGCGCGCCGAGCATGACCTCCTCCTCGGCGGTCGCGCCGTAGCGGGCATCCTCGCCGGTGAGCGGATCGGTCTGCTTGCTGCCGAACCACGACACCGCGGCATAGATCGCGAAGCCGACGAGGACGATCCAGCGGATCCCACCGAGGCCGAACCCGCGGCGTCGGGTGGGGGTGCGATTCATGCCGAGCGGGTCGATGCGCATCGGGACTCCCGGGTGTCAGAGGTCGCGCACCACCCTGAAGCCGATGCGCGCGTTCGTGGTATCGGCGTCGAACTGCATGCGCCAGGCCGACCGGGTCTGTTCCGGCGAACTGGCCCAGGACCCGCCACGCACGGTGCGCTGCCTGCAACCCGGATTGACCCAGGCGCGTGCATCGCGCGGCGCGCGGCGATAGCTGGCATG
This sequence comes from Lysobacter sp. N42, assembly GCF_004344885.1. NCBI lineage: Bacteria > Pseudomonadati > Pseudomonadota > Gammaproteobacteria > Lysobacterales > Lysobacteraceae > Lysobacter > Lysobacter sp. N42. The sequence continues at coordinate 12,099 of NZ_SKFB01000039.1, forward strand.
CCAGCAGTCCGCCACCCATTCGCTGACATTGCCGCCAAGGTCGTGAAGGCCGAATCGTCCGGGCAGGAAGCGCCCCACCGGGGCGGGGCCCCAGGCACCGTCGATGTAGCCGCGGAAGGCGTTCTTCCAGGCGCGCCCGGCGGGCGAGCGGTCGCCCTCGCCGGTGAAGTTGCCCGTGCCGGGCGGCGGAGCGCCATCGCCCCAGGGATAGGGCCCCTGCTCGCCCGCGCGCAGGGCGTATTCGAACTCGGCCTCGCTGGGCAGGCGGTAGCGCTGCCCCGTGCGCTCGGCCAACCACTCGGCGTAGGCCGCGGCGTCCTTGGCGCTGACGTGCACCACGGGCAGGTCCTCGCGCGCGGGCTGGCCGCGGTAGTCGCGTGTCCAGTCCACCCGGCCGCGTCGCACGAAGTTGCCGCTGCGCTCGTCGTAGGCCATCGAGTAACCGCGACGCACCGAGCGCGCACGGTAACCGGTGGCCTCGACGAACCGGCGGAACTCGCCGACGGTGACCTCGGTTCGCGCCATGGCGAAGCCGCGCGCGAAGCGGATCGAGCGCTGCGGACGCTCGGCATCGCTGCTGCCGCGTTCGCCCGACGGCGCGCCCATCCGGAACACGCCGCGGGGCACCACCACCATCTGCGGCCCCCGCCCGCCCCCGGCCATGGCATCCGTGAAGACCTGCCCCGGCCGGAACGGGCCGTAGTAGACGGCCAGATCGATGCGCTGGCGCAGCTCCGTCGCGGCCGGGTCGCCCGGCGGCGCGATCACCAGCAGCTGCGCGAGGATCGCGCGCGCCTGGTCGATCCCGTCGCGCTCGGCCAGCAGGGCGATGCCCCGGTCGCGCAGGCGCCCCACGCGCGCCGCGCGCTCGAAGGCGATGCGGGCACGCGCCGCCGCCACGGTACCGGCCTGCGGCCGCAGCGCCTGGGCATGATCGAGCCAGCGCGAGGCGGCGGCATAGTCGTCGCGCGCGGCGGCCTGTTCGGCCCTCCGGATGAGCGCGCTCTCCGCGGCTGCCAGCCCCTGCAGCGCACGCGAATCGGTAGCCCGTAGCTCCAGGGCGCGCCCGAACCAGCCCAGCGCCCCGCCCGTGCCGCCCTCGCCGATGTCGCCCCGTGCGAGCGCGGCCTCGCCCTCGGCGCTGTAGCGCAGCCCCTCGTCGACGCGATCGACCGCCTGCAGGAACCGCTCGACGTCGGGACGGTCCAGCGCGACCACCCGCAGCACGGCCGCGGCCTCGTGCACGCGGCGCAGCGCGTCGGGATCCTCGTCGATGTCGGCGAGGTCGCTGCGCGCCTGCTGGAGCAGGCCGGTGACCGCATTGCGCAACCCGGCTTGCGCGCGCACGCGCATCGGCGGATGGGCCTGCAGCGCATGGAACAGCGCGATCGCGGAGCCGTCATCGCCCGCGAACCGGCCCTCGGCCAGCGCCACGTCGGCGCGATCGGCCAGTTCGACCGCGTTCTGCGGCGTCACCTCGATGCGTGGCGGCCGCCAGGTCGCGACGTCGACGCTCGAATCACCCACCACGACCGTGGGCGCGCCGCGCGGCCGCGCGGGCGCGTCGCGATCGTCGCCGCAGCCCGTCGCCAGCAGTGCCGCGGCGAGCGCCGCGGCGGCCAGCCGCCCCGTCTTCGCGCGCACGCATCCTCCATCCGCCGGCTCGCCGCCGGGTCACGGAAAGTAGGCTATTGTCGCCCGCTCCCGCAAACCCGGCACCCGTCTTGGCCCACTGGATCGACCACCCCGACACGCTGCAGCGCTGGCTGTCCACCCCGCCTGCCCGCATCGGGCTGGACACCGAGTTCATCCGCGAGCGCACCTACTGGCCGAAGCTGGCGCTGGTGCAGATCGCGCTGCCGACGCCCGACGGCGTGGAGATCCTGCTGGTCGACCCGCTGGTTCCTGGCATGACGCAGGCCATCGCGCCGCTGCTCGCGGACGCCTCCGTGCTCAAGATCATGCACAGCCCCAGCGAGGACCTGATCGCCCTGCGCCATGCCTGCGGCGAGGTGCCGCGCCCGCTTTTCGACACCCAGGCCGCCGCGGCGCTGGCCGGCATCGGATCGGGCATGGGCTACCAGAAGCTGGTCGCCGAGCTCACCGGCGTCGCGCTGGCCAAGGGCGAGACGCGCTCGGACTGGATGCGCCGCCCGCTGTCGCCCTCCCAGCTCGAGTACGCGGCCGACGACGTCGCCCACCTGTTCGAGATGCACGACGCACTCGCGCAGCGCCTTGCCGGGCTGGGCCGCCAGGCCTGGCTGGAGGCGGACATGCAGCGCACCGTCGAGCTCGCCATCGAGGACGCACCGGAGACCTGGCCGCACCTGGCGATGCGCAGCGCGCAGTTCCTCGACGCCGCCGCGCAGGCGCGCCTGCTCCGCTTGCTGCGCTGGCGCGACGCGCATGCCCGCCGCGTCGACCTGCCGCGAAGCTGGGTGCTCGACAACGAGCTCGCGGCCTCGCTCGCGCGCAATCCCCCGGCCACGCGCGAGGCGCTGTCGCAGGCGATCAACGCCCATCCCAAGGGCCCGCGCAAGCTGGTCGATGCGGTGTGGACCGCACTGGCGACGCCGCTGGACGACGAGGCGCAGGCACCGGACGCCTCGCTTGCCGAGCGTCGCGACAAGGCGCGCATCAAGGCGCTGCAGGATGCCGTCTCGCGTCGGGCCGCCGAGCTCGGCCTGGCCGATGGCGTGCTGGCCTCGCGCCGCATGCTCGAACCCCTGGTCGATACCGGCCGCTGGCCCGACACGCTGCAGGGCTGGCGACGCGAGCAGCTCGAGCCCGTGCTCGCCCCGCTCATCCCGGCGGCGAACCCCTCGTAGCCCGGCAAGCGCGACGCAGCCGGGCGAGCCGCGCTTGCCCGGCTTCGCGGGTGACACGGGCCGGGCAGTCGCCCGGATACCGCAAAAAAAGAAACGGCGCCCGAAGGCGCCGTCTGGAATCGTGGTGGAGCCAGGGAGGATCGAACTCCCGACCTCGTCATTGCGAACGACGCGCTCTCCCAGCTGAGCTATGGCCCCACGTAACGGGCGCTAGTCTAGCGGGCCGGCGGTGCTCCTGCCAAGCGGGGGGCCGGCTGCTCCTGCCGCGGGAAAACGTGATTACCGGCACGGTCGCCTCCCGTGCGAAAATCCGCGGCCTGGGGCCCCGTAGCTCAGCTGGATAGAGCGTCCCCCTCCTAAGGGGAAGGTCGCACGTTCGAATCGTGTCGGGGCCGCCATTCATGCAGATCCCGCTGCAACAGCCCGCGCACCCGCGCGGACTCGCCAATGCACTGGCGTCGCCGTGGTCGCGGCACGCGTCTTCAAGGAGCTTTCGATGACCCATCCCGTCCTCACCGCGCTCGGCCTCGGCGATATCGAGTCCGGCACGTACCTCGGCCATGGCGAATGGGCGACCACGCGCGACGCGGGCGTGCTCGAGTCCGTCAGCCCCACCGACGGCTCGCTGCTGGCGCGGGTGACGGCGTCCTCGCGCGAGGACTACGAGACCATCGTCGAGCGCGCGCAGGCGGCCTTCAGGGTGTGGCGGACGACGCCGGCCCCGCGCCGCGGCGAGGCCATCCGCCTCTGCGCCGAGGCCCTGCGCCGCCACAAGGACGCGCTGGGCTCGCTGGTCGCGCTGGAGATGGGCAAGTCCAAGCCCGAGGGCGATGGCGAGGTGCAGGAGATGATCGACATCGGCGACTTCGCCGTCGGCCTCTCGCGCCAGCTCTACGGCCTGACCATGCATTCGGAGCGTCCCGGCCACCGCATGTACGAGCAGTGGCATCCGATCGGCCTGGTCGGGATCATCTCGGCGTTCAACTTCCCGGTCGCCGTGTGGGCGTGGAACTCGTTCGTCGCCGCCGTCTGCGGTGACATCTCGATCTGGAAGCCCTCGCCGAAGACGCCGCTGTCGGCCGTGGCCTCCATGAAGATCTGCAACGAGGCGCTGCGCGAAGGCGGCTTCCCCGACATCTTCTTCCTGTTCAACGACGCCGGCTCGGATCTCGCGCAGGAGTTCGTGGACGACCGCCGCGTGCCGCTGATCTCGTTCACCGGCAGCACGCGCGTGGGCCGCATGGTCGGCGAGCGCGTGGCGCGCCGCATGGGCCGCTCGCTGCTGGAGCTGGGCGGCAACAACGCGATCATCGTTGAACCTTCTGCCGACCTGAAGCTCGCGATCCCGGCCATCGTGTTCGGCGCGGTCGGCACCGCGGGCCAGCGCTGCACCACCACGCGCCGCCTGTTCGTGCACGAGTCGATCTTCGATGACGTGCTGGCGCGCCTGGTCAAGGCCTACAAGCAGGTCGAGGGCAAGATCGGCGATCCGACCGACCCGGCCAACCTGATGGGCCCGCTGAACTCGCGTGACGGCGTGCAGGCCTACCTCGACGCCATCGAGCGCGCGAAGCAGCTCGGCGGCAAGGTCGAGACCGGTGGGGCCGTGCTCGACCGTCCCGGCAACTTCGTGCTGCCGGCGATCGTCACCGGCCTGACCAACGATGCCGACATCGTGCAGCACGAGACGTTCGCGCCCATCCTGTACGTCATGAAGTACTCGACGCTGGACGAGGCGATCGAGCTGCAGAACGCCGTGCCGCAGGGCCTGTCGTCCTCGATCTTCACCACCAACCTCAAGGCGGCCGAGCAGTTCCTCTCCGCCGCGGGCAGCGACTGCGGCATCGCCAACGTCAACATCGGCACCTCGGGCGCGGAGATCGGCGGTGCCTTCGGTGGCGAGAAGGAAACGGGCGGCGGCCGCGAGTCGGGCTCCGACGCGTGGAAGGCCTACATGCGCCGCCAGACCAATACGATCAACTACTCCGACGCGCTGCCGCTGGCGCAGGGCATCAAGTTCGACCTCTGAGGCCACGCAATGGAGCCGCAGCCGCTTGCCGCCCCCGCCGCCGGCACGACGCCCACCAGCACGCTCGCGATCGCGAGCCTGGTGTTCGGCATCGTCTGCTGGTTCGCGCTACCTGTCATCGGCAGCCTGGTGGCGATCGCCTGCGGCCACATGGCGTGCCGCGACATCCGCGCGGCACGCGGCGCACTGGCAGGTGACGGGCTGGCGGTAGGCGGGCTGGTGCTCGGCTACCTGCACCTGGCCACGCTCGTCGTCGCGGTGCTGCTGGCGATCGCCTTCTTCGGAGGCATCGCGGTGCTGCTCGGCCTCGTCGGGATCGCGTCGAACTGATGTACGGGCTGCTGCGTCCCCTGCTGTTCCGGCTCGAGGCCGAGCGTGCGCACGGCATCGGGCTGCACGGGCTCGATGTGCTCGAACGCGCGGGCATGCTGGGCCTGGTCGCGCGACGCCCGGCGGCCTCGCCGTTCCCGGTCCCGGTGCTCGGCCTCGATTTCCCGAACCCGGTCGGCCTGGCTGCAGGGCTGGACAAGAACGGCGACCACATCGACGCGCTGTTCGGGCTGGGGTTCGGCTTCGTCGAGATCGGCACGACCACGCCGCGCCCGCAGCCGGGGAATCCGCGGCCGCGCATGTTCCGCATCGCGCGGTACCGTGCGCTCATCAACCGCCTGGGCTTCAACAACGACGGCGTGGACGCGCTGGTGCGCAACGTCGAGCGTGCCAAGCCGCGCCGCGGCATCCTCGGCATCAACATCGGCAAGAACAAGGACACGCCCAACGAGTCGGCGCACGAGGACTACCTGCACTGCCTGGAGCGCGTGTATCCGTTGGCCGACTACATCACCGTCAACATCTCCTCACCCAATACGGCGGGCCTGCGCGAGCTGCAGGAGGAACAGGCACTGCGCCGGCTGGTCGGCACGCTGCGCGAGGCGCAGGAGCGGCTGGGCGCGCGGCACGGCAAGCGCGTGCCGATGCTGGTGAAGGTGGCGCCGGACCTGTCGGACGAGGACATCGAGGCCGCCGCGCGCGTGCTGGCGGACCTGCAGGTGGACGGCGTGGTGGCGACCAACACCACCGTGTCGCGGCTGGGCGTGGAGGATTCCCCGCATGCCGACGAGGCCGGCGGCCTGTCGGGCGCGCCGCTGATGGCGCAGGCCACCTACGTCCTGCGCCGACTGCGCACGCGCCTTCCCGAGTCGATTCCGCTGGTGGGGGTGGGTGGCATCCTCTCGGGCGCGGACGCGGTGACCAAGATGGCCGCGGGCGCGAGCCTGGTGCAGTGCTACACGGGCTTCATCTACCGCGGGCCGGTGCTCGTGCGCGAATGCGTGGACGCGATCCGCCGCCGCAAGGAAGCGCCGAGCCGCGGACACGTGCCGCCGGCATGACGGCGATGGCCGACCCCGGCATCCGCATCAGGCGCGACGCCGACCTCACCTCGCTCAACACCTTCGGCGTGCGCGTGCGCGCGCCCTGGCTGGTGGAGGCGGAGCGCGCCGACGCCCTGCCCGCCGCCTTCGCGGCGGCTCCGCTTCGGGGCGCGACGCCGCTGGTGCTCGGCAGCGGCAGCAACATGCTCTTCGTCGAGGCACCCACCATGCCGGTGCTGCGACTGACCGGCACCGATGTGCGCATCCTCGCCGGGGAAGGCGACACCGCGCTGCTCTACGCCGACGCCGGCGTGCAGTGGCATGCGCTGGTGATGCGCAGCCTGGAGCTGGGGCTGGACGGGCTGGAGAACCTCGCACTGATCCCCGGCACGGTGGGCGCCGCGCCGATCCAGAACATCGGCGCCTACGGCGTGGAGGTCGGCCAGCGCATCGAGGCCGTGCACGCCTTCGAGCCGGCCACCGGCCGCATGCTGCGCCTTTCGGCGGCCGACTGCGCCTTCGCCTATCGCGACAGCCTGTTCAAGCAGGCGCCCGACCGCTTCGTCGTCACGGGGGTCGAGTTCCGCCTGCGCCGCGGCGGCATGCCGGTGCTGGGCTACGCGGGCATCGCCGAGGAGCTGGCCGCGCGCGGCATCGTCTCGCCGCGCGCTCGCGACGTGGCCGAGGCGGTGATCGCGATCCGGCGCCGCAAGCTGCCGGACCCTGCCGTGATCGGCAACGCCGGCAGCTTCTTCAAGAATCCGATCGTGCCGGCCGCGCAGGCGGATGCGCTGCTGGCGCTGCATCCGGACATGCCGGTGTTCCGCGCGGCCGAAGGCCAGCGCAAGCTTTCGGCGGCCTGGCTCATCGACCGCCTCGGCTTCAAGGGTGCGCGCGATGGCGATGCGGGCATCGCCGCCTCGCACGCGCTGGTGCTGGTCAACCACGGCGATGCCACGGGCCGCCAGCTGCTGGACTTCGCATGTCGCGTGGCCGGTGCCGTGCGCGCGGCCTTCGGCGTGGCGCTGGAGCCGGAGCCCCGGCTGGTGGGCGCGACGTGGCCGACGGAGGCATGAGCCCCGTTCCATGCGCCCCGCGGGCCGCTGGCGATGCCGCCCCGGCCGGCATCGTGCCCGGCATCACCCACGGCTGCCGCACACCGCGGCAGCATGCGGGTCCATGACGAGCCCATCCCCGCACGGCACCGTGCTGCGCGCTGCGCTTCTGATGCTGGCGAGCACGGTCTTCTTCGGCCTCATGGCCGTGGCGATCCGGCTCGCATCGCAGACGCTGCACGCGTTCGAGATCGCCTTCTTCCGCAACCTGTTCGGCGTCGTGGCCGCGCTGCCGCTGCTCGTGCGGCACGGGCCCGGCCTGCTTCGCACGCAGCACCTTCCGCGGTACGTGGTGCGTTGCCTGGTCGGCGTGGTCTCGATGCTCTGCGGCTTCTGGGCGATCGCGCACCTGCCGCTGGCGCAGGCGGTGTCGCTCTCGTATTCGACCCCGCTGTTCGTCACCGTGCTCGCCGTCTGGCTGCTCGGCGAACAGGTACGCGCGCGACGCTGGGCGGCGGTCGTGGCCGGCTTCATCGGCGTGCTGATCATCGTGCGGCCGGGCACGGAAGGTTTCAGCTTCGCCTCGCTGGTGGCGCTGACGGCCGCGGTGATGAGCGGCATCGTCTCCATCCAGATCAAGCAGCTCTCCGCGCTGGAACCGGCCGACCGCATCGTGTTGTGGACGACGATGCTGTGGGTGCCGATGTCGCTGCTTCCGGCGCTGACCGTCTGGGAATGGCCCCGCGGGATCACCTGGCTGTGGGTCGCGGCCGCGGGGCTGCTGGGCACCGGCGGGCACATGCTGTGGACGCGCGCGCTCAAGCTCGGCGACGTGTCCGCGCTCACGCCGATCAGCTTCATGCAGCTGCCGGTGGTGGCGGTGGCGGGCTGGCTGCTGTTCGACGAGGCGCCGGACCGCTGGACGCTCACCGGCGCACTCGTCATCTTCGGCGCGAACGCCTACATCGCACACCGCGAGGCACAGCTGGCGCGGCGGGCGGCCACGCAGGCCCCGGTGGAGGGCGCCAAGCCCGGCGAGTAGGCGTCAGCCGTCCCGTCGCAGCCTGCGGCGGTGCAGGTGCAGGCCACCGCGCATGGCCAGGTGGACGCCGAGCGTCCAGGCCAGCGCCGCCGCCCAGCCGGCGGCGATGTCGGAGGGATAGTGGACGCCGAGGTAGACGCGCGAGGCGCCCACCCCGAGCACGAACAGCACCGCCGCCGCGAGCACCGGCCAGCGCGCCCGCGTCGGCCAGCACAGTACGACCAGCACGCAGGCCAGCGTGGCCGAGCCCATGGCATGGGCGCTCGGGAAGCTGTAGGTCGGCTCCGGCGCGATGGAATCCCACAGCGCCGGCCGCTGGCGCTGGAAGGAGTGCTTGGCGACCAGGTTGAGCAGGCCGGAGCCCGCGGTGGCGACGGCGACGAAGGCGGCATCGGCCCAGCGCCGCCGCAGGACCAGGCCCAGGGTGAGCAGGATGTCGGCCGGCACCACGCCCCAGGCGAAGCCGAGCGCGGACAGGACCAGGAACGCCGTGTCGAGGCCCGGCCCGGAGGCCGCGTGTGCCAGACGCATCAGCGGGATGTCGGCAGCGAAGGGCTCGCCCTCCAGCACGTCCTCGGCGAGCTCGCCGAAGGCCCACAGTGACAGCGCGATGCACGCGAAGACGAGGACCAGCGCCGGCCCGCTGCGCCCGAGCAGGCGCAGCGCCTGGACGATGCCGGCGGACACGCGGCCGGCGACGACGGCTTCAGGCCGCGCGCCCGGCGCCATAGTGCCGTTCGACGTAGGCGTCGATCAGCGCGACGAACTCCTGCGCGATGTTCTCGCCGCGCAGCGTCACCGTCTTCTCGCCGTCCTCGAACACCGGCGCGGCGGGGGCTTCGCCGGTGCCCGGGAGCGAGATGCCGATGTTGGCGTGGCGCGATTCGCCCGGGCCGTTCACCACGCAGCCCATCACCGCGAGCGTGAGGTTCTCCGCGCCGGGGTGCGTGACCTTCCACTCGGGCATCTTCGCGCGCACGTGCTCCTGCACGGTCTGGGCGAGTTCCTGGAAGAACGTGCTGGTGGTGCGGCCGCAGCCGGGGCAGGCGGTGACCATCGGCGTGAAGGCGCGCAGGCCCATGGTCTGCAGCAGCTCCTGGGCGACGATGACTTCCTGCGTGCGCGACGCGCCCGGCTCGGGCGTGAGCGAGATGCGGATGGTGTCGCCGATGCCTTCCTGCAGCAGCACGCCCAGCGCCGCGCTGGAGGCGACGATGCCCTTGCTGCCGATGCCCGCCTCGGTCAGGCCCAGGTGCAGCGCGTAGTCGCCGCGCGTGGCCAGCTCCCGGTAGACGGCGATGAGCTCCTGCACGCCGCTGACCTTCGCGCTCAGCACGATGCGCTCGGCCGGCAGGCCGAGCTCGACGGCGCGGTCGGCCGAATCCAGCGCGCTGCGGATCAGCGCCTCGCGCAGCACGCGCCCGGCATCCCAGGGCACCGCGCGCCGGGCGTTCTCGTCCATCAGCGTGGCCGCCAGCGCCTGGTCCAGCGAGCCCCAGTTCGCGCCGATCCGCACCGGCTTGCCGTAGCGGATGGCGAACTCGATCAGCTGCGCGAACTGCAGGTCCTTCTTCTTTCCGAAGCCGACGTTGCCCGGGTTGATGCGGTACTTGGCCAGCGCCTCGGCGCAGGCCGGCTCGCCGGCCAGCAGCTGGTGGCCGTTGTAGTGGAAGTCGCCGATCAGCGGCACCTCGATGCCCATCATCGCCAGGCGGTCGCGGATGCGCGGCACGGCGGCGGCGGCCTCGGGATTGTTCACCGTGATGCGCACCAGCTCGCTGCCGGCACGCCAGAGCTCCGCCACCTGCCGGGTGGTGGACTGCACGTCGGCGGTGTCGGTATTGGTCATCGACTGCACGACCACCGGTGCGCCGCCACCCACCTGCACGCCACCGATGACCACCCCGCGCGTCAGGCGCCGGGGTTGCGGCCCGAAGGGCGGTTCGGCGGGCGGGCGGGCGGTGTCGAGCTGGGCGTTCATGCCGCCGATTCTACGGGCTGGCGCTGAATCGACGTCCCCGGCCGCCTTCGCTTTCCCTTCGCCGCCGCCGGCGCTAACGTGGCCGGCCGCCCGCATCCACCGCGCATGGACACCGCCGAACGCACCACCCCCGTGTTCTCGCCCAGCCAGCTCAACACGCTGGCGCGCGACATGCTGGAGAGCACGTTCGGTTCGGTCTGGATCGAAGGCGAGCTGGGCAGCGTCTCGCGGCCGGCGTCGGGGCACCTGTACTTCACGATCAAGGACGCCCGCGCGCAGATCCGCTGCGCGATGTTCAAGCCCAAGAGCAGCTGGCTGCGCTTTGCGCCCCGCGAGGGGCTGCGCGTGCTCGGGCGCGGCCGCCTGACGCTGTACGAGGCGCGCGGCGAGTACCAGCTGGTGCTCGACCACATGGAGGAAGCCGGCGAAGGCGCGCTGCGCCGCGCCTTCGACGAGCTCAAGGCACGGCTGGCCGCCGAAGGCCTGTTCGACCCCGAGCGCAAGCGGCCCCTGCCGGCCTTCCCGACGCGCATCGGCGTGGTCACCTCGCCCACCGGCGCGGCCATCCGCGACGTGCTCAGCGTGCTGGCCCGCCGCTTCCCGCTGCTGGAAGTGGACGTGTTGCCGGTGCAGGTGCAGGGCGCGGGCGCGGCCGCGCAGATCGTCGACATGCTGCAGCGCGCCGGCGCCAGCGGCCGCTACGACGCACTGATGCTCACGCGCGGTGGCGGCTCGCTGGAGGACCTGTGGTCCTTCAACGAGGAGGTCGTGGCCCGCGCGGTGGCGGCCAGCCCGGTGCCGGTGGTCTGCGCTGTCGGCCATGAGACCGACTTCTGCCTGGCCGAATTCGCCGCCGACCTGCGGGCGCCCACCCCGTCGGTCGCCGCCGAGCTGCTGGTGCCCCACCGCGAGGACCTCGCACGCCGCCTGGCGGCGCTGCAGCGACGCCTGCACGGCGTGCAGGCGCACCGGCTGCGCGCGGCCATGCAGCGCGCCGACCGCGCCGCCCTCAAATTGCACGCGCTGCGGCCGCAGGCCCATGTGCAGATGCTCTGCCGCCGGCAGGCCGAGGCGTTCCGGCGCCTGGACGCCGCCTGGCAGCGCCGCCTCGAACGCGAGCGCGCGCGCCTTCGCCATGCCGACGCCGTGCTGCGCGCGCGCCATCCCGCACGGCGCCTGCAACGGCTGCGCGAGCGCCTGGCGGCCCTGTCGAACCGTCCCCAGGCCGCCATCGCACGGCGGCTGGCGCACCACGCGCTGCAGCTGCGCGGGCTGGCCCGCTCGCTGGAAGCGATCAGCCCGCTGGCCACGGTCGCGCGCGGATACTCGATCCTGCGCCACGAGGACGGCCGCGTGGTGCGTCGCGTCGACGACGCGCGGCCGGGCGAGCGCGTGGCCGCGCGCCTGGCCGACGGCGAGCTGGTGCTGCGCGTGGAAGGCGCGCTGCCTGCCGAGGCCGCGCCATGACGGCGCCGCGCCCGCTCTACCTCGCCGGCCGGCCGCAGGCGACGGGCGCCACGCTGGAGGTGTTCGACACCTGGTCCGGCGAACGCGCCGCCGTGGTGAACGCGGCGGATGCGGACACCGTCGAGCGCGCGATCGCCGCGGCGCACGATGCGCGCGACGCCATGGCCGCCCTGGCGCCCTATGCGCGACGCGACGTGCTCGAGCACTGCGTCCGCCGCTTCCTGGAACGCCGCGAAGAGCTCGCGCAGTTGCTGTGCACCGAGGCGGGCAAGCCCATCCGCGACGCGCGCGGCGAGGTCGACCGGCTGGTCGACACCTTCCGCATCGGCGCCGGCGAGGCGACGCGCATCGGCGGCGAGGTCATCGAACTGCAGGTCTCAGCGCGTGCCCGCGGCTATCGCGGCATGACCAGGCGCGTGCCGGTGGGTGCCTGCAGCTTCATCACGCCCTTCAACTTTCCGCTCAACCTCGTGGCGCACAAGGTCGCGCCGGCCGTCGCGGCCGGTTGTCCCTTCGTGCTCAAACCTTCCGAGCGCACGCCGCTGGGCGCGCTGGCCATCGCGGGGATCCTGGCCGAGACCGACCTTCCGCCGGGCGCGTTCTCCGTACTGCCCTGCAACGCCGCGGTCGCCGCGCCGCTGGTCGAGGATGCGCGCATCGCGATGCTCAGCTTCACCGGCGGCCCCGTGGGCTGGGACCTGCGCGCACGCGCAGGCCGCAAGAAGGTCACGCTCGAGCTGGGCGGCAATGCCGCGTGCATCGTCGATGCCGACCCCGGCCGTCCGCTGGAACACGTCGCGCATCGCCTGGCATTCGGCGCCTACTACCAGAGCGGGCAGAGCTGCATCAGCGTGCAGCGCGTCATCCTGCATCGCGACGTCGCCGCCGCGCTGGTGCCGCTGCTCGTCCAGCGCGTGCGTTCCCTGCGCGCCGGCAACCCGCACGACGAGGACACCGACATCGGCCCCGTCATCGACACGGCGTCCGCGGACCGCATCGAGGGCTGGGTGCATGAGGCGATCGACGCCGGCGCGCGCGTGCTGGTGGAAGGCCGCCGCGAACGCACACTCATAACGCCGTGGCTGCTGGCGGACGTGCCGCGCGAGTGCCGGCTCTACCGCGAGGAGGTCTTCGGCCCGGTGGCCATGGTGGAAACCGTGGACTCGTTCGACGCCGCGCTCGACCGCGCGAACGACTCCCGCTACGGCCTGCAGGCCGGCGTGTTCACCGCGCGCCTGGACCATGCCATGCGCGCCTGGGAGCGGCTCGACGCCGGGGGCGTGGTCGTCGGCGACGTGCCGAGCATGCGCGTGGACGCGATGCCCTACGGCGGCGTCAAGGACTCGGGCATCGGCCGCGAGGGCGTGCGGTATGCGATCGAGGAGATGACCGATACCCGCCTCCTGGTGATCCGCGACCCCTGACCCCGGCTCCGCGGCACGCGGTGCCTCAGCCGACCAGGCGCTCGACGCGGTCCACGTGTTCCACCAGTTCCGGCAGGGGCCGCCCGTACAGATAGCCCTGGCCGAGCGTGCAGCCCAGTTCGCGCACCACCTGCTGCTGCTGCAGGTTTTCGATGCCCTCGGCGACCGTGTGCATGCCCAGCGAGCCCGACAGCGCCTGGATGGCACGCACCACGGCCTCGCTCTCGTGCCGCGTATCGCTGCTGAGCCCTGCGATGAAGCTCTGGTCGATCTTCACGCACTCGATCGGGAACCGGTGCAGGTACGACAGCGCCGAGAAGCCCGTACCGAAGTCGTCCAGCTGTGCCAGCACGCCGTGGCGGCGCAGCGTGCTGAGCATGTTCAGCACGCGCGGCGCCTCGTCCAGCAGCGCGCCCTCGGTGATCTCGATGCGCAGGCGATGCGGGTCTGCCCGCGCCCGGTCCAGCAGGCGCAGCAGGCGGTCCGCGAAGCCTCCGTCGCGGAAATGGCGTGGAGACACGTTGACGGAGATGTAGCCACCGGCGGTGTGCGCGATGCGGTCGGCCACCTGCGCGTAGACCAGCCAGTCGACCTCCTCGATCAGCGAGCTGTTCTCCCCTACCCCGACGAAGGATGCCGGCGTGAGCAGGCCGCTGCTGGCATGGCTCCAGCGCAATAGGGCCTCGTGGCCCACCACGCCGCGGTCGGCCAGCCGCACGATGGGCTGGTAGAAGGCGACGAAGCCCTCGCCGTTGATGGCGCGGCGCAGGTCGGCCTCCAGGTCGAGGAGGCGCAGCGCCTCCTCCCGCATGGCTTCGTCGAAGGTCGCCCAGCGCCCGCGGCCCGCCGCCTTGGCGCGGTACATGGCCGCATCGGCATCGCGGAGCATCTCCGCGCCCGTGCGGTAGCGCGGGTGCCAGAGCGCGATGCCGATGCTCGCGGACGGAAAGACCTCCCGGCCGGCGACCCACCAGGGCTCGCCGAGCGCATCGAGGATGCGATCGGCGAGTTCCTGGGCGACGTGCAGGCTGTCGAGGTCCCGCACCAGCACCGCGAACTCGTCGCCCCCGAGACGGGCGACGATGTCGCGCGCACGGACGGCGCCGCCGATGCGCCGGGCCGCTTCCATCAGCAGCTCGTCGCCGGCCGAATGGCCCGCACTGTCGTTGATGAGCTTGAAGCGGTCGAGGTCGAGGAACAGCACCGCGAACAGCCGGCGATCGTGCGTGGACTCGATCGCCTCGCCCAGGCATTCGAGCAGGTGGCTGCGATTGGGCAGGCCGGTGAGCGCGTCGTGGCGGGCCTGGTGGGTCAGGCGCTGCTCGGCGCGAAGGCGCTCGCCGATCTGCGCCAGCAGCTCGCGGTTGGCGCGCGCCAGCTCGCGGGTGCGCGCCTCCACGCGCTGCTCGAGATCCGAGTGCGCCTGCACCAGCTTCTCCTGCGCGAGCTTGCGCGACAGGCCGATGCCGATGTGGTTGGCCACGAAGGTGAGCAGCTCCTGGTCGCGGTGGTCGAAGCTCACGTCCGGCGTGTAGCTCTGCACGGCGATGGCGCCGACGACCTGCTCCTCGCGGTACAGCGGGACGCCCAGCCAGCAGTGGGCCAGCGAGCCGCGGCTGATCAGCAGGCCCTCGTGCATCATCGCGTTGATGCGCGCGCGGTCGACCAGCAGCGGGCGCTTCTGCGTGAGCACGTACTCGGTGAGGCCGAAACCGAGCGGCCGGCTCTGGCGCCGGCCATCGCGCTCGTCGATGGAGTACGGGAACTCCAGGTGTTCGCCGTCGTCGGCGATCATCGCGATGTAGAAGTTCTTCGCGTACAGCAGGCCGCCCACGATCTCGTGGACCTCGCGGTAGAAGTCGTCCAGCGAGCGGCTGGTCATCGTCAGGTCGGCGATGCGCAGCAGCGCACGCTGGAGCGCCTCGGCGCGCTCGCACTCCTCGATCCGCGCCTGCAGCTCGGCGTTCGCCTCCTGCAGCGCGCGGGTGCGCTCGGCGACGCGGCGCTCGAGGTCCTCGCGGACGAAGTGGCGGTCGAGTGCGGTGAGGATGTGCTGGGCGATGAAATCCAGCAGCGCCCGCTCTTCCTCGCCGTACACGTTCGCGCGATCGTAGCTCTGCACCACGATCGCGCCGCAGACGCGGTCGTCCCGGCGCATGGGCACGCCCAGCCAGTCGTCGCTGTCGGGGCCGTGCGACGGGTCGCGCGGCACGCCCAGCCGCCGCCTCACGTCCTCCGACGTGCCGCGCACGGCCTCGCCCTTCTTGAGCAGCGCCACCGTCAGGCTGTTGGGCAGGTCCGCAACGGGCATGTCGAGCGTGACGTCGGGCTGCCACGGATCGCGCTCGTCGGCGAAGTACAGGAAGCGCAGCGTGTCGCGCTCGGGGTCGTACAGCACGATGTAGAAGTTGGCCGCGTACATCAGCCCACCGATCACGTGGTGGACCATGCGCAGCATGTCGGGCAGCTCCAGATCGGAGCCGGCGAGATCGGCGATCTCGTACAGCGCCTGCTGGAGCCGCTCGCTCTTCTCCAGCGACTCCGCGCGGCGGTGCGCGGCCTCGGCCTCGATGTGGGCCGCGAGCAGCCCGCGGGCCATCTCGGCCCAGGTCGCGCGCACCTCGCGGGAGACGGGCGATGCCAGGCGGGCCACGACGGCGGCGCGCCGCCCCTGCGGCAGCGGCCAGCTCTCGGCGATCAGCTCGGGCCCGGCCGGAAGCGGCGCGTGGAACCCGAGAAGCCGGGTGGCGAGTTCGCCCAGGTCGCCGCCCGCGCCGGGCGAAGCCGCCTCGCCGGTGCCCAGCCGGTCGCGCCAGCAGGCGACAAGCTCGGCGCCGACGGGAAGGCCGCAAGCCAGGGCAGCGACGAGATCGCGCCGCAACATGCCTCGCTGTGCGCCCTCGGGCGGCTCGGGTGTATGCACTCGGGAAATCCCCTGTTGCCCGCCCGGAGAATACGTGATCGGGCCCGCCAGGGAACGGTGGGCGCGACGGCCGCTCTGTACCCGGCAGGATCGGCTGCGTACCCTGCCGGCGATGGATGGCCCCGCCCCCCGCACCGACGAGATGCTGATGCTGGACTGGGCAGCCGGCGACCTGTCCGCGTTCGAGGCACTCTACGGCCGCCACAAGGGCCCGCTCCACCGCTTCCTGCGCCGGCAGCTGCGCGATCCGGCGCTGGCCGACGAGCTGTTCCAGGACGTCTGGCAGAAGGTGATCGCCGCACGCGGCGGCTGGCGCCCCGAGGCCGCATTCAGCACCTGGCTCTACCGCATCGCCCACAATCGCGTGGCCGACCACTGGCGCGCCGCGCGCCATCGCCCCGCCGCGCCGGCCGACGCGGAGCTGCGGCTGGAGGCCATCCCCGACCCCGAAACGCCCGAACGGACGTTGAGTGACTTCGAGCAGCGACGCCGCCTGCAGCGGGCGCTGGACGAGTTGCCCGACGAGCAGCGCGAGGTCGTGCTGCTGCGGCTGGAGCAGGAGCTCACCCTGGAGCAGATTGGCGAGATCACCGGTGCCGGCCGCGAGACCGTGAAGTCGCGCCTTCGATACGCGATGGACAAACTGCGCGCGAGACTCCGCCCATGACCGCCCGACCGCCCTTCGACGACGACGCGCTCAGTCCCGAGGAACGGGCGCTGGCCGCGCGGCTGGCGGCGGACGACGCCGGCGGCGGCCCGTCGGCGGCGCTGGACGCGCGCATCCTCGCGGCGGCGCGGGCCGCGGCCGCACCGGGCGGCGCG